>CAZOWL010000096.1:0-15967 GCA_964583605.1 uncultured Chromatiaceae bacterium | reverse complement strand
GCACCTTCGCTCCCTCGCCCTCTGGGAGAGGGTTGGGGTGAGGGAACGATCAGGGACGAGGCGGCATTTCATCATCTGGGGTGGCTCGCCTCGTCCCATGATCGTTAGCCCAGCAGTAGCTGGGTCGCTACGAGAAACAGGGCGACGGCGAACACACGACGAACCACATCGATTGGCAGCGAATGCGCGAGGCGGGCTCCAAAGGGGGCTGTCGCGACGCTGAGCGCGAGCATCGCCAGAACCGCGGGCCAGTAGACGAAGCCGGTCGCGCCGGGCGGGAGCCCCTCACGTGCCCAACCGGTGACGACGAAGCCGAGTGCGCCCGCGAGGGCCAGGGGTACCCCGCAGGCGCTGGACGTGCCGACGGCGCGGCGCAGATCAAGGCCGTAGCGTGTCAAAAAGGGCACTGTCAGTGTGCCCCCGCCAATCCCGACCAAGGCGGAGAGCGTCCCGATGCCGGTCCCCGCGGCGAGGCGCACGCCGGTCCCGGGCAGCTCGGCCCTGGGCGCAGTGGCTGCTCGGCGGGTGAGCATTCTGGCGCCGACGAAGATCAGGAAGATGGCAAAGACCCGTTTGAGCCAGGCCTCGGGCATCACGCCGGCCACGGCCGCGCCAATCCAGGCCCCGATGACGATGCCGGGCGCCAGGCCTCGAAATAGGTCCCAGCGCACTGCCCCGCGTCGATGATGGGCGCGCACCGACGCGCTGCCCGTGCCGACAATCGTAGCGAGCGAGGTGCCAACCGCGAGATGCGGAATCCATTCCGCGGCGAGGCCTTGGTGCGAGAAGACGAGGATCAGGGCCGGCACCGTGACGATCCCGCCACCCAAGCCGAGCAGTCCGGCCAGGATCCCAGACAGGGCCCCGGTGGCAAAGTAGGCGGCCAGGTCCAGTCCGCTCACCGGTGATGCGCACCAGCTGGGACGAGCTTGCCGGGCATGTGTCGGCTTGGGCGATAATGGTGGGCCCGCGACCTCGCCAGGCAGTGGCGAGCGAGCGGGCCAGTCTCACCATCTTGTCGAAGTGACACAATGAAGAACAACAGGATTTGCATACTCGGGGGCACTGGCTTCGTCGGCCATCATCTGATCTACCGCCTCGCTGCGGTCGGCTATCGATGCCGTGTGTTGGTCCGTCGTCCGAGCCGGCACCGCGAGCTGAACCTGATTCCGACGCTGGAAATGCGCCAGGCGGATCTCTTCGATCGCGACGATCTGCGCCGCCAGCTCATCGGTTGCGACATCGTGATCAATCTAGCGGGCATCCTCAACGAATCGGGCACCACCACCTTCGAGCGCGTCCATGTCGAGCTTGTCCGGACATTGGTCGAGGCGGCGCGGGATGCCGGTGTACGCCGCGTGCTGCACATGAGTGCGTTGAACGCCGATGCCAACGCCGGACGCAGTCGCTATCTCCGCTCGAAGGGTGCCGGGGAGGATCTGGCGCACGGCCAAGCCGGCACCGATCTCGGTGTGACGAGCTTCCAGCCATCGGTCATCTTCGGCCGCGGCGACCACTTCTTCAACCGGTTCGCGAGTCTACTGCGCCTGGCCCCGGGCGTCTTCCCGCTGGCCTGTCCAGAGGCGCGCCTTGCACCGGTCCACGTCGGAGATGTGGTCGAGGCGTTTCAAGCGGCCTTGCACGACCCGACGACTCACGGCCAGCGCTATCAGCTGTGCGGGCCAAGGGTCTTCGCGCTTCAGGAGCTCGTCGAATACACAGCAAAGGCGATCGGACGGCGCATCCGAGTCATCGGGTTGGATGATCGGATGTCCCATCTCCAGGCGCGGGTCTTCGAGCGCCTGCCCGGCAAGCCCTTCAGCCAGGACAACTACCTGTCGCTGCAGACCGCTAGCGTCTGCGCGAGCGACGGCTTGGCGGCCCTCGGCGTGAGCGCGGCCGACATCGAAGGCATCGTGCCTTCCTACCTCTCCTGATGCCAGGTCGGCACAGGAAGGGACGATGCCTACCCGAATCTCCACCGACTACTGGCGGCAAGCACGTGTGCGCCGCTGGCAGGCTCCATCGATCCGACGAGCCTCACTGACTCGCCTTGGGCGGAAGGCATGAAGCGGGGAATGTCAACCCGGGTGACCCACCGGCGGTTGACCAGAGGGCCAGATGAGATTGAAGAGGACAAGGACGACCAGGATCACGACCCCGGCCAGAAGACCTCGCTTGAGGGGCGAGGCACCCTCCAGTAGCCCGGCGAACCGGAGGCCCAATACCACCGCGACCATCAATAGGCCGGAAATGATCAGATGAGCGAAGTCTGTCGGCATCGTATTCACTTCTTGTTGACTTGAGCTTGGTTCCTGCGACCGTCGCTGGGCCTGGCGAGGCCTTGGTCGACGCCGCTGATCTCTATCATAGGCGAGTGTGCACCGATCCAGACAGTCTTGATAGCAACGTGGGATATGCACCGCGTAGCAGCGTAGGGTACGCATCGCGTCCCTTCACGCGCTCGGCCGAAACGGCGGCGGGGTTTGCCAGCGCGACCTCGACAGACGCCTGCCCCCTCTGTGCTTCCGATAGGTGCCCAGTCGGAGGATTTCAGCTAGCGTTTTCGTCCCGAACGCCAGAGTCGGCAAAGCCCGAGGTGGCTCTGGTAGACACGAGATGCTCCAGCGGTGCGAGATGTACTCGCCCGGCGGATCTAGCTGAGCCAAAGCCGATCCCTCAGGTCGCGCACGGCAAAGCCGCACCAATGCGCCTCGACTCTCTTCGTTAAGCCCAGGACGCGGAATCGCTCTCCCATCGCCGTTGGGAGCAGGAGCTGCTTCGCGCCAAGAGCGAGGCTGAGCCTGTCCTGGCCAGCCTCGGCCATCAGTCGCTCGAGCCCGCACCCAAGTAGGAAATGGGCCTGGGTAGCGTAGCCTGCGATCGCCAGGCCCGCCTCGCGGGCGTGCTCGGCAAGCGCCGTGAAATCGACGTGGGCCGTGATGTCTTGGAGGCCGAGCCGAGCGTAAGGGTCGCCGTGCGCCTCGTGCCGGTAATGGCACATCAGCGTGCCCATCGCTCGGTCCGCGCGGTAGAGCTCATGGCGCGGATAGCCGAAATCGATCAGCAGGACCAGGGCGCGGTCAATCGCAGCCGCGAGGCCAGCGATCCAGGGCCTTAGGCGCAGGTTGACCTCACTGGTGTAGCCCGGGGTCGTGGCAAGGCCTTCGGCCTGGAGACCCCTGACGGCCCTCTCCAGGCCCGGTGAGCTGGGCGGCGCGACGACCTCGACCCAACCCTGGCCACGTGGCGCGACGAAGATCTCACCGATACTTCCATCGGCGCGGATGCGAAACCGGTGCACGGGCATCGCATCGAGCACCTCATTAGCGACCACGACCCCCTTCAGGCCTTGAGGCATCGCGGAGAGCCAGTGCACACATGAGGCGAGCGCAGGGGCCTGGGCCTTGATGCGCCTGGCCTGGCGCTGCCGAAGCTCGGGGCTCAGCTCCAAGATCAGGTAGCGCTCCGGCAGCACGCCGTCGCGTTCCAGCTGGGTTAGGATCTCAGCGGCAAGGGCGCCGCTGCCGGCGCCAATCTCGAGGACCTCGCCGCCTGCCAGGACAGATAGGGCCTCGCCAATCTGTCCCGCGAGACAACGACCGAATAGCGGCGAGAGCTCGGGCGCCGTGACGAAATCGCCTCCGGTGCCAAGCTTGTGCGCCCCGGCCATGTAATAGCCGAGCCCAGGCGCGTAGAGGGCCAGCTCCATGAAGGTGTCGAACGGCAGCTCTCCTCCGGCCGCCGCAGCGGCCTCGCGGATGACCCGCGCGAGGGCGTCGCTGCAGGCCTTGGCCGCCGGCTCGATCTCGGACGCGGGCCTGGCTGGGTGCATGCTGGCGGTCCTCACTGACTGGCTCGTTGGCTGGCTGGGGCGTGCCCAAGCCATGCGTTAGAATGACACATTGGGGTCGTTCAACGGGAGACAGACCGTCGCGCCAAGCGCTCGCTCCTTCCCCGGCAAGGCGGTCGCCCACATCACCGGGGGGCCCCATCGCATGGGTACCGAGATCGTCGAGCACCTGCGCGGCGAAGTGGCGGATCGCTTCCTGCACAAGCGCCATTCTCGCGAGGACGCCTGTGTGACCGACCAGATCCGAAACCTCGATGGCCGGGGGGCGATCCAGCAGTGACGCGGTGCTGTCCCGGCCACCTCGAGACCACGGAGTGATTTGACTTGAACAGAAGCGACGACGCCAGGCCCCGCCCGTATCGAGGGGCTAGCCACAGCGCCCCCTACCCTACGCACCGGCTCGCGCCGGCGTTTCAGGCGCCGGAGCTGGACGCCGAGCTGGCCCAAGCAGAGGCCATGCTGAGCGCCCGCACCGGTGCGAAGCTTCGCGTCATCGCCGATCAGATCAAGGCGCTGCAGGACGAGGCGCGCAAGGTGCTGGCCGAGGCGCGGGAAGAGCAGGCCCTGACGCTCGCCGAGTGCCAGTTCAAGCGCATCCCCGGACAGGTTTATCATCTCTACCGGCGCGGCGACGGTGGCACCTTCTTCTCGATGCTCTCACCGGCGGATTGGGGTGGCGAGCCGCCCCATGATCCAGTCGGATCCTATCGGCTCGAGCCAGATTACAGCTGGACCCCGGTCGAGCGCATCGCGAGAGGTGATGACACGCGTGACATGATCAACCAGCTCCTGCGCATCGGCGGCCTGACGACGGCGGATTGATCGGCGGGCGGAGCGGAACGCCAAGGAACGGTTCCAGGAAAGTCGGAACGGATTGGTCGCCCGATCATCGACGTAGAGCGGCTAGAAGGGTGCGCATCGAGTACCGTCCATACTCGCCTCCCGCTCGTTCACATTTCCTGCAGCCTGAAATTGCTACAATCGGGCGATTCAGCACTATTGAGATATCTGTCGTCTCCATGTTCATGCGTATCCTGGTTGTCTTGCTGGTCCTAGCTGCGGTGGCCGGCGGGATTGGCTTCGTCAAATACCGCCAGATCCAACAAGAAGCGGCCATGTTCTCTCAGCCTCCGCCGCCGGCGACGGTCTCGGTCACAGAGGTGCGCAGCGAGCCTTGGACGCCGCGCTTGCACGCCGTCGGCAGTGTAACCGCCGTTCAGGGAGTGATGGTCAACAACGAGGTCGATGGTCAGGTCAGCGAGATCCTCTTCGAATCCGGCGCGATGGTGAAGCGTGGCGACCTGCTGCTGAGGCTCGATGCGACGGTCGACGAGGCCGATCTCGCCGGGTTGGTCGCCGATCGCCGGCTAGCGCAGATCCGCCGCGACCGCAATGCCCGCTTGCTCGCGAGCAAGGCCGTCTCGCAGGAGGACTACGACGAGATCGTCGCCACTCTTGAGAAGACCGAGGCCTTAGTCGCCGCCAAGCAGGCCCTGGTCGATAAGAAGACCATCCGTGCCCCGTTCGATGGACAGCTCGGTATCCGCCTGGTCAATCTCGGGCAGTACCTACCGGCCGGCTCGGCGATCGTACCGCTCGAGGCCCTTGATCCGGTCTTCGTCGACTTCACGCTCCCCGAGCGCCGTCTCGCGGAGGTGACCACCGGCCAGTCGGTCGAGATAGCGGTCGCGGCCTATCCGGGACAGACGTTCTCTGGGAGCATCATCGCCATCAATCCCGGCATCGCCCGCGGGTCGCGGAACCTGGAGCTGCGCGCGATCCTGAGCAATCCGGGCCTGCGGCTGCGACCAGGGATGTTCGCCCAAGTCGACACGCTGTTGCCGACCAAGGACGAGGTCCTGACGGTGGCCCGTCAGGCCGTGGCGTTCAACACCTACGGCGACTTGGTCTTCTTGGTCGAGGAGCAGGATGGCGCAACCGTCGTGCAGCGGCGCCAGATCCGTACCGGCGCCGTGCGCGGCGATGAGGTCGAGGTGGTCGACGGACTGAGTGCCGGCGATCGGGTTGTCCTAGCCGGTCAGGTCAAGCTATCAAACGGTCAGCCCGTGACGATCGTGCCGCAGGGCGCTGAGACGGCGGCGATCGACTCGGGCTCGAGCGCGACGCGATGAAGTTCACAGACGTATTCGTGCAGCGGCCGGTCCTGGCGAGCGTCGTCAGCCTGCTGATCTTCATCCTAGGTCTGCGCGCCCTGGTCGGCATGGAGATCCGCCAGTACCCGGAGACCAAGAATACCGTCGTCACCATCACGACGGCCTATCCAGGGGCGAGCAGCGACCTGGTCAAGGGCTTCATCACGACGCCGCTGCAGCAGGCCGTCGCGGAGGCCCAGGGGATCGACTACATCTCAGCGACGAGCACCCAGGGTCAGTCGGTGATCGAGGCCCACATGCGCCTGAACTACGATCCCAATGCCGCGGTCGCCGAGATCCAGGCAAAGGTCGCCAGTCAGCGCAATGTGCTGCCGGATGCGGCCCAGGATCCGGTGATCGATTCGACGACCGGCGATTCGACGGCCCTCATGTATCTGGCCTTCTACAGCGAGACGATGGATCTGCCGCAAGTCTCCGACTATCTGCTGCGCGTCGTCCAGCCCCAGCTCCAGGCCCAGGAGGGGGTCGCCAAGGCCGAGGTGTTCGGCAACAAGACCTTCGCGATGCGCGTGTGGCTCGATCCGAATCGCATGGCGGCCCTGGGCGTCACGGGCAGCGATGTCGCGGCGGTGCTGGAGGGGAACAACTATCTCTCAGGCGTCGGCCAGATCCGCGGCGAGACGGTCCAGATCGATCTCTCGGCGACGACCGACGTGAGCCGCGTCGAGGACTTCCGCGATCTGGTCGTGCGCGAAGACGAGGGCGCCCTGGTGCGGCTCTCGGATATCGCGGAGGTCGAGCTCGGCTCGGCGGACTATGATTCCAGCACACTCTATCGCGGGCTGCCGGCGATCTTCATCGGCATCGAGCAGTCACCCGGGGCCAACCCGCTCGATGTCGCGGCGCGCGTCCGCGAGCTGATGCCCAAGCTGGTAACACAGTTCCCCGAGGGTCTCGAGGCCGCGATCCCCTACGATGCGAGCGAGTTCATCGAGGACTCGATCCGCGAGGTCTTCACGACGCTGGCCGAAGCCGGCCTGATCGTGCTGTTCGTCGTCTTCCTCTCGCTGGGGTCGATCCGGGCCGCGTTGATCCCATCGGTCGCGGTGCCCCTCTCGATCGTCGGGGCCGCCTTCCTGATGCTGTTGATGGGCTTCTCGATCAACCTGCTGACCTTGTTGGCGATGGTCTTGGCGATCGGTCTCGTCGTCGATGACGCCATCGTCGTCGTCGAGAACGTCCATCGCCACCTCGAGATGGGCAAGTCTGGGATTGACGCCGCGATCGATGGTGCGCGCGAGCTGGCGCTGCCAATCGTGGCGATGACGACGACCTTGGTGGCTGTCTATGCCCCGATCGGCTTCATGGGCGGGCTGGTCGGCTCCCTGTTTACCGAGTTCGCGTTCACGCTGGCCGCGGCGGTCCTGATCTCGGGCGTCGTCGCCCTGACCTTATCACCGATGCTGGCCTCGCGCTCGTTGCGCACCGGCGCACAGCAGGGCCGCTTCGAGCAGATGGTCGAACATTTCTTCACCGCACTGGCCGCGGCCTATCGCCGCGCCTTGCACGGGTGGCTCGCCTACCCCAGCGTGACGGTGCTGCTCGCAGTTGCCGTGCTCGCGAGCATCTATCTGATGTATTCGATGACGCAGCAGGAGCTCGCTCCCACCGAGGACCAGAGCATCCTCTTCTTCATGGCGACGGCCCCGCAGACGGCGACGATCGATTACGCCGAGCGCTACGTCACGGAGATCCAAGAGCAGTTCGAGAGCATCCCCGAATATCGTCAGAGCTTTATCATCGCCGGCATGGGGGGCGACGTCAGCACGACGTTCGGTGGTTTCAAGATGCCGCCGCCCGCGGAGCGCGAGCGCTCGCAGATGGAGATCCAACCGCAGCTCCAGGGGCAGCTAGCGCAGATCACGGGCGTGCAGACGGTGGTCTTTCCGAGGCCGAGCCTGCCGACCCCTGGAGATGGTCTGCCGATCGAGTTTGTGATCGTTTCCGATGCGCCTTACGAGGAGCTCAGCACGTTGGCCGATCAACTCCTCGGCACCGCGATGGGGAGCGGAAAATTCGTGTTCCTGCAGAAAGATGTTGAATACACCCGACCGAGGGTCGTGCTCGATGTCCGGCGCGACGCGGCTGGAGACCTCGGCATCAGCATGCAGGAGATTGGTCGCAGCCTCTCGGCGATGATCAACGAGGACTATGTCAACTGGTTCAGCCTGGCCGGCCGCAGCTACAAGGTGATTCCGCAGGTGCGCGAGGAATTCCGCAACGACCCGGAGGCCCTCAAGGACCTCTACCTGCGTAACCAGGCCGGCGAGCTGGTGCCATTGGCCACGCTCGTCGACATCCGCCACGAAGTCGAGCCATCGAAGCGGACTCAGTTCCAGCAGCTGAATGCCATTACCCTGTCGGGAGTAGCGGCCCAAGGTGTCACGCTCGGCGATGCCCTCGGCTATCTCGAGGAGCAGGCCGAGGTCCTGTTCCCGCGTGGCACCCGATGGGATTACAAGGGCGAGTCGCGCCAGTACCAGCAGGAGGGGGGCGCGCTCGAGGCGACCTTCTTTTTGTCCCTGCTGGTGGTCTATCTGGTCCTCGCGGCCCAGTTCGAGAGCTGGCGCGATCCCTTCGTCATCCTGATGTCGGTGCCACTCTCGATCGCGGGGGCCATGGTCTTCCTGTTTCTGGGCTTCGCGAGTGTCAACATCTACACCCAGATCGGTCTGATCACGCTCATCGGTCTGGTCACGAAAAACGGCATCCTGATCGTCGAGTTTTCCAATCAGCTCCGCGAGCGCGAGGGCCTCGATAAGCGCGAGGCGGTCGAGCGGGCCGCAGCGATTCGACTGCGGCCGATCCTGATGACGACGGTCTCCATGGTGGTGGCAATGATCCCGCTGCTGCTCGCCAGCGGCCCGGGCGCCATCAGCCGCTTCAATATCGGTCTCGTGATTAGCACGGGGCTGGGCATCGGTACACTCTTCACCTTGTTTATCGTCCCGGCGGTCTATCTCTTGGTCACCTCGCGTCAGGACCGACGGCTGGCCGTGACGCAGGAGAGGACGGCCGTCCCGCCCGAGGCGAGCACCTGATCGCCTCAAAGGCATGTCCAGTTTTCGCCAGTGCAGCATTGGCCTGGGAAGGAACGAGGTGCTACTCGCCGCCCGGTCGCCGAACCCTGTGTTGGCGGACAGGACAAACGCTGCCACGTCCGCGTAGCCTGTGCTCGGTAGCGGTTGGCCCTTGATCCAGTCCTGGGCGCGCAAGCCATACGCGGAGCGGTGCTGGATCGCTACGGGGAGGTATTGCAGGCCACTGTTTTATAAATTTTTCTGCGCGACGCCAGGAACTGAGGACACGGATCGGTGAAGAAGACGCGTTCGTCG
Organism: uncultured Chromatiaceae bacterium; assembly: GCA_964583605.1. Classification (GTDB taxonomy): domain Bacteria; phylum Pseudomonadota; class Gammaproteobacteria; order Chromatiales; family Chromatiaceae; genus CAZOWL01. The sequence continues at coordinate 6,605 of CAZOWL010000096.1, read as the reverse complement.
GGTGATAGGCAACGGCCATCCGAGTCGAGTCTTGAGTCGTGCATTTCAGCCATTAAGTTGACTCTGGACAACAAGACCTCACTTGTGCCATTTCAGATACATTGAACTTCATCATGGTCTGCTAACCTTCTTGTTAAAGGCCCCTGGAAGAGGCGGCGGTGGGGGGCAAGAGAAATCCGCAGGTCAAAAAACGAGGGTGGCCGCAATGACAGTGAAACACGCTCAGGCGATATGGGAACTTTGTCGGGAAGGTCTTCACCGTTGTGCCGAGGAGGCCGAGGCCCACTGGATCCGCGGTGAGCCATACAACCCGGACGAGGAGTCTCAGATCCCTAAGCCGGTTGCCGAGCTGATTCGGCGTTGCAATCGGCAATTGAGGGGGGAGGCACGGCACGCACTGGCCGGATAGCGGCTCGCCGCCGACCCTCAGCACAGCGGCAGCGCAGTCGCAACGCGTGGCCCTCGCGGATGGGGGGTGCGCGTGGCCATAACTCCGCTTTGAGCGGAATCTTGACGCGAGAACCGGTCCGCGGCGGCCAGACGTGAAGTCGGTTTGATGCAATCCGGCTGCCTAGTCGTCGAAACCCGCGATGACCAACCCGGTCTCGTTCGCCTTAGAACGGCCGATTGTGCTGAGGTCTTTGCGGGGCCGGGTGCGCCGACGCGGGTCCGCTACGCGGCCCGTTTCCACGACATCGAGGCAGCGCTGATGCATTCACATGACGCGCTTTGCCGATCGCTGGTAGATGTCGACGCTCGCCTCTATCGGTCCGAGCTGCTCGAGGCGATCGCCGCTGTGGAGGCCGTGGATCTGCCCCATCGGCGACTTCATCTCGATCCTAGCCTGGAAGGGGACATCGTCCTAGCGCGAACCATCCTCCGGCGACGCTCACGTCAGGCGAGATCTGATCGGCTTTGGAGCCTGGTCGGCGCTCTAGCGCTCGCCTTTCTCGTGAGCCTCGTCCTACTTACCTAGTGAGCGCAAGGTAGTGAGCGCAAGGTAGGGTACGCATCGCGTACCCTCGGCGCTGAGCGCGACCTCCCGCGGCTGAGCTGCCGCACAGGCGGCGCGGGCCTCGGGACAGCGCGGATGGAAACGGCAACCACGCGGCGGGTCGGCTGGCGAGGGCCGATCGCCGGCAAGAACCTTCATCGGACGCGGCTCAGCGCTGTCGATCGTCGGCATGGCCGATAGCAGGGCCTGGGTGTACGGGTGCTGCGGCTCCTCGAGCACCTCCCCCGCGAGACCCTGCTCCACGATCTTTCCGAGATACATGACGGCGACCTGATCGGCGATCTGCGCGACGAGAGCCAGGTCGTGGGTGATCAACACGTAGGCCATCCCGTCCTCGCGCTGTAATTTCTGGAGTAGGCCGAGGATCTGCGCCTGCACCGAGACATCCAACGCGCTGGTCGGCTCATCACAGACAACCAGCCGTGGCGCGACCGCAAGCGCCCGCGCGATAGCGATCCGCTGGCGCTGGCCGCCTGAGAGCTCGTGGGGATATCGTGCAGCCTGCTCAGAGCTCAAACCCACCCGGTTCAAGAGCTCGGCCACGCGACGACGCCGTCCATCTCGCCGTCGCTCGAGCCCCAAAGTGACCAGCCCTTCGGCGATGATGTCACCGACTCGCATCCGCGGATTCATTGACGCATAGGGGTCCTGGAAGATGATCTGCAGCTCCTTGCGTAGGTGCCTCACCTTGGATAGCTCCGCAGCTGCGAGCGCTTGCCCGCGGAAACGCACGGTGCCGGCCGTGGCCGGCAGGAGCTGGGCCAGTCCCTTGCCGAGCGTCGTCTTCCCGCAACCTGACTCGCCGACCAACGCCAAGGTCTGGCCGGAGGACAGGGCGAGCGAGACGCCGTCGACGGCCCGCACCTGACCGGCGACGCGCCGCATCGGGAAATCGATGACGAGATCCGCGACCTCGAGCAGCGTCTGCGATGCCGCCCGTGCCTGGCTGGCAATGCACCGCCTCGTCTGGCGCATCAGCCCCGGCCGACTGGCCAGCAGTCGTCGGCTGTACGGATGCCCCGGAGCGGCGAGGAAGGTCGCCGTCGGAGCGGTCTCGAGGAGACGCCCGGCGCACATCACCGCCAATCGGTCTGCAGTCTTGGCCGCGACGCCGAAGTCGTGGGTGATCAGCAGCATTGCCATACCGTGGCGCTGCTGTAGGCATTGCAGCAGCGCCAGGATCTCGGCCTGGAGCGTCACATCGAGGGCGGTCGTCGGCTCGTCAGCGATCAGGAGCTCCGGGCGCCCGGCCAAGGCCATGGCGATCATCGCGCGTTGCTTCATGCCGCCCGAGAGCTGATGGGGATAATCATCGCAACGGCTCGTCGGGTCGGCAAGGCCTACCTCGTCGAGCAGGTCCACAACCCTCGCCCGGACGCGATCGCTGCGGCGGACCGCGTCGTACCGGCGCACGGCCTCGGCGATCTGGCGGCCGATCGGCAGGACCGGATTCAGCGCGGCCTGCGGCTCCTGGAAGATGATTGCGACCCGTCCACCGCGGATCCTCTGCACTGCCCGCTCGGGCAGCGACAGCAAATCGGTGCCGCGGAGGGCGATCCGCCCGGAGACAATGCGTGCCGCGCTGGGCAACAGCCGCATCACGGTCAACGCCACCATCGTCTTGCCCGAGCCGGATTCGCCGAGCAGCGCCAAGGTCTCGCCGCGGGCGATCTGGAGGTCCAACCCCTTGATGACCCAGACAACCTGCCCCTGTCGCGCGATCTGTACGCTGAGGTCCGAGATGTCGAGGACTGGGTCGTTCACTAGGTCACGCTCCCATCACCAGGCACACGCAAGGAGCTCACCGTGCAGTGTGACGGTCAGCCGAAGAACGTAACCGCCAAGCCGTCAACGGCGCGGCCGCTTTCCGCCAGGCGATCGAGCAGAGCGGCGGCGCTCGCCTCTTCTTGCTGCCAAGAAAGGACGGGGCGCGGCGTGTCGCTACGCTAACCCGGCAGTGTCGGCAGCTGGGAGCGCCGAGCCCCAGCTCGGCGCCGCGGGCGGTGCGATGCCGCGTGGAGGTCGGATCACGAGCTTTGGGTGAGCCGAGGGAATCAAAGGAGCGAGAGCCTGTGTCTGAGCTCAGGACGCCCCCGTTCCCTTACAGATCGCCCCAGCCCGCTCATCGATCAGCCTGACCCAAATAGCCCGCCCAGATCAATGGTGCGGCCCGGCAAAAGGACCGCTGACAGTCGCGTCAGGTCCGGGGCCGGTGTCGCCGAGCCATAACCGTCGGCGCACGGCTCTCGGTACAGCGTCAGCGAGCGGCCGAGGATGTCCACGAGCCAAATCTCAGCGATGCCGGCCGCGGCATAAAGCGGCAGCTTCTTGTCACGGTCATAGGGCAGAGAGGATTCCGCTACCTCCACCAGCAACAGGATGTCCTCGGGCCTGGGATGGGCGCTGGCGTAGTAGTCGGCACGTGGGCGCAGCAACGCAATGTCCGGCTGCGGCAGCGAAAATTCGCCGATCCAGACCGGGTTTTGGACCGACAGAATGACCCGCTCCCCAAACGTCAGCAGTAGCCTATTGGCGACGCGGTTGCGGGCGCTGGTGTGCGGAATTCCGATTGGTGGCATGTCGATGATCTCCCCGGCGATCAGCTCGACGCGGTCCTCCTTGCCGAGGATGCCGGCCTCTCCCATGCGCAGGTATTCATCGACGGCGAATCGATAGGGGTGATAGAGGGCTTCGGCTGCCGTGGCCATAGTGTCTCTCTGGACGGTGAATCGGGCCGGATGCCGCTAAGCAGAACGATCCTGGACCGGTGTTGGACTCAGGGACACGGCGATTGTACAACGAGATGATGCGACTTCCAGACGCTTCAACTCAGCGGCTCGAGCACCGTTGTCAGGGGCGGCATCGAGATATGAGGGCCGGAGGCTGGGGTTGGTGCCTTACCCCAGCCCAGGGGGCTAAATGGACCCAGCCTGAGCAGCACCGTTTGCAGCCAGCAGCCCCGGGCGATAGATTTCAGACAGAGTCATCGGAGGCAAGCGCATGAGCGATCTCAGGCATCTGTACGAGCACGACTACAGCGCATGGGCGGAGGCAAACGCCGACCTCCTTCGGGCCGGTCGCTTCGACCAGTTGGACATTGAGCACCTGATCGAGGAGCTGCGCGACATGGGCAAGGGCGAGCAGCGTAGTCTGGAGAGCCGCCTGCGGATCCTGCTCGCCCACCTACTCAAATGGCAGTTTCAGTACGACCAGCTCAGTGACCGTTGGCGGGAATTCGATGGGCGCAGTTGGCGAATAACGATCATCCATCTGCGTACCGAACTGAGACTGTTGCTGCGCAAGCACCCTGGCCTACAGCGGCTTTGGCCGGCGGCGGTGCACTCGGCTTACGCCGATGCCCGTGAGCTGGCGGCCGCGGAAAGCGGCCTGCCCATCGAGACCTTTCCCGTCGCCTGTCCCTACCCCGACGCATCCATCCTCGACGACAACTTCCTGCCGGCGAACGGATCGCAAGCAAGCATCTGATGCGGTCAAGGCAGTTATCTCTCGTGACAGATTCTTCCGCCGTAAGTATCGGCGCAAAAACAACCTCAACAGGTCCCCGCAGCTTTCCCTCTCACCTCGACCCCGCTGGATAGTGAGCGTCAAACCCCTGTCTCCCGTCTGAAGTCGACCGCGGGCAAAGCCCCTCTACCCTGAGAGGAGAAGGGTTGGGGTGAGGGGAGAAGCCTGCCTCAATCATCCCCATTCGCGGCTTGCCCGAGCGCCTGCACGATGGATTCGAGCACGCGCTCGCCGCGCAGCAAGACTTCATGATTCCAGTGGCGCAGCACCCGATAGCCTTGGCTCTCCAGAAAGCGGCTGCACGCCGCGTCATTCTTGCTCTGCTGCTGATGCTGCCGCCATCCAGCTCCACCACCAGCCATCGTTCATAACAGAAGGAATCGACGATATCGTTGCTCAGGTGCACTTGTCGCCGGAGTTTCCACCCCAATAGTAGCCGTCCCCGCAGATGCTGCCAGCGCCAGTGCTCACCATCAGTGGGCTCGTGGCGCATGTCGCGGGCGCGCTGGAGCCTTGACGGGGGTGTCCGAGCAGTTCTCGCGCTCCTTGGCGTTGGCTCGTTGCGGCGAGCTGGCGTTGCCCCCTCACCCCAACCCCTCTCCCCCGCGGGGGAGAGGGGCTTTGGAGTCCCCGCCAGTCAGTGGTAGGAAAGGGTCTTGCCTTCCCTCTCCCGCTGGGGAGAAGAAGGACTCACCGGCAAGTTGCGCCGGTTACCCTTGCACCGTCCCTAACTGGTCACCTGGCGGCGTTCCTCTTCGCGCGCGTGATGCGGAGAGCGTCGCAGGCCATCGATCACGACAGATGTGTCGGCTGGGGTGAGGAATGAGCCCCAACACCTGGGCGGAGGTTGGGGGCCATTCTCGTTCACCCGAACCCACCCGAGGTGACCTGGCAGACCCGGATTCACGTGGGTTCGAGGTGGCGTCGCTCAGGTCGGGCGGTGCCTTGGGGTGGGACCGCAGGGCTTGGAAGCAGAACTTCCGGGCGGTCGCTCCCAAGGGGACCTTTGGAACGAGGAGGAGAGGCCGATCTGCTGGCGGTGCGGATTACGGAATACCGGCCGCCCGCTTGAAATGCTCCTCGAGCTTGAGGCCGTAGGCGATGGCGCGGTTGAGCTCGGCGGTGTATTTCTCGACGGCGCCGGCAGCGGTCGCGAGCGCCGCTTGATGGGCCGTGGCGTCGACCGAGCCGGCCGCCTGCTGGGTGTAGGATTGGACCTGTCCGCCGGTGTTGAGCTGGAAGGGGCCGGTGAGCTGGCGCGGGTCGACCTGCTTCAAGACCGCGTAATGGCGGTTCAGCTCAGCGATCTTGCTGATCAGCTCTTGCTTGACCTTGAGGTAGCGCGAGAGGTACTCGGTGAAGGTGGCGTAGGCGTTGAGGTTGCCGATGTTCGCGGGGTCCGTGAGGTAGTCAGGCGTCCACTGGATGGACAGGACGTTGTAGTAGTTCTGAAAATCGAAGAGGCTGACATCCTCATCCGAACGGGCGAGGGCCAAGTAGGCCTGGTCGAGCGCCTCGTTGACCCAGCGATCGCGGTCGGCCCAGTTCTTCTGGTTGCCCTGCATCTCGCTCGCGTCGAACTCGGTGCCGCCGAACGAGAAGGCGCCGAGCTGCTTCAGGAAATCCCCGACGCTCGCGGCTTGCACCAGGGGGCTTAAGCCAAGCGCGGCAGCCAGCCCGGCGGCCGCGAGGGTTCTCGATACGTCACTCTTTGTGCTCATCGTTGCTCCGCTAGATCGGTTGTGCTGAGGAACGCGTCCTAAACAAGTGGAACAAGTCGGCCATCAAGATGGGCCGGAAGGTCGACCTCCCGGTCGACCCGTCCCCGTAAGGGGACTGGCGATCCATGGCAAGCATCTTTGCTGGGTCTTCGCTGATGATTCCTGTCGCCCTAGAGGGCGACACACCGGCCCCGCCAGCTCGCTAGGCGGATGACTGTGCCAATGGAACTGACACCGCGCTAACGATCGTGGGGCGAGGCGAGCCACCCCGCATGATGAAAGATCGCCTGGCCCCTGATCGTTCCCTCACCCCAACCCTCTCCCAGAGGGCGAGGGAGCGAACG
>CAZOWL010000095.1:0-16118 GCA_964583605.1 uncultured Chromatiaceae bacterium | reverse complement strand
ATCGTTCCCTCACCCCAACCCTCTCCCAGAGGGCGAGGGAGCGAACGTGCTTCGGGAATTTCATTGTCAGGTTAGGTTACAGACTGCTCGGCCAATGGCCTATTGCGCTGGGCGCGACCCGTATTGCCGCGGGACACGTCAGCGCGCGCCCATCGCATCATCGGATGCCTTGTTGGCCATCACGGCCAGTGCGAGCGCATGCGGTTCGTGGCGCTCGAGATTCAAGCCCGCTGGCAGCTCTTTGAAGACAGGTGTGCCCTCAAGGGCTGCATTTCAAACGGCGGTGATGGATGCACGGAAAATTGCGCCGCACCGAGCCCTGAAGCTCCACATCGATGGCGCTGCAGACGCTGCCGGTGCCGCGTGGCACCTCGGCGAGGATGTTGCCCCACGGATCGACGATCATGCTGTGGCCGTATGTCTCTCGACCGTCCATGTGATAGCCGCCCTGCGCGGCGGCCACCACGTAGGCTAGATTCTCGATAGCGCGGGCGCGCACCAAGGTCTCCCAATGCGCCTTCCCGGTGATCGCTGTGAAGGAGACCGGCATCGCGACGAGCTCCATCCCCTGGCTCAGCAGGTGGCGGAACAGCTCCGGGAAGCGCAGATCGTAGCACACGGCGATGCCGAGCCGCCCGAATGGGCTGTCGATCACCACTGTTTGATCGCCGGGCTCGATGATCGCTGATTCCTCGTAGCGCTCATTCGAGCCAGGGACCCTGACGTCGAACAGATGGATCTTGTCGTAACGGGCCACGGTGCGGCCGCGCTCATCGAGCACGAGGCAGGCGGCGCGCAGCCGGTTCGGGTCTTCCGCCACGAGCGGCACCGTGCCGCCGACCAACCAAATGCCATACCTCGCCGCCACGCGCGCGAGAAAGGCCTGGAGCGGCCCGTCGCCTGGCTCCTCGCGCAAAGCGAGCTGGTCATGGTCGCGCTGGCCCTTGAAGGCGAAGTTCTCCGGGAGCACGACAAGCTCCGCTCCACTCTCGACCGCTTGTTGGACGAGGCGCTCGGTCTCGAGCAGATTGGCTGTGACATTCGGGCCGGAGGCCATCTGCACGGCGGCAAGCTTTCGTTTCGTCTTCATAGGCGTGAGTGCGTCCGAGACCGGCGGAAGGACGATGAGGCGGGCTGGAATTGCCCCGTTAACGGGAGGTTACGATACCATCAGCGCCCGCAGGCCGGAAAGCGGCACGTAGCCGGCCGGGCGGAGGATCGGGCCTGTGGGCTCGGGCCTGTGGCTCGGACTCAAGGTAGGTCGAGAAACAGGTTGGTTGGCTTCTGATCCGAGCCATCCGAGGGGGATTGTGGCGGGCCCGTGTCTGCTCTTGCCCGATCGCGCCCGAGGTCCTGCGCCTGAGACGAGTCTGCCGCGGGCACGAGCCTGGCTCGGTCAAGGCGCTGGAAGACCGGCTCGCCCCATGGTCCGGTCACGCGGTATTGATAGCGGCTCAGCTTGTCGACGGCCCCGCCGGCGACCTGATCGGCGACATACACCGCGGCGCCGACCAGAGGCCCGCCGGCTACCGCGCTGGCCAGTGCGACCCCCGAGCTGACCTTCGGCGTGATCGTGACGACCTGGTCCAGCGTCTCGGCCAAGAGGTCGGCGTGGCCCCTGATGGCGATATCCCCCGAGGGACCGAGGATCTCGAGGCGCGCGATGCGGGCGAGGCCGCCGCCGATCGTCAGCTCGCCATCGATCTGCTCAAAGCCAAACCCTTTCTCATATAGGTCGCTAAAATCAAGCGCCAATCGTCGCTGCAGCGCGGCGAGGTTTAGGACACCGAGCATGCGCCCCAGCCCTGGCTCCACCTCGAGCAGCTGCCCGGGCCCGATCTCGAGTCCCAATTGCCCGCGAACGGTGGCCGCGCTGAGATCCATTGGGTCGCCCGGCCACTCGAGGCTCAGCGATGCGCTGGTCGGTGCCCTGTCCAGGATAGAGTCATGGCCGAGTCTACTCAGCAGCCGGCCAAGATCAGCGGTTTCCCCGGCAAGCGCGACCTCGGTGCGCAGCGGATCCGCCACCCAATGGGCCGTGCCGCGGACTTGGCCAAGTGGGCCGGTCAGCGAGATCGGATCCACGACAAGACCTCTCGACCCGGTCTGCGAGCTTGCCCTGAGGCGGCCAAGGGTTTGTCCCTGCCACGAGAGCTGCTCGACGGCGATCTTGATCGGGCGCATGCGGTGAGGATCGGTGAGGATTCGCCCGCTGCCGGAGGGAGTGTCCTGGTGACTCCTCGCGCGCGTCCCAGCTACTGCGGCGTGGAGCATGGGGGCCAGCTCGAGTCGCTCGAGGGCCAGCGTTGCCGGTGCGCGGGATGCGCCCTCTGGCAAGGTCAGCACCCCGAAGAGATCGTCGGCCGCCAGCCGCAGCAGCCACCCGCCCGCCCGGGGCTCGGCCTCGACGGCAAGTCCGTCGACGGCAGCGTCACCAACCTGAAGCCGCTCGATACGCACGTCGGCATGTCGCAGCGGGGGCAGAGCGATCGGTGGGGGGCCGCTCCGCGTCGCCGGTTGCCGCCACCAAGCGAGCCAGGCTGGGAGGTCGAGCTCCGGCAGTGAGCCGGTTACTGTGATGCCTGTGGCCTCTGGAAGAGGAGGTGGCCGGTCATCGAGAGCGATGGCCGCGCGCGTCACTTCGGTGCCCTTGGCCCCATCTGGGCTGAGCTCGAGCGTCGCGCCGATCTCCCCGAGGCGGGCGGTGATTTGCCCCGTCGTGTGGCGCGGATCTCCCACCCCAGAGAGCACGAAGGCCCGCGTCGCGTCCTTGCCCTTCCCGAGCGGTGCAGGGAGCTTGAGAGCCAGGCCCCGGAGATCGGACTGCAGCTGCCACGCCATCGGTGCCGCGTCGTCCGGAGGCCTACCCGGTGCAAGGCGCACATCGGCCGTCCAGGGCATCGTCCCTGCCGCGAGAGACCAGGCCCTGCTGGGAAAACGCCGTTCGAGCTCGCCGATGGGTGTTCGCCCGTCGAGCGTCACCCGCGTCGCACGGCCGTTGTCGACCTCGGCCTGGGTGATGCGCAGCGTCACCGGCTCGCCCCAGAGCTTCCCGGCCACCGGGTCGGCATGCACCCCCTCGGTGGAGATCTGCAGAGTACCATCCAGTGCGTCAAGGGCCAGTGGGGTGTCTTTGAGCGCGATGCGGGCGCCATCGTCTGGCCAGCTGACCTCCGCGCGCATCGACGGCCCCGCGCCGCGGCCAATGGGTAGCGACAGATCAAGCTCGATCCGGGCGCGTCCGGAGGCGCTCGACGCATCCGCCAGGTGGGCGTGACGCTCGGCCAACGGGGTCTCGCGCAATAGTCGGAAGGCGTCGGCAAAGGGCCCGTCGCCGCGTCCACGGATCGCTACGCGCGTTGCCCGGCCGAGTGCCGGGATCCGCGCGATGGCCGGAGCCACGCGCGTGTCCAGTATCTGCCCGCGCGAGAGCTCGATATCCAGGCCCCGGTTGAGGAACCGCAGCCGTCCGTGTGCCTGCTTCAGAGGTGGCCAATCCCGCTGGTAGGCGAGGGTCAGGTCGGTGACATCGAGGAGCACCTCGAAGCGGCCCTCGGAGTGGTCGAACGGGAAGGCCTCGAGGGGGCCGTCGAAGACCAGCGCACCAGCCGGGATGCGTCCCTCCGGGAAGGCGCGATCGAGCCAGTCGACGAGCGTTGGTGGCATGGCACCGGTCGGCAGGTAGCGGGGGATGGCCGCGGCATTCCCGTCGCTGAAGTGGGTATGGAGTCGCAACCGCGGACCCTCACCGCCCGCGGGCAGATCCAGCCGGATTGCGCTCAAGGTCCGCAGGTCGCGGCTTTCCGCGAGCAAGAGAGGTGCGCTGAGGCAGACGTGGCCCGAGCTGTCCTGTGCCCAGGCCAGCTCGCCGGCGAGGGCCGTGAACGGCAGCGGGGCCGGAAACAGCTCGGGGACGGCCAGGCGAGGCGCGCGGGCGGCGAACCGGATCCAGCCTCCCGCAGGGCCGACGACCAGCGCGCCGCTCAGGCCGGTCACGCCAGGGATGTGCCCAGCGGCCTTCGTCTCGAGCTCTGCAGCCCAGGTACGGAACTGCCAATCGACGGGGGTTGCGCCTTGGGAATCCCGGCGAGACAGCCGCAGCGCGACAGACTCCAGGCGACCGCGGGGTCGCGCGGCGAGCAGCTCGGCCCAAAGCGCGGCGCTCGGCTCATCGCTGCGCCTCTCGAGCGCTGACAGCATCGCTGGCGCCAGCAGCGCAAGGTCGAGACTCGCCGCAGTCGCCATCAGCTGCTGGCCGTTGCGCTGGATATCGATACCTGAGCCGGTCCAGGTGTCCTCGCCTCGATCGAGGACGAGACCTGGGATCTGCAGGCGCCATCCGTCGGCCTTGCGCTGCCACTGCAGCCAGGCCGCGAGCCGATCCGCGTCGACAGGTGTCGCGGCAAGCCCGAGGTCCGCTGCCTCGATGCGGACGCGTGCCTCCGTCAACTGGCCACCTGCCCAGTGCGCGCGCCCTGCCAGGCTGAGCCTCCCGCGAACCTGGATCGGCCAGCGACTCAGCCGCCCGGCGCTCAGCGGCGTTAGCTCGAGGTCTTCGCCGACGAGGTACGAGATGCCACCCCAGCGATCGGGATGCTCGGGGGCGCCGCGCAGGTCAGCATAGAGCCGCGCATGCGAGCCAGAGGCCGCAGCGGGCTCGGGGAGCCTTGCTGAGAGCGCGAGGCGATGGTGATCCCCTCGATTGATCATGCGGGCGTTTACGGCCGTCAACTGCGGCGGTGACGCGTCGCCTGCCTCGGGCCAGGCAATCGTTGCCTCGTCGAGCTCGAGCTTGCCGCGAGCGAGAAAGAAGTCCCTTGCCGCGGGCCGCGCCCGCGCCAGGCGCTCGAGCCCAGCGATCGTCAGGCCGCCGTCGGTGCCGCGCCGCAATGCCAATCGGGCGTCGGCGATCCGAATGCGCGTCACTCGCGGCGCCCGGGCGAGCAGCGAAGCGGGTAGCCGCAGATCGACCGCTAGCTCACCGGCGATCAGCTGGGCCTCCTCGCTCACAGGGTCGCGCAGCACCAGGTCGTGGAGGACCAGACGGAGGTCGATACCCCGGGCGCGAAGCTCCGCGCGACGCAGCTCGACCTCTTGGTGCAGGGTCTCGGCCAGCCAGGTCGTGAGCGGCTCACGGAATGCCGTCACCGAAGGCAGGGCGAGGCCCAGGACCGCCAGAAGCACAGGCAACGCGACTGTCGAGCCGAGCAGGATCCAGCCGATGCGGGTGACGACGATGGGCAGGCGGCGGGACATCTAGATCAAGACGACGTCGTATTGTTCCTGTGTATAGAGGGTCTCGGCCTGCAAACGGATCGGCTTGCCGATAAAGGCTTCGAGCTCCGCAAAGTGGGCGGATTCCTCATCGAGCAGGCGGTCGACGACCTCCTGGGAGGCCAACACGAGGAGTGTCTCGACATCGAACTGGCGGGCCTCGCGCAGAATCTCGCGAAAGATCTCGAAACAGACCGTCTCCGGTGTCTTCACCGAGCCGCGGCCACCGCACGAGGGGCACGGCTGACACAATACGTGCTCGAGCGACTCGCGGGTACGTTTCCGCGTCATCTCCACGAGACCGAGCGTGGAGACCTCCGAGATCTGCGTCTTCGCGTGGTCCCGCGCGAGGCATTTCTCAAGCGCACGCAGGACTTGCCGCTTGTGCTCCTCCTCTCCCATGTCGATGAAGTCGATGATGATGATGCCCCCGAGGTTGCGCAGTCGCAGTTGCCGGCAGATGGCCTGGGCCGCCTCCAAGTTGGTCTTGAAGATGGTCTCCTCGAGGTTTCGGTGGCCGACGAAGGCGCCGGTGTTGACATCGATCGTCGTCATCGCCTCGGTTTGCTCAATGACGAGATGACCGCCGGATTTCAGCTGCACCTTGCGCTGCAGGGCCTTTTGGATCTCGTCCTCGACGCCGTATAGATCAAACAGAGGCCGCTCGCCTTGATAGCACTCGATCCGTCCCTCGATCTCCGGGACATACTTCGCCGCGAAAGGCCGCGCCCGCTCGACCATGGCCCGGGAGTCGATGCGGACCCGCTCGACGTCCGGTGTGACGAGGTCGCGCAACGCCCGCAACGCCAACGGCAGGTCATCGTGGATCAGCCCGATCTCACTGGTTCCCTCGCAGCGCTCACGGATGCCACGCCAGAGCTTGGCCAAAAAGGCCATGTCCCGATTCAGTGCCTCGCCATCAACGCCCTCGGCGGCCGTGCGCGCGATGTAGCCCCCGCCACCCGGGTGAGTCTCGACGTAGGCCTGCAGCACTTCGCGTAACCGCTTGCGCTCCTCCTCGTCTTCAATCTTCTGCGAGACGCCCGTGTTGCTCAGCGACGGCATGAAGACGAGGTAGCGCGAGGCCAGCGAGATGTTCGTCGTGAGACGTGCCCCCTTGGTGCCGAGGGGGTCCTTGACGACCTGCACGACGATAGTGTCCCCTTCGCGAACCAGATCATTGATGTGCTCGCTGCGCGGCTCGCCTTCGCTCCCGATGATGTCGGAGGCATGGAGGAAGGCGGCCCGCTCCAGGCCGATGGCGACAAACGCGGCCTGCATTCCGGGCAAGACCCTACAGATCTTACCTTTGTAGATGTTGCCGACCAGGCCGCAGCGCTCGGCGCGCTCGATGATGATCTCCTGAACGACCCCGTTCTCGACGACGGCGACCCGTGTCTCTGGAGGCGTGACATTGATCAGGATCTCTTCACTCATGCCGATTTGGTGGCGCCGGGTCTTGGGTGTGGTTGTCGGTGCGCGCGGAGAGGTGGCTCGCGCCGGCCGCTGCGGCCGGCCTCATCGTCAGGTCATGGTCGGTGTAAGTACATGGATCCCGGCGGCCGACAATAATTCCGCCGTCTCGAACACCGGCAGGCCCATCACCCCGGAGTAGCTGCCGGAAAGCTCGGCCACGAATACCGCGCCAAGGCCCTGGATCGCGTAGCCACCGGCCTTATCGACCGGCTCGCCGGTGTCCCAGTAGGTGCTGGCTTCGGCCTGTGTTACCTCCCGAAACCGCACGAGGCTCCGGCTCAGCGCCGTGTCGGAGCTGCCGTCTGCAACCAACGCGACGGCGGTAAGCACTTCGTGTGTGCGGCCCGACAGGAGCTCCATCATCGCGAGGCCCTCGGCGCGGTCGCGCGGCTTGACGAGGATGCGCCCCGCGACGACGACGGCGGTATCCGCAGCCAGCACGGGCACCCCGTCATCCGATTGGTCCGCTTTGTGCCGGCGCGCGGCGACCGTTTGTGCCTTGGTCAGAGCGAGACGCAAGACGAAATCGGCCGGCGGCTCGGCGACCCTCGGTGTCTCGTCGATGTCCACCGGCACGGCGCGGTAGCGGACCCCGATCTGCTCGAGGAGTGCCCGGCGCCGCGGCGACTTAGAGGCCAGATAGACGCAGGGTGCTCGAGCCAAAGGCGCTCCGTCTAAGCCCGGTGGTAGGGGTGGTTTTGGAGCAGGCTCCAGGCGCGGTAGAGCTGCTCGGCCAAGATCACCCTGACCAGGAGGTGCGGGAAGGTCAGCGGCGACAGAGACCAGCGCCGCTCGGCACGTCCGAGGCAGCTGGCTGCGAGCCCCTCGGCACCGCCGATCAGGAGCGCTATATCCAGTCCCCCCGCGAGCCAGTCGCAGAGCCTGTCGGCGAGATGCGCCGTGGTCCAGGCCTCGCCGAGCCGGTCCACGGCAATGATCCGCGCGCCCTTGGGCGCGATCTTTATCAGACGCTCGCCTTCGGCCTCGCGGGCCTGATCGCTATTGGCCTTGCCGCGGCGCACCGGCTCCACCTCGTGCAGCGTCAGCGCACATTCGATTGGCATCCGTCGAGCGTATTCATCGAAACCGGCCTGGATCCAGCCCGGCGCTCGGCGGCCAACGCTCAGAAGGTGAATCTGCATCGGACGGGGACAGTTCCTTGAGGCTTGGCGATAAACACGATCCGGCACAGGCCGCCGCCAATCGTGACGATTTACGGCATCATACCGGCCGCGCAACGGGCAAGGCCAGTGCAGGTGCAGCGAGCCCGCTCTTGGCGTCAGTCTGGAGGCTCGGTACAGGCTGGGTCAGCGCATCTCAGGAGCTTGAGGTCGCCGTTGGTCTCGTCATAGTAGCTGACGATCGGGAATCCCTCGGCGCCCATGACGATGGCGGTGTGCCAGCCCACGGCGCCGCGATCATCGGCGATCGATCGGATTGCGGAGGTGCAGGCAGGATCGCTGCATTTGGCGACCTTGAGGGCACTGTGGGTGTGATCGTGATAGCTGATCGTCGGGGTACCGTCCTGACCGACGGCGATGGCGGCATTGGAGCCGACGGCGCCGTCGCGGTCGAGGGTCGTAATCTGCGCGGACTGACACTTCAGGTCGCGGCAGGCGGCGACGCGCAGGTCATCGTTCAGGAAATCCCAATAGGCGATCACAGGCAGGCCGTCGGGGGCGATGCCGATAGAGGTACCGAGCCCGACGCCGCCGGTGTCGACGGTGACGCGCGTCGCCGAGCGACACGTTGGGTCATCACAGTGCGCCACCTTCAGGTCGCCGCGCGCGGCATCGAAATAGCTGAGAATCGGCAGGCTGTCCGCCCCGATCGCCAACGATGAGTGCGCGCCGACGTCGCCCAGGTGGTCGATGCGGTTGATCTGCGTCTCGATGCAGGCCGGGTCTCGGCAGTAGGCCACCTTGAGATCGCCGTTCTGGCGATCGTAGTAGCTGATGATTGGCACGCCGTCTGCGCCGATCGCGATGTCGGTGTGCTGGCCGACGTCGCCTTCCTCATCGACGACTGTGATCTCCGCTGCGCTGCAAGCCGCATCGCGACAGTGCGCCACCTTGAGGCGACGTCGACCATTGTCGTAGTAGCTGATGATCGGCCGTCCGTCCGCGCCGACCGCCAGCGCGCTGAACCAGCCGACGTCGCCGTCGCTGTCCAGGGTCGTGGTGGTCGCCGAGAGGCAGTATGTGTCGTGACAGGTTGCCACCTTGAGGGCTCGGTTGGTGTAGTCGAGATAGCTGATTAGGGGCCGCGCGTCACGGCCGATTGTGAGCGACGTGAACCAGCCGACGTCTCCCTCGGCGTCGAGGGTCACCAGGCTGGACCGGGCTGGCGGGAGCGGGGCCGGCGAGTCAACC
Organism: uncultured Chromatiaceae bacterium; assembly: GCA_964583605.1. Classification (GTDB taxonomy): domain Bacteria; phylum Pseudomonadota; class Gammaproteobacteria; order Chromatiales; family Chromatiaceae; genus CAZOWL01. The sequence goes on along the minus strand of CAZOWL010000095.1, from coordinate 6,996 downwards.
GCTGTATCGGTCCAGGTGACCGTGTAGGCGTCGAAATGACTTCGGTCTTCCCCCGAGATGACGACGAGCAGGTGCGTGCCCGGCCCGAACCGGGTCGGCACGGCGGTGGTAATGAGCTGCGAGTCGCTGGCGCTGCGCAGCGGTAGCGGTTGCCGATCGAGGAGGACCTGCGGCAGGCGACGCTCACCGAAATCACGGCCGACGATCGTCAGAGAGCGATCGCGCGGCTCAAAATGGGCCGATAGGATCGTTAGCCGGCTTGGCATTTGGGTGAGATCCGCGCCGAGCTGGTCGAGCGGTCTCTCGCGTGGCCCATCCGCCTCGCTGGGGCCTAATAGCCCCAGGGTCGCAGTGATGAGAATCAAGATGTTTTGGCGCCGCAGCATCATGCCAACGGATACTAGCACTAGGACAGCGCGAGGAACGGGATCGGACTCCCGATCCCGCTCTCCTGGCCAATGCCGTGAGCTCGCGCTGAGGCTCGACACGTCGCACTGCCGCCTGCTGGCAGGCGGCATGTTAAGGTTGTGGCTTCACCAGCCACCTCTCCTGAGATCGATGGCCCAGCGCTTCTCTCTCGTGCTCGTGGACGGCTCGTCATACCTGTTTCGCGCCTACCACGCCCTACCCAAGCTTTCCAACTCTCGCGGTGAGCCGACTGGCGCCCTCATCGGGGTTGTCAACATGCTACGGAAGCTCCTCGACGAGTACACACCGGAGCTGATGGCGGTGGTCATGGATGCGCCGGGCAAGACGTTCCGCGACGACCTCTACCCCGATTACAAGGCCAATCGACCGCCAATGCCGGCGGATCTGGGTGCCCAGATCGGGCCTCTGCAGGCCGTGGTGCGCGCCATGGGGCTGCCGTTGCTGGCGATTCCCGGTGTCGAGGCCGATGACGTCATCGGGACCTTGGCAACGCGCGCCGCGGCGCTCGGGATGCGCACCCTGATCGCAACCGGAGACAAGGACATGGCCCAGCTGGTCGACGATCAGGTCGTCCTGATTAACACCATGAGCGACACACTACTCGATCGGGACGGGGTGCGGGAGAAGTTCGGCGTGTCCGCCGAGCGCATCGTCGACCTGTTGAGCCTGATGGGAGACAGCGTCGACAACATACCGGGCGTGCCCAACTGCGGTCCCAAGACGGCGGCCAAGTGGCTCGCGGCCTTCGGGAGCCTCGACGGTGTCATGGCCCATGCCGGGGAGATCCAGGGCAAGGCCGGTGAGAGCCTGCGCTCGGCGTTGAGTCGCCTGCCGTTGGCGAGGGATCTGGTGACCATCCGACGGGACGTCGAGCTAGACCTCGGGCCGCAGGATCTCAGGCCGGGTCAGCCGGACGTGCTGGCCCTGCGTGACTGGTACACGCGTCTCGAGGCGCGGCGCTTGTTGGCCACCCTGCCGGAAGGGGAGGGCGCCGGCACTGAAGCCCGTGATGGCGCCCGGCCGACCTACCAGCTGGTCCTCGATCGCGCCGATTTCGAGCAATGGCTGACCCGGCTCGCGAAGGCAGAGCTGTTCGCGTTCGATACCGAGACCACGGATCTGGACTACATGAAGGCGGAGCTGGTGGGCGTCTCCTTCGCCGTGCAGGCCGGCCAGGCCGCCTATGTCCCCGTTGCCCACGCCTACCCGGGCGCACCGGTGCAGCTCGAGCGGGACTGGGTCCTCGAGCGGCTCAAGCCCCTGCTGGAGGATCCTCGGCGTGCCAAGGTCGGCCAAAATCTCAAGTACGACATGAGCGTACTGGCCCGTTGCGGCATCCGGCTGCACGGCATCGCCCATGACACCATGCTCGAGAGCTATGTGCTCGATAGCACGGCCACCCGCCACGATATGGATGGGCTGGCGAAGAAATACCTCGGCCGGGAGACCATCCGCTTCGAGGAGATCGCCGGCAAAGGCACTCGTCAGCTGACCTTCGATCAGATTCCGCTCGATACGGCGAGCGACTACGCGGCGGAGGATGCCGAGGTGACGCTCAGTCTGCATCAAGCGCTGTGGCCGCGGCTCGCCGCGACGCCAAGCCTTGCCCGGCTGTATCAAGAGGTCGAGATGCCGCTCGTCCCGGTGCTCTCGCGGATGGAGCGCCATGGTGTGCGGATCGATCGCGACTGCCTCGTCGCTCAGAGCCGTGAGCTGGCGGGCCGCATTCAGACGCTCGAGGAGCAGGCCTATGCCGCGGCCGGCCGGCGTTTCAATCTCGGCTCGCCGAAGCAGATCGGCGCCATCTTCTTCGACGAGCTCAAGCTGCCGGTGGTGGCCAAGACGCCAACCGGCGCGCCTTCCACCTCCGAGTCCGTGCTCGAGCAGTTGGCGCTCGCCGGCTACGAGCTGCCCAATCTGATCCTCGAGCACCGGCGTCTGGCCAAGCTGCGCTCGACCTACACCGACAAGCTGCCGCAGATGGTCAATCCGACGACAGGTCGCGTGCACACCTCTTATCACCAAGCCGTTGCGGCGACCGGCCGCTTGTCCTCGAGTGATCCGAATCTGCAGAACATCCCGATCCGCCGCGAGGAGGGCCGACAGATTCGTCGGGCCTTTCTTGCGGCGACGGGTCACCGCCTGCTAGCAGCCGACTACTCGCAGATCGAGCTGCGCATCATGGCCCACCTCTCGGGCGATGAGCGATTGTTGGCGGCGTTTGCCGCCGGTCAGGACATCCACCGGGCGACGGCGGCTGAGATCCTGGGCCTGCCGCCGGAGCAGGTCACCAGCGAGCAGCGCCGCTCGGCGAAGGCGATCAATTTCGGGCTGATCTATGGCATGTCGGCATTCGGGCTTGCCCGACAGCTTGGTATCGAGCGTGCCGCCGCCCAGGACTACGTCGATCGCTATTTCGCCCGCTATCCCGGGGTCAAGGCCTATATGGAGCGCACACGCGCCCAGGCCCACGATGACAGGTATGTCGAGACGCTCTTCGGGCGCAGGCTCTATCTCACCGATATCAATCACAGTAACCAGGCACGTCGCGCGGCGGCCGAGCGGACGGCGATCAATGCCCCGCTGCAGGGCACGGCTGCCGACGTGATCAAACGGGCCATGATCGCCGTGGATGACTGGATCGAGCGCGATCGCCCACCGGTCCACCTGATCATGCAGGTGCACGATGAGCTCGTGCTCGAGGTGGCGGCGGATTATATCGATGACGCGAGGCACGCGGTCCGCCAGGCTATGGAAGGGGCCGCCGAGCTGGCCGTACCCCTGCTCGTCGACGTGGGCATCGGTGACAACTGGGACCAGGCCCACTGACAGCCCGGTCAACTAGCCTTCCCGGCTTGGTCAGGCGCGGTGCTCGCCTTGCGCGGTCGATACCGCAAAAAGAAGCCCCGTTGCCTGGGGAAAGACAACGGGGCAATACATTCCCCGGCTGGGGCGGCCGGGAAAAGGGAGCCACGCAGGGAGGGGGAATTGCGTGACTCCGCATCTGTGGCCTTCGCTCTGTATGATCGCGGCGAGGCGCAAAAGTTCAGTGCGGCCGTCGGACTTTGCCCTCACACGTCGATCACGGTGGCTGTCGCACTCCGGCTCGCGTTTGGCGCCGTGCTCACGGTCGGAGCGAGGACGTCGTCGCCGCGGTTTGACTGTTGCCACGAGTCATTACACCATGCGTAATCTGGGCGTGAATCACTGGTTCAACCATCAGAAAAATGAGGGAAAAGGAGGATGAATGCAGACTTTCGGCAGGCGTTTCTGGCCGCAGGGGCCGTCATTGCCGCGATGCCAATCTCGGTATCGGCGACGAATGGCTACTTCGCCCATGGCTGGGGCGCAAAGGCCAAGGCGGTCGCGGGGGTCGCGACGGCGCTGCCTCAGGATACCTTGGCCGCTAGCGTCAACCCGGCCGGCCTGGCGCACATCGGCGACAGCCTCGATCTGGGGATCGCCTTCTTCAGCCCGTCCGATCGCGGTTATCGCGCGAACGCCGATTTTGCCCGCGACAGCACCGGGCGTCCGGCCGGCCCGTTCGTCACACCTGGCGAGTATACGAGCAGCGGGGATTGGTTCCTGATACCCAGCTTCGGCTACAACCACGTCCTGAATGACAAAATGACAGTCGGGGCAAATCTGTTCGGCAATGGTGGGATGAATACCCGCTATAAAGAGCGCGCGGTCTGGGAGAACTTCGCTCTTCCTCCGAATACAACTGTCGGCATGGACGGGTCTCCCATCGGCACGGACCCAACCGGTACCGCCCCCAACAATGCCAACCCGAACGGCCTCTTCACGGCGACACGTCCCACCGGCGTCGATCTCGAGCAGCTCTTTCTCGAGATCCCCGTCACCTATCAGATCAACGCACGGCACGCCGTCGGAGTGGCGCCGGTGCTGGCCGTGCAGAGGTTTGAGGCAACCGGCTTGGAGCCGTTCCGAGCGGCCTCCCTCCACGCGGATAAGGTGTCGAACAACGGCAAGGACTGGTCTTACGGGGCCGGTCTGCATGTCGGCTGGATCGCCAGACTGGCCGAGCGTCTAACCCTAGGGGCATCCTATCGTAGCCGGATCTGGATGACGCAGCTCGACGACTATGAGGGCTTGTTTGCCGATGGTGGGCGCTTCGACATCCCGCCGATGCTCAACCTCGGCTTGGCGGTGGCGGTCAAGCCAGAATTGAAGGTGGGACTCGACTACCAGCGGATCTTCTACGAGGATATCAAGGCCATCGCGAATTCTAACAATGTCGATATCTCGCCCTGTTTTCAGCCGGGGCCGAAGCCGTCGTTCTGTCTCGGGGGCAAGGATGGGCTTGGGTTCGGGTGGAAGGATATGGACATCGTAAAGCTGGGCGCGATTTGGGACTACAGCCCGCAGTGGACGTTCCGCGGCGGGCTCAGCTACGCGAGTGATTTCGCGCCTGGCGGGCAGGCGCTGTTCAACGTGCTTGCTCCGGCGACCATCCGTTGGCACCTCACGTGCGGCGCGACCTATCGACCGACCGCTCGGGACGAGTTTAGCTTGTCTCTAGCCTATATGCCGGAGGAAGAGCTCGAGGGTCAGAATCGCAATATCACGGGTAGCCAGACAGGGAGCGTCTTTATGGAGCAGCGCGACATCGCACTGAGCTGGACCAGACGCTTTTAATCGGACTTGAGTGACGTGTCTTACAATGAAGTCCGCGCAGCACGTTTGCTCCCTCGCCCTCTGGTACAGGGTTGGGGTGAGGGAACGATCAGGGTCGAGGCGCCATGCCATGATCCGGGGTGGCTTGCCTCGCCCCATGATCGATACGCGGGCGATCCCTACTAGACGGGTCGACTCGGGGCTCGGCCGATCGACAGATAGGTCAGGCCGGCCGCCATCGTCTGCTTCGCGTCCAGGACATTGCGCCCGTCGAAGATCACGGCCTCCTTCAGACCAGCTCGGATTCGCGAGAGGTCGGGGCTCCGGAACTGGGTCCACTCCGTGACGATGACGAGTGCGTCGGCGCCATCGACGGCGGCCATCGCGTCGGGCATCAGCTCGAGATCGGGGCGCTCGCCATAGAGGCGGCGTGCCTCGTCCATGGCCACCGGATCGAAGGCGCGGACCCGCGCGCCCGCCCGCCAGAGGGCCTCGATCAGTCTGCGGCTCGAAGCCTCGCGCATGTCGTCAGTGTTGGGCTTGAAGGAGAGGCCCCAGACAGCAAAGACGCGGCCGGCGATTTGGCCTTGGAAATGGGTGTGGATCTTCTCGAAGAGGATGTCCTTCTGGCGATCGTTGACGGCCTCGACCGCGGCCAAGAGCTGAGCCTCGTAGCCGATCGAGCGGGCCGAGTGTGCCAGCGCACGCACGTCCTTCGGGAAGCACGAGCCGCCGTAGCCGCAACCTGGGTAAATGAACTGGTAACCGATACGTGGATCGGAACCGATACCGACACGCACCTGCTCGATATCGGCGCCAAGGGCTTCAGCGATGTTGGAAAGCTCGTTCATGAAGCTGATCTTGGTGGCCAGCATCGCATTGGCGGCATACTTGGTGAGCTCTGCCGAGCGGACGTCCATCAGCATCACCCGGTCATGGCTGCGGTTGAAGGGCGCATAGAGGGCGCGCAAGAGCTCACCTGTACGGGGATTGTCGGTGCCGACGATGATTCGGTCGGGGCGCATGAAATCCTCGATGGCAGCCCCTTCCTTGAGAAACTCGGGGTTGGAGACGACGTCGAACTCGACCGCGACGCCGCGTGTCTCCAAGGCGCTGCGCACACGCGCGGCCACCCTATCGGCAGTTCCCACCGGCACCGTGGATTTGTCGACAATGATGCGATACTCGTCCATGTGCTGGCCGATCGTCTCGGCAACGGCGAGGACGTGCTGCAGGTCTGCGGAGCCGTCTTCGTCGGGCGGCGTGCCGACGGCGACGAATTGGAACAGGCCGTGTGCGACCCCAGCCGCGGGATCGGTCGAGAACGTGAGCCTGCCGGCTTCGCGGTTGTGTCTAAGCAGATCATCAAGCCCTGGCTCGTAGATTGGAACACCGCCGCTGTTGAGCAAAGCGATCTTGTCCGGATCGACATCGACGCACATAACGTGGTTACCGGCCTCGGCGAGACAGGCCCCAGTGACGAGACCGACGTAGCCGCTGCCGAAGATGGTGACGTGCATGCTGAAGCTCCAACTGTCTTGCAGATAACGATTGGGAAAACCGCCGTGGGTGCTTTGTAGCGGACGGGACCGGATCCCATGGCTCGGGCGGATCGGCAATAGGCTTCTATGGCGCGTCCATCGTGGCAGGCCTGATTGACGATGGACGCGATGGACGTTCAAGCGTGCCGAAGCGGGCGCGCGGATAGTAGCAGCTCGCGATCGAGCGGCCTAGTACCTCATGGCATCCTGGATGGCCTGGCGAGAAGGCAGCCTTGCGCCCGGGTCGGGGCACAGCGGGTCCGGAGGCGCAAGTCGGTCACGAATGCGCGTTGACGTGCATCAAGCCGCGGTCTAAACTACGCCGCTCGGTTCGGAGGGGTTCCCGAGCGGTCAAAGGGATCAGACTGTAAATCTGACGGCTCAGCCT
>CAZOWL010000094.1:0-16313 GCA_964583605.1 uncultured Chromatiaceae bacterium | reverse complement strand
GGCCATACAATACGCCCAAGTGGCGACAGTGTCCAGTGTGTCCACTAGACAGCCCCATGGGAGAGGGGCTGGGGTGAGGGGCTGGGGTGAGGGGCAGAGCCGCAGTAACCTGTTGAGCTATTTTCCCCACAGGCTCTGAAGCCAATTTTCGGGCCACCAAAGGCCTGCGCAAGTTCGTCTGCAGCCCCGAGCCACCCGGGGCTTGATCCTGCCACAGGAAACGAAAGCAGTCGGCAATGACCGACCTTCTTGCCTAGCGCACACGCCATCCACCTCGGTCCTGCTCAGCGTTGAGCGGGAGCACGCCAGTCAAAGCCTGACCCACTTCCGAGCCTGGGATCATCCCCCGGCGACCCGCCTTACCCCCTCCATCTGATCTGGGAAGGGTTCGAAAACGATGTGAGCGTGAAGGTTGGGCTGAGGCACGAGGCCCAACAGGGCGATCCTCTACTAGGCTTCGACTGTTTGGGCCTCGCACGCTCCGTCCAACTTACCTTCGGCGTTCCAGTTGTTCTTGGATCGGCCTTTGTACCGAAAGTGACTCGCGCCGGGAGGTGCTGCGCCAGCGCACCTCATCGGCCTATCGTGCACACGCAGGGCGATCCAGATGATGACGGCTAGATGACTCGTGACGTGACGGACTTCAAATTTTCCACATAAAAACAAGACGATTTTGCTGAGGCTGATACCTTATAGATTCGCCAGCTTGACAACGCCAAAAGCGCGAAAGCCTAGGGGAAAGCACGTGAACGTACAGCCAACCGTAACAAGCGTCGACTTCGCCACCCGCAATGACGCCCAATTGATGACCCATTTCGATCGAAAACATGCGGCCGCCTGGTGCTACCTGCAGCCTAGCGCCCGGCCCTGCTTTACCACCGAGCTCCTATCCGATCTCAAGGGATGGTGCCGCTTCCTCGAGCAGAACGCCGGCTCGCTCGGGATCAGGTACCACGTCATCGCTTCGAACGTCCCCGAGGTCTTCAACCTCGGCGGAGATCTGGACCTGTTCCGCGACCATGTCAGACGGGGGGACCGGGAGGGCCTTCTCAACTACGGCGTGGCCTGCATCGATGCGCTCTATGCCAACATCCGTCATTTCAATCAGGATGTGACGACACTATCGCTCGTCCAGGGCACGGCCTTTGGCGGGGGCTTCGAAACGGCCCTGTCCAGCGACGTATTGATCGCTGAGCGGCAGGCGCGTCTCGGTTTTCCGGAGGTCCTGTTCAATCTGTTTCCCGGCATGGGGGCTTACAGCCTCTTGGCGCGCAGGCTCGATCCCAAGCGTGCCGAGCAGATAATCCTGAGCGGCCGGGTCTACACCGCCGAAGAGCTTCATGAGATGGGTCTCGTCGACATCCTGGTCGATGAGGGCGAGGGCGAAGCCGCCGTCTACGAGTACATCAAACGTGAAAACCGGGCCCGCGAAGGCTTCCGGGCCGTGCGGCGGGTGCGTGATTACGTGAGCCCGATCCGCTACCAGGAATTGCTCGACATCGTCGAGATCTGGGTGGATACGGCGATGAGGCTCGATCGACGCGACCTGCGCATGATGGAGCGCCTCGTCAGCCGCCAACACCAATACACGCTCGCCGCCGCCTAACCGGCACACGCAGCCCCGGCCGCGGTCGCTGTAACCGGGCCCAGCCGTCCTGACCATGAAATTCGCGCAGCACGTTCGCTCCCTCGCCCTTTGGGAGAGGGATGGGGTGAGGGAACGATCAGGGGCGAGGCGACATGTCATGGTCCGGGTTGGCTCGCCCCGCCCCATGATCGTTAGGGGTTGAGGCCCCTGCCGATCACCGCACGCGCCGGCCGAAGGGGACCAGGGCAAACATGGCCCGGGGATGGCCAGGGATGGCCGTTCCCCGGCGTTGGCTTCGTCTCCGCTACCGTTGGGAACAGATCCGCTCGCGCGCGGGGCTGCGGCGCGAGCAGGCAAGCGGTCCGGCCTACCGGCTCGCACACTGCGACGGGAGCGGGACGGCCACCCGCGCAGCCCCTCCAACCTAGTCAGAATATCAGTCTTTCAATTACTTACGCACCCACTTGGAATTCCCCACGACCCTTGACATAAATCAAGCAATCCAGCCGAACTCGTGGACCAGCCAGGTCCGGCCTGTTTAGCTTCCCGGGTACAAAAGGTGCCCGCCCCAGACCGCGGGCATCAACGAGCAGACACTCAACAACCGGGCGAGGGTTTTCCCGAGGAGGATCAAATGGGCTGGAGCCTTCCACGCCTGTCGCGCCGCGCGTTCCTCAAGACCACTGGTTACGGCACGGCCGGTCTGAGCCTATTGGCACCGACGGGGGGGCTGATTGGCCAGGCCGCTGGCAAGGATCAGGTCATCGAGGAGGTCACCTACAACATCTGCAATTTCTGCTCGTCGCTATGCAACCTGCGGGTCACGACCCGCGAGCGCAATGGCGACAAACGCATCGTCAAGCTCGATGGCAACCCCTACTCGACGTTGAACCGCGGCAAGCTCTGCGCCCGTGGCCAGGCCGGGCTGCGTCAGACCTATGACACCGACCGCATCAAGACGCCGCTGATCCGTGTCGAGGGCAGCAAGCGCGGCGAGTACAAGTTCCGCGCTGCCAGCTGGGATGAGGCGTGGGAGTACATCGCGAAGAAGAGCCAAGAGGCCGCGATCAAGCCCTGGGAATGGACCATGGTCGGCGGCTGGACCTCCTGCGTGTTCTACATGAACTGGGCCGTCCCCTTCGCGATGGCGAACGAGGTGCCGAACATCATCGCCTCGCCGATGCAGCACTGTGTCACGACGGGCCATCTAGGCACGGATCTCGTCACCGGCAACTTCAATATCCACGACGAGGTGCTACCGGACTTCGACAACGCCAAGCTCATCCTCTTCATCGCCAATAACGCCTCGATTGGCGGGGTCTCGACCTGCCGCATGGTGCGCTTTGCGCAGGGCCGCAAGAACGGCGCAAAGGTCGTCGCGCTCGACTCGAGGCGCTCGGAGACAGCCGCCAAGTCCGACGAATGGATCCGCATCCGCCCGGGGACCGATCTCGCCTTCATGCTCGCCGTGATGCGCATCCTGATGGCCGAAGGCCTCTACGATGACGAGTTCGTCGAGCGTCACACGAACCTGCCCTTCCTGTTGACCCGCGACGAGACCGGCGAGTGGCGGCAGGTCGCCGATGCCGAAGGCCGGCCAATGGTGGTGGCCCACGGGACGAGGGAATTGCACACCTTGCCCGCCTTCACCCACGACAACCGGTTCGACATCGACGGCCACCCGATCGTGCCAGATCTGCGCGCACCAGAGGGGTTGGTCGTCGACGGCCGGCCGGCCGTGACGGTCTTCCAGGCGCAGCTAGCCGAAATCGACGGCTGCACGCCCGAGTGGGCGGCCGAGATCAGCGGGGTCCCCGCCGAGACGATCTCGCGCATCGCCCGCGAGCTCGGCACCACCCGCCCGGCAATCGTCGACCCCGGTTGGCACGGCGCGCGCTTCCACAACGTCATGATGCTGCGCCGCGTTCAGGCTATGGTGCAATCCCTGCTCGGCGGCATCGATACCATCGGTGGCTGGATCAATTCCGGTGAGGTGCACCACAAGGCGGCGCACATGTACAAGGCCTATGACGAGGGCAAAGAGATCGCTGCCCCGATGGCCAACCTCGCCGGGATGCACTTCGCCAAGATGGTCATCGACGCCGTCTCCAAGGGCGAGAACTTCTCCCATGGTCGTCCCGGCTGGACCTGGGCCTGGAATGCCCAGCAGAAGGCCGCCGGGCAGTTCAACGTGGCCCTGCCGGTCATGACCGACACCGGCCTGCGCGAATCGGTCGAGGGCAAGGTCGAGTGGCAAGGCGAGCCCTACCTCACGCGGGCCGTGCTGATCAACGCAGCCAATCCAGTGCGCCATTACTATCCGGAAAGCTACTGGAAGGAGACGCTGAGCCACGAGAACGTCGACCTGGTCGTGCTCGTCGATGTCCTGCCCTCCGACACGGCACCCTATGCCGACGTGATCCTCCCGAACAGCACCTATCTGGAGCGCAGCGAGCCGACGCTGTACGGCAACGGCGTCAACCACGACATGGCCCTGACGACCCGCTATGCGGCGATCGATCCGATCTACGACACCGAGGAGATCGCCGACATCCTGTTGCGGATGACCGAGATCATCAGCGGCAACACGGACAAGTTCCTCGAGTGGATCGAGATGCTGACGGGGCTGGAAGCCGGGCCGGTTAAGGCCGCCTACGCCAGGACCCGAGAGACGATGGACAAGGGCGCCTTCACGGCGGCGAGCCGCGAGGTGTCCTTCGCTCAGACTGCGGCGCGCATCGGTACGACACCGCAGCGGCTCGACGTGGTGCTGCGCGAGCGCGGCGTCTACCCGGAGGAGGACAAGCATCAGGTGCTCGCGCACTGGGGCATGCCGCATAAGATGCCGGTGCCGACGACGAGCGGACGTCTGGAGTTCTTCAGCCCGCTGCTGCGCAGCCTGCGCGATGGCGGTCACACAGAGCAGAACTTCAATGTCCTCGCGACCTACATCGCGGCCGAGTGTCGCGAGGGGCTGTCGATGAAGGACCCGCTCCGGGCGGATGAGTTCTATTTCACCTATGGCAAGTCGCCGACGGTCTCACACGGCTCGACGAACAGCAACAACCCGGTGCTGGCGGCGATCAACCAGTTCAAGGACGAGATCTACAAGGGCGTCTGGATCCACCCCGAGCGCGCCGCGCGCCTGGGCATCGCACACGGTGACCGGATCCGCCTGACCAACACCAAGTCTGGCCAGGAGACCGATGGGCGTGCGTATCTCACGCGTTGGGTCCACCGCGACGCCCTGTTCATCTACTCGTCGTTCGGGGTCGAGAACAAGGCCTTGTCGCGCACCTTTGGCGATGGCACCGCCACCAGCCGCTTGATCCCCTATCAGGTCGAGCCGGTCGTGGCCGGATTCCGCTCGCAAGAGTTCACGATCCGCGTGGCCAAGGCCTAGACCGGGAGGGTATCGAGATGACCCACTACGCGATGGTAATCGACCTCAACACCTGTGTCGGCTGCAACGCCTGCATGGCGGCCTGCGCGATGGAGAACCAGACGCCAGTCTGGGACCAGGACAAGTGGCGCACCTATGTCCACGATAAGGAGATCGGCGTCTGTGACGACGCCCACCGCCGCTTCTTCCCGCGCCTCTGCAACCACTGCGACAACCCGCCGTGCATGACGGTCTGTCCGACCGGGGCCACCTCGAAGGGGGAGGACGGCATCGTCCTCGTCGACCAGGATCTGTGCATGGGCTGTCGCGCCTGCGCAATGGCCTGTCCTTATCATGCGCGCGTCGACGTCACCTATGGTGACGTCGCCAAGGGCCGCGAGTTCTACGGTTCCGACTATCGCCGCCGCCATCCGAGCGTCGACAAGTGCTCCTTCTGCGAGCACCGCGTCAGGCGGGGAGAAGAGCCCGCCTGCGTGCAGACCTGTGTCGGCTCGGCGCGGCTCTTCGGTGACCTCGACGACCGCACCGACCCGGTCGCCAGGGTCGTCGCCAGCGGGGTCGCTCGGCCGTTGATGCCGCACATCGGCACGCGACCGAACGTCTACTATATCGATGACCTGAAGTGGAGGGGCTGAGATGGACGTCACGATGAGCTATGCGACCCAGGAGATCTGGACCTGGTGGCTCGCGATCTATCTCTACTTCGGTGGCCTGGGGGCCGCGACCCTGGCGGTGACCTTCCTCACCGACATGTACATCCACCCGCACCGCAAGCTGGTGCTCTGGGGCGCCGGATCGGGCGTGATCCTGCTGGCTTTGGGATCCTTGATGCTGTTCAGTCACCTGCTGCATCACAGCGCCGTCATCCATGTCCTCAACCCGTTGATTCTATTCAAGAAGCCAGATGCCTGGATCGCCTGGGGCACACAGTTCATCATCTGGATGATGGCCTGGGGCATCATCTACGCGCTGCCTCACGCCAAGGAGGTCAGGCTGCTGCAGCGCACGCCCGTCATCCGTGACATCCTGAAATGGGGCTTGGTCCGTTGGCTGGCCGGTGTCGTCGAGAACAACCGCAAGGTCGTGGGCTGGCTGGCAGTGATCAACGGTGTCGGCGTCGCGGTGTACACAGGACTTCTGCTCCAATCCTTCCCCGGCGTCGCGCTCTGGGCCAATCCAGGCGTGCCACTGCTGTTCACGGTCTCCGCCTTCTCGACGGCGATGGCCTTTCTGTTGCTGCTGATGTACACCCTGATCCGCGAGAAGGAGGATGAGATCATCCGCGTGCTCTATGAGCGCATCGACCTCGTCCTCATCGCCGCGGAGCTGGTCATCCTGGCCTCGCTGTTCTTCTACCTGCAGCGCGGCTCCGAGTCGGCGATGCGCTCGTGGGAGCTGTTGTGGACCGATCTCGGCTGGCTGATCGGCTTCATCGGCCTGGGGCTTGCCGTACCCTTCTTCCTGGAGCTGAAGAGCGTCGTCTCAGGGTGGGCTACCCGGGTGCCGATCATCACAGCATCGGTATTCGTCCTGACCGGCGGCTATCTGTTGCGGCATTACTTCATGTATGCCGGCGTCTACGCCTATCCTTGGTGACGCATTTGACCGGCCCTATAAGCCGCGCAGGACAGGCGCTCGGCCGACGCCGACGGCCGAGCCGCCGCGCCTGGACGCGTGTGAGGGGAGCATGGGCCTGAGGCCGGAGCGGCTGCGCCTCCTGGCCGCCCTTCTCGCCCAGCCAGAGGATGACGCGCTGGACGCGCTCCGCGATCAGCTCGGCACCGCGCCTTGGCTGGCGCCGGCGATCGCGGAGCTCGAGGCCCTGCCGCTGACCGAGTGGCAGGGGGAGCACACCCGCCTCTTCGTCAACGGCTACCCGCGGACACCCTGTCCACCCTTCGAGTCGGCCTACCGTCATGGGCAGATGGGCGGCTCGGCACGCGAAGAGCTGAGCGGTCTGTACGCGCGCGCCGGCCTCAGGGCCACTGGCGCGCCGCCCGACTATCTCGGCACGCTGCTCGAGTACGCGGCGTTCCTAACCGAGCAGTGCACCCAGCCGGCTGGACCGACCGAGGCCAGGACCGGGGAAGACCCACCGGGGAACCTCCTCGCTGCGTTGTGGGAGGAGCACCTGAGCACCTGGCTTCCGCGCTTCGCAAGCGACCTGCGCGACGCCGCGGCGCTCGAGCTGTATCGTATCCTTGGCGCACAGATCGCCGAGCTCGCCGCCGGCCAAGCGCATGACAGAAGTCGCACCTGAGCAGGCCTGGGAGCTCACCGCGCCCACGCTGGCGGACGAGGCCGCCCTGAGCGAGGCCGTCGTCGACGTCCATGAACGGATCCTCAGCGAGGAGCTGCTAGGCGACCCGATGCTCAATTTCGACCTTGGCATCCAGGTCCGCGCCGTCCGTCGCATCGAGGACTGGCGTGTCCTGCTCCTGTTGACCCCCTGGATGCTCGCCCGGCTGCTCTTCCCGGACCGCGGCCCGGTAATCGCGATCCCGCCGGATTGGACGGCCGCGGCGCGCCGCGATGCCGATTACCTTGTCCTTGGACCGCGCGTGGACGTCCAGCTGCTCGGCCAACCGCAGAAGGCCCACCTCATTTTTCACCCGGCGCTAGGGCACTATTTGCTCCAGCCGCTATGCCTCGACATGTCGCCGTATCGCGATGCCGAGGCCGCCTTCGCGGCCTGGGCTGAGGTCATCCGGATCCGCGACGAGAACATGGAGCGCGCCCAGCGCGATTGCCCGATGCAACGCGAGGTCTCGCGCCGCGAGCTCTTTACCCGCATCGTGCCGCGTGATCGCTAGTACAACAAGTACAGCAACGTGGGAATGGCGATCCCGGTTCCCTGTGAAGTCTGCGATCGGGAGTCTCTCTGTGACCCAGTTGATGCTGACCGACTGTTCGTCGGAGATGCCCGCCATCAGCCTGCTGCGGCGCGCCACTCGGCGCACACGAGCACTGTAGAGCCAGTGCTGGCCCTCACCCTGCAAGGTCTTCTCGGACTGGCCGTGTTGATCGGTCTCGCGTGGCTCTTAAGCGAGGACCGTCGCGCGGTACGGCCACGCCTGATCGTGGCCGGCTTGGGGCTGCAATTCCTGCTGGCGCTGGCCCTGCTCAAGCTTCCGCCGCTTCAGCAGGTCTTCCTTACCCTGAACACCCTTGTAACAGCCCTCCAGACGGCGACACTTGCCGGCACTGGGTTCGTCTTCGGCTATCTGGGTGGCGGCTCGGCGCCGTTCGAGGAGGTCTATCCGCAGAATAGCTTCGTGCTGGCCTTTCGCGCCCTGCCACTGATCCTCGTGATCAGCGCGCTGTCGGCGCTGCTCTTCCATTGGCGCCTGCTGCCGATACTGGTGCGTGGCTTCGCGTGGCTGCTGCGCCGCACGCTGGGCACAGGCGGCCCGCTGGGCCTGGGCGCCGCGGCCAACGTCTTTGTCGGCATGACCGAGGCCCCGCTACTGATCCGGCCATACCTGCCACATATGTCGCGCAGCACATTGTTCGGCCTCATGACCTGTGGCATGGCGACGATCGCCGGGACGGTGATGGTGCTCTACGCCAGTCTCCTCGAAGGTGTGGTCCCGAGCCCGCTCGGCCACGTCCTGACCGCCTCGCTGATCAACGCGCCGGCGGCACTCCTGATCGCCGGGATACTGGTGCCGGAGCGAGATGCGACCGCCGACGAGCCGGTGCAGATCGCGACGGACACCCGCAGCGCGATGGATGCGATCACGCGCGGCACCCTCGATGCGATCCCTCTTTGGCTGAACATCCTGGCGATGCTGGTGGTGATGCTCGCGCTCGTCAGTCTAGCCAATCAGGCGCTCGGGCTGCTGCCTGAGGTCGCGGGGGCACCCTTGACGGCGCAGCGATTGCTCGGCTGGGTCATGGCGCCGGTCGTCTGGCTGATCGGGATCCCATGGTCCGAGGCCGTGACGGCGGGATCTCTGATGGGCATCAAGACGGTGCTGAACGAGCTCGTCGCCTATCTCACGCTCGCCGATCTGCCGCCCGAGGCCTTGAGCGAGCGCAGCCGATTGATCATGACCTACGCCTTGTGCGGCTTCGCGAATCTCGGCAGCCTTGGCATCATGATCGGGGGTCTGGGGACGATGGCGCCAACGAGACGCCCGGAGATCGTCGCGCTCGGCATGAAGTCCATCCTCGCCGGGACGCTCGCGACCCTGATGACCGGGGCCGTCACCGGCTTGGTGCTTTAGCCGGCCTCAGCGTGGCCTCGAGTGTCGAATTGGGCTTGAGCAGGTTTTTCCAGTAGCATGCGCGGCACGTTCGGTGCGCTGGTACCGCTGCCGACTCGGTCCGTACCGCTTCGCTCATGGGAGGAACCTCTGATGCGTCGCCGACTCGCCCTACCCCATTTCCTCACGGCGTTATTGGCGTTCACGGTCAGCGTCCATGTCTTGGCCGCTGGGACCTTGCATCTTTATAACTGGAACGACTATTTCGCCGAGGACACGCTCGCCGAGTTCGAGAAACGCACCGGGATCGAGCCGGTGCTCGATGTCTACGACGCCAATGAGATCCTCGAGGCGAAGCTGCTGGCAGGTCACAGCGGCTACGATCTGGTCTTCCCGACCATGCGTCCGTTTGCGGCAAGACATGTCGAGGCCGGACTCTATCAGCCGTTGGACAAGGACAAGCTGCCTGATCTCTCCCGACTTGACCCGCAGATCATGGCCAGCCTAGCGGCGGCGGACCCGGGCAATGCACATTTCGTGCCCTACATGTGGGGCACGACCGGGCTGGGCATCAATGTCGCAAAGGTCAAGGCTGCCCTCGGCGACGACGCGGACCTGGACACCTGGGCGCTGATCTTCGATCCGGCCAACGCCAAGCGGCTCGCCGCCTGCGGCATCAGCTTGCTCGATGATCCGGCTGAGGTCATCCCGGCGGCCCTGGCCTTCCTCGGCAAGCACCCGAACAGCTTGGCCGAGGATGACCTCGACGCCGTGCGAGGGCTGATCGAAGGCATCTATCCCTACATCCGTTACATCCACTCCTCCCAGTACATCAGTGACCTGGCCAACGGCGACCTGTGCGTGGCACATGGCTATTCAGGCGACGTCCTTCAGGCGGAGACCCGCGCGGAGGAGGCCGGGCAGGGTGTCGAGCTCGACTACCGGATTCCGCGCGAGGGGGCTGTGCTCTGGACCGATGTCATGGCGATCCCGAAGGACGCGCCGAGCCCTGACGCCGCCCACGCCTTCATCGCCTACCTGCTCGAGCCCAAGGTGATCGCGGCGGTCTCGAACTATGTCTTCTACGCCAATCCGAACCTCGCCGCGACGCCGTACCTCGATGAAGGGTTGCGCGACGATCCGGGCATCTACCCGCCTCAAGAGGTGCGTGAGCGGCTGTTCGTCCCGGCGGCGCGCTCCAATCGGGAGCTGCGCACACTCAACCGCCTCTGGACGCGTCTCAAGGCGCAGCGCTGATCCAGGGCGGCCAGACCGGCATGTCGATCGCGGGCGATCGCCTCGCGCTCGAGCCTTGGCAGGAGCCAAAGGCCGAGCCGTACGTGCGCATCGAGCGGTTGACGAAGAAGTTCGGCGATATCTATGCCGTCGACGACGTGTCGCTCGCGATCTTCAAAGGCGAGTTCTTCTCATTGCTCGGCAGCTCCGGCTGCGGCAAGTCGACACTGCTGCGACTACTCGCCGGTCTCGAGACCCCAACGACTGGCCGGATCTACATCGATGGCGTAGACACCACCGACATCCCGGCCTACAGCCGGCCGGTCAACATGATGTTCCAGTCCTATGCCCTGTTCCCGCACATGACCGTGGAGCAGAACATCGAGTTCGGTCTCAAGCAGGAGCGCCTGTCGCGCCGCGAGCGCGCCGAGCGGGTCGCCGAGATGGCCGAGCTGCTCAGGATCACCGAGCTCCGTGGGCGCAAGCCCGATCAGCTCTCCGGCGGGCAGCGTCAGCGCGTCGCCCTCGCCCGCAGCCTGGCGAAGCATCCCAAGCTGCTGTTACTCGACGAGCCGCTCGGGGCGCTCGACAAGCGCCTGCGCGAGCACACGCAGTTCGAGCTAGTCAACCTGCAAGAACGCATCGGCACGACCTTCATCACGGTCACACATGATCAGGAGGAGGCCATGACGATGTCGACCCGGATTGCCGTCATGGAGGCCGGCCAGATCGTGCAGGTCGACACCCCGACGGGCATTTACGAGTACCCGAACTGCCGCTTCGTTGCCGAGTTCATCGGGTCGGTGAATCTGTTCGAGGGCCGAGTCGCCGAACGCAACGGCGAGGATGTACGGATCGAGACGCCGCTCGGCCGCCCACTGCGGATGCGCTGTTCACACCCGCTGGCGCTGGGCACGCCGGTGACGGTCGCGGTGCGCCCTGAGAAGATCCGACCCTGCGCGGATTACCGCGACGAGGCGCCGAATCAGATCCGCGGCGTCGTCGAGGACATCGCCTACCTCGGCGATGTCTCCATCTATCACGTCCGGGTCAGTCCGAAGCAGGTCGCCACGATGACGCTGGCCAATGTCCAGCCACGCACCGAGCAGGCCCTGACCTGGGGTCAGGAGGTCGCCATGGAGTGGTCGCCGACGAGCGGCGTCGTGCTGACGGACTAACCCGGTGTCCGCCGCATCTCGGAATCGCTCGAGCGGGCATCGCCGCTGGAGCCGGGTACTCAATATCGGTGTCCCGTTCTTCTGGCTCGGCCTCTTCTTGCTGCTACCGATTGCGATCGTCCTGCAGATCAGCCTCGCTGAGCCGGCGTCCTCGCAGCCGCCCTATACGGCCTTGTGGAGCTGGCTCGAGGAGGGCGTGCTGACGATCCGGCTTGATCTGCGGAGCTATCTCCTCGTCTTCAGTGACGAGCTCTATCGGGTCGCCTTAGTCAATTCACTGCAGGTGGCCTTCGTCTGCACGCTGCTGTGTCTGTTGATCGGCTATCCGATGGCCTACGCCATCGCCACCGCGCCCGAGCGCTGGCGCCTGCCGCTCCTGATGCTCGTCGTGCTGCCCTTCTGGACCTCATTCCTGATCCGCGTCTATGCCTGGATCGGGATCCTGAAGGCCAACGGCTTCCTGAGCAATCTGCTGATGTGGCTCGGGGTCATCGACGAGCCGCTGGCCATCCTCTACAGCCAGACCGCGATCTACATCGGCGTCGTCTATTCCTATCTGCCCTTCATGATCTTGCCACTCTACGCCAACCTGACGCGACTCGACCCGATGCTGCTCGAGGCGGCGGCTGATCTGGGATGCCGTCCGTTGCGTGCCTTCCTAAGGGTGACCCTGCCGCTGTCACGCGCGGGCATCATCGCCGGCAGCATGCTGGTCTTCATCCCAGTCGTCGGCGAGTTCGTGATTCCGGATCTGCTGGGGGGGCCGGGCACCCTGATGATCGGACGGATGCTCTGGAGCGAGTTCTTTGCCAATGCCGATTGGCCGCTCGCCGCGGCGCTGGCGATGGTGCTCCTTGGATTCCTCGTCGTGCCCTTCGTGCTGATGCAGCGGTGGCAAGAGGACGGTGGGGCGGCGCGCGGATGAGACGACGCAGCTGGCCCCTCTACTCGGTGCTCGCGTTTGGCTACGCCTTCCTCTACCTGCCAGTCGTGCTGTTGATCGTCTTCTCGTTCAACGAATCGCGGCTGGTCACCGTCTGGTCTGGCTTCTCGGTGAAGTGGTATGGGGAGCTGCTGCGCAACCGGCAGCTACTTGACGCCGCATGGCTCAGCGTACGCGTCGCCGCAATCAATGCCACCTTCGCCGTCGCGCTCGGCACCTTGGCGGCCAACGCCTTGGTCCGCCATGGCCGCTTCCGTGGCCGGACCGGCTTCGAGCTGATGCTGACCGCGCCGCTGGTGATGCCCGATGTCATCATTGGGCTATCGCTGCTTCTCCTGTTCGTCGCAATGGAGCAGCTGAGCGGCTGGCCGGCCGGGCGCGGGCTCACGACGATCACGATCGCCCATATCACCTTCAGCCTGGCCTACGTGGCCGTCGTGGTACGTGCCCGCCTGCTGCAGATGGACCGCTCGCTCGAGGAGGCCGCGATGGATCTCGGCGCCAAGCCGTTGGCGGTCTACTTGCGCATCACGCTACCCTTGATCGCCCCGGCGCTCCTCTCGGGCTGGCTGCTGGCCTTCACGCTGTCGCTCGATGACCTGGTGATTGCGAGCTTCGTCTCGGGGCCCGGCTCCACGACCTTGCCGATGGTGGTCTATTCCAGCGTACGGATGGGCGTCTCACCTGAGATCAATGCGTTGGCAACGCTGATCGTGCTCTTCGTCACGGTTGTCGTCACCGCGACCGCCTTCCTGTTTCGTGGCCCACACACCGAGCGGCGGGCGGGAGGGTAGGCATTGTCGGTGATAGTGAGCTTGCCGCCCCAGCTGTCCACCGCATGCCGCGGGGCGCTTCTTTTGCTGGCGTTCGTGTCCAGCTCCGCTGGCCTCGCCGACACCCTCCTCGTCGGCCCGGGCCAGGCGCTCTCCCGGATCGCCGATGCCGCGCGTGTCGCGCGCGACGGCGATACGGTGCTGGTGAGCGCCGGTGTCTATCGCCGCGATGTGGCCGTCTGGCGACAGAAGGCCCTGAGGATACGCAGCATCGGCGGGCGGGCCTTGCTGCTGGCCGATGGAGCGAGCGCGGAGGGCAAGGCCATCTGGGTTCTCCGCAACGGCCGCTTCGATATCCGGGGCTTCGAGTTTGTTGGCGCCCGGGCACCGGATGGCAATGGCGCCGGGATCCGCTTCGAGCGGGGTGAGCTGAGCCTTGCCGACTGCGTGTTCCGTGACAACCAGATGGGCCTGCTCACCGGCAACCATGGCGAGTCGATCCTGCGGATCCAAGACAGCTGGTTTGCCGATGCGCCGCGGCAGGAGAGCTCCCTGCCACACCTCCTGTACGCGGGCCGTATCGGGCGGCTCGAGGTGACCGGTAGCCGCTTCGAGAACGGTTACCGCGGGCATCTCGTCAAGTCCCGCGCGCGTCGCACCGAGCTGCGCTACAACCTGATCGCGGACGGCCCTGACGGGCGGGCCTCTTACGAGGTGGACCTGGCCAACGGCGGGGAGGCCAGTCTGGTCGGCAACGTCATCGTTCAGAGCGCGGGCTCCGAGAACCGGACCCTGATTGCCTACGGTGCGGAAGGCACGGCCGGGCCATCGAACCGGCTGGTGCTCGTCCATAACACCCTGGCTAATTCAGGCACGGCGCCCGGCTCCTTCCTTCGACTATCGCCCGGCAGGCAATCGGCGCGTCATCCAGTCGTACTTCGTACGCGAAACAACCTTCTCGTCGGGGTTGGCCGGCCGCTCGACACCCTGCCCGGCGATCATCGAGGCAACCTCGTCCACCGCGGCTGGCACGACTCGCAGATGGATCTCGAATACCTCCGTTCGATTGCCACCCGGTCCCTGGAGGCTGCCTCCACCATGCGCGATCTACCGCCGGATCTCATGCCAACCCACGAGCCGCATCTGCCGCTCGGAAGGATCCCGATCGATCCCATCGGCAATCGCCTTCCCGGTGCCTTGCAGAACCCCCCAAGAGGCTAGCGCCGGCGGCGCGCGGTGCCGCCTCCAGCAAGAGCACCTCGGACCATAACCTCTGAATCTTCGACAATCACGCCGGGCGCGCCGATGGCCTGCCGGCCGGAAGGGTCATTCACCGGCTTGCTGGCATGGAAATGACGCGTCTTGTCGGAAACCTGGACCAAACGCGTGTCGTGGCGTGCTAGCCCTGGTAATGTTTTCGAGTTCTATTACACGTTGCGAACAATAGGATCTACCTGCGGCCCGGCTCGCGGCATAAAGGACGGCGCCCATAGCTCGGTTCGACGACACGATTCGAGGGCTCCCTGACGAATACTCGAGATGGTTCGGCGAATGGTCGAGATGGCTCGGCGTGGGGGCCAGCCATATAGGCGCCGCACGACAGGCATCGCTATCGGACGCGGCTCGCACGGCGCAATCCACGGCTCATGGGCTCGGGATCCCAGCGCTGCAGCGCTCGCGACCTCAACACCTTGGCGGCTGCGTGTAGGTTATTGCAGAAAGAGCGCGTCTTGATCACCCGAATTGCATTCGTTAGCCAACAACAATTACCGTGAATCCCGCGCTTGCTCGCTACCGCCGGTAATTGCTTTGCGACCAGGCTAAGCCGTTTATTCGATCCATGAATCGCATCGTCTATAGCATTGCGTCACATGTTAATCCAAGCCAGGTCATGCGCCTGATCGATGTCCTGAGCCGAAGCCCGGGTGCTCAGGTCGTTGTTCACCAAGATTATGGAGTGGACTTCCTCGACCCCAAGCCCCTTCGACGGTTCTCCAATGTCTATCTGTTCCCCCATCATCTCCGAGTCTCCTGGGCCAGCTACGACCAGGTAGAAGTACAACTTCGGCTGGCAAGGTGGATCGAGAAGAATCTGGAGTATGACTGGCTCACGAACCTCACGGGCCAGGATTATCCGATTAGGCCCCTATCGGAGATGGTAGAGTTTCTCGGCGCGACGGACTACGACGGGTTCATTGATGCGAAGCCTCTTCCGGACATGGACGCTGAGGAAAGGCGAATGGCTCAGGACCGTTACTATTTCCATTATTGGCGGCTTCCGGCGAACCCTTACTACTATCGCGTGCCAAAACCATTGCGCGGCTGGCTTGCCCGATCGCGTGCGACACTGAATCGCACACAGGGTTTTGTGCGGATGATTCCGGGCTTCAAGAATTCACCCACGCGCTTCGGAATGCGTTGCATCAACCCGCCCTACTCAAGCAGTTTTCGATGCTGCATGGGCTCGTCCCTGTGGAGTTTATCCCGGCACGCAGTGCGCTACATGCTCGAATATCTTGCGAATAATCCCCAGATCGAGCGCCATTATGCATCGACCTTTGCCCCGAGCGAGTCAATTCTGCTGACGGTCCTGCTGAATAATCCGGCACTGGCGATATTCCCAGACAATCTGCGCTTCATGCGCTGGGGGAAGACCGGGACATCAGCCGGGCCAGATACCTTATCGCTCGCTGACCTCCCGGAACTGATTGCATCGGGCAAGTACTTCGCTCGCAAGATCGACGGCAAGCGGGATCCCGATCTGCTCGAAGAGCTCGACATGCGCGCCCGAGGCTAACGACAGCAGCAGGTGACCTTGAGCTCACTTTAACGGGACCACTTTATTAACGGGACCACTTTATTAACGGGACCACTTTAACGGGACAGATTTATTTAGGCCGATCACCTCGCCGACACCCCGCTCGATGAAGCCTTCGCCCATCGCGCGTGGCAGGACCCTAAAAGCTCGACCTGATCGCGCGGGA
>CAZOWL010000093.1:0-16823 GCA_964583605.1 uncultured Chromatiaceae bacterium | reverse complement strand
GATGGGGTGGTCAGTCTTCATCCCGGCGGTCGGTCAAGACACACGCAGGTCGCATGCTGAGGCGCGCTGGCGAGCAACGGGTGTAGAGATAGGGCAGCAAAGTGCACAAGTCTCCGGATCAACGGTCAATCGGCCTCCGTGCCTTGTCGGGATTCAGCCCCCGCCAGACACGCTGCGCTCGCATCGCGTCGGCCACGATCTCGGCGTTCTACCGCTCGTCGAAAGCTGCGAGGACAGCGGCGGCTTCCCGGAGGTCGGTCCTGAAGCCGCCGGGGGAATCTCCCGCGCGGCTTCATCTGCCTGCCCTGTCCAGCCACTCACACGTCCCCCGAATCCCCTCCTCCAACCCAATCTCGGGCCGCCATCCCATGCTGCGGATCAACGCGGTATCCACGAGCTTCCGCGGTGTCCCATCGGGCTTGGAGCGGTCGTATACGAGCTGCCCGTCATAGCCCACCACCGCCGCCACTAGCTCCGCCAGCTCGCGAATGCTGATATCTTCGCCGACGCCGATATTGACCAAGTCCGGCGGCTCTGCCGCCGCCATCAGGAACAGACAGGCGTTCGCGCAATCGTTGACATGCAGAAACTCCCGCCGCGGGGTGCCGGTGCCCCAGATCTCGACCGCTGGCGCATGCGTGGCCTTCGCTTCGCGGAACTTGCGAATGAGGGCGGGCAGGACGTGGGAGGTCTCGAGATCGAAGTTGTCGCCCGGGCCGTAGAGGTTGGTCGGCATGGCCGCGAAGAACTCGCAGCCATGCTGCCGGCGGTAGGCCTGGCAGAGCTTGAGTCCGGCGATCTTGGCAACGGCGTACCATTCGTTGGTCGGCTCGAGCGGGCCGGTGAGCAGGTATTCCTCCTTGAGCGGCTGCGGGGCCAGCTTGGGGTAGATGCAGGTGCTCCCCAAGAACAGCAGCCGCTTGACCCGGGCCGCGTACGCAGCGTGGATGACGTTGGCCTCGATGATGAGGTTGTCGTAGAGGAAGTCGGCCGGGTAGCGGTCGTTGGCGAGGATGCCGCCGACCTTGGCGGCGGCGAGGAAGACGTAGTCGGGCCGCTCTTCGGCGAAGAACCGCGTGACCGCGGCCTGGTCGCACAGATCGAGCTCTTGGCGGGTGCGCAGCAGGAGGTTGTTAAAGCCGCGTTGGTGCAGCGCACGGACGATGGCTGAGCCAACCAGGCCACGGTGGCCGGCGACGTAGACCTTGGCGGCCTGGTCTGCGGCGAAGCCGTCACTCATGGTAGCGGTAGGTCCGATAGCCTTCGCGCTCGCACAGGGCATCGCGCTCGGCGGCCTTCAGATCTTCGACGACCATCTCCGCGACGAGGTCGGCAAAGCGGGTCTTGGGCTCCCAGCCTAGCTGCCGCTTGGCCTTGCTCGGGTCGCCGAGCAGGGTCTCGACCTCGGTGGGGCGGAAATAGCGCGGGTCGACGGCGACCAGGCAGCGCCCGGTGCGGGCATCGAGGCCCTGCTCAGCAACGCCGGTGCCTTCCCAGCGCAGGGCGAGGCCAAGCTCCTTGGCCGCCAGGTCGACGAATTCGCGCACCGTATGCTGCTCGCCGGTGGCGATCACATAGTCGTCGGGCGCGTCCTGCTGGAGCATGAGCCACTGCATCTCGACGTAGTCGCGGGCGTGGCCCCAGTCGCGCTTGGCATCGAGGTTGCCGAGATAAAGCCGGTCCTGAAGCCCAAGCTTGATCCGCGCCAAGGCGCGCGTGATCTTCCTGGTAACGAAGGTCTCGCCGCGGATCGGGGATTCGTGGTTGAACAGGATCCCGTTGCAGGCGTAGATGCCATAGGCCTCGCGGTAGTTGACCGTGATCCAGTAGGCGTACTGCTTGGCCGCGGCATAGGGCGAGCGTGGGTAGAAGGGCGTGGTCTCGGTCTGCGGGATCTCCTGGACCTTGCCGTAGAGCTCGGAGGTGGAGGCCTGGTAGAAGCGGGTCTTGTGCTCGAGGCCGAGTATGCGGATCGCCTCGAGGAGCCGGAGCGTGCCGATCCCGACCGTGTCGGCAGTATATTCTGGGGTCTCGAACGAGACGGCCACGTGGCTCTGGGCGGCGAGGTTGTAGAGCTCATCGGGCTGGGTCTCCTGGACGACGCGGATCAGATTGGTCGCGTCGGTCAGGTCGCCGTAATGCAGGATGAATTGACGGTGCTCGACGTGTGGCTCCTGGTAGATGTGGTCGATGCGATCGGTGTTGAAGGAGGAGGCGCGGCGCTTGATGCCGTGCACCTCGTAGCCCTTCTGTAGCAGGAATTCGGCGAGGTAGGCACCGTCTTGGCCGGTGATGCCGGTGATGAGGGCGGTCTTGCGTGTCACTTGGGGGCTTTCCTGGGGCTCTGCTTGGGGCGCTTTCGAAGTCTAAAGAGGCAGGTCTCACATGTAACGCTGAATCCACCCACACGCCTCTTATAGAGCAGTTCGGGGTCTAGACAAGCTACAACGGGTCTCGGTTTTGTCACGGGCATCACGGGCATCACGGACATCGGGATCCTGCGTGACTGCATCCGTTGCAGGCGCGCTCGCGGTGGCGGGCAAAGGGTCTCGAGTTGTGACTCATCACGTTCGCTGTCTCCCTTCCGGTCCACTGGGGCGCGATAGCCGGTTTGACTGCCGGGGCAAAGATGACAAGCCAAGTTTGAGACCCCCGGCCTTTCCCTCGGTTTTCCCTTCGGCCTTGCCCTCGGCAAAGATTGATTGGTACGCCTTCGTTTCTTGAATTGGGGTCACCAGGTTCAGCATCGCCCAGATCTCCTTCGCGGTCAGCCCGCGAAACCGCTCGAAACGCTCATCTCTCACCGGCGGCGATCTCGCTGCCTGCACCCGTGGAGGGTCGTGAGGACAGCGGCGGCATCCTCTTTGGCATCGCCTCGCGCATAGGATCCAAACAGAATAACCTTGAGCGGCGAGTGCGCTGCACCAGTAAGACGATCGACTGCCGATTGAATCGCTTGTGCGCGTAACATTGAACGAGTCTTTATGAGGTGGCGGGGTCCAGTCTGGTGCCGGGGTCTCGCAGGTCTTGCAAAGCCACGTCTGACTGCGCGAGCCGCCTCGCTGATGGAATTGCGTCCAAACGGCGGCTCCGGCGCCGAGTGGGGTCAGGGCTCGAAAAGCAACATTCTAGCCGGCCCGAGGCCAACGGTTGCCTTCCTTCTGGCCAACGAACAGCCGCCCGCGGGACTCTCGGCATCGGAACGCCATACGGGCTGGAGGCCAGTTGCCCAGGCAGTGGCGCCGGTTCGATCCACTGCCCTACCCCTGGGCGAAACGCCTAGCTGGCGGCTCAGAGCAGTTTCACCAGGGCGGCGATCGCGGCAACCTGGGCGAACATCAGCGGCACGATCCACTTGAGAAGATCGGCCTTGGCGCGCGCCACCTCCCCGCGCACCTGCTCGATTTCCTTGAGTAGACGCAGCTCGCTCTCGCGCAACCCGGCGCGGACCTGCTCGATGTCATGTTTGAGCTCGGCGCGGATCTGCTCGATGTCATGCTTGAGATCGGCGCGAACCTGCTCGATCTCATGCTTGAGCTCGGCGCGAACCTGCTCGATGTCATGCTTGAGCGCGGCACGGATCTGCTCGATCTCCTTCTGCAGGCGCAGCTCGCTCTCACGCACATGGCCCTGGGTGGCCAATTCCGGAAGATGCGGATAGCGCTCTTCCAAGCGTTCGAACGCCTCGGCGATGACGCGTGCACGCGCTCGCTCGTCAGGGGCATTGGTCAGGGCTTCGTAAAGGGCGACACTTGAACTCATGGCGCTACTCTGCCATTACAGAGCAGGGTCGTATTGTAGCAGATCAAAACCTTCCACCTCGCGTCCAGCATCGCGTCCAGCCCGGCTTGGGCAGGATAACCGATGTAGCGATGGGGTTGGGGCCATGCCGGGGGTGGGGCCAGCTCTCATATGTAAGGAGTCTCGCGATGAATCAGCCAGTCGTCCGTCATCACGGTGCGGTGGACGGCGTGACCGGTTCCTGCCATGAGCTGGCGCTTGGAAACGGGCGTTCGGTCCTCATCGACTGCGGTCTATTTCAAGGCGACGAGTCTTCTGCCGACGGTGCGGGGCCGGAGCACCTTGCGATCGATTTTGCCGTCGAGCCCGTATTGGGGCTGATCGTGACTCATGTGCACATCGACCATATCGGACGCTTGCCTCATCTGCTGGCAGCGGGCTTCAAGGGGCCGATCTATTGCAGTGAGGCATCAGCCGAGCTCCTCCCGCTCGTGATCGAGGACGCTCTCAAGGTGGGCTTCACCCGCGATGCGCGCCTCATCTCTCGGGTGCTCCAGCTCATCCGCGCCAGGACTATCGCGCTCCCTTACGGTCAATGGCGAACGGTGGTCGACGGCGATCCTGGCTTGCGTCTCCGTCTCAAGCCAGCGGGTCACATCCTCGGCTCAGCCTACGCCGAGTGCGACCTGCGCCAAGGTAAGACGACCACCCGAGTCGTCTTCTCGGGTGATCTGGGCGCCCCCTACACGCCTCTGCTGCCTGCGCCCAAATCGCCATATCGCGCGGATCTATTAGTGCTCGAAAGCACCTATGGCGACCGACGGCATGAGGGTCGACGGGATCGTCGCGAGCGCCTGCGCGCCATTGTCGAGCATGCCTTCAGCAACGGCGGCACGCTCCTCATTCCCGCCTTCAGCATCGGGCGGACTCAGGAGCTGCTCTGCGAGCTGGAGGGCATCATCCACCGCCATCGTCAGCGGCATCTGGTGGCGGGGCGTAGCTGGGAGGATGTGGAGATTGTCCTGGACTCGCCGTTGGCGGCGAATTTCACCGCCGGTTATGCGCGGCTGCGCGCTCATTGGGACCGTGAGGCTCGGCGCCGACTCAGCGACGGGCGGCATCCCTTGGACTTCGAGCAGCTTCTCACCGTCGGCGATCATGCCGCCCATCTGCGCACGGTCGAGTATCTGACCCGAACAGCGCGCCCCGCGATCGTGATCGCGGCCAGCGGCATGTGCGCCGGCGGGCGCATCGTCAATTATCTCAAGGCGATGCTCGGCGACCCGCGCCACGATGTGCTCTTCGTCGGCTATCAGGCGACCGGCACACTAGGTCGAGCGATCCAGCGTTATGGGCCGCGTGGGGGATATGTCGATCTCGACGGCCAGAGGATCGACATCCGCGCTCACGTGCATACACTATACGGATACTCCGCTCATGCCGATCAGAAGGACCTGATCCGCTTCGTGACCGGGATGCGCATCCGGCCGCGCCGAATCGTCCTGGTTCATGGCGAGATGAGGGCCAAGCAGGCGCTCCGGCAGGCGCTACGCGAGCGACAACCCCAGACCGAGGTCGTCATCGGATGACAGCGCCCCCACACCTCGGGTTTCGATCGGCAGCTATCGGAGCGCAAGCTCTCGCAGCGCCAAGCGTGGCGAAAGCGCCTGATCACGCGCGTTGTCGCCGGCTGGTGCTATCGGAGCGGTCGACTACGCATTGAGCCATGCGCGGTCGGCTACTTGTTCTTTAGCTGGCCGAACAGCTCGCGGGCCATGCCCCGATCAAGAATCACAATCGCAGGGTCTTTGTCAGCAGAGATTCTCGGCGAATCCTTGCCGCCGCGGCTCCGGCCGAGCCCGCTTGCGCGGTCGTCTATGACGGCATGGACGAGAGGCTCGTCGATCCTGCGCGCGCTCTCGGCATAGCCGTACACGAGCGCCATGTCGCACAGGGCATTGATCAATCGCGGGACCCCGCCAGTCTCTGCTTGTATTCGCGCGACCGCCGCATCGGTAAAAAGATCCGGGTCGCCAGCCGCCTGTAGGAGACGGTGTTGGATGTAGCTGGGCGTCTCTGCATCGCTCAGCGCCCTCAAGTGGTAGTTGACGACCACGCGCTGCGCGAACTGCTGCAGCTCGGGCAATTCAAGCTTGACCCTCAATTCGGGTTGGCCGGCCAAGACCAGCTGTAGCACTTGGTCCTTGTCCGCGTTGATGTTGGAGAGCAAGCGAAGCTCCTCGAGCGTGTCGACAGGGAGATTCTGCGCCTCATCGACGATGAGCACGGTCCGCCGGCCCCGCCCATACTCAGCGATCAGGAACTCCTCGAGCGCCTCGTGCAGCTCGACCTGTCCCTTACCTTTGTAATCCTGGCGAAATGCGAGGAGGACCCACCTGAGCAGATTATCCCGCGCGTTGGCGGTGTTGGTGATGAGTCCAACGGTAACGCGTTCGTCAACCTGATTGAGCAGGTGGCGAATCAACGTGGTCTTGCCGCACCCGACATCGCCGGTGATCACGGCAACCCCGGCGTGGCTGAGGACGGCGTACTCCAACAGCGAATAGGCCGCACTGTGCTGCCGGCCCAGGTAGAGGAAGCCTGGATCGGGCAGCAGCGAGAAGGGCTTTTCCTTGAATCCGTAAAAGGTCTCGTACATGGCTCTCGCTCAGCAGCGGAAGTCCCTCAGCCTGCTCGGCAAAGTCAACTCGTTATTCGTTTGACTAGGTGGGCCGTGACGGCATCCAACCAGGACTTCGCCACGTCAAGCTATCGCGGCGCCCCGCCCAGAGGCCGGATGCCTTCTCCATGGCGGTCCCAGCCTCCCGTCGGCTTCAGCCTTATGCATAACCATAGGCCGACGTGACCCCGTCGGCCTTGTTCAGAACCACGCCCAGTATCCGCTCGGCCCCTAGCAGATCCCAAGCTCGACGCAGGTCATCTTTCGTCGTCCGGCCATCTTCGACCACCAGCATGACGGCATCCAGGTAGGGCGAGAAGGCGATCACGTCATCTCCGCTGAGGAGCGCCGGCATATCGAAAAGGACAATGCGGTCCGGGTAACGCGTCTTGAGCTCCTCGACGAGGCGGACCATGCGCGGCGTGGAAAGCATTTCGGAAGAATTCGGGAACGAGCTGTGTCCTGGCAGGATGACCAGCCGATCGATGCTCGGGTTGATCAGGATCTCGGCGAGATTGCGCTCATCGATCAGGTAGTCGCTCACGCCGGGTAGTTCTTCGTCAGTGAAGTAGCGGATCACTGATGGGCGCTGCAGATCGAGATCTGCGAGGAGGACGGTCTGATTGACCTCCCGCGCCAAGCTAATCGCCAGATTGATGGCCGTGACTGTCTTGCCAGCGCCCTGACTGGGGCTGGTGATGGCTATGGCGTTCCAGCCCTTGGTACGGAGCCGTAACAACGTCTGGGTGCGCAGGACCTTATAGGCGTCATCGATCGCGCTATTGCCAACGACGACACGTCGGGCCCGAAGCCGCTCGGCGTCCAGCTCAAGGGTTCGCGTGTGCGTGTAGGCGACCTGCACACCAGCTTTGGGCCCAGCGGCCGGGTGCCGAGCCCCCCGGCTCGCCGGCGAGCCGGCCCTGTTGGCGGTCCCTGCCACCACTGTTCCGTCGCGCTCAAAGCGCGCGCGCTCCAATGCCTGCTTGATGCGCTCCATGATGGGTCTGTGCTTCCTGATATGACGTCATAGGTATCGCGTGTTGCCGCGTCGCTTAGGCCTCGGCAGGGGCCGAATGATTAGCCATCTGGCAGCATTGTGCCACCCATGAGCGCGGCTCGGCCATCATGGTTCGATGACATCGGATCCAACCGAGATATGCCTAGAGGATCGGCAGCAGCGCGCGGCGCTGCCGGGCACCGCCGCCAGACTCAGGATGCACCTCTGCTCAACAGCCCGACCCTGTCCAGGACCTTGAGCCAAAGGATATCGAGCGGCTTCACGAACATGTGAACCAGCAGGGCGGCAAGTAAGATACCCACAACGCCGCCGACGACAACAAGCACTCGCATCCGGGTGCGGCGCCTGATCTCCGCGTCTGTGTCAATGTACGGAATGGTCGCGAGCGGAGCCATGCGTATGACGGCTTGCACGCCCCGTGCCCCGCGGACCCCCTGATCCATTGCCTCTTGCAGGGCCAGATTGCCGAATCCGCCGCCGAAGCCGAGGACGATTCCGAGAAACGCGATCGCCAGACGATTCGGCTTGGCTGGCTGCTCCGGCAGTAGCGGCGGCTCGATCAGCGAGAATCGCTCGCCCTTGCGCTCGGTCTCCAGCGCCTCACCGAGCTCGGCCTCCATGAGCCGCTGCTTGGCCTCCCGATAGGTGGCCGTCGTGTTGTCGTAGTCGCGTGCCAGCCCCAGGTACTCGCGCTCGATCTTGGGGCTCTCGGCCAGACGCTTTTCGAAATCCGTCAGCTTGGCACGGATCTCTTCGCGGGTGGCCTTCACCGCAGTCAATTCCGCGTCGGCAGCCTGTAGCTGGGCCTGGAGCTGAATGTAAGCGGGGTTGTCGGCATCCTTGACCTCGAGCGGGCTCGCGGCGCTGCCCCGGCGCACCTCGCCGAGCTGTTGCTCGGTGCGGGCAATCGCGCGAGCAAGACGTTGGACATCGGGGTGCGCCGGGGCATACCGCTCGCGCAACGCCGCCATCTCGGCTTCTTGCTCGTCCAGCCTGCGCTCGAGATCAGCGGCGAGGTCAGCGCTCTCGCCGACCGCGTGGCGCAGGGTGGCCATCTCGCGCTCCATGCGGATACGATCGGGGTGGCTGGTCGAGTAGCGCGCAGTCACCGCGGCATACTCGGCTTCAAGTGCCTTGAGTCTGTCGGTCGGACCCAACACGCGCTTTCCGTCGGCCGAATAGAAGTCGCTGTATGGGTCGATCTGGGCAAGCTGCGCCTCGAGCAGGATCTTGCGATCCTCGAGGGCGCGGATCGTCTGCTCGTTGTCGCGCAGCCGCTCCTCGGTCCGCTGCATCAATTGCAAATTGAGCGATTTCAACTCCGGGAGGCTATCGCCGTACTCCTCCTTGAACGCGGCCAGCTTGGCCTCGAGCGAAGAGATCTTCCCGGCTAGCTTCTCTGCCTCCTTCTCAAGGAAGGCCGCGGTCTCCTTGGCGCTCTCCTGGCGATCTCTTAGGTTCTCATTGAGAAACAGCGAGACAATATCGTTTGCGACGCGCTGTGCCAATGCCGGTGACTCGGCTTCGTAGGACAGCGAAAAGGCAATGGTCGCCTCGGTTGGGCGGCCGCTGCGGGGGTCGACGACCTCGGCGCTGATCATCTCGAGCTTGACGTCTTCGCGCATCTGTTGAACGGCCGAGGCCAAGCCCAGGCGTTGCATGAGGTCCGGATAGAGCTTGTAGCTGTCGATGATCTTGCCGAGGTTCTGGGTCGTCATCACCCGCTGGCTGATGGTTTGCACCCGTTGATCGGCATAGCTGGTGACGGTCGATCGCACCAGATCGCTCGGGATCTCCTGCTGCTCGATCAGGATGGTGGCCGTGGAGCGATAGGTCGGCGGGATCGCGACCGCGACGACCACAGCCGCGACGACGAGCAGGACTGCAGGCACGATCATCTGCCACTTACGCCGCCTGAGGATCGCGGTATAGTCTTCGAGGGTGAGGACCTGTTCTTCCATAATGACGGTGGCTCGCGCAAGCGAGGTAAAGGGTGACGGCGGCTGCTGGCGCCAGCGGTCATGCTCTTCGCGGTGTCGGCATCTTACCGCAATAGCCCCCCGCGGTGCGCTGTCCAGACGCCCTCGTGAGTTGGGTCCCGTCAGGGATTAGGGTCCGCTCAGCCGACGGCCCACACAGCCCGCGCGCGATCCACGGTCCTAAGGGTCATGGGGCGAGGCGAGCCACCCCAGATGATCGAAGGGCGCCTCGCCCTGATCGTTCCCTCACCCCAACCCTCTCCCAGACAGCGAGGGAGCGAACGTGCTGCGCGAATTTCGCCGTATCGTCCGTCTTCGCCTCAGCGCGCTGCGCTTTGGGCTCGCGCCAGCTAACGCAGAAACGACCACTGGGCCAAAGGCTCCGTCGGCCAAGTGTAGCGCAGCGTGAGGAACACGGCGTTGGAGCTGGCGTCATCCTCGCGGACACTGTATTTCTGGTGGCGAAAGCGGTAGCCGAGGTCGAGCTGCCACCATTCGCTGAGCTTGCGTCGAAGCCGGGGCACGAACGAGAAATAATCGCGATCGTTGATGTCCTCGTCGCCGCCGGGGTTGCGGTTACGATACGCCTCGGCGTTCACGACCAGTTTCCAACGTGCGGTCAGCGGGTAGTCCAGGGTCACGCCGGCTGACGATGTGTTCACGAGATCCCCGCTCCCGCTCGGCGTCAACGCCTGGGAGGCAGTAAGCCTCAGCCGGCCGACCTCGAACCGTTTCTCGAGCGAGACGTCGAGTAGCGGGCCGGTGCTGCTCTCATCGGTCGTGCCACCGAAAAAGCTCCGCGTCTCGGCATTGGTGTGGCGCACGCCAACCAGGGCCGTGAGGGATAAGCTCTCAGAGAACGAATAGGCGCTACCCGCAAGCAGTCCGATGCTATCAGAGCGAACGCCGACCTGATCGGCTTCGTATTGATCATAGGTCAGGCGGCCGAAGAGCTGGGCGCGCTCGCTCCATAGGAACGTGCCGTCTAGACTGAGACCGGCCAGCGTGTAGTCATAGAGCGGGATCAGCTCAACGTCTTGGTAGGAGACATCCGTGTAGCTCGCGCCAAGCTCCAGTCGCGCCCGCTCGCTGAGAGAGTAGGACCACGAGGGCTTGACGAAAAGGCTGGTGCGGCGCTTATTGACCTGCACGAATCCGGAGGTCGCGACCTCGCTGGTCAAGGTCGAGTCATAGTCCATCCGCGCCGCCAGCCCGATGCGGTTTCGCTCCAGCTGATAGGTTGTGGCCAGACCGAGGAAGCCGTCGGTCCCGTCGAGCTCCGAGACCTCCCCGTAGCGACGGGTGCTGATCCCACCGTTGATCGCGACCTCGCTGACCTCAGTGGTGCGGCCGAGGCTGGCTTCGGCGCGGCCGGTCACGCCGAACGCGCTCTGCGGCGCCACCGCCGAGAGACGCACGTTGTCATCGTAGAAGGTGTCGAGGCTGGCCTTGGGCGCGATGTACCAGTAATCGGCGGCAGCTCTCGCCGAGAGCAACAGCAGTACGAGCGCGAGGCCAGCGGGCAGCGGCCAGGCCCGCAATCCAGCGATAGGCATCCTGGGCTATCCTTGTCGCCGAAGTGGTGCGATGCTCACGGCACGACGATCACGTCACCGGCCTGCAGTGGGATATTCTGCTCGAGGTTCTCACCCCGCTCCACCTCCTTGTAGTTGAAGGGGATCGGCACCTGTCCCCCGTGCTCGGTGCGCAGCACCTTAATCCCCTTGCGGTCGGCGAAGGGCGTCAGCCCGCCGGCCATCGCCAACGCCTGCATCACGTCCACGTCCCGGCTGATGACGAAATCGCCCGGCTTGTTGACGCGGCCGAGGATGTAGATGCGGTTGCCCGGTATCTGCTCGAGGCTCACCGTCACGACAGGATCAGGGATGTACTTCGAGAGCCGCTCAGTGATCTCGCCGGTGAGCTGTTCAACCGTGCGGCCCTCGGCCTCGATACTCCCCACCAAGGGGAAAGTGAGCTTGCCATCCGGGCGCACCAATACCGCCTGCTCAAGCCCTTCCTCGCGCCACACCGAGATGAAGACGATGTCGCCCGGCTGCAGCCCGTAGCCATTGGGCTCGGCTGCATCGCCGGCCGTCGCTGCCGCGGCCGCCAAGAGGAGGAGCACGCCGGCACACACGCCTGCGCCCCGCCCCGATAGCCCATGTCGAGAAGAACCGAACCGCAGCGACCGCATGGCCTCACCCCCTCGTTCTCTAGCATGCTGAACTGCCGCACATCGTGACTGACCCCGATCCAGCCTCGAGCCACCGCGCCCTGCGCTGAAGCCAACGCGGCGGCGTCCCGACCCGGGCGGCAGCATTATCGCCTGCGAGCAAGACATTGCAACCCGTAGTGGAATGCGGCGCCGGCCCTCCATCGGTGCACTGTGACCGGATGCTCGATCGGCCGCCGAGGAGATCGACGTGATTGCCTGGGCCGAACGACCGGCAGCGCTTCGGCGTGCCGGTCGCTCCGACGAGCGCGACAACGGGCATATGGAATAAAAAAGAATAAAAAAGGGAGTAAAAAGGGGACGGATCGATTTGTGCGGCTCACAGTAAACCTGGTCCGCTGCGAACACCACCTGCCTGTTGTGCCCGCGCTGCACAACATGATACGGATGGCTCGCCAGCACGACCCTTCCGATCCTCGGCATAATCTCAGCGCAACCCTCGGTTCCGGATCCAGTAATAACGACGATAGCGTACTCGAATGCGTCCCCTTTCTTCTTCGACGCTCGCGCCGCTTGTGGTACTCGCCCTCGCCGGCCAACCGCTGTCAGCCGCGACCCCGCCGCCGACCGTGCTGCTCCCCCGCCAGGCACTGGTCCCGGAGCAGGTCGCCGTCATCGTTAATGATCGCGACCAGAACAGCCGGCAGATCGCCCGCTACTACCGTGCCCAGCGCGGGATCCCGGCGGCGAACATGATCCATGTCCGCTTCGCGCCTGGCCGAGCAGTCATGGAGGCCGAGCTGTTCGAAGCCCTTTACGCCGACGTCAGGGCGGCTACACCTGAGGGTGTTCAGGCCTATGCGCTGACATGGGCCGCGCCCTATCGGGTGGGTTGCCTATCGATCACAACGGCCTTTGCCGCCGGGTACGACGAGGCATTCTGTGCACAGGGCTGCAAGCCGACACGCCCAAGCCCCTACTTTGCCTCCAGGAGCCACGTACCCTCCACCGATTTCGGGTGGCGCCCGACGATGGCCCTGGCCGGCCAGGACTTCGCCGCCGTCAAGGCGCTGATCGACCGCGGCCTCGCCGCCGACGGTACTCGCCCCGCCGGAACCGGCTACCTCGTGCATACCAGTGACAAGGCGCGCAGCATCCGCGCCTTGGGCTTCGACCGGGTTATCGAGCGCTTCGGCAACGCCGTCCGACTCGTGCGCGTCGACGCCGATTGGATCGAGGGCCGGCCCGACGTCCTATTCTACTTCACCGGGCTTAAGCGGGTGCCCAGGATCGCAACCAACCGCTTCCTCCCCGGTGCCATCGCCGATCACCTCACCTCGACCGGCGGGCAGCTGACGGACAGCCGGCAGATGAGCAGCCTGCGCTGGCTCGAGGCCGGGGCGACCGCCAGCTATGGCGCCGTCGTCGAGCCCTGCAATCTGCCGGCGAAGTTCCCGGACCCGGCCGTGCTCATCGGGACCTACTTGAGCGGTGCAACGCTGATCGAGGCCTACTGGAAGAGCGTGCGCATGCCGGGACAGGGGATCTTCATTGGCGAACCGCTGGCGCGCCCGTTCGGCGGCTACGCGCTCCAGCGGCTAAACGGCCATTGGCTATTGACGAGCTACGCCTTGCAGAAAGGCCGTTACAGCCTTCAGGGCGCGATCGATCCGGTTGGGCCCTATCAGGAGGTGGAGCGGTTCGCGAAGACGGGCGTCACCCCTGCACGACTCCGCCTGGACGAGGGGGGTTGGAACGTCTACCGCGTCGTCCCGGTTACCACTAGGGCACGTCCGACGACGTCGATTGGGCCAGCCGGGCCAGACCAACCGCATCGGTGAAGGCGCGCCAGCGGGCGGCTCGCCCCCTGCTGACCAGAGCCGGTCCACCGAGCCACTTGACCCACCGCTGCTCGACCACCTGAGGCGTCGCGTTTCTTTACATCGTTTTGTCGAGGGCCTTTCCCGCGAAACGCCTGCGCCCGCGACGAAAGGACCACCTGAGCGGCCCAGCGGGCGAGGTCTGACGCCAGCCCCGTGGTCGGCGTGTGACATGCCGTTGGTCGGCCCACTCGCTGGGGGGTCCGGAGCAACGCGCGTCAAGCAATCGCATCAGCATCTTAGCTCACTGTCTCACCGGCGCCGACGATATCCCGGCGGTCGCGGCTATGCGCCCTGGCCCTTTCGTCGCCGCCGCACGATCGCATCGCACCGCGTGTCGGCACGCTTTACACCCCGGGGTGTGCAGGCCGGCACGATCGATAGGTAAGACCTTGAATCGCCAGATTATCTCCTATTTGGCACGTATATCGCGTTGACGTTGAAGCCAGCCCCAACAGGCTTGTGAGGCCATTGCGGCTGGCAGGGAGGCCCTCAGGCGATCCGGTTTTCCGCCTGGGGCATCGCGTACAATCAAAGATTCGGAGCGTACAGCTATGAA
The DNA here is from genome assembly GCA_964583605.1 of uncultured Chromatiaceae bacterium. GTDB lineage: Bacteria > Pseudomonadota > Gammaproteobacteria > Chromatiales > Chromatiaceae > CAZOWL01. The sequence continues at coordinate 2,790 of CAZOWL010000093.1, read as the reverse complement.
GGCATTGGCATTTGCAGCCGCGGGGGCCTTATCGCTCGCCGCGGCCCCGGCGATCGCGGCGACCGTGACGATCACCGGCGTAGCACCGACGGGGTATCAATATGGTACGGGCGTGGATCAGAATAACGTCATGATGTCGCGCTCGACCTGGATGCCGTGCGGCGGTATCAATATGGTACGGGCGTGAATCAGAATAACGTCGTCAGCACAACCCTAGGCACGACGACTTCCGGTTTGACGGACTCGAGCCCGGATTTTTTGGAGTGGAGGGTTGAGGGCCCGGGCACTTCCGGAGATGTGCGGTATACGCTGCTGAACGGTGGCTTTGCCGATTGGTGGTACATCGGGGCCGAGTCAGGGCATGTAAATCGATTCGATGCCGGAGCAGTCACCAAGACAGAGACGAACGAGAACAATAATTATCACTCAGGGAACAATCTTGGTTTCAGCTTCGCTGGGACTCAGGTGCTTGACGGCGGCACGGGCGCAATCCTGCCGTTCAGCTTCACAGACACAGGTACCACCCCCGCCGCCATCACCGTTGAGAACGGGGAGAATAACGTACCCGGCGAGAATATCGGGGTAACCGTTTACTCCCCCCGGCCGTCACGACGGCCGGGGGGAGTCGGTCGATCAGGTGGCGGGCAGCGGCGGGGCCGGGAGTCCCTTGCGGCGTTGACGCAACACCTCAGCAAGGTAGGGCCAAGGCGAGACTTGGCGTTTGCGGCAGGTCTCGATGACGCTGGCGAGCAGGGCGAAGACGCGCGAGCCCTGATCGGTGCGGGTGCCCATGCCGATGCGTCGGGCAATGACCCAATGGCGCAACGCCCGCTCGGCCTCGTTGTTGGTCAACGGCAGGTCGGGATAGTCGAGCACAACCCAGAAGGTGTCCCAATCGTTGAGCAGCTCGCGCGCGAGCGCCCGCGCCGGCGGGTGGGCGGCGTCGGCCTGTTGGCGGCAGGCGTCGAAGAGGGCGTTGAGCATGGGCGCGTGTTGTTGCCGCAGGCCCTCTGCTGGCGGTGCCCCGCCGCGGGCGGCGTAGACGGCGTCGATCACCGTCGCGATGACCGCCAGGAGGTGGCGGCCGAAGGCTTGCCCGGCACGATCGTAGCCCTCCTCCAGGCCGTGCGCCTTGCGGATCAGATGCGCCAGGCAGCGCAGCCGCTGATCGATGTCGCGGTAAGCGTGGTAGCCGTCGCTCATCAGCCAGTTGCGGAAGCGCTCGCCGAGCACCCGCTGCACCATCGCGCGGGTACGCCGCCCGACGATGAACAGGGTGGCGGTAGCACAGGTGAATACCCACAGCCACAACAGCTCACCAGCCTGCTTCCAGCTGGTCTCATCGGCGTACACCAACTCAACCTCGCGCATGCGCTGCTCGATTTCCGCCGTGACTACCGGGGCCGCGGCCCGTCCAAGCTCGTGCACGCACTGGTTGATGGTCGCCGTCGACAGCTCAAGGCCCAGCCAGTCGCGCAGGAACTCCTGCACCCGGGCGCGCGAGAGGCGCATGCGCTGCGTCAAGGCGGCGATGAAGACCACCAACGTCGGCCCGGCCAGATGCCATTCGGTGAGGGCGACCGTCCAGTCGTCCTCCTCAGCGCAACGCCCGGGCTCGGCTCGCGTCCAATGCCCGCAGCCGCATTGGCACTCCAGGTAGGTGTGTTTGGTTTGTTGCAACACCAGCCCGGTGCCGTCGGCACCAGGCTGGATCAGGTCGATCTCGTAGCGGGCGTTGTGCGCGTGCGTCGGCTGCTGGGCAGCATCGAGCGCTTGACCACAAATCGCACAACACGCCGGCACATGAACCCGTTCGGCGTCGACCGGCAACGCTTGTGTGCGCCCGTGTCCGGGCGCCCCTTCGCGCCGACCGGGGCGCTTGCCCTCGACGGCGGCCTTCGCACGGGGTTGCCTCACCACTCCCGCCTTGGAGCTGGGCTCCTCATCGCTCGCCTCGCCGCCGGCCTCCTCCTCAGCCGTCTGCGCCGCCGCGCCGCATGCTCCCCCCGCGTCGTCCTTCGCGCCGGATGACTCCCAGGGCGCGCGCGTGCTCGGCGGTCGTGAGCTGTTGCCAGGATGCTGCCCGAGTCGCTCGCGCGCCGCCTTCAGATCCGCCACGGCCTTGCCCAACAACACCCGCGCCTGCTCATCAGAGAGCCGCCCCAGGTAGTCGTCGTCGAGTTGTCGCAGATCGTGATCGCTGAGGTGCATACTGCCGGCTCGACAGGGCTAAACATCACTTCCGGTTGCCGTCTGTGGCGTATCCTGCCACATTAGGTCAGCTCTGTCTCACAAACATCTGATATCAAGTCTTCCGCCAGATCCCCCGGGGGGGGAGTAAACGGTTACATATCGGGAGCATGATGTTCGCCTACGTCTCCCCGCAGTACGATCAGGATACGCTAACCGGCTGGCTGATCACGACTACGCCCAGCGACTGGTTCGCGGTCGGTTGGGATGACCCGGGCTCAACGAACGACAATCACGACGATATGATGATGGTCGCTCATGTGCGGCCTGTGCCGCTGCCAGCGGCCGTCTGGTTGTTCGGCTCGGCGCTGCTTGGGGTCGGGGTTGTCGGCAATCGCCGCCGGCGTCAGATCTAAGCTTCAGTTGATGGTCATCTTCTGATCGTCATCTTCGGCTAACGATCATGGGGCGAGGCGAGCCACCCCGGACGATGAAACGTCGCCTCGCCCCTGATCGTTCCCTCACCCCAACCCTCTCCCAGAGGACTGTCTATTACCCACACTGGACACTGTGCTCAGGGGCCGGCGGGGATCGGAGGGA
>CAZOWL010000092.1:0-16850 GCA_964583605.1 uncultured Chromatiaceae bacterium | reverse complement strand
AACCCTCTCCCAGAGGGCGAGGGAGCGAACGTGCTTCGCGAATTTCATAGTAAAGCTTTGCGCCGAGCCGCCGATATACACTGTGACAGATGAGGACCAAGAACATGTCTACTGAGATTGGCCAGCTAAAGGGGGCGCCAGCGCCGGGCCTGCGAGAGCGCGAGCGCGTCTCGCGGAGTCCCGACGAAAACGGCGAGGCGCGCGAAGGCCGCATCACCGCCCAGCTGAATACTGATCAGGTTCAAATCAGCCACAGTGCGCTCAGGATGCGCCAGACCGAGGCGCAGCTCGCACAGCTCCCGGAGATCGACAGGGGCCGAGTCGAGGTCATCCGAAACGCGTTGAGCGAAGGCAGCTATCGGGTGGACGCCCAGCGACTCGCCGACCGCCTCCTGGCGCAGGAGCGGATGTTCTCCGGCGGGGGCGAACGGTGAGCGGCCCTCACGAACTGAAATCTCTTGACCTGCAGGCGCTCCTTCTCCAACACATCGAGCTCCTCAGTGAGCTGCGGGAGCGGCTGACCGAGGAGACCCAGGCGCTCGCGGCCGGCGAGCATGAGCGGCTTCTACGCATCGCCGACGAGAAACAGGGCCTGACTCTTGGCTTGACCGCGGCCTCCGGCGCGCTCGGCGCGCATCTGCGCGCCGGAGGCTACGCCGCCGATGCCGAGGGACTGGCCTCGTGTGTGCGGGATCACCCGGGCGAGCAGGCGAATGAGCTGCACGATTCCGCTCTGGCCCTGATGCGGGACTGCGCGTCGCACAACCAAACGAATGGCCAGATCCTCGAGCGTCGTCGCAAGGCGACCGATGAGGCCCTGCGCATCCTGTTCGGCAACTCGGACGCTGGTACCCGCTACCACCCCACTGGCAGAGTGGACGGCGTCAGACGAAATCTCTTCTTCGGCGAAGCCTAGACCCCAGCGGTCATCTTCGGTGATAGTCGAGACTCTCGCGCTCGATCCGCCCTCTGAGACGCAACTGCTCCCACTCGCGCTGTTCCAATTGCCTGGACCGGAGGTCAGTCCCTGGGACTACCTTGCTTCGCCTCGTCGGCGCCTGCCTCCTGAACCGCTCCTCCTGTTGCGAGGCCCTCAGCTCTCCTCGCTGGCGTTCCTCGAGTAGACGTAGGTCAGCCGCGTCGTCGGGCGCGAGCGGCTCGACCCGCTCGCGGTAGACCCGCTGGTCGCGCTCAAGGACGAGCCATCCCGCGTCGCTGGGCGTCGTCTGCGCGTAACCCTCCAGTTGACTTCCGCCACGGACCGCAGCTGGTCCCAGGACCAGTGCGAGCGCACCAACCAAGCCACAGATGCGCACCATCTTTGCGCAACTGCACACTGTTTGGGGCCACATAAGTCGGCGGCTAGGCCCGTCGCCTAGTCGTTCGATTATGCATAAAGACCCTTGTGCACACTGACTCCCACTGACTACAGCGCAACGTGGACAGAAGTGGGCGCGGATTTTGCTTGAAGTCATCTTAGCGAACCGTGTCGTTCCACCCTTCGCGTTCTCTGACCTCCTCAGTGGTGATTGCCCCCGCTCACTCGCGGGGGTTTTTTTATCCGGCTGATCCATTGCGGCGGCCGGCTAGCCAGCTCGAGGCCTTGGCCAGATCGGCAGGCGTATCGACACCGGGACCAGGCTCGGTTGTCGCGATCGCCACATGAATGTCGTGACCATGCCAAAGTGCCCGCAATTGCTCGAGGGATTCAATGAGCTCCAGCGGCGCGGGCGCCCAGGTGACAAAGCGCTGCAGGAACCCGACGCGATAGGCATAGAGACCGATGTGGCGCAGAAAGGGGACATTGTCCGATAGCCTTGCCTCGCCACGGGCAAGCCCCTCGCGATCGAATGGGATCGGGGCACGAGAGAAATAACCTGCGAGCCCACGCGCATCGGTAACCACCTTCACGATGTGCGGATCTTCGAGCGCTTCGCGTGTGGTGATGGGGTGCGCCAGAGTGGCCATTCCGAGATCTCGCCGCTCGCTCAGACTGGCGGCGACCTGATCGACCAAGGCGCCGGGGATGCATGGCTCATCCCCTTGGAGATTGACGACCAGGGCATCGTCCGGCCAGCCGCGAATACGCGTCACCTCGGCGAGACGGTCCGAGCCACTGCGATGGCGCCGACTGGTCAGCTCGACGTCGGCACCGAAGCGACGACACTCATCGAGGATCCGCTCATCGTCGGTAGCGATGACGATCTCAGCCGCCGCACTCTCCCTCGCCCGCTCATAGACGTGCTGCACGAGCGACTTGCCGACGAGCCTAACCAGAGGTTTGCCCGGGAGCCGGCTCGAGCCGTGACGCGCGGGTATGACGACCCTAAAGCTCATAGCAACCGCCGCAGCTCCTCCGGGGCTGTCGGCAGCGAGCCGATCGCGGCTCGCGCCCGCCTAGGCGCCCAGGCTGGGCACTTCCTCCTCCGGCGGCAGGGCACGCGCCTCCTCCTCAAGCATGATGGGAATGCCGTCGCGGATCGGAAAGGCGAGTCGGTCTAGCCGACAGATCAGCTCGCCAGCGGTCTTATCGTAATGGAGCGGCCCCTTGCAGATGGGACAGACCAGGATGTCTAGCAGTCGCTTGTCCATAGGTCAAAGCCTCGATGCGTTGCTTAAGCTCGGTCGCGAAGGCCTTGTCAAGCTGCGCCACGACCGGCAGGTACCAGTGGTCGGCGCCGGCGAAGTCGGCGCACTTGACCGCATCCTTCTCCGTCATCAGCACCGGGCCCGGCGGCCAACGCGCGGCATCCAACGGACTGAAGGGGTGATGATCCCGATATCGCCACTCGGTGACGATCAACCCGGCATCCCGAAGCCGGTCAAAGAAGCGGGTCGGGTTGCCGATGCCGGCCACCGCCGTAACGGGCTGTCCAGCTAGCTCGCCCAGCGACCGCCTTCGCATCGGATCACGCAGGCTCACGAGCTGCTCGCCGACGAGGTCCATGCGGGCAGCGCCAGGCCAGTCGCCGCCATGGCAGACCAATAGGTCAACCGACTGGAGCCGGCTCGGGGGCTCCCTCAGTGGCCCGGCGGGCAGGCAACGGCCGTTGCCGAGTCCACGCCGGCCATCGAGCACCAGGATCTCCAGATCCCGATGGAGGCGATAGTGCTGCAGCCCGTCATCGCTGACAATGATATCGCAAGGCTCCGTGGCGAGGAGCATCGCCGCGGCCGCCGCGCGATCCGGGCCCACGGCGACAGGGCACTGACTGCGGCGCGCCAATAGTACGGCCTCATCGCCGACCTCGGTGGGGTGGCTCTCCGCGACGACGCCGCGCGGCCATGAGGTGCCGCGGGCACCATAACCGCGCAGCACGATGCCAGGCCGGCGTCCCTGTCCCAGGAGCCAATCGGTGAGCCAGAGAACCAAGGGCGTCTTCCCGGTGCCACCGACGGTTAGGTTGCCGACAACGAGGACTGGAACGTCGGGTCGATAGATCGATCGCCAGCCGCGACGGTACGCGGCGCGTCGCGCGCGCGCCACCGCGCCGACGAGCCAGCCCAGCGGCATCAGCGGGTAGGCGAGAGGATGTCCGCGATACCAGATGGCCTCAGGCGTCATCGTCGCGCTCGACCTCGAGTCACACGGGGCTCGCGCCTTCGAGGAACTGCATGCGATAGAGCCGCGCGTAATAACCGTCCCGCGCAAGTAGCTCCCGATGGCTGCCCTGCTCGACGATCCGACCCTCCATCAGCGCAACGATCCGGTCGGCACGCTCTATCGTGGACAGCCGGTGGGCGATGATCAGCGTCGTGCGGTGAGACATCAGGGAGTCGAGCGCCGCTTGGATATGCCTCTCAGACTCCGTGTCTAGCGCGGACGTGGCCTCGTCCAGGATCAGGATCGGCGCGTCCTTGAGCATGGCACGCGCGATGGCGAGCCGCTGCCGCTGGCCACCGGAGAGCAGAACACCCCGATCGCCGATCCAGGTATCAAATCCATCGGGCAGGGCGCGGATGAATTCGATCGCGTGGGCCGCCGTGGCGACCCGCTCGAGCTCGCTCCTACCCACCTCGCCAAGCCGCCCGTAAGCGATATTGTTCGCGATGGTGTCGTTGAAGAGGACGACATCCTGGCTCACGAGCGAGACCTGGGCCCGCAAACTCGCCAGCTTGAGCTCCCGGATCTCGATGCCATCGATACAGATTTGCCCAACCGTTGGGTCGTAGAAGCGCGGCAGAAGACTCGCGAGCGTCGTCTTCCCGCTACCGGAGCGCCCAACCAGGGCAATGGTCTCGCCGGGCGCGATTGTCAGGTTGATATCATGCAGCACCCGGCCCTTTTCCTTAGAGAACTCGTGGCAGACGCCGCGGTACTCGATCTGCCCGCGGGCACGCGAGAGGATCCGGGTGCCGGTATCTCGCTCGGCCTCACCATCGATCAGCTCGAACAGGCTTGCTGCGGCGATGATGCCGCGCTGCAGGTGTGAATTGATCGCGGTCAGGCGTTTGATCGGCGGCAGCAGCAGCCCCATTGCGACGACGAAGGACATGAAGGTGCCCACCGTCATATCCTCGCGCAGGCCCTGCAGGGTCGAGAGGTAGACGACCAACGCGATCGCGAGCGCCGAAGTCAGCTGCACCAGGGGGACGCTGACGGCCTCGGTGGCAATCATCTTCATCTGCAACGAGCGTGTCTTCTCGTTGACTTGATTGAAACGCTGGGCCTCCTGGGCCTGGCCGCCAAACGCCTTGACCACGCGGTGGCCTTCGATCACCTGTTGAGTGACATGTGTCAGCTCTCCGACGCGGTCCTGGATGCGTCGGCTGAAGCGGCGGAAGCGCCGGGTCGCGTATTTGATCGACATCGCCATCGGTGGCGCAACCAGCAGGAAGATCATCGCCAAGGCCGCATCGAGATAGACCATATAGGCCAGCAGGCCGATGACCGTGAACCCGTCCCGAATCAGGGTCGTCAGCGCATTGCTCGCGGCGTTTGCGACGTTCTCAACGTTGTAGGTCAGCTTGGCCAAGATCTGACCCGAGCCATTGTTGTCGTAGAAGCGGGTCGGCGCACGCAGGAGCTGCTCGAACATCTCCTGGCGCAGGTCGGCGACCACCCGGCGACCGACCCACTTCAGGCAATAGGTGTCGACGAAGCCTGCGGCGCCGCGCACCAGGAAGAGACCGACGAGCAGGAAGGGCATGAGCCGCACGACCTCGATGTCGCGCTCCACGAAGCTGCCATCTAGCAACGGCTTCATCATCGCCGCAAAGGCCGGCTCGGTTGCGGCGAACACCAGCATGCCCGCCACCGCGATCCCGAATATCCCCGAGTAGGGCCTGGCGTAGCCGAGGAGACGGCGGTAGATCCGCCGAGCCTGCAGCGCGCCCGCGCTGGCCGTCATGGGCTTGCGGCGGGCTGTGAAGAGGACGCAGCAGGACTGGTCGCGGCGAACAGGACACGTGACACCCCAAGCTGGCTGGCCACATCCATCGCCGTCATGACCGCCTGATGAGGGGTCTGGGCATCGGCCTTGATCAAGACCGGCCGATCACGCGCCTCACCGAGGGCACCGTCGAGGGCCCGCCGCAAGGTCGCAGCGGTCTGATCGACGACCTGGCGATCGGCGACGTAGAAGCCCCCTTCTCTGTCGATGGTAATAGTCACCAGGCTGGGCTCTTCCGCCGGGAGCGCCTCCCCTTCGGCCTCGGGCAGCGCGATCTGGAGGCGCGCGTCCTCTCGAAAGGTGGTCGAGAGCATGAAAAAGATCAGCAGGAGAAAGACGACATCGATCAGCGGCGCCAGATTGATCTCGGGGTTGTCCTGGCGATGCGGACGCAGGTTCATCGGCCCCCCTCGTCGACTTCGCGCTCTCCCTGTATGACCTCGACCAGGTGGAGTGCCTGCTCCTCCATCCCAATCGCAAGGCTGTCGACGCGCTTGTCGAAGAGGCGATGGAACATCAGGCTCGGGATCGCTATGGATAGCCCGGCGGCCGTCGTGATCAGGGCCTGCGAGATGCCCCCGGCGAGCACGCCTGGGCGGCCGACCCCGGCGTTCATGATCACGTTGAAGATATCGATCATGCCGATGACGGTGCCGAGAAGCCCGAGCAGCGGCGTGACCGCGGCGATCGTGCCAAGGCTGTTGAGATAGCGCTCCAGCTCCGCGACCACCTGACGGCCGGCGTCATGAATCGCCTCCTTCATGACCTCTCGGGAATGATATCGATTGACGAGGCCAGCACTCAGCATGCGGCCGAGCGGCGAGCCGAGCCGGATCTCCTCGATCCGCTCGCGGGTGAGCAGGCCCTGACTATGCCATTGCCAGATGCGGGTCACGAGCCCATCGGGCATGATTCGACGGCGTCGCAGCGCCCAGCTCCGTTCCAGAACAATGGCCGTGGCAACGACCGAGCAGGCGATGATCGGCACCATCAGCCAACCACCGGCTTGCAGCAGCTCAAGCACCGGGGATCACCCTCAGAGGTGGAGACGAAACGCTGATCGCGCAGCGTTACCGCTAGTGAGAAACACAGGTGCGACACGCACCCTGGCGACGAGACATGCCGGAGAGAACGCGGTCCACACCAGCCTGCGCCGCGGCGCGGGCCATTCCCGTCATCGGCCGCAGCTCGCAATGATACCCGATCGGCCGCAGGCGCTTAAGCACAGCCGACTCGGCGGCGCCATCGCCAGCACCGGACCCCTGGCACGGCTACCGCCGAGAGGGGAGCCAGCGCGCCGCGCTCGCCCGAAATAGCGGCGTCGTGCACCTATCCAGGCAACAGCTGAGAAACCCATCGGCCGAACTGCTTCGGCTGCCGGCTCTGGATCAGGACCAGGCCCGGACCCTGGAAGCGGCAGACGATGTTCTCGCCCGAGGTGAAGGCCGCGACGAGACCGGGATTCCCGAGCTCGAGATCGTAATGCATCGATTGCGACCAAGCGACCAGATGTCCGTTGTCGACGATGCGCTGCTCGCCAGGGCCGAGGCGCAACATGTGGATCGCACCGAAGGATTCGAGGAAGATGAGACCTGGCCCGCGCGCCTTGAGAACGAAGAATCCCTCGCCACTGAACAGGCCTTGGGCGATATTCTGCATCTGCGTGCTGACCTCGACCTCTTCGGTGCAGGCCAGAAAGCCGCCCCGCTGGATCGTCAGGCCCTCGCCCGCCTCAAGCTCGACGGCCGCGATATCCCCAGGGGTCGCCGGCGCGAAGTAGACCGAGCCTGCCCCGCGCTGAGCCGTTAACGTCTGCAGAAATAGGCTCTCGCCGCTGATCATGCGCCCGAGACCACCGAGAAGCCCCCCAGACATCGCGCTGCCAACATCGAGCGTGGGACTCATCGCGATCATCGCATCCGCCTGGGCCTTGAGATGCCGGCCCGCCGGGAGGTCGACACGAGCCAGGGCGTAGGCGTCGCGATAGAGGATCTCATAGCGGAGATCGGCAATCCGCGAGTACTCGGTCTCGCTGTCGGTCGGCATGGCACCGGTCGCGGGCGCCTTGGTCAAGTCCGGCCCAGTCGGAGCCGCTGATGCAGCCGGCACCTCAGCGGCGTCGACCTCCCCGTCCTCCGCGATGTCCACCCCGAAATGGGAAGCCAGAGGCCCGAGCCCACCCGCGAAGCCTTGGGCCAGCGCGCGGAACTTCCAATCCTCGCGATAGCGATAGACCTCGCCCAGGATCAAGGCCGCCTCGGGCATGCCGTCGGTATCCGGTCGAAAGACTGCCACCTCGGCGCCCGCCGCGTCGCGGACTCGGACCTCGATGCGGCTCGCCTGAGCAAAAGATCCGCCGCCGAACAGCGTCAGACAGACCGCCACCTTGGCCACCCCGCTCGGCAGATAGCCCGGATTGATGCGCAGCTGGCGGTGCGCGCCGCTCCCTTCGACCAGCACGACGCCGCTGCAGCGCGAGCGCGGATGGTTGTAGAAGACAAAATCCTCATCGCTGCTCACCTTGCCGCTCGAGCCGAGCAAAAACGCGCTGGCATCGACCTCCTGCCCCGCGGGACGCTCGGGCTCCCAGCGGATGTCGACCCGGATCTCGGTCCCCGACGGGAGGCGAACATTGCCACCAGGTTGAATCTCGGTGCTCATGGCTTCAGCCCCGGCGAGCGTTCGGCAGCAGGCGGCTCAGCCAGGAACCGAAGGCATTCGGGTTCCGGCTCTGGATATAGACGGTGCCCGGACCACGGAAGCGGCAGACGAGGCCCTCGCCCGAGGTGAAGCTCGAGATCCAGCCCGAGCTGGCCTTCTCAAGGCTGTAGTGCATGCCTTGCGGCCAGGCGACCAAGTGGCCGTTGTCGACGATCATCTCCTCGCCCGGGCCGACGTCGAGCGCATGGATCGCGCCATAGCTCTCGGCGAACAGCATTCCCCGCCCGCTGGCCTTGAGGACGAAGAAGCCCTCACCGCTGAAGAGACCGCGGGTCAGGTTCTGGGCCGTCGTCGAGATCTGCACGCCTTCGCTGGCGGCAAGAAAGCCGTCCTTCTGCAGGATGTAGGTCTGGGTGCCATCGAGATGTATCGGCAGCAGATCGCCCGGTTGCGCCGGGGCCAACAGGGCCTCGCCCGCGCCGCGCGACGCGCGCAGCGTCTGGAAGAAGAAGCTCTCGCCGCTGAACATCCGCCCCAGCCCACCGAGGAGACCACCTTCGAGCTTGCCCTCGACATCGACGGTCGGATCCATCGCGACCATCGCATCCGACTGGGCCTTGATCGTCTGCCCCGCCTGCAGGTGAACCTCGAGCAGCGCGAAGGCACCGCGGTATAGCACCCGGTAGGTGAGATCCTCCAACGTCCGCAAGTCCGATGAAGCGACAGCCATGACAAATCCTTACTATGAAATTCGCGCAGCACGTTTGCTCCCTCGCCCTCTGGGAGAGGGTTGGGGTGAGGGAACGATCAGGGGCAAGGCGGCATTTCATCATCCGGGGTGGCTCGGCTCGTCCCGTGATCGTGAGTGCAGCTTTGGGTGTGCGGCCGAAGCTAACCCAATTCCGCCGGTCGAACAATGGCGAGCGACGCTCTAGCGTCTGGAATCAGACCGCCGTCACAGGAGGCCCACTGCGGCGGCCCAGTGCGACGGTCAAGCGCGGCGGCTGAGCCAACGCCTTCAGGGTACAGGACGGCGCTCGAAGCATCCGCAGCGACCGAGCCGCGCGCTCAGCTCAGATCACCCACAGGTCGACGAACTGGCTCACCGGTGTCGCGGCGAGCCGCCCGGGCTCCTGGCAGAGCTCGAAGATGCGCTCGGCCTGACGTTTCGGGAACCGGCTGCCCAACGCAGACTGGAATTTACGCTCGAGGGCCGGGATTCCCTCCGCGCGACGGCGCCGATGGCCGATCGGGTACTCGATCTCGATGCGGTCGGTCTTGCTGCCGTCATCGAAGAATACCTGGACCGCATTGGCGATCGAGCGCATTTGCGGATTGAGGTAGTCACGGGTGTAGCGCGGGTCCTCGTGCACCTCCATGCGCCCGCGTAGCGCATCGATGCGCGGATCTGCCGCGACCGCATCTTCGTAATCCGCGGCGGTCAACCGGCCAAAGATCAATGCGATCGCCACCATGTATTGCAGGCAGTGGTCACGGTCCGCTGGATTGTGGAGCGGGCCATCTTTGCTGATGATGCGCACCGCCGATTCCTGGGTGGTCAGCTCGATCCGCTCGACCTCATCCAGGCGATCCCTGACCAGGGGGTGGAGCACCAGCGCGCATTCCACGGCGGTCTGGGCGTGGAACTCCGCCGGAAAGCTGATCTTGAACAGCACGTTCTCCATCACGTAGGTGCCATAGTCGCGCTGCAAGGCGAGCTTGTTGCCACCGAACAGGACATCGTAGAAGCCCCAGCGAGGCGCCGACAGGACCGACGGCAGGCCCATCTCCCCCTTGTCGACCATCATCGCCAGGCGCACGGCTCGCGCGGCGGCATCCCCAGCAGCCCACGACTTCCGCGAGCCCGTGTTCGGGGCGTGGCGATAGGTCCGCAGCGATTGGCCATCGACCCACGCCTGGCTCAGTGTATCGATCACCTGGTCCTTGCCGGCCCCGAGCATCCGCGCGGCGACGGCCGCCGAGGCGACCTTGACGAGGACGACATGATCGAGGCCGACCCTGTTGAAGCTGTTCTCCAACGCCAGTACGCCTTGAATCTCATGGGCCTTGACCATGTAGCGCAGGACGTCCGCCATCACCATGGGCGCGCGTCCCTCCGCGACCGCCTTGCGCGCAAGATAGTCGCCGAGCCCAAGGATGGCCGCCAGATTGTCCGAAGGATGCCCCCATTCGGCGGCGAGCCAGGTATCGTTGAAATCGAGCCAGCGCACCAGCGCGCCGAGATCCCAGACCGCCTTGATCGGATCGAGCACGAACTGGGTGCCAGGCACCCGAGCCCCATTCGGCACCATGGTCCCCGGGACGATGGGTCCCAGATGCTTGATCGCCTCGGGATACTGCAATGCGAGCATCGCGCAGCCGAGGGAATCCATCAGGCAGTGACGCGCAGTGGTGATGGCCTCCTGCGAGTGCACCTCATAATCGCAGACGTAATCGGCGATGGCGACCAGCTCTGGATCGGGGTCGGGCCGGATGTTCGTATCGGCGATGTGTGGGCTCATCGGGTTCTCCAGATTTGGCTCGGGGCTCAGCGCTGCTCGATCGGCACCCACCGGCGGTTCTCGGGTCCCGTGTAGGCTGCGCTGGGGCGAATGATCTTGCCGTCCAGCCGCTGCTCGATGACATGGGCCACCCAGCCGGTGGTGCGCGAGATGACGAAGATCGGCGTGAAGAGCGGCGTTGGGATGCCCATCTGCGCGTAGGATACGGCCGAGAACCAGTCGAGGTTCGGAAACATCCGCTTCAGCTCCCACATGACGGCCTCCAGACGCTCCGCCACCTCGAACATGCGCATGTCTTGGTTGCGCTCGGACAATCGCCGCGCCACGGCCTTGATGACTTCATTGCGCGGATCGCTCACCGTGTAGACGGGGTGGCCGAAACCGATGACGATCTGCTTGCGTGCAACCCGCTCGCGGATGTCGGCCTCGGCCTCGGCCGCACTCGCATAACGGTTCTGAATCTCGCAGGCGGCCTCATTGGCCCCGCCGTGCTTCGGCCCGCGCAACGCACCGATGGCGCCGGTGATGGCCGAGTACATGTCCGAATGTGTGCCCGCCACGACCCTCGCGGTGAAGGTGGAGGCATTGAGCTCGTGCTCGGCGTAGAGAATCAGCGAGGTGTGCATCGCGCGCACCCACTCGGCCGGCGGCGACGCGCCGTGCAGCAGGTGCAAGAAGTGCCCGCCGATCGAGTCGTCATCGGTCTCGACATCGATGCGGCGGCCATTGTGGGCGTAATGATGCCAGTAGAGCAGCATCGAGCCGAAACAGGCGAGCAGCCGATCCCCGATCGCCTTGGCCCCGGACACGGACATGTCGTCCTTCTCCGGCTCCAAGGTCCCGAGCAGCGAGGCACCAGTGCGCATCACGTCCATCGGGTGCGCGGACGGCGGGATCTCCTCGAGGACCTTCTTGAGCGTCGCGGGTAGGCTGCGCAAGCCTTTCAAGCGCCGCTTGTAGGCCGCCAGCTCGGCGCCAGACGGCAGATGGCCGTGGATCAGCAGGAAGGCGATCTCCTCGAGCTCCGCCTGGTCGGCGAAATCGAGGATGTCATAGCCCCGGTAGTGCAGGTCGTTGCCGGTACGCCCGACGGTGCAGATCGCGGTGTTGGCCGCGACGGTTCCGGACAAGGCGACGGATTTCTTTGGCTTGGGCGCCGTGGTCTGTGGGTCTTCGGCCATGGTCTTCTCCTCGTGCTGTGACGTGCGGCGGCCCCGCCTGAGCCGAAACGCGTCGCAGCCTGATGGCTTGCTCTGGCGAGGGCTTGCTCTGGCGAGGGCTTGGGGTGGGACCTTGCGCGTTGGGGCGGCGAGGTCCTCTTACGCCTCACTCTTGGCTTGCGGCGAACAAGGCATCGAGCTTTTCCTCGAAGCCGTGGTAATGGAGGAAACGGTACAGCTCATCGCGCGTCTGCATGGTCTCGAGCACGCCGGCTTGTGTGCCGTCGCGGCGGATCGCCTGATACACGTTCAGCGCCGCCTTGTTCATGGCGCGGAACGCCGAGAGGGGATAGAGGACCAGTGCCACGCCAACGCCCGCCAGCTCGGCCGTCGTGAACAACGGCGTAGCGCCAAACTCGGTGATGTTGGCCAGGACCGGCACACTGACCGCTGCGGCAAAGCGTTGATATTGCTCGAGCTCGACAATCGCCTCGGGAAAGATCATATCAGCGCCCGCCTCGACACATGCCAGCGCGCGCTCGATTGCGGCCTCCATCCCTTCGACAGCCAGCGCATCGGTGCGGGCCATGATGACGAAGGCGTCGCCTCGGGCATCGACCGCGGCCTTGATGCGATCGACCATCTCGGCTTGCGAGACGATGGCCTTCCCGGGACGGTGACCGCAACGCTTGGCGGCCACCTGGTCCTCGATATGGCAGCCGGCGGCCCCGGATCGCGCCAATTGGCGAACGGTGCGGGCAATGTTGAAGGCGCCGCCCCAACCGGTATCGGCGTCGACGAGGAGCGGCAGGTCCGTCGCGTAGGTGATGCGACAGACATCCTCGAGTACGTTGTCGAGGCTCGTCATACCGAGATCGGGCAGGCCGTAGGAGGCCGCCGCGACACCGCCGCCGGAGAGATAGAGCGCACGATAACCGGTGTGCTCGGCCATCATCGCGTGGTAAGCATTGATCGCGCCGACGACCTGCAGCGGACGCTCGTCGGCGACCGCTTGGCGCAGCTTGGCCCCTGGGGTGCTCGGCTCGGTCATGGATTCGTCTCAGGAAGGGAGGAATGTCGCTGCGCAGCCTGCGGATCCATAAGCCGCCGCTCGGCGTGGCGCCGGGATGTGCGAATATGGCGGCGGGTCAGCCACTCGGCCAGCTCCCCGTCGCCGTCACCAATGGCGTCAACGATCGAGCCGTGCTCGTCCAGGGCCGCCTGCGCGCGATCGCCCGTCATGCCGAACTGATAGCGGTACATCCGCACCAAGTAGTAGAGATCGTGACACAGCATGGCGATGAGACGCCGATTGCGGCTCCCGCGGGCGATGCGGAAATGGAAGTCAAGGTCCCCTTCCTTTTGGAAGTAGGCCCCGGATGGATCGGCCGCGACCTGCTCGCGATGCCGCGACAACAGACACCTCAGCTCAGCGACCTCGCTCGGCGCCATCTTCTCGGCCGCCAAGCGCGCCGCCAACCCCTCGAGGGCTTCGCGCAAATGGTAGATCTCCATGAGTCCGTCGACAGTCGGAGTCACAACCCGCGCGCCACAATTGGCCCGTCGCTCAACCAGGCTCGCCGCCTCCAGCCGCCGCATCGCCTCGCGCAACGGGCCACGGCTGATCCCGTAGCGAGCAGCCATCTCCGGCTCGCTGATCTTGCTCCCGCTCGCAATCTCACCAGCGACGATGGCCCGGCGGATCTTCGCGAAGACCTCGTCTGCGATCGTCTTTGTGGTGGGCTCCGCTATCTGCGACAGCACCGTAATGTCGACAATTTTATTCGAACCGCGGCGGATATTACCGAATCAAACCGCTTTGTCAACGAAGATTGTTGACAATACATCGGTCTCAGGTCTTGCGCGCCTTGACGAACGCGGCGGCCATCGCGCCGCCGCTCGGTGGCGTGCCCGGCGAGGCCTGGGCGTGACGATCGGTGCGCCGCCGTCCTGTATCCTGGCCTCGCTCATCCTGGCCTCGCTGCGACTTGCTCGCGCGGTGGCTTGGCTCGCCGGTGTGCCGCGGTCGGGATGGTTCCGAGCGCTCGTGAAGCCGCATCGACAGGGCGATTCGCCCGCGTCGCTCATCGACCTCCAGGACCCTGACTCGGACCAAGGCGCCGGATTGGACGACCTCGTGCGGATCCTTGACGAAGCGCTCGGCGAGCTCCGATATGTGCACGAGGCCGTCTTGGTGGACACCGATGTCGACGAATGCCCCGAAATTCGTCACATTCGTCACGTTCCCCTCGAGAACCATGCCGGGCTTGAGATCGGCGATGGTCTCGACCCCTTCGAGGAAGGTCGCGGCCTTGAGCTCCGGGCGCGGATCGCGACCGGGCTTCTCCAGCTCCGCGAGGATGTCCTGAACGGTCGGCAGCCCGAATTGGTCGTCCGTGAAATCCGTCGCCTGCAGACGCCGTAGCGTCTCGGTTTCACCGATCAGCTCGCGGATCCCCTTCCCGGCCTTGACCAGGATGCGTCGTACGACCGGATAGGCCTCGGGGTGCACCGCGGAGGCATCGAGCGGCTCGTCGCCGTCTGGGATACGCAGGAATCCAGCGCAGAGCTGGAAGGTCTTGTCACCAAGCCGCGGCACCGCCTTGAGCGAGGCGCGATTGCTGAAGGCGCCTTGCTCCTCGCGATGTTTCACGATGTTCTCGGCGAGTCCCTTGTTAAGACCGGAGACGCGCGCCAGCAACGGCACCGAGGCGGTGTTCAGGTCCACGCCAACGGCATTGACGCAATCCTCGACGATGGCGTCCAACGTGCGGGCCAGGCGCGGCTGGCTGACATCATGCTGATACTGCCCGACCCCGATCGCCTTGGGCTCGATCTTCACGAGCTCCGCGAGCGGATCCTGAAGGCGGCGACCGATCGAGACGGCGCCGCGCAACGAGACATCGAGATCAGGCAGCTCGTGCGAGGCCAAGGCCGAGGCCGAATAGACAGAGGCCCCCGCCTCGCTGACCACCAGCGAGCGCAGACCAAGCTCCGGGTGCCGGCCCGTCAGCTCACGCACGAGCCGATCCGTCTCGCGCGAGGCCGTGCCGTTGCCGATGCTGATCAGCTTGACGCCGTGCCGCCGGGCCAAATCGGCCAGCTCGGCCAACGCGGCGTCCCATTGGTTCTTCGGCGGATGGGGAAAGATCGTGGTCGTGGCGACGACCCGGCCCGTGGCATCGATGACGGCTACCTTGACGCCGGTGCGCAGGCCCGGATCGAGTCCCATCGTCGGCAACCGGCCAGCCGGGGCGGCCAGCAACAAGGCCTTTAGGTTACGGCCGAAGACCCGGATCGCCTCGTCTTCTGCCGCCTCGAGCAAGCGACCCTTGAGGTCGAGCTCGAGCCGAGTCAGGATCTTGATGCGCCAGGCCTTGCGGACCGTCTCCGCCAGCCAATCATCGCCCGGGCGGCCGCGTTGGCTCACGCCGAAGTGCGCCGCGATCATATGGCGGCAGACGGCATCCGGGTCTTCGCCCTCGCCTGCCACAAGATCCAGCGTCAATACGCCTTGATTGCGCCCGCGGAACAGGGCCAGGGCGCGGTGCGACGGGACCTTCGCAATCGGCTCGCGATGCTCGAAATAGTCGGAGAACTTGGCCCCCTCGGCCTCCTTGCCCGGCACGACCGCTGCCACCAAAATACCATGCGCCCAAAGATGCTCGCGCAAGCGTCCGGCCAGCTGCGCATCCTCGGCGAAGCGCTCCATCAGGATCTGCCGTGCGCCTTCGAGCGCCGCAGCCGTATCCGGGATTCCTTTCGCTTCGTTCACGAAACGCGCGGCCAGAACGTCCGGCACCTGGCTCGGATCCTCTTGCAGCTTCAACGCCAATGGCTCGAGGCCGGCCTCGCGTGCGATCTGTGCTTTGGTGCGGCGCTTCGGCTTGAACGGCAAGTAGAGGTCTTCGAGACGCTGTTTCGATTCGGCCGCGTCGATCTCGGCACGCAACGGCTCGGTCAGCTTGCCCTGCTCGGCAATGCTCCTCAGCACTGTCTCGCGACGCTCGGCGAGCTCGCGCAGATAGCCGAGGCGCTCTTCGAGCTGGCGCAGTTGGGCGTCATCGAGACCACCTGTCGCCTCCTTGCGGTAACGGGCAATGAAGGGGACAGTGGCCCCGTCGTCGAGCAGATCGACGGCGGCCTTAACCTGAGCCGGCCGGACGGCCAGCTCGAAGCTGATGGTCTCGATGATGGCAGGCATGAATTAGGGGCTCTAGGGTTGTCGGCAGACAGCACACCGGATTATATACCCGCCGTTCGGTCGTCAAACCGGTCACTCGGGAGGACCTCTCAGGCGTGTTCCAGCAACCTGCAGTGCTGAGCTGGCGGAAGACTGACCTGCCCCCGTCGCTGTCGGGGTCGGCGATCCACCTGTGGCGACTGAACACCGGGGACACGGGCGCGGATCCAGCACCGCGGCTTCAGTGGCTGGCACCAAAGGAGCAAGCCCGCTCGCAGGCGCTCCACCGACCGGAGGTCCGGGCACGCTACCTGCGGACCCACATCGGCCTGCGGATGATACTCGCCAGCTATTTGGGCCGTCACCCGCGCGAGGTGGCCATCGAGCGCAGCGTTACCGGTAAGCCGTACTTGACCGAACCGGCAGCGGGGCTAGTCTTCAATCTGACCACGACCGGCGATCTGGCGCTGATCGCCATCGCTCGGGGCACGCCGATCGGCGTCGATTGCGAGCTGATCCGAGCTCGCCCGGACCTCGAGCGCATCGCAGAGCGGATGTTCCCCGCCCACTTGGCGGCCGCGATCAGGGCGGCACCTCCAGAGGAGCGGGTTGAGCGCTTCCATCTCGCGTGGACGGCCCTCGAGGCCGACGTGAAGGCCGACGGCCGCGGGCTGTTCCGAGAGCGCCACGCCGCGGCGATGCCGCCGAGCATCGCGCACTGCACTCCTGCGGCCGGATACGTGGCGGCGGTCGCCCGCATCGATCTCGCACCACCCGAGACCTGGGTCGCCCTGGAACCGTCGCACACGCTGGCCGTACCCTGATACGCCGGCGGCCGCACTTGTCATGACGATGAAATGCGCGAAGCACGCTGGATCCCTCGCCCTCTGGGCTGATCTTTACCCACAAGTCTGAGGAGCACAAGGGCACA
>CAZOWL010000091.1:0-17325 GCA_964583605.1 uncultured Chromatiaceae bacterium | reverse complement strand
CGCTCGGCGTGGCTGTCGGGCGGGCTAGCCGGCGAGAGGGGGTGAGTAGTTACGCTGGTCCAACACTGCCAGGGCATCGGGATGCTGCGCTGCTCCTGCCAGGGCGACGGTCGCGCACCTGTTCACCGACAGGGTCGATAGACGGCGAAACCGAAGTATTGGTCATCGGGCCAGCGCGGCGGCGCGTTACTACGAAATCCGCGCAGCACGCTCGCCCCCTCGCCCTCTGGGAAAGGGTTGGGGTGAGGGAACGATCAAGGGCGAGGCGACCTTTCATCATCTGGGGTGGCTCGCCTCGCCCCATGATCGTTAGTGCCTTGTCATGCACGCAGACGCTGCGCCACGGCGACGAGGTCTTGCCATGCGGCCGCCTTCTGCGCGGGAGAGCGCAGCAGATAGGCCGGGTGGTAGGTCACGTAGAGCGGTCGGTCAGTTGCGCCGAGGCGATGCCAGCGGCCACGGAGCCGGCCGATCGGGGCATCCGTGCGCAGCAGGCACTGGGCGGAGACCCGCCCGACGCTCAAGATCACGCGCGGCGAGACAAGCTCGATCTGGCGCGCGAGGTAGAGCTCACATGCGCGCACCTCCTCCGGACGGGGGTCGCGGTTCCCCGGCGGGCGGCACTTCAAAATATTTGCGATGAAGACGCGGTCGCGCTCGAGCCCGATCGCCTGCAACATCCGGGTCAAGAGCTGTCCTGCGCGTCCGACGAAGGGCTCGCCGGCGCGGTCCTCATCCGCCCCTGGGGCCTCCCCGATGATCATCAGATCCGCCTGCGGATCGCCAACCCCGAAGACGGTCTGCGTGCGGGTCTCGCACAGGGCGCAGGCGCGGCAGTGGGCAACGGCCGCCCGCAGCGATTCCCAGTCCATCGCCGCAATGGACCCGTTGGCATCGACCGATTTGCCCCGCGGATTCGTGTCTGCAGGCGTGACGCTCGGTACCGAGGCAGCGGGCGGCGACCGGTCGCAGAGCTCCGGTATTTGCGTCTCCGGCTCCAGCGTGCAGGGCGCCGGCTGAGCCGTAGATTTGGTGCGGGGTCGCCACAGGCTTACACCCATGGCACTGAGATACTGCTGGCGACGTCTGGCGTCCACGAGACGCGTCAGACCTCGTCGGTCTGGGGCTCGGCGCGCAGCCCTGATCGGCTGAAGCGCTTGCCCGCATGGCGATCGGCCTTGGTCCCGGCCATGCCGATCTCGGTACCGGCCCGTTCGCCGGTTCGAGCCTTGTCGTCGCGGCTCATCGAAGCCTCCGACCCTGCTCGGGGTCACGCTGCGTCGCGTCGAAGCTGATCAGGCGTGCGTTGTCGCTCATGGGGTCCTGTGGTCAGGCGCGGGGGGTTGCCTTGGCTCCCGCGGGCCGGCATACCCTTCATCGCATTATGCCGCGATTTCCCATTGCGCGGATTTCATCGTAACGATCATGGGGCGAGGTGAGCCACCGCAGATGATGCAATGTCACCTCGCCCCTGATCGTTCCCTCACCCCAACCCTCTCCCGGAGGGCGAGGGGGCGAACGTGCTGCGCGGATTTCATTGTAAGGCGGCCATTGGCTCCGAGTCCGAAGTCACCATGCTTGCCCAGGTCGGCGGCCGCGACAGCCTCAACGACTGAATCGCCGGCCCCCACGTCGGACTCTTCTGCCCCAGTGACTCGACGCGCCGATCGCGCGGTATCATGCTGTTGGTATCCAGGGCCGTCGCGAGATTCTAGCAGGCAAGACGGTGGCAAGGCGGCTTGCCACTCCGCTGTCGCCGGTGTCTCTTCGAGGCATTCGGCCGATGCCGACAACAGGTTGAAGCGAGATGGAATACAAGGACTACTACAAGATCCTCGGCCTGGCGCGTGGCGCCAAGCCCGACGATATCAAACGGGCCTATCGCCGACTGGCCCGTAAGTATCATCCGGACGTGAGCAAGGAGCCGGATGCCGAGGCGCGCTTTAAGGAGATCAACGAGGCCCATGAGGTGCTCAAGGACCCGGAGAAGCGCGCCGCCTATGATGCGCTCGGTAGCGGTTGGCGGGCGGGACAGGATTTCCATCCGCCACCGGGCGGTGGTTTCGAGCAGCACGAGTTCCATTTCCGACCCGAGGACATGGGCCAATTCAGCGACTTCTTCGCCAGCCTCTTCGGGCGCGGCGCCCGCGGTGCTCAGACGCGGCGGCGGCGCGGCGAGGACCAAAACGCCCGCCTGCGCATTGACCTGACCGAGGCCTTCTCGGGTGCGACTCGCCAGGTGCGTCTCGATGAGCCGGTGCTCGGCGCTGACGGTCGGGTCCAGTCGCGATCGCGGACCTTGAACGTGCGCATCCCAGCCGGCGTGACGCAGGGCCAGCAGATCCGTCTCGCCGGGCAGGGATCACCTGGTCTCGCTGGTGGGTCGGCGGGCGACCTGTATCTCGAGATCGATTTGGCACCTCATCCGCTGTTCCGTGTTGAAGGTAAAGACATCCATGTGGAGGTCCCGATTGCGCCCTGGGAGGCGGCCCTTGGTGCAACCATCCCGGTGCCGACGCTCGGCGGGTCAGTGAAGCTCAAGGTGCCGGCGGGCTCGCAGAGTGGGCGTCGGCTGCGACTCAAAGGGCGAGGGCTGCCTGGCCAGCCAGCGGGAGACGAGTTGGTCGAGCTGGTGATCGTCACGCCACCCGCCCACACGGAGGCTGAGCAGGCGCTCTATCGCCGCATGGCCGAGTCCTTCTCGTTCAATCCGCGAGCGAAGATCGGAGTCTGAGTCATGAGACAAACAGCAATGATTGTCGAGGGCGTTCTGCTCGATGAGGCTCTCACCGTCACTTTCGCCGAGCTTGAGCAGCTCTGTGGCGCGACGACGCAGGCCCTGGGGCGGCTGGTGGACGAAGGCGTGCTGCATCCGCTCGGTCGCGATCCGGATGAGTGGCGTTTCTCAGGCGAGGAGATTCGCCGCGCGCGCCGTCTGCTGCGATTGCAGCGAGACCTGGATCTGAACCTGGCCGGGGCGGCCCTGGCCCTGGATCTGCTGGAAGAGATTGAGGCCCTGCGGACCCGGCTGCGGGTTTTGGAGCGCCACATTGGCGTCTGAGTGATAGAGGTGGCGAGGCGCACACGGCTCGCGCCGTGACCCTCGTACTGTTTGATCAAAGGAGGAACGATGATTCAGCTCCTGTACATCAGCTCTGCGACAGAGCCCATGTCGACGCAAGATCTGCTGAGCCTGTTGCAGCAGTGCCGCGAGAAGAACCCCGAGCGCGGCGTGACCGGCATGCTCCTCTACTGCAACGCGACCTTTCTGCAGGTGTTGGAGGGCGAGGACAAGGTGGTCGACGAGCTGGTGGAGACGATCCGGCAGGATCCGCGCCACACCGATCTCCAGGTGCTGTATCGCAAGAAGATCGAGCAGCGCCAGTATTCGGACTGGAGCATGGCCTTCAAGCGCGTCTCCGATAAAGACCTCGGCCAGGTTGAGGGTCTGAAGTATTTAGGGGAGAAGGATTTCAATATCGACTACCTCATGCAGAACAGCACGATTGTCGAGAGCCTGATGAACCACTTCCGCAAGGAGCGCTTCAAGGCCATCGGCCAGAGCGAGCTGGGCACGGAGGAAGACGATCCGATGATCAATGTGCTGCATCGAGTCATTCGTGGCGCGGTGCGTGTCTTGGCGGTGTTGATGGTCGTGACAATTCTCTGGGGTGTCGTCGATGTCATCTACGTCCTCTTCAAGCAGGTCCTTCTGCCATCGGCCGAGGAGCTGCGTGCCCGTGACATCATTGTGACCTTCGGCTACTTCCTCGCTGTATTAATCGCCATCGAGATCTTCATGAACATCACGCTCTACCTAAGAGATGATGTCGTGCATGTCCGCCTCGTCATCGCGACGGCGCTGATGGCCATCGCGCGGAAGGTCATTATCTTCGACTTCGAGAAGATCGAGCCGATGTATATCCTGGCTACCGGGGCCGTAGTCCTGGCACTGGGAATCGTCTATTGGCTGATGGATCGCAAGACGCTCTGGGGTGGGTCCGAGGGCCGCAATTAGGTTGCGGCCCATCTTCTCGGGGTCCCTTACCTGCCGCCCTGTTGTAGCGCCGCAATCCTCGCTTCCAGCGGGGGGTGGCTCATGAACAGGGCCTTGAGGCCATCGCCAATATTGCCCGAGATGCCGAAGGCGGCGAACTCCCCGGCGGGAAGGTCGTGCTGCTCGTGCTGTCGCTGCAGGGCGCGTAGGGCTGAGACCATCTTCTCCCGGCCGGCTAGACGCGCACCGCCCGCGTCGGCACGAAACTCGCGCTGTCGCGAAAACCACATGACGATCATGGTCGCCACGATCGACAGCAAGATCTGGGCGACGATCGAGACCACGAAATAGGCAGGGCCGTGGCCCTGCTCGGTCTTGAAGACGACGCGATCGACCAGGTGGCCGATGATGGTCGAGAGGAAGATGACGAATGTGTTGACCACCCCCTGGATCAGCGTCAGCGTCACCATATCGCCGTTGGCCGCGTGGCTGACCTCATGCCCGAGAACGGCCTCCACCTCGTCTTGGCTCATCTCCCTGACCAAGCCAGAGCTCACGGCCACGAGGGCGGCGTTGCGGTTCCAGCCCGTCGCGAAGGCATTCGGCTGCGGTGAATCGAAGACGCCTACCTCTGGCATCTTGATGCCGGCGTCTTGCGACAATCGCGCGACCGTATCAATGAGCCAGCGCTCGTAGTTGTTCGTGGGCTGCTCGATGATCTGCACGCCCATGGCGCGCTTGGCCATGCCCTTAGACAGGAACAGCGAGATCAATGAGCCCGAGAAGCCGATGATGGCGGCGTAGACCATCACGGCACCGTAGTCGAGATCGACACCGTTGGCTCGCAGCAGGCCTTCAAGACCGAGTAGCTTGAAGACGATGCTGATCACCAGCAGAACAGCGAAATTCGTTGCCAGGAACAACAGGATGCGTTTCATTCAGACGACTCCTAAGTCGGTTACGGAGGGTAGGCTCGACCAGCTTGGATGATGGGTTCTCTGCGGCGATGCCGGCGTCGATGGGTCTGCCCGAGTCAAATCTTGCCGCGGGCATAGGGGCATTCTGGGCCGAAAAAAAGACTAGACGATGGTGCGCGGGGCCCGTAAAATTTCCGGTCTGATTCGACGGGGCCATAGCTCAGCTGGGAGAGCGCAACACTGGCAGTGTTGAGGTCGGCGGTTCGATCCCGCCTGGCTCCACCACTCGAACAATCCGGTCGTATGGCCGGTTTTTTTTGACGGCTGACTCCTGTCCCCATCGTCTAGAGGCCTAGGACATCGCCCTTTCACGGCGGCAACCGGGGTTCGAATCCCCGTGGGGACGCCAATCCAAGCCAATCCAAACAGTCACCGATCCCACAAGCCCAGCCCATCCATCCGGCCTACCTGTAATGTGTCCTGGAGGCGGATCTCGAGCGGTCGCTTCGCCCTTTGAATCCGCTCGGCCGACAGTGAAGAAAACGCCCGACTTACCGCCTGCGCGGAATGGGCTCTATGTGGGGCCGCTGACCCTCTCACGCCACCCCCATTGTGAGGGCCCATTGTGAAGGCCCCGTTGTGAGCGGAGTCGGTGACTGGCTCATGGAGTCACGCACAAGTCGCGAGTCGGCGTGTCGACCGCGATCATTGTCTGCACGACCGCGCACCAGGAATCGGCAAGATTCTGCAGGTTGTAGCCGCCACCGCCTAGCGCCAGTAGCCGGCCTTGGCAGTGACGATCTGCCAGCTCGCACAGGCGGAGGGTGGCGTGGCGGTGGGCCTCGCTGGTGTAGGCCATATGCGTGATGGGATCTCCGGCAAGGCTGTCGGCACCGCACTGAAAGATGATGAATTCCGGCCGGGCATCATCGACGAAGGCCTCGATAAATTCCCAGGCTTCGAAGAACAATCGATCGCCGGCCCCTGGTGGCATTGGCAGGTTCAGTTTGGTACCGCGGGCGGCGCCTTTACCGGTCTCCAGCACCGCGCCGGTTCCCGGATACAGATAACGGCCGTCTTCGTGGATGTCGGCGATTGCTAGTCCCGGGTCGGTTTCAAAGGCATAAAAGACGCCGTCGCCGTGATGCGCATCGATATCCACATAGCCAATGTGCCCCACATTGTAGTCGCCGCGTAGGGTCTCAATGGCCACCCCGCAATCGTTGAAGACGCAAAAGCCGGCGGCGGCATCGCGGCGCGCATGGTGCAAGCCGGCGATCGGGACGAAGGCACGGCGTGTCTCGCCGCTGATCAGGTCGGCAACAGCCTGCAACACTGTGCCGACGACCCGCGCGGCGGCCTGGTAGATACCTCGGAAGGCGGGGGTATCGCCGTCATCGAGATAACCGCTGCCTGTCTCTGACGCCTGCATCACCCGATCGATATACTGAGCAGTGTGGAAGCGCTCGATGTCGGCCCTTTTCGCCATCACCGGAGATGCAATGCGGCAGTGTCGGTCTAGTCCAAGCTCTCGGAATCGTTCGATAAATTTGGTATAGCGCAAAGGCCCGAATGGATGATCGGCGCCAAAGTTGTAATCGCCCAATCGGTCGCCAGCGTAGACAGTGACCGTTGCTGGGGCGTTGTCCATATGATTCGCAACCCGGGCAGCAGCTAGAGCTTGAGCGTGACGCGGGTCACACCGGTGTCATTGGGGACACGCGATTGGGAGAAGCCGAGGATCTTGCACAGCTTCAACATGGACCGGTTCTCTTGCAGCACGTCACCGAAGATCTCCTGGATTCCGCGGTTACGGGCGTAATCGATGATGCGCCGCATCAGGACGATCCCAAGGCCGAGGCCGATCATGTCGTGGCGGACCACGATTGCATATTCCGCGGTGCGATTGTCGGGGTCGGCAATCAGGTTGGCAACGCCGAAGATCTCGGTCTGTCCAGGTCGGCCGGCCTCGGTCAGGATCAGGCCCATCTCGCGGTCATAATCTATCTGCGTGAACCGCACTGCCGCGAAATGCGACAGCGTCTTCTTCGGTGCGAAGAAGCGTAGTCGAACCTCTTCCGCGGTGAGCTGGGTAAACGCACTCTGCAGGCTCGGCTCATCCTCCGGCACGATTGGGCGCAGGAGGATCACGCGGCCGTCGCCGACCTGAATCAGCTCCTCGAGCTCTTTAGGGTAGGGACGGATTGCTAGCCGCGTGCCGGCAGGCTCCTGCGTGGCACGTATAGCGATCCGCGCGTCCAATGCGATCACACCGGATTCATTCGCCAACAGCGGATTGATGTCCAGCTGACTGATCGCCGGGATGTCGATCATCAGCTGGGCAACACGGATCAGCGCCATTGCGATCGCGTCCAGATCGACGGCCGCAGTGCTGCGATAACCCTTCAGAAGTCGATAGATACGCGTTTGTGAGATGAGTTCGTGTGCCAGACGCATGTTCAGTGGCGGGAGCGCCAGGGCCTTGTCGTTGATGATCTCGACGGCCGTGCCGCCCTGTCCGAACAGGATGACCGGTCCGAACTGGCGGTCCTCGGTGGCGCCGATGACCAGTTCGTAAGCGCCTGGACGACGGATCATTGGCTGCACACTGAAGCCGGTCAGACGGGCCTCGGGGTGCAGCTGTCTGACGCGCTCCTGCATCGCCTGCGCGGCGGTGCGCACGGCTGAGGGACCGACTAGGTCGAGCGCGACACCGCCGACATCGGATTTGTGGGTGATGTCCGGTGAGAGGATCTTGATCACCACGGGCTCACCGATCTGGGTGGCGCAGCTTGCTGCTTCGTCGGGTGTGCCGACCTGCTGCGTCAAGGCGACAGGGATGCCATAGGCGGCTAGCACCTGTTTCGCCTCGGACTCACTGAGCCAGGATCGGTTGTCGCTGAGCGTCCGTTCGATGATGCGGTTGGCCGCTTCCAGGTCGGGTTTGAAGTCTTCAGGGACGGACGGGGGCGTCTCCATCAGCATGGTCTGGTTACGCTGGTAGCTCACCAGGTGCATGAACGCGCGCACGGCCTGCTCAGGGGTGTCATAGGTCGGGATCCGCTGCGCCCCAAAGAGACGACGGGCCTCCCGCATTGAGTCGTCGCCCACCCAGCTGGTGAACAAAGGCACGCCTCTCTTCTTGTCGGCCATTTCAATGACGGCGCGGGCAGCGTCGGTGCTGCAGGCTACCGCCGTGGGACAATTCAGTACCAGGATGGCGTCGGTATTGGGATCTTTGGACAGTATCTCCAGCGCCTGTGCATAACGGCCGCCCGGGGCATCGCCGAGGATATCGATCGGATTGCTGTGCGACCAAGCAGCGGGCAGTACGCCGTTGAGTCGCTCGATCGTTTCAGGCGCCAACTCGGCAGCGCGCGCGCCTTGCTCGACGATCGCATCGGTCGCCAGGACGCCGATACCCCCACCATTGGTCAACACCGCGAGACGGTCACCTTTGGGCCGCCATTGCATCGCCAGGGTCTCGGCCGCATCGAACAGTTCGGTGAGGCTGTGTACCCGCAACATGCCGGCGCGCCGAAACGCCGCGTTATAGACCTCGTCGTCGCCGGCCAGCGCCCCGGTGTGCGAGGTGGCCGCCTTCGCGCTCTCGTGATACCGACCGCCTTTGACGACAATGACAGGCTTCATGCGCGCTGCGGCGCGCGCGGCGGACATGAATTTGCGCGCGTCCGAGATGGCCTCGATATAGAGCAGGATGGCGCGTGTCTCGCGTACGTTGGCGAGATAATCCAGCACATCGCCAAAATCGACATCGGCCATGTCGCCGAGCGAGATTAGGTGGGAGAAGCCAATCCCGCGAGGCCTGGCCCAATCCAGGATAGCGGTCACGATTGCGCCGGACTGGGTGACGAAGGCGAGGTGGCCGGCCTCGGGCGTCGTCTGGGCGAAACTGGCGTTGATGCCGAGGCCGGGAACCAGGATGCCCAGGCAATTCGGGCCGACGATCCGCAGATTGAACGGCTGAGCAGCCGTTAGGATGGCCCGCTGCAGCTCTTGACCGCCCGAGGCGGCGGCCTCACCGAAACCGGCACTGATCACGACGGCAGCCTTTGTCCCGGCAGCACCGAGTGAGCGGATGATTTGCGGTACGGTGGCCGCGGGTGTGGCGATCACCGCGAGGTCTGCTGTGATCGGGAGGTCGGCGATGTCGGGGTAGGTCCACACACCCTGGATGAATCGATGTCTTGGGTTGACCGGGAAGATGGCGCCGTCAAAGCCTCCCCCGAAGAGATTCTTGGCCAATACGGCACCGACCGATGAGTCTGTGCGGCTGGCGCCGATCACGGCTATCGATTCGGGCCTCAGGAGGGAGTCAAGATTGCGGATGCTCATGCCAACGTCTTCCGTGCCCCGATCATGATTGCGATTCGGACGCGATAGACCGCCCGGTTCATAATGACGGCATGTCGCAAAACGGCCACTGATTCAGTCACTACTATGAAACTCGCGAAGCACGTTCGCTCCCTCGCCCTCTGGGAGAGGGTTGGGGTGAGGGAACGATCAAGGGGAAGGCGACATTTCATGGTCCGGGGTGGCTCGGCTCGCCCCATGATCGTTAGGTTGACGCTATGTCGTGGATTAAGAAAGCACCCCTACTTGGCGGAGTGCCGCCCAATCTTGTCGACTATGCCGCGGCCTGCGAGGCCTTCAGCTGGGAGGCGGCGCGCCGCGAGCTCGACGGCCTGCCAAACGACGCCGGTCTCAATGTCGCGTACGAAGCGGTAGACCGTCATGTCCTTCATGGGCAGGGCGGCCGAGTGGCGCTGCGCTGTGTCGATGGGCGTGGGCAATCCGAAGATACCAGCTACGCGACGCTGAAAGAGCTTAGCAGCCGCTTTGCGAGCCTGTTGCAGGATCTTGGCGTGGAGCCGGGCGACACCGTCAGCACGCTCCTGGGCCGCACCCCCGCACTGTTCGTTACCGCACTCGGTACCTGGAAGCATCGTAGTGTGTTCTGCGCGCTGTTCTCGGCATTCGGCCCGGAGCCAATACAGACGCGTCTGGCGATTAGCGAGAGCCGTGTGCTTGTGACGACGGCCTCACTCTACGTCCGCAAGGTGGCGGCCGTGCGAGATTCCCTGCCGAATCTGCGGCATGTCCTGATCGTCGATGCTGCGGAGACAACTCTGCCTGAAGGGACGCGCGACTTCGTTCACCTGCTCGCCGAGGCCATTGTAGAGTATTCAATCGGTCCGACCGAGCCCTCGGCGCCGGCGCTATTGCACTTTACCAGCGGTACGACGGGTAAGCCGAAGGGGGCGGTGCATGTGCACGGGGCCGTCATCGCCCAACATGCGAGCGCCAGGCTCGCGCTGGACATTCACGCGGAGGACGTGTTCTGGTGTACAGCAGATCCAGGTTGGGTGACCGGCATCGCCTACGGGGTCATTGCCCCACTGACGATCGGCGCGACCCTGATCGTCGATACGGCCGAATTCGATGGCCAACGCTGGCTGCAGATCCTGCAGCACCAAAAGGTCAACATCTGGTACACGGCACCGACTGCGGTGCGCATGATGATGCGCCTCGGGGAGGATTTGGTCAGGCAAACCGATTGCTCGAGCCTGCGTTTCATCGCCAGCGTCGGCGAGCCCCTGAGCCCGGATGCCGTGCGCTGGGGGCAGCAGGTCTTCGGCCTGCCGTTACACGACAATTGGTGGCAGACCGAGACCGGTGCCATCATGATCGCAAACTTCCGTGCTACCGACATCAAGCCGGGCTCGATGGGCCGCCCTCTGCCGGGGATCGAGGCCGTGGTCGTACATCGGCACGAAGATGGTCGCATCGAGGAGGTCCAGGGGCCCGATGAAGAAGGGGAGCTCGCGCTGCGTGCCGGCTGGCCGTCGATGTTTCGGGGATATTTTGGCGAATCGGAGCGTTATAAGAGGTGCTTTGCCGGCGGTTGGTACCTGACCGGTGACCTGGCGCGGTGCGATGAAGACGGGTACTTCTGGTTTGTCGGGCGCGCAGACGATGTGATCAAATCGGCCGGCCATTTGATCGGGCCGGTTGAGGTCGAAAGCGTCTTGCTCGAACATCCAGCTGTGGCCGAGGCGGGGGTGATAGGCAAGCCAGACCCGATAGTCGGCGAGGTCGTCAAGGCGTTCGTTGTTGTCAAGCCGAGCTACGAGGCGGATGCGACCCTGCGTCGCGATTTATTGGCGCACGCCCGCCGGCGCTTGGGCGCCGTGGTCGCGCCCAGAGAGATCGAGCTCCGTAAACACCTTCCACTGACGCGTTCCGGTAAGATCATGCGCAGGCTGCTCAAGGCCGAGGAGCTGGGATTGCCCGAAGGTGATACCTCGACGCTGCTTGATCAGGACAGATAGGGTGCTGAATCGATGAACGAAGACGCTATCAAGGTGATCCTCCTCGAGGAAATTGGTCAAATTGCGCCCGATGCCGATCTCGATAACCTCGATCCGGCCCAGAGTTTTCGAGACCAATTCGAATTCGATTCTGTCGATTATCTCAACTTCGTGCTGGCACTAGAAAAGCGGCTCGAGATCAAGATCCCGGAGATCGAATGCCCGCGTCTGGCGAGCCTAAACGGCTGTATCGTCTATTTGACAGAGAGACTGGGGTAATACTGCACATCGTCCAGCCATTCCCTCTGGGCCTCTTATGACCGCTGCGCTGGCATTCCTATCAATGGTTGCATAGGTACTCGCATGGCGTGGCTGCGACACGCCGTGAATACATCCTTGTAGGCTCGACGCCGCGGTCCCTCTCGTCGACGGTTGCGTCAACGCCTTGCGAGTACTTTCGGGACGATCAATATAGGGTGCATCAGAGTGCGACCCCGAGCGTGACGAATCAATTTCGCGAAGCACCTTCGCTCCCTCGCCCTCTGGGAGAGGGTTGGGGCGAGGGGACGATCAGGGGCGAGGCGAGCCACCCCGGAGCATGAAAGGTCGCCTCGCCCCTGATCGTTAGCCGGTCAGGGCCGCGAAGACCGCCGGCAACCGCTCTGGCAGCCGCGCGACCTGGTCGACGATCGAATAGCGGTTCTCGCCGAAGATGCGCGCGACATAGCGGTCGGCGTTGGGGTCGAGGGTCAGGCAGTAGGTGTGGATGCCCTGCATGCGCAGATCCTCGACGGCCTTCTTGGTGTCGTGGCGCAGGTACTGAGGGTCGCGCTCGTCGATGTCGGCCGGCTCGCCGTCGGTGACCAGGAGCACCAGCCGTTTGGTCGCGTTCTGCTGGGTCAGGTGCCAGCCGGCGTGGCGTAGCGCTGCACCCATCCGCGTTGAGAGGCCACCTTTCATGCCGGCGAGCCGCGACTTGGCCTCGTCTTCGTAGCGCTGCGAGAAGTCTTTGAAACGGTAGTACTGGACATCGTGGCGGCCGTCGGAGGCGAAGCCGTGAACGGCGAAGGTATCCCCGATGCTGTCAATCGCCCAGGCGAGCAGGCCGGTGGCCTCGCGGGTCAGTTGCAGGATCGTGGGACTTTCGGGCTCATCGGCATCGATCGGCTCGTTGGTCGACTCCGAGAGGTCCATCAGCACGACAATGGCGAGATCGCGGATGTGACGCGTGATGCGGATATTGATCCTTGGGCTCGGCATCACCCCGCGGCGGATATCGATCATGGCCCGGATCGCCGCATTTAGATCGAGCTCTTCGCCCTCCTCGTAGCCGCGCCTCCGGATGATCCCCTGCGGCTGCAGGGCATCGATGAGATGCCGGATGCGGGTCGCGATCGGTTTGTGCTTCGTCAGGATCGCGTCCATCTGCTCCGGGTCGCCGCGGCCCTGGCGGCGCTCGAGCACAGTCGCCCAGTCCGGCCGGTAGAGCTGCGCCTGATAATCCCACTCCTGATAGTGGTAAGGCTCCGAGACCGGCTCTTTGCCCTCCATCTGGTTGTATGAGATCCCTTCGTCCTCGTAGGGAAAAAACTCGGTGGCGCAGACCCAGATCTCCTGGGCGTCATCGCCGGCGGTCTCCACATCGACCTCATTGGCCAGCTCGACGGCCGAGACATACTTGCGCACCTGGCGCTGCGAGCTGGGGATGTAGTCGATGCCCCGCTCGGTGAAGAGGTTCTCGCTGAATTCCCAGACGTAGCGGTTGTCGTCGCGATAGGGTGACAGCCAGGATTCCAGGATCCGCAAGTTTGGCAGCGGCAGGCGCTTGACGGCCTGGTTGTAAAAGGTGACGCCGGCGAGCCAGCTGATTCGATTCTCACCGGCGCGCGAGGCGAGCTCGTCTCGGAAGGCGGCAGCCGAGTCGTTGATCAGCGAGTCGTCGTCGCGGTAGTCCTCGTCGAGGAGGGCATGGGCCATGCGGTGCATCAGGTCGACCATCGCGTGTTGCCCCCCTGGGGCTTCGCTCGACGTCAACGGGGCCGTGAAGAACTGCAGCCAGAGCTTCTTCAGGCCTGGGAAGTCGCGCATCGCCAGATGTTCGATGCGGGCGTCCTCGAAGAGCTCGATGAAGCGCATCTGCGCGGGCGAGAGCTGCTCGGCGCTGAGGGGCTCGCGCGTATAAACCATGTGGGCGGCACAGTGCGCGGCCGCGGCCCGATACGTCTCGAGACCGCAGATGCCGTGCCACGCATCGAAG
The DNA here is from genome assembly GCA_964583605.1 of uncultured Chromatiaceae bacterium. GTDB lineage: Bacteria > Pseudomonadota > Gammaproteobacteria > Chromatiales > Chromatiaceae > CAZOWL01. The sequence goes on along the minus strand of CAZOWL010000091.1, from coordinate 3,822 downwards.
GCGTCCGGTAGGTGGACCTGGAAGTCCTCGATGAAGGGCCTCAAGCCCGCACGTGACTCGTAGTCGCCCGAGGTGGGGCGCATGAAGAAGGCCCGCGCCCAGAGTGCGCGCAAATAGAAGTTCAGGCGCCGCTGATTGTCGACGAACAGCGTGCCGCGGCGCTCTTTCTGCAGCACCGCCCGGGAGGACTCGGTCTTGAGCCCGAAGTAGGCCATTTGGCCGTCGAGGTCGCGCTGGTGGGCTTGGGCGCCCCAAAGCGCCCAGCGACGCAGGCCGCCCAGCGTGAGCTTCGAGAGCAGTTCGTCGATGTTTTCCATCATCGGCCTCAAGCCCCGCGGAGCCTTGCCGGCGAGCTGATGGAGGAGGTTCAGATAGCCGCGCAGTACGTCGGCATCCCCAAGCCGGCTCGCCGCCAGCGGCAGACTCGCCATGATCAGCGTGATCACGGTGCCAGAGGTATGGGAGGCGAGCTTCATCAGGGACTCGACGATGTCCGGCACGACGTCCTCGCCCACCTCCTTGACCACGCGCGGGATCTCCTGGACATAGGTTAGGACCAGGTCCTGCCCCTTGCCCATCGTGCACATGGCCTGAATGCCGGTCAGATAATTGTCCAGCCCGCGCGGCGACATCACGCGCGCGGCCTCGTGATAGCTCGAGTCCAACGCCTCCCGATGCGGGTGATCGGCGTCGGTGTCGAGGCAAGAGACGTATTGGCTGAAGTCGATGGACATTAGAGCTCCCGGGCCGCCAACCACAGAGGCACAGAGGACGCAGAGTCAACCGCTGAGGATGATTCGGCGAATTCCGTCTCGTAGCAATGGAACGTTGAAGTTAATAAGTAGGCCCAGAGGTTTATTGAGCGCTCGAAGGTAGGCAATGATCTGTGCCCGATGGATGGCTATGAACTCCTCCACCGCCTTTAGCTCGACCAGCAGGGTGTTTTCAACCTCTTTAAAGCTCCGCGCATCCTCTGCGTTCTCTGGGGCTCTGCGGTTCAAAGGATCGAGCGCCTTAGAAATAGGTATTTACAGCGGCGTCGAGCGTATCGCGCATGTCGGGGTCGTCGGTCAAGGGTCGCACCAGGGCGATTTGGCAGGCCGACTGAGGAGAGATACCTTTGCCGATCAGTTGGGCGGCGTAGACCAGCAGGCGCGTCGACATGCCCTCGTCGAGGCCGTGGCCCTTGAGGTTGCGGCTGCGTTGGGCGACCTGGACCAGCTTCTCCGCGGTAGCATGATCCACTCCGCCTTCGTGGGCGACGATCTCGGTCTCGATCTCGGTGGCTGGATAGTCGAAATCCAATGCGCCGAAGCGTTGTTTGGTCGACTGCTTGAGGTCCTTCATCAGGCTTTGGTAGCCCGGGTTGTAGGAGATGACGAGCTGAAAGTCCTGATGAGCCATCACCAGCTCGCCCTTCTTCTCAAGCGGTAGGCTCCGGCGATGGTCGGTTAACGGGTGGATGACGACGGTCGTGTCCTGGCGCGCCTCGACGACCTCGTCGAGATAGCAGATCGCGCCGATCCGCGCGGCCACCGTCAGCGGTCCGTCCTGCCACTTGGTGCCGTTGATGTCGAGCAGAAAACGGCCGACCAGGTCCGAGGCGGTCATGTCCTCGTTGCAGGCCACAGTGATGAGCGGCTTCCCCAGCTTCCAGGCCATGTACTCAACGAACCGCGACTTGCCGCAGCCCGTCGGGCCTTTCAACATCACCGGCATGCGCGCCGAATACGCCGCCTCGTACATCTCCACTTCATTGGCGACCGAGCGGTAATAGGGCTCCTCGCCGACGACATATTGTTCTTTGCTTGGCTCACTCATAATCACAATCCTGCGTTTTCGACCGAAGCCTTGGAGTAGTCAGTGCCTATTCTTCGACAAATCAATCGGACTCTAGTTTCTTAATCTCAACTACATCGGCGATGAAAACCCCAAGCTTTTCGACGAACTCCGGCGAGCTCTATTTGACCCTGGAAATCCGGGATGGTCACTTGCCTTGTGGCCTCCTTGCTCCGCCAGACCCGGTAGATGGGGTGACGAAGGAACCCCTGCATTCCTTTCCGAGTCCGCCATTGGGGCTCGTTTCTGGCCTTGATCAGAAGTCCGGCGAACGGGGATGGTCCGCACAGCGGATCTACCCGAAACCGCTGCCGTAGTCCGCTGTGCGGACCGTCGCGGTCTTTGGCTCGCGAAACGGTCGTTCGTGATATCAATTCTTTGCGCCGTTGCGGTTCGAACCCACAAGCGCCCCTGCCCCGCACGAGGGAGCAGGGGTCTTCTCAGCGAGTCCGAACCGCAGCCGGAATCAGACCGGCTTGCCGCGGAATACGACCATCTCGGTGCCCTTGGACTGGGCGTAGTTGTCGTAGCCGACCAGGCGCACATGGTTGTCCGGATGTGCCTTGTGGCAGGCCTCGGCCTCGGCGAGGACGGTGTCGACGTCGCTCTCACCGAACATCGGCAGCTTCCACATATACCAGTAGTGATCGAAGGCGTTCTCCGGCTCTGTGTGCTCGATGGCCGGGTTCCAGCCGCGCTTGACGATATACTCGACCTGCTGGCGGATCTGCTCCGGACTCATCGCCGGCAGATAAGAGAAGGTCTCGAATTTGCGGCTGTTGACGTCTTCCAGACTCGATTTGTAATCCCGCATTTCGCTCATCTGTTCTGTACTCCGAGTGTTCAGTATTCGATTGCTGTGATAGCGCTGGGAGCTTGAGCTCCAACCTCCAGCCGCCAGCGGGGGATTCGCTCGGCCTATGCGGAGTGACCTACTGGATGCTGGAGACCGGCGGCTGATGGCTACTTGTGCGCCACGTCGAGCTTGTCGACGGTGTCGAACTCGAACTTGATCTCCTTCCAGGTCTCCATCGCGGCCTTGAGCTCAGGGCTGCTCTGGCCGGCGGCGGTGAGGATCTCCTTACCCTCCTTCTCGAGCTCGCGGCCCTGGTTGCGGGCCTCGACACAGGCCTCGAGTGCGACACGGTTGGCCGCGGCCCCGGCGGCATTGCCCCACGGGTGACCGAGCGTGCCGCCGCCGAACTGCAGGACCGCGTCGTCGCCGAAGATGGTCACCAGCGCCGGCATGTGCCAGACGTGGATGCCGCCCGAGGCAACGGCGAAGACGCCGGGCATCGCGCCCCAATCCTGGTCGAAGAAGATGCCGCGTGAGCGGTCCTCTTTGATGTAGGACTCGCGCAGCAGGTCGATCCAGCCGAGCGTAGCGGCGCGGTCGCCCTCGAGCTTGCCGACGACGGTGCCGGTGTGCAGGTGGTCGCCACCGGAGAGGCGCAAGAGCTTCGCCAGCACGCGAAAGTGGATGCCGTGGTGCGGGTGGCGGTCGATCACGGCGTGCATCGCACGGTGGATGTGCAGCAGCACGCCATTGTCGCGGCACCATTGGGCAAGGCCGGTATTGGCGCACCAGCCGCCAGTGATGTAGTCGTGCATGATGATCGGGGCGCCGATCTCCTTGGCATGCTCGGCGCGCTTGAACATCTCATCGGGGGTCGGCGCGGTGACGTTGAGATAGTGACCCTTGCGCTCGCCGGTCTCGCGCTCGGCCTTGTCGATTGCCTCCATGACGAAATCGAAGCGCTGGCGCCAGCGCATGAAGGGCTGGGAATTGACGTTCTCGTCGTCCTTGGTAAAGTCGAGACCGCCACGCAGGCACTCGTAGACGGCGCGGCCGTAATTCTTGGCCGAGAGGCCGAGCTTGGGCTTGATCGTGCACCCCAGGAGCGGGCGGCCATACTTGTTCATGATGTCGCGCTCGACCTGGATGCCGTGCGGCGGGCCGTTGCAGGTCATGACGTAGGCGAT
>CAZOWL010000090.1:0-17382 GCA_964583605.1 uncultured Chromatiaceae bacterium | reverse complement strand
ACCGGAAGATCCGCAAGTACGGGCTCTCCCTGCCAGGTCGGTAGCATCAGGCCCGCAGGCCCGGCAGGCGGATCTCCACGCGCGTGCCCTCGCTGGGGACCGAGTCGATGCGCAGCGTACCGCCGTGCCCCTCGACCAGGCGCCGCACGATCGCGAGCCCGAGCCCGGTCCCGCCCGGCTTGGTGCTGACGAAGGGCTGGGTGAGACGCGCGAGCACGGCGGCGGGGATGGCCTCCCCGGGATTGTGGATGGAGATCAGGACCTGGCCCGCCTCGGGGGCGGCGGCCAGGCGCCAGGTGATCCGGGCCCCGGCGGGCGCGGCCGCGCAGGCATTGTCGGTGAGATTGACGAACACCTGGCGCAGCCGATCGACATCGGCCAGCACCGGCGCACGCGGCACGGCGAGGTCGAGCCGCAGGTCGTGCGCGGCGCCACTCGGGGCGTAACCCGCGATGAGCTCGCGCAGGCTAACCACCAGATCGACGGATTGCAGGTCCAAACGCAAGGGCTTGGCGTAGGTGAGGATGTCATCGAGCAGGCGGCGCATCCGCTGCGCCTCCTGTACGCCGAGATCGGCACGTCGCTGGGCCCGCTCCGGGAGGGGTTGGTCGGCGAGGTATTCGAGCGCCATCGACACCGTGCTCAACGGCGAGCGCAGCTCGTGCGCGATCCCGGAGGCGAACTCGCCGATCGCGGCGAGGCGGCCCTGCTCGACGAAGCGCGCCGTGCGGCCGAAGGCCTGGGTCAGCAGCTGAGCGATATTGCCCAGGAGTCGGCCCTGCCCGGTGTCGAAGCCCCCCGCCTGCCGCGTCGCCACCACGACGACCGCCGGCACCGGCGTATCGGTCTGCGGCGTCAGCGGCAGGAAGATCGCATCGCGCATGCCGATGGCGACCAGGTGACGCAGAAGCTCATAGGCCTCGTGCTCGGCGGCCAGCATCGTCATGTCCTCGATCTGACGAGGGCGCTGGGTCGCTAGCACCGCCTCGAGCAACGTGCCTTGCAGACGATAGAGTCGCCGCTCGCTCGGCTGCGGCTGCCCATCGATCCAGGCCGTCTCGACGCGGGCCGTGGCGTGCGCCTCGTCGATGAAGACGACACCGATCCAGTGGCAGCCCAAGAGGTCGGCGAAATCGCGGCTCAACAGGCCGACCAACGCGTCGAGATCCTTGCCCTGCTGGAGGCGCTGGATCAATTGGTAGAGGAGAGCTCGTCTACCACCTGCCCAAGTCGCGACGCGATGGGCGCACCACCCTGGTGCTCAGCCCGCTGGAGCTGATCGATGCGCTGGCGGCACTCATTCCGCCACCACGGCGGCACCGCCACCGCGACCACGGGGTGCTGGCGCCCAACTCGCCGCTGCGCGCGGCCGTCACCCCTGACGGGCGCGAGGAGGCGCCCAGCCCGCAGGCACCAGCGAAGAGCGTTTCGGCGACAGACGAGGAGCAGAGAACCGGCTCTCCAGCACGCTATCTGTGGGCGATGCGGCTGGCCCGGCTGTTCGCGTCGCTGCCGCTGGTCTGTCCCAACTGCGGCGCCAACATGCGCATCGTCGCCTTCATCACCGAGGCCGCACCCGTCGAGCAGATCCTCACCCACATCGGTGAGCCACCCCGGCCACCCCCGATCTCGCCCGCCCGCGGACCGCCCGCCTGGGACGAGGCGCCCGAGCCGGTGCCGGACTGGGACCTTGTCGCTCAGCCCGAGCCCGAATTCGATCAGCGTATCACCTGGTAGTCGCCGTCTCCTGCGGGAAGCGCTGCTCAAACCCCTCGTTTTGCCGCCGTCCGGCATGACCCCGGGCTCGCTCCAGCGCGCCGCTTCGCCCTGCAACGGGCGTCGCGCGAGGTCGCTCCGCCATGTCGCGAGGGCGGGCCGCCATGTTTCCGGGCCTTGACCTCACACCCCGCATTCACTACCGTCCTGTCTCAGCGCCGGCCTGGACCCTCAAGGCGGCTTGGATTTCCTATCCGTTTATCCGTCCTCGAATGCAGGGTTTTCCGCCCATCACACGGGGATCGATGGTGATACGTTCGAGATCGGGGAAGTTCATGTGTCTCTGGCCTCGTGACACGGGGATCGGGAGGAGTGAAGTATAGGCGCGGCCATCACGAGCCGGTAATCGGCAGACGTCAATTGGGTGACCGCGCGCGCCGAGGTTTCCGATTCACACCCAACCGAAAACGCCCCCGGTATCCCGAGGGCGTTCAGTAACAATCCCCCGGCAAAGCCGGGGGCTTTCTGATCGCTGGCCCCTCAAAGGGGCCTGATCGCGATCATTGGTCAAACTCTGAGATGTTCTTGCTCCATTCAGGCGCTGTGATCACGACGAGCAAGATCGCAGCCTCATCATGAACATCTGCAAAAGGGGTCGCTTCAATGAAACCAAACCGCTCTTAGAACAGACTCCCGTAACTGTCAAACTCTTACTGTCTCCCCGGCAGAGCCGGGGGTATTCCTTGGATAATAAAGAGGAAGCGTGGGCGCATGGGTTCGGTGGGTTTCGTGACCAGTCAGAATCCGTGCCAACGATTCGGCATCATGCCATGGTCACTCTTCCCACCCTACCTTGCTCCCTAGGGTTGGCGTAACGATCGTTCGCCGAGAAGGCGGACTGACGCAGGAACCCCTGGTTGATCAACTGGGCGCAGAGCGGCACCAGACGCTGACGCGCCGGCAGTGCGTCGCGGCCGATGATCCGGGCCATGCGCTCCAGGGATAAAGCCCGAGTAGGGCGGGAAAGCGTCAGCCGCAGATGGCTACGGCCCTACGGCCCTCGGCATCACGTAGTGGGTAGAGCGAAGCGAAACCCACCGATCCCACGCGCCGACGTTTCCGATTCGCGCCCAACCAAAAACGCCCCCGGTTGTACGAGGGCGTTCAAAGATCGAGCGTTCGAGCGTTGGTTCGGTGGGTTTCGTGACCGGCGAGCGTCCGTACCCAGTCTTCAGCCCGAGTAGGGCGGGAAAGCGTCAGCGCATCCCGCCTTCGGAAGACGCCGCAGATGGCGGGATGCGCTACGGCCCTACGGCCCTGGTCTGTCCCGGTTTTCCCGCCTGAAGGGATCGGTCGCGAGTTGGGTGACCGCCCGCGGTGTCGCGGAGGAACGAGTGATTCGGTTGACTGCGGTCACCCAACATCACCGTTGCGGAAAACGGGACAGATTTGTTTAAGTGGTGCGGAAAACGGGACAGATTTGTTTATGCTCAGCCGCCTGCTCGGCGCCATGCAAGAGGGTCGCTGAGAACGGCTCGATCCCGCGGAGATCGATCGGGCGCTCGATGACCTGATGGCCCACGACTGGGAGCTCTACTCCAAGCCCTGTCTGACCCACACCGAGACGGTTGTCGATTACCTCGGGCGCTACAGCCGTCGCATCGCCCTGAGCGATGTGCGCCCCGTCGACTTCGACGGCGAATCGGTAGCCTTGCGCTGCTTGGTCGTTCGGATGTCTCGACCTCGACAATGATGAGCTACACCCACGTGCCGAATCGCGGCGGGCAAGGCGTGAAGAGCCACCTGGATGCGCTGGGGGTAACAGCGATAGCAACAGCGGAAAAGATCTTGATACGGAACCCTGCGCCGGCAAATCCTTAAGGCAACAGATCTGTCACCACCACGCAGCACTCGGGCGCAGCTAACGGTGAGATGGTTTGCCCCTCGTGGAGCGCAACGCGCTGCCTGTAGAGGCCACCGGCAGGGTCGCGATGCATCTCGAGCGTTCGATCGGGAAGGTTCAGGATCCAGTACTCGGCGATGCCGTTTCGTGCATACACGGAGGCCTTCCGTTCCCGATCGTACCTGAGCGTGCTATCGGCGACCTCGACGATGAGCTCGGCCGTGCGCGGATGGTGGTCGACATAATCGCGAATGCGACCGCGGATCACGGCGACGTCCGGCTCGGGCTCGGAGTAGGCATCGAGCGCCAGCGGCTTCTGGCCGCGGATGTAGAAGCCGGCGCCAAAGCAGACCCGCAAGGCCTGCTCGACGAGATCGACGGCGGTCGCGTGGGCGCTCTTCTGCGGACTGATGTCGATGATCTCCCCGTCGAGGAGCTCCACGCGCATCTCGGGAGGGAAGCCGCCCACAGCGACCATGTGCTCGAACTCGTCACGGGACCAGGAATGGACCCTATGGCTCACCTCGGTCATAGCGAATTCGTTCATCTCAAGTCTGGAGCGGGGGTGTGCGGTCGTGTCGCCGCCAGCACGGTGAGTGCGATCCCGACAAGGCCGTGCCGATCGCCCGAGACGCCGCGCTGGCCTGCTAGATCGAGGCAACCGCGCCAGGCCAAGCCCGGAAAACCGCTGGGCCTGCAGAACGCTGGGCGGCACCTCGGACCGGACCACGCGACAATCTCGCCCTTCATTTTGGCGAGCGCCGGCGGCTCGCCGGCGCTATCACAGCTCAGACCACCTCACCCTCCAACACCCGCTCGAAGGTCAGCCCGTCCTTGCCGACCTCGACCTCGATGATGTCGCCGGGGCTGAACCGGCCGGCGAGGATCGCCTGGGCGAGCGGATTCTCGAGCTGAGCGCGGATCGCACGCTTCAGTGGTCGCGCCCCGTAGACCGGGTCGAAGCCGGCCTCGCCGAGGTGATCGAGGGCCGCATCGCTGACCTCCAGGCGCATATCGCGATCGGCCAGGCGGCGCTGCAGGTAGCCGATCTGGATGCGCGCGATGGCGCGGATCTGCTCAGGCTGCAATGGATGGAAGACGACGATCTCATCGAGCCGGTTGATAAACTCGGGTCGGAAGGCGTGGCGCACGATCTCCATCACCGACTCCTTCATCGTCGCATAGTTGGCCTCGCCGGCCAGGCGCTGGATGACGTCCGAGCCCAGGTTCGAGGTCATGACGACGACGGCGTTGCGAAAATCGACGGTGCGCCCCTGGCCATCGGTCAGACGCCCGTCGTCGAGCACCTGGAGCAGGACGTTGAAGACATCCGGGTGCGCCTTCTCGACCTCATCGAGGAGGATTAGGCTGTAGGGGCGGCGGCGGATCGCCTCGGTCAGATAGCCGCCCTCCTCGTAGCCAACATAGCCGGGTGGCGCACCGATCAGGCGAGCGACCGAATGTTTCTCCATGAACTCGGACATGTCGACCCGGACCATTGCCTCCTCGGTGTCGAAGAGGAACTCGGCCAGCGCCTTGCAGAGCTCGGTCTTCCCGACGCCGGTTGGCCCCAGGAACAGAAAGGAGCCGATCGGCCGCGACGGGTCGGCAAGCCCGGCACGAGAACGGCGGATCGCGTCGCTCACGGCACGCAACGCCTCGTCCTGACCGACCACCCGCCGCTCCAGCGCCGATTCCATCCGCAGGAGCTTCTCGCGCTCGCCCTCGAGCATCCGCGAGACCGGGATCCCAGTCCACTTGGAGACGATCTCGGCGATCTCCTCGGCCGTGACCTCGCTGCGCAGCAGGCGGGTCTCGCCCTGACCGGTCTGATCGGCCGCTGCCAGTTGCTTCTCGAGCTCGGGGATGCGGCCGTAGGCCAGCTCGGACATGCGTGTCAGGTCACCGGCGCGACGCGCCGTCTCGAGCTCAACGCGGGCACGATCGAGCGCCTCCTGGATGTGGGCCGTACCGTGCACGGCGGCCTTCTCGGCCTTCCAGATCTCGTCGAGGTCGGAGAATTCGCGCTCCAGCCGCGTGATCTCCTCCTCGAGGTCGCCGAGGCGCTTCTTCGAGGCCTCGTCGGTCTCCTTCTTCAGGGCCTCGCGCTCGATCTTGAGCTGGATCAGGCGCCGATCGAGGCGGTCCATCTCCTCGGGCATGGAGTCGATCTCGACCTTGATGTGCGCGGCGGCCTCGTCGATGAGGTCGATCGCCTTGTCCGGGAGCTGGCGGTCGGTGATGTAGCGATGTGATAGGGTCGCCGCGGCGATGATCGCCGGATCCGTGATCTTGACCCCATGGTGGGCGGCGTAGCGCTCCTTCAGACCACGCAGGATCGCGATCGTGTCCTCGACGTTGGGCTCATTGACGAGGACCTTCTGGAAGCGCCGCTCCAGCGCCGCGTCCTTCTCGACATACTTGCGGTACTCATCGAGCGTCGTCGCACCGATGCAATGCAGCTCGCCGCGGGCGAGCGCCGGCTTGAGCATGTTGCCGGCATCGATCGCGCCCTCGGCCTTCCCGGCCCCGACCATCGTGTGCAGCTCGTCGATGAAGAGGATGATGTTGCCTTCCTGACGCGCGATGTCATTGAGCACGGCCTTCAGGCGCTCCTCGAACTCACCGCGATACTTCGCCCCGGCGATCAATGCGGCCATGTCCAACGCCAGCAGCCGTTTCGCCTTGAGACCTTCCGGCACCTCGCCGTTGACGATGCGCTGCGCGAGCCCCTCGACAATTGCAGTCTTGCCGACCCCCGGCTCGCCGATCAGGACCGGGTTGTTCTTCGTGCGCCGCTGCAGGACCTGAATCGTGCGCCGAATCTCATCGTCTCGGCCGATCACCGGATCGAGCTTGCCCTGCTCGGCCCGCTCGGTCAGGTCGATGCTGTACTTCTGCAGCGCCTGACGTGTCTCCTCGGCATTAGGATCCTCGACCGATTGGCCGCCGCGCATCGTCTCGATCGCCTTCTCGATCGCGCCCTTGCTCCCGCCGGCCTGACGGAGGGCCTGACCCAGCTCGCCGCGGTCCTCGACGGCGGCCAGCACGAAGAGCTCGGAGGAGATGTACTGGTCCTGGCGCTGCTGGGCCAGCTTGTCGGTGACGTTGAGCAGGCGACCGAGATCATTGCTCACATGGAGGTCGCCGCTCGCGCCCTCGACGCGCGGCAGACGGTCGAGCGCCTCGCCGAGGCGCGAACGCAGTTGGTCGACGTTCACGTCGGCCTGGGCGAGCAGGTGACGCACGGTGCCGCCCTGCTGGTCGAGCAAGGCCACCATCAGGTGCACCGGCTCGATGAACTGATGATCGCGCCCCACCGCCAGACTCTGCGCGTCGGCGAGGGCGATCTGAAACTTGCTGGTCAACTTGTCCATCCGCATCGTGCTTTCTCCGGCATGCTGTAAGGTTATGCACCAATCTGGGGCACGATCGAAGGCCTTCAAGTCGCGCCGACGCGCCGCTCAGGGGCCGGTGTCGCGCATGACCTCCCTCCAACTGCCTCTCACCGGCAGTCCCAGAACGGCGCCACATCGTCCGTCCTGGCAGACGACGCCCGTCCGGTGCGCGACCCGCCGGTCAGGTATCGCGGTCAGGCCCGCCCTTCCGAGAGATCCGGTAGCACGACATTCACCTCGAGCACTTCTCGATCATCGTCCTGCTCGTAGTTGACCGAGATGGCATCCATGTCCACGGAGACATACTTGCGAACAACCTCCAAGATGTCGCGCTGCATCTTCATCAGGTACGGCGGGCGATGTCGCTCGGCGCGATCGTGAGCGACCAGGATCTGGAGGCGCTCTTTGGCGACGACGGCGCTGCCCTTTGAGCGCTGGGCACGAAAAAAGTCGAGCCAACCCATAGGGATCACCCTCTCGTCAACAGTCGGCTGAGAAAGCCCTTCTTCTCGATCGTCAGGAAGCGGTGCGGCACCTTCTCACCCAGATAACGCGTGACCATATCCGCGTAGGCCTGGCCCGCCTGACTGGTCTTGTCCAGGATCACCGGCGCCCCCGCGTTTGAGGCATTGAGCACTGCCTGTGATTCTGGGATGACGCCAAGCAGGTCCATCGACAAGATCTCCTGGACGTCTTCGACACTCAACATCTCACCGCGTGCCACCCTCTCCGGGGTGTAGCGGGTCAATAGCAGATACTCGCGTATCGGCTCATCGTTCGTCTCCGCGCGGCGCGACTTGCTCGCCAGGATGCCCAGCATGCGGTCCGAGTCGCGCACCGAGGAGACCTCGGGATTGGTGACGACAATCGCATCATCGGCGTAATACATTGCCATCATGGCGCCGTGCTCGATCCCGGCCGGCGAGTCACAAACGATGTAGTCGTGACTCTTGGACAACTCCTCGATCACCGCCCCCACGCCCTCCTGTGTCAGAGCGTCCTTATCGCGCGTCTGTGAAGCGGGCAAAATGAACAGCTGATCGCAGCGCTTATCGCGGATTAGAGCCTGGTTCAGATTGGCCTCGCCATTGATCACGTTGATAAAGTCATAGACGACGCGCCGCTCGCACCCCATGATCAGATCGAGGTTACGCAGGCCGACGTCGAAATCGATGACCGCCGTCTTCAGGCCGCGCTGGGCCAGGCCCATCGCAAAGGCCGCCGCGGTCGTCGTCTTGCCAACGCCGCCCTTACCCGAGGTGATGACGATGATTCTGGCCAAGACATGGCCCTCCTGTCGTTAATTATTTCGAGAATGCGGAGCTCGAGCTCCGGCTTGGCGGCAGAGCCTATCGCCGAGCTGTTGGCCGGCCCCAGGCCTGTGACCCGTCACAGCGGCTCGATGCGCAGCAGCTGGCCATCGAGGAAGATCTGTACGGCGGCACCGCGCAGCTCTGCCGGGATGTTCTCGCTGACCCGGTAGTGACCGGCGACCGACACCAGCTCGGCCTCGAGCGCCTGACAGAAGATGCGGGCCTCGAGATTACCGTTCATGCCCGCCATCGCCCGACCACGGAGCGCACCGTAGACATGGATATTCCCCTCCGCCATGAGCTCTGCCCCGGAGCTCACCGCGCCGACTACTGACAGATCGCCGCCCATCGCATGGATCCGCTGTCCGGAGCGGATCGGGCGCGTGATCATCGTGAACGAGCTCGCCGGGGGCCGCTCGGTCGCGGCTGGCTCCGGCTCCGGCTCCGGCGCCGGCGTCGGGCGTCGGGGCGGGGCCGAGCTCGGGGCAGCCGACGGCTTGTCACGCGTGACGCGCGATTCGCCGAGGATCGCCAGCTCCATAGCCCGAGCCGTCTTCTGCTGCGATGGGTTGCCGCCCCGTACCCCGAACGGAATCATCCCATAGCCGCGCAAGAGCCCGATCACCGATGGGAGCTGCAGCGCCCCGTCGGCCTCCTCCGCAACCGCGCTCAGGTCAAGCACGACCGGCGTGTTCCGGAAAAAGTCCGGGGCTTGCTCGACCTTGGCCCCGAGCTGGGCCGCCAGTGCGTCCGTGTCGACGGCAAGGAGTCGAATCAGCGGCAGCGTGAAGCCAGCGGATTTCAGCTCGAAGGCTGGCTTCATCCCGGCGGCCATTGCAGCGGACGCCCTCCGATGACATGCAGATGCAAATGGAAAACGGTCTGGCCCGCCCCGGCGTTGCAGTTGATCACCGTGCGATATCCGCTCTCGGCGATCCCTTCCTGGGCCGCGACCTTGGCGGCGGCCAAGAACAACTGGCCGATCAGCTCGGCGTCTTCCGGTTGTACGTCGTTTAGTGTACGAATCGGCTTGCGGGGAATCACCAGGATGTGGGTCGGCGCCTGCGGGTTGACGTCGCGGAAGGCGACGACCGACTCGTCGGCATAGACGATGTCCGCCGACGCCTCACCATTGGCGATCTTCCCGAAAATGGTATCGGACATAGGCCATTCCTCATCAGATCATGGAATCATCGGGCGGCGCTCGGATGCGTACGACGCCGCACTCGGTGCTCGATCGCCCGAGCGACTCGACCCGATCGGCGTGACCGACCAGGTCGGCCGATGCGTCCGCGGCCGGGACCCTCGTTAGGCCCTAGAGCGTATGACGGCCTGCGAAGGCGTGAGCCAGCGTACCGCCATCGACCAGCTCCAGCTCACCTCCCAAGGGGACCCCATGCGCGATCCGGGTGACGCGCACCCCGGCCGCCGCGGCAATCTCAGCCAGATATTGAACGGTGGCCGCGCCCTCCACCGTCGGACTGATCGCCAAAATCAGCTCGCGCGGCTCGCCAGAGAGCAGCCGCGACTCGAGCAGGTCGAGCCCCAGCTGAGCGGGGCCGATCCCATCCAACGGCGACAGGCGCCCACCGAGCACGAAATAGAGGCCACGGTAATCGGTCGCCTGCTCGATCGCGATGACAGCCGAAGGCTGCTCGACGACACAGAGCAACGACGGGTCACGCCGCGGACTCGCACACAGCGCGCACAGCTCCCGCTCGGTCAGTGTGCGGCAGCGTTGGCAGCGCTGTACGCGCTCCATCGCCTGGGCCAAGACGCGCGCCAGCGTCATGCCGCCGTGCCGATCCCGCTCCAGCAGATGAAAGGCCATACGCTGGGCCGATTTCGGCCCCACCCCGGGCAGACAGCGCAGGGCCTCGATCAGCTCGTTGAGCAGCGACGCCTCGGCCACGGGCTAGAACGGCATCTTGAAACCTGGAGGGAATGGCAGTCCGGCCGTGAGCTCCGACATGTTCTGCTGCGCCTTCTCGCTGACGCGCTTTACCGCATCGTTGACCGCTGCGGCGATCAGATCTTCCAACATATCTTTGTCATCACCGAGCAACGACGGGTCGATCTCGACGCGCTTCACCTCGTTGCGGCCGGTCATGGTCACCTTGACCATCCCGCCGCCAGACTCGCCGATGACCTCCTCGCGGGCCAATTGCTCCTGCGCCTTCTGGAGATCTTCCTGCATCTTCTGGGCTTGCTTGAGGATGTTACCTAAACCAGCTTTCACGCTCTCGCACCTCGTATCGTTTGGCGCCGCGATCGCGACCGCGGCTCAATGGCTGGGCTTGATGCTGCCCGGCACCCACTCCGCATCGAATTCATCTCGGATCGCACGCGCGACCGGATCCCGCTCCATGACCTGCTCGGCGGCCGCCTGGCGCTCTGCGTCGCGCCGCAGCCGCCGCTGCGCCGGCGTCTCACCGACGGGACGCGAGAGGCGGATCTCCAACCGGAGATCCGCCCCGAGGGCTTTGGCCAAGGTCTCGCGCAACCGTTCCTCAGCGCTCGGCACCCGCACATGCTGACTGGCCGCGTCCAACGTCAGGCTCAGACGCTGACCGTCCCAATCGGCTAGCTCACAGTGGTGGGCGAGCTCGCTCGCCATGCCTCCCAGGCCCAGCCGGCTGACCAAGCGGTGCCAATCCTCGCCATCGGCGAGCCTCGGGCGACTGTAGCCAGACGGCTCGGCCTCGGCAACCGTGCTGTGCGGATCGCTCGCGACGCGTCTCGCCGGACCGGAGCGAGACCCGGAGCCCGGGCGATCCGCTCGCGCCGCCGGAGCCGCATCCTCCGCGGCGGCCACGGACTCGACCGCAACCGAGTCGCCGGTTCGCGCGCGTACCGTGCCCGTCCGCGTATCCGACCCTCCCCGGGACGGTGTCGGGCTCGAGGCCGGCGGATCGGACGCCGCGACACGGCCTCGCAACGGCCTTGTCCGGTCGGAGATTGGATCCTCGGCCGGGCGAAATGCCAAGGCGCGGAGCAGGACCATCTCGATGCCGGTACGCGGATCTGGCGCCAGCGGGAGATCCTGTTGACCGACCAAAAGGACTTGATAGTAGAACTGGACATCCTCTGGCGGGACCCCTGCGGCGAGCGCGCCAATCCGATCATGGTCGGGGTCGTCGAGGGCCAGCGATTGCGGGACTTGCTGGCATAGCGCGACGCGGTGCAGGACCAGCACCAAATCGCGCAGCACGGCATCGAAGTCAGGGGTCAGCTCAGCGATCGCCGCCACCTCGGCGAGGAGGCGGGGCCCATCGCCCGCGGCCAACGCCTCCGCCAGGTTGAGGCTCAAATCGCGACCAGCGCCCCCCAGCATCGCGCGGGTATCGGCCTCGCTGACCCGCCCGCCACCGAAGGCGATCGCTTGATCGAGAAGGCTCAGACCGTCGCGCATACTGCCATCGGCGCCACGCGCGAGCAATGCCAGCGCCGTTGGCTCGTAGACGATTTCCTCCGCGTCCAGGACCCGCGCCAGCTGACCCTGGATCTCGCTCGGCAGTAGCCGCTTGAGATTGAGCTGCAGACAGCGAGACATCACGGTCACGGGCAGCTTCTGCGGATCGGTCGTCGCGAGGAGGAACTTCACGTGGGGCGGAGGCTCCTCCAAGGTCTTCAACAAAGCGTTGAAGCTCTTCTCGGAGAACATGTGCACCTCGTCGATCAGGTACACCTTGAAGCGGCCCCGCACCGGCGCGAAGGGGACGTTGTCTAGCAGCTCACGGGTCTGCTCGACCTTGGTGCGGGAGGCGGCGTCGACCTCGATCAGATCGAGAAAACGCCCCTCATCGACCTCTTTGCAAGCGCTGCAGCGACCGCAGGGCTCCGGCCCGACGCCCTGCTCACAGTTGAGGGCCTTGGCCATGAGGCGCGCCAGCGTGGTCTTGCCCACACCGCGGGTCCCGGCGAATAGATAGGCGTGATGCAGTTGTCCGCTGGCGAGCGCATTCGTCAGCGCCCGCACGACATGGGCCTGCCCCACCAGATCCGCGAAGGATCTCGGGCGCCACTTGCGAGCAAGGACCTGATAGGACATCGGGCGACTGCGTTGGGCAGAAGGCTAGGCTGCGGGTCGGTGCCGGAAGTGTAACCGAACGGAGTGGGGCCGACACCCACCCGGCGCCGAGACTCGACCGGACTTTGCAATGAAATGCGCGCAGCACGTTTGCTCCCTCGCCCTCTGGGAGGAAGGGTTGAGGAGAGGGAACGATCAGGGGCGGGGCGACATGTCATGATGTCATGGTCCGGGCTGGCTCGGCTCGCCCCATGATCGCTAGGGCGGCGGACCGCGCCCGCCACACCCCGGCACACGCTGCCACCGCTGCGGCTGCTCCCTTCCGGGCCTGACCGGGTTCACGGCTTCGCGTTGCGGAGGGACCGGCGCGGGCCACCATAACGACCGACACCCGGCGACGCCGGGATTCGCACACTCCCCAGTCCCTCCCCGGTCCCCAGGACTGGCGCAGAGACTCGCAGCACAGGGGAGAGGAGCGAACGGGCCGGGAACGCTATCAGAGCGACGCACAAAGTTCAACCGGGGGCCTCCGGTCGTCCGAGCACCGCCTGATTGTGCTCTCAACGCGCACGCCACCGGGTTTTGGGGTTATGCTCGGTACTTCGCCGATTACATCGGATCGGTCTCCGATCCTCCTGCAACCGCTTCGATCATGTCCGATTCGATTATGTCCGAGCCCCTTGATTTCGACGTCATCATCCTCGGAAGCGGTGCCGCCGGCCTGAGCGTCGCGCTGCAGCTGCGCGAGGGTATCCGTATCGCCGTCATCTCCAAGCGCGACGTCCGTGAGGGCAGCACACGGTACGCTCAAGGCGGGATTTCGGCCGTGCTCGACGCGCGGGACTCGGTGGAGTCCCATGTCCAGGACACGCTCAAGGCCGGAGCGGGCTTGTGCGACGAGGCAGTCGTGCGCCGCGTCGTCGAGCGCGGCCCGGTCAGTATCCACTGGCTCTTGGGCCAGGGCGTCGAGTTCACGCGTGATGAGCGGGCCAGGAGCTCTGGTGGCTATCACCTCACGCGCGAGGGCGGCCACACCCACCGGCGCGTGATCCACGCCGCCGACGCAACGGGCACGGCTGTGGCTGAGGCGCTCGAGGCGCGCGTGCGCGAGCGCCCGAGCGTGACCTTGTTCGAGGACCATATCGCCGTCGATGTCATCACCGGCACCAAGCTCAGTCGCCGGGACAACCGCTGCTCTGGTATCTACGTGCTGGACCGGTTGACAGGCCGCGTCGCGACCTTCCTCGCCCCCTGCGTCGTCATCGCCACCGGTGGGGCCAACAAGGTCTACCTCTACACCAGCAATCCCGATGTCTCGACCGGCGACGGGATCGCGATGGCCTGGCGCGCGGGCTGTCGGGTGGCCAACATGGAATTCATGCAGTTTCACCCGACCTGCCTCTATCACCCCGAGGCCAAATCCTTCCTGGTCACCGAGGCGCTACGCGGTGAGGGCGCGCGGCTATTACTTCCCGATGGGTCGCGATTCATGTCAGGCTTCGACGAGCGCGGTGAGCTAGCGCCGCGCGACATCGTAGCCCGCGCGATCGACCACGAGATGAAGCGCATCGGCAGCGATTGCGTCTACCTCGACATTTCGCACCGGCCGGCGGACTTCGTCCGTGAGCATTTCCCGACGATCCATGCCCGCTGCCTCGAATATGGCATCGACATTACCCGCGAGCCAATCCCGGTCGTGCCGGCCGCCCACTACACCTGCGGCGGCGTCATCACCGACGCCTACGCACGTACCGACGTACCCGGTCTCTACGCCGTCGGCGAGACCGCCTACACCGGCCTTCATGGGGCCAACCGGATGGCGAGCAACTCGCTGCTCGAGTGTCTCGTCTTCGCCGAGCTCGCGGCTCGCGATATCGAGCAACGCCTGCCGCGGATGCCGCGCATCGAGGCCGCGCCAAGCTGGGATGAGAGCCGGGTGACCCAGCCCGACGAAGACGTTGTCGTCGCCCACAACTGGGAGGAGCTGCGGCGCTTCATGTGGGACTACGTCGGCATCGTGCGCACCAACAGGCGGCTGCAGCGGGCCAAGCGGCGCGCCGATCTGCTCCGGCAGGAGATCATCGAGTATTACAGTAACTACCGCGTCAGCAACGACCTTCTCGAGCTGCGCAATCTGGTGGATGTCGCCGATCTCATCATTCAATCGGCACAGCGCCGGCGCGAGAGCCGCGGACTGCACTTCACATTGGACTTCCCATTCCAGGACGCGAGCCAATGCGCCCCGACGGTGCTGATCCCGGACGGCTACCGACCGAGACGAGATGGCTCATGAAAATCCGTTTCCGAGCGCCGAATCGTAAGAATTGACATAGTCTGCAGCCAAATGAAGGCACTTCAGCTATCTTAATTGATTACTTCAATTTTGCTTGAGGCACGCACGAGCCAACCCAACTGGCGGCTGCGTGCACTGCGCCTGCCGAAGACGGAGAGAACGTGCGATGACTGAATATGTGCGCTGGCTGAGCGATCTGGGGATGGATGATGTCCCGCTCGTGGGTGGCAAGAACGCCTCGCTGGGCGAGATGATCCGCCACCTCACGGCGGTTGGCGTACAGGTTCCGGGCGGCTTTGCGACGACCGCGGACGCCTACCGCGAGTTCCTCGCACAAGGGGACCTCGGTGACCGCATCCAAGCCGAGCTCGACCGGCTCGATGTCGACGACGTCAGCCGCCTGGCCGAGACCGGGGCTCAGATCCGCGGCTGGATCATGGCGCAGCCCTTCCAGAGGCCGCTGGCCGAGGCCATCGAGTCCGCCTATCAGGCCCTGATCGAGCAGGCCGGCGGCGAGGTCTCCTGGGCGGTGCGCTCCTCGGCGACGGCCGAGGATCTGCCCGACGCCTCGTTCGCCGGACAACAGGAGACCTTCCTCAATGTTCGCGGCCTCGAGCAGATCAAGCATGCCATCCACGAGGTCTTCGCCTCACTGTTCAACGATCGCGCCATCGCCTACCGCGTCCACCAAGGCTTCGAGCACCGCCTGGTCGCCCTCTCCGCCGGCATCCAACGGATGGTGCGCAGCGATCTCGCGGCCTCGGGCGTTGTCTTCACGCTCGATACCGAGTCAGGCTTCCGCGACGCCGTCTTCGTCACCGCGAGCTATGGGCTCGGCGAGATGGTCGTGCAGGGGGCGGTCAATCCCGACGAGTTCTATGTCCACAAACCGACGCTCGCCGCGGGCCGCCCGGCCATCCTGCGGCGGACCGTCGGCAGCAAGGCCGTCCGCATGGTCTATGCCGAGGACGGCGCCGAGCAGCCGGTGCGCACCGAGCCAGTGCCCGAGGCCGACCAGGTACGGCTCAGCCTGAACGATGACGAGGTCATGGACCTCGCCCGGCAGGCGGTCCTGATCGAGGAGCACTACAAGCGGCCGATGGACATCGAGTGGGCGAAGGACGGCACCGACGGCAAGCTCTATATCGTGCAGGCACGCCCCGAGACGGTCCAGAGCCGCTCGGGTCGGTGTATCGAGCGCTATCATCTCAAGGGCGAAGGCCCGGTCCTGGCGACCGGCCGCAGCATCGGCCACCGCATCGGGGCGGGCGTCGCCAAGGTCATCGCCTCGATCACCGACATGCACCGCGTCGAGCCGGGTGACGTCCTGGTGACCGACATGACCGACCCCGATTGGGAGCCGATCATGAAGCGGGCGGCGGCGATCGTGACCAATCGCGGGGGGCGCACCTGCCACGCGGCGATCATCGCCCGCGAGCTCGGCGTGCCCGCCGTCGTCGGCTGCACGAACGCCACCGACCGCATCCCAGACGGCCATAAGGTCACCGTGTCCTGCGCCGAAGGCGACACCGGCTTTATCTACGACGGCGAGATTCCCTTCGAGCACAAGACGATCGAGCTCTCGCAGATGCCGGACATCCCGATCAAGGTCATGATGAACGTCGGCAACCCCGATCGCGCCTTCGCCTTC
This sequence comes from uncultured Chromatiaceae bacterium, assembly GCA_964583605.1. Lineage (GTDB taxonomy): Bacteria > Pseudomonadota > Gammaproteobacteria > Chromatiales > Chromatiaceae > CAZOWL01. The sequence continues at coordinate 1,078 of CAZOWL010000090.1, read as the reverse complement.
GCGGCCACCCCGAATGCCGGGATCGGCCTGGCACGGCTCGAGTTCGTCATCAACAACACGATCGGCATCCATCCCAAGGCCTTGCTTGAATTCGATGCCCTGCCCGAGGCGCTGCGCGCCCAGATCGCGCCGCGCGTCGCCGCCTATCCGAGCCCGCGCGAGTTTTATGTCGGCAAGCTGACAGAGGGGATCGCGACGCTGGCCGCGGCCTTCGCGCCGAATCCGGTCATCGTGCGGATGTCAGACTTCAAGTCCAACGAGTACGCCAACCTCATCGGGGGCTCGCTCTATGAGCCTGACGAGGAGAACCCGATGATCGGCTTCCGCGGTGCGGGACGCTACGTGGCCGACGCCTTCCGTGCCTGCTTCGAGATGGAGTGCGAGGCCCTGAAGCGGGTGCGCGACACCATGGGGCTGACCAACGTCGAGATCATGATCCCGTTCGTGCGCACGCTCGGCCAGGCGAAGGCCGTCACTGAGGCCTTGGCCGCCCAAGGGCTCGCCCGCGGCCAGAACGGGCTGCGCCTGATCATGATGTGCGAGATCCCCTCCAACGCCGTCCTGGCCGAGGAGTTCCTCGAGTACTTCGATGGCTTCTCGATCGGCTCGAACGACATGACGCAGCTGACCCTCGGGCTCGATCGCGACTCCGCGCTGATCGCTGCGGACTTCGATGAGCGTGATCCGGCCGTGAAACGGATGCTCTCGTTGGCTATCGCCGCCTGCCGCAAGCAGGGCAAGTACGTCGGCATCTGCGGCCAAGGCCCGTCCGATCACAAGGATTTCGCCGAGTGGCTCGTCGACGAGGGTATCGGCAGCGTGTCTTTGAATCCGGATACCGTGCTCGATACCTGGCTCTACCTCGCGGAGCGACAGAAGGCCCGCTGATGATCGTCGCGGTGCGCCGCCCTCGCATCATGAGCGATACGTACCGCCGTGATCGTTCCGCCTCCGCGGTCCCTACCCCACGAGGCGGCGGGAGAGGGGGAGCGCGCTGGGGACGACTTGCACCGCAACGCGGGCCTAACGATCATGGGGCGAGCCGACCCACCCCGGACCATGAAATGTCGCCTCGCCC
>CAZOWL010000089.1:0-17413 GCA_964583605.1 uncultured Chromatiaceae bacterium | reverse complement strand
GGGGCGAGGCGACATTTCATGGTCCGGGGTGGGTCGGCTCGCCCCATGATCGTTAGCCCTATCCCACGCGTGTCTGACCAAGGATGAAGATCATCATCCTCGGTGCCGGGCAGGTCGGTTCCTCCGTCGCGGCGAATCTCGTCCACGAGGCCAACGACATCACGGTCGTCGACCAGAACCCGGATCTGCTCCGCGCCCTGCAGGACCGCTTCGATCTGCGCACGGTGCTCGGCAACGGCGCGCATCCCGATGTGCTGATCCGCGCCGGTGCCGAGGACGCGGAGATGATCATCGCCGTGACCAACAGCGATGAGACAAACATGGTGGCTTGTCAGGTGGCCTATACGCTGTTTCATACGCCGACGAAGATCGCCCGTGTGCGCTCGCCAGGGTTTCTGGATTATCCCAAGCTCTTCAGCAACGAGGCCTTGCCGATCGATGTGCCGATCAGCCCGGAGGAGCTCGTCACCGACTACATCCTCCGGCTGATCAAGAACGCGGGGACACTCCAGGTGCTGGATTTCGCCGGCGGGCGGGTACGGCTCGTCGCGGTCAAGGCCCATTATGGGGGGCCGCTAGTCGGCCAGGAGCTCCGTACTCTCTATGAGCACATGCCGGACGTCGACGCACGCGTCGCGGCCATCTATCGGCAGGACCATGGCATTCAACCGGATGGGGATACCGTCATCGAGGTCGATGACGAGGTCTTCTTCGTTGCGGCACCGATGCATATCCGCGCCGTGATGAGCGAGCTGCGACGATTGGAAAGCCCCTATCGCCGGCTGGTCATCGCAGGCGGCGGCAACATCGGCACGCGCCTGGCGAAGGCCTTGGAACAAGGCTATCGGGTCAAGGTGATCGAGCGGGATCTGGACCGCTGCAAACGGATCGCCGAGCTTCTGGAGAAGACGATCGTCCTGCACGGCGATGCCGCCGATGAGGAGCTGCTGCAGGAGGAGAACATCGAGAACACCGACGTCTTCTGTGCCGTGACGAACGACGATGAGGTGAATGTCCTGGCGGCCATGCTCGCCAAGCGGCTCGGTGCGCGCAAGGTCATGGCGCTGATCAACCGTCCGGCTTATGTGGACTTGGTGCAGCGCGGCGCCGTGGACATCGCCATCTCACCGCAGCAGGCCACGATCGGTACGCTCCTAAGGCATGTGCGGCGCGGCGACGTCGTCATGGTGCACTCGTTGCGCCGCGGCGCGGCCGAGGCCATCGAGGCCATCGCCCACGGCGATCGCTACTCCAGCAAGGTCGTCGGTCGCACCGTCGAGGGGCTCAATCTACCGAAAGGGGCGAGCATCGGCGCGGTCGTTCGCGGCGAGCAGGTCCTGATCGCGCATCACGACACCCGCATCGAGGCCGAGGATCACGTCATCCTCTTTCTGCAGGATAAGCGCCGCATCGGCGAGATCGAGAGGCTGTTCCAGGTCGGGATCACCTTCCTGTGAGCGGCGCCGGCCAGCAGTTGGAAGCCTGATCCCTTGAAGCCGTTCGCCGTTCAACGCGTGCTGGGGCTGCTGTTGATGCTCTTCAGCGTCACGATGCTGCCGCCGGTCATCGTATCGACGATCTATCAGGACGGGGCTTTGGCGATCTTCCTCGAGTCGTTCGGCATCATGCTCGTGGCGGGCCTCGTGATCTGGCTTCCAGTGTACCGGCGGCCTCAAGAGCTGCGCCTGCGCGATGGATTCCTGGTCGTGGCCCTGTTCTGGACCGTGCTCGGTCTCGGCGGTGCCTTGCCTCTGATCTTCACCGACGAGCCGGATCTGTCCATCACCGATGCGATCTTCGAGTCGGTCTCCGGCCTCACGACGACCGGCGCCACCGTGGTCACCGGCCTCGACGCCCTGCCGGAATCGATCCTCTACTATCGCCAGCAGCTCCAATGGCTGGGGGGGATGGGCATCGTCGTGTTGGCCGTAGCGGTGCTGCCGATGCTCGGTGTCGGCGGCATGCAGCTCTATCGGGCCGAGATTCCCGGCCCGATGAAGGACACCAAGCTCACACCGCGCATTACCGAGACCGCCAAGGCCCTCTGGTACATCTACCTCGGCCTGACCGTTGCTTGCGGGCTGTCCTACTGGCTCGCCGGGATGGGCACCTTCGACGCCATCGGCCACGCCTTCTCGACCGTGGCGATCGGCGGCTTCTCGACGCACGATCAGAGCATGGGCTACTTTCAAAGCCCGACGATCGAGATGATCGCGGCCGCATTCCTCTTGATATCGGGCGCCAATTTTGCGCTCCATTTCCTGGCGTGGCGACGACGCTCGCCACTCACCTACTGGCGCGACGACGAGTTTCGCTTCTACATCGGCCTGATGACGATCGTCGCCGGGCTCGTCACGACGGCGCTCGTCTTGTCGGGCACTTATGCGAGCTGGACCGAGGCCTTCATCAAGGGCCTCTTTCAGACCGTATCGATCGGCACGACGGCCGGCTTCACGACCGCCGAGTTCTACTACTGGCCGCCCTTCCTGGGCATACTGCTGCTGCTGTTGAGCTTCGTTGGGGGCTGCGCGGCCTCCACCGGCGGCGGCATCAAGGTGATCCGCGTCTTGCTGCTGATCAAGCAGGGGATTCGCGAGGTGCAGCGCCTCATCCACCCGAATGCCCAATTCCCGGTGCGCATCGGCAACCGCTCCGTCAACCATCGGGTCGTCGACGCGGTGTGGGGCTTCTTCTCCCTCTATGTGGCAAGCTTCGTCGTCATGTACCTGGCGCTGGCCGCCACCGGGCTGGACCTGGTCACCGCCTTCTCCGCTGTTGCCGCCTGCATCAACAACCTAGGTCCAGGGCTCGCCGGTGTCGGCCCGCATTACCGAGACCTGCCGGACGTGGCCAAGTGGATCCTGTGCTTCGCCATGCTGCTCGGGCGCCTGGAGATCTTCACCGTCTTGGTCCTGCTCTCACCCTACTTCTGGCGGCGGTAAGGCGCGCGCTGCGGTTTCATGCTCTGCGGACAATGACTCGCGCACAGCGGGGGCAAGACTCAAAGCCCGGCCGCGGTCTCCGCTAACGATCATGGGGCGGGGAGATCGTTCCCTCACCCCATCCCTCTCCCAAAGGGCGAGGGAGCGATCGTGCTGCGCGAATTTCATGGTAAGGCGCGGGACCGCGGCTCCGGCAACGCGGCTACTTCTGGTCTTCGCTGAGCGTCTTGCCGTGCTCCTCCCAGAATCGTTTCGCGCCCTTGTGGACCGGTGAGACGATGCCGTCCAGACCGCTGTCCAATGTCATGGCCTTGGCGGCCCCGGAGACCGTGTGCATGAATTTCAGGCCTTCGGGAGAATAGACCTGACTGACGGCCTGATGGACCAGATCGGCATCCAGGTGACGGCCGGCGACCCATACGGAGCTGTCCTGTATGGTTACGACGTCGTAGTCGACGCCCGAGTAGGTCCCGGCCGGGATCGTGACCTGGGTGTAGTAGGGATGCTCCTCGAACAGCGTGCCCTGCGCGGCGGCCTCGTAGACCTGCAGGAGGCGGATCTTGTTGCTGGTGGCCGCTTGGATCACCGAGGCGTTCGGGAAGCCGGCGAACACCCACAGGGCGTCGACCTGGCGGTCGCCAAGGGCTGACGCCCCTTGCGTGTAGCCGATGAACTGCGGGCTGATCTTCTCCCACAGCCCGAGGCTCTCGAAGAAGCGCTGCGCCGAGGCCGCCGCACCGGAGCCGGCGGGACCGACCGCGACCCGCTTACCCGCGAGACCGTCCACTGTCTCGATCGCGGAGCCGGCCAGCACGAGCAGGTGGGCTGGGGCGCCGTAGAGGTACGAGACAGCGTGCACATTGCGGTAGCGCCGCGTATCGTTGGTCAGCTGCCCGCTGCGCCCGAGGTAGAGATCGCCGGAATAGACGATGCCGAAGTCGGCGTCACGCGAGTTCACGCGCCGCAGGTTCTCGACCGAGCCGGCCGAGGCCATGTTGGAGACATCGACGCCCTCCATGTTGCGCGAGAGATAGGATGCGATCCCGTTGGAAAAGAACTGGAAGGTGCCGCCGTCGGGTCCACCGGAGAAGGCCAGGCGCTCGACGTCTGCCTGTGCGGGTGAAAAGACCGTGACAGACAAGGCCAATGCGAGCCAGGTTGCGTGACCGAGGACCGTTCGGAGTTGGAGCCAATCTGTTACATGCATGTTGTTCGCCTTGTGGTGGTGATATTTACCCGTCATAGATGGATTTGGCGCCGCGATGCACGCCCCTCGCGCCCGATCGCGGCGTTGCGCCTCCTTGCCCCGGGGCCCGCTATGCCTCGTCCGCACGCCTGGCGCTCGGACCCGATTGGCGCACCTCGCTGACCGCAAAACCCATGCGCGACGGGTATAGATGGGGGAGGGGATCTCCCCCGCGATTCGCGACATCCCGGGGGACGCCGCCGCCCGGTCATTCCCTGACGGTCAAGACCGGGATCGGCGAGCCGCGCACGACCTTCTCCGCCGTCGATCCCAGCATCCATTTCTCGAGCCCGGCGCGCCCGTGTGTGCCGAGCACGATCAGATCGACTCCGAGCTGCTCGGCTTGTCGGATGATCTGCTGATGGGCCTTACCGGACACGATCTCGGTGCGCACGGTCAGGCCCGGAGGCAGCGTTGCGCTAAAGCTCTGCATGTCCTCGACCGCGGTGCGCTCGACCTCGGCCGCGAGTCGCTCCCTGACCTCGGCGGAGAGGAGCCGCGCATTGTGGTCGGTCAGGTCGGTGATCACGTGCAGCACGGTGAGTGAGGCACCATGCACCTGGGCCAGGGAGCGGGCGAGCTCGCTGGCGCGCTGCGAGCCGACTGAAAAGTCAGTGGCCAGCAGTATCGATTGCATCGTCTTCATGTCTCTCCCGCCCCCGTTTCGGTCAGCCGCTCGTTCAGCGACGCAGGCGGCTCGGCCCCCGCGTCGCGCTGCAGCCACCAAACCGCGGCGATCAACGCGAGACCAACCGCGTCGGAGATGAGGGTCGGCCAGTAGAGCAGCAATGTGGCAACGCCCAACAACGCCCACTCGAAGATCCGCGTGCGTCGACGTAGGAACCCGATTGCGAACGCACCGAAGGCGATCGTGCCGAGCGTTGCCGAGAAGAAGGCGGTGAGGATCTCCCCGGGTGTCCCATCGAGGAGGATCGCGGGCACATAGGCGAACAGCAAGGGCATGACATAGAGCATCTTCGCAAAGCGGAAGGCCGTCCAGCCGGTCCGCCATGGATCGGCGCCGGCGACGGCCGCCCCTGCGTAGGCGGCGACGCAGACCGGCGGGGTGATGTTGGAGTCCTGCGACAGCCAGTAGACGATCATATGGGCGGCGAGCACCGCGACGCCATAGTTGCCGAGCGCCGGCACGGCAAGCACGGCCACGATCAGGTAGGCCGCCGTCACGGGCACGCCCATGCCGAGCACCAGCGAGGCGACCGCGATCAGGATCAGGGCCAGCAGCAGGCTGTCGCCGGCCATCGAGATCACCAAGTCGGAGAACTTGAGGCCCATGCCGGTGAGCGAGATCACGCCGACGATGACGCCGATCACGCCGACCGTCGCCCCGATGATCAGCGTGTTGCGGGCACCGAGCTGGATTGCCTCCCAGATCGCACGCGGACCCATGCGCGTGTCGCGATGCACCCAGCTCACGGCGATGCAGGATAGGGTTGCCCAGAAGGCGGCGTTCCCGGGTGAGCGCCCGCTGAGCATCAGTATCGTGATGATGACCAGGGGCAAGCCGTAGGGCCAGCCGGACTTGAGGACTTGGCGCCAGTGCGGCAGGTGCTCGTCCTGATAGCAGGTGAGCCCCCGCTTCTTGGCCTCGAAGTGGACCATGAAGAACACCGAGAGAAAATAGAGCAGCGCAGGCCCGGTCGAGAGGATCATGATCTTGGCGTACGGGGTGCCTGTGAGCTCCGCCATCAGGAACCCGCCGGCCCCCATGATCGGCGGTAGGAACATGCCGCCGATCGAGGCGGCCGGCTCGATTGCGCCGGCGACGTGAGGTTGGAAGCCAGCGCGTTTCATCATCGGGATCGTGAATGCCCCGGAGGAGACGGTGTTGGCGATCGCGCTCCCCGATACGGAGCCGAAGAGGGCGGAGGAGAAGACCGCGACCTTGGCCGGTCCGCCGACTGACCGGCCGGTCAAGGCGAGGGGCAGATCGATGAAGAAGCGGCCGGCGCCGGACTTCTGCAAAAAGGCGCCGAAGAAGATGAAGAGGATGACGTAGGTCGCCAGGACGCTCGCCATCACGCCGAACACGCCGTTGGTGGTCAAGAAGAGCGATGTGGCGAGCCGTTCGACGCGGAAGCCCCGATGCGCGAGCAGCTCCGGTAGGTAGGGCCCGAACAGGGCGAAGGCGATCATCACGATCCCGATCAGCGTGATGGACCAGCCGAGCACCCGGCGGCAGACCTCCATTGCCAGCAGCACGCCGATGATGCTGACCAGCATATCGAGCGGGGTCTCGGCACCGGCGCGGTAGTTCAGGGCCTCGAACTGGCTGATCCAGTAGATGACGGCGACCGCGACGGCAACCGCCAGGACCACATCGCCCGCCGTTGGTGCATGCGGCCACCGGCGTGCGAGCCATTGATCGACCGGTAGCAACCCCGCCGCGAATGGCACAACGAGGAGCAGCGCGAGGTGAAGCCGATCGAGATCGTTTGCCAAGGCCTCCGCAGGCCCGTCGTACTGCCAGGTGTCGCGGAAGAGGCGGATCTGCTCGTAGAAGGCCGTGGGCGATTCGTAGATCAAATAGCTGCTCGCGAGGATGGCGAGCAAGGTGCCGGCCCAGACAGAGGTGACCGCGATGGCGATGCGACCGCCTGGCGGATAGAGTAGAAAGATCAACACGAAGGTGATCAGGACGTAGACACCCAGGTGATACTGGGTGCTTAGCGCCTGGATGCCGGCCCCGTAGAAGTAGACGGCGACCATGCCGGCACCAAGACCTGAGATCAGCCATGCCCAGACACCGCGCGGCCGGCGCGCGCTCAGCGACTCTTTGTTGGCCGGCTCAGCGATTGACTTCTCTCCGGTCGGCTGGCTTGGGGTGGGGAGCGTACTCAATACGGCCGCGGGATGCACCCCAGCTGGGCCGGCTCAGGGATCGATTCAGTGCTCGCTAAGCGATCGCTGCGCAGCGGATGTATAGAGAAGACTGCCACCCATCTGCGCAGCAGCTCCAGCGCCGCCTCGCGTGTCTCGGCAGTGCGCCGGGTCCACCCTCGGCCGAAGGTCTCCCACTGGCTTAAGCTGCGGTAGTGGTTCAGCCGCTCGTCGCTGAAGCGCGCGATCAGGTCCTCCGGCTCGCGCTCATTGACGGCGCCGAGGGTGATCGGGCCGACCTGGCCGTCCGCCTCGACAAAGACGAGGCGTTGCAGCATCTTGGCCGAGCGGCGCACACCGGCATTGACGCCGAAGTCGAAGACGACCAGATCGACGCCGGCCGGCAGCTGGTCGCAGTTCAGCGCGTTCCAGTAATTGGCGCGGTAGATCTCACGCGCCTCGTCCTCGCTGAGGTTGCGCACGTCCTCCTTGCTGATCGGCTCACCACGCCACGCTTGCGGGGCGGCAAAGGTGATGCCCATGTTGGTCGCGCCACCGGGATCGTCCGGGTGATCGACGTATCCGCCCTCGTGGCGGAGGACGACGGCGATACACTTGTCGAACTGGCGAGCGTCCTTCGCTGCGGCGGCACCGCCAACAGCGGCGCGTGCCGCAGGTTTCTCGGCGAGCCGCTGAATCAGCTCGCGGGCCTGCCTGGACTGGCCATCGACGATACGCTCGGTGGCACCCAGACTCTCGCGCTGCATCGCCGCGACCTGGGACTGGGTGCGCAACGCGAGGCTGTCCTTGTTGCGCGAGCCGCTCGAGGAGCCGAGCCAGAAGCTCACGACGGTCGCGAACGCGGCGGTCAATGCGCCGACCGCGATGTTGACGATCTGCAGCAGCGCCGGATCGGCCTGTGTCTTTTCCGGGCTGAGCCCGCCTTGGATCAGGTAGATCAGCGCGAGGAAAAACCCAACCGTGACGACGATGGAGACGACCACGGGTCCCCAGGCCATCGGGCTCTTGAGCTCGGCCAGCGCGGTCATCGTCGAGCGCGCGCTCTGGGTGTCAGCAAGCGCGGTCTTAAGCTTATCCAATTCCAAGCGCAGGGCCTCCAGCTGCAACTCGCGCTCCTTCTGTCGTTCCTCGGCCTCACGCCGGTCGGCCTCGGCCTCGATCTCGGCCAGACGCAAACGCAGCTCGGCGGCGACCTTCGGATCCCGTATTGCCTGCTCGGCCTGCTCCGGGTCATCGGTGCCTAAGACGCTGCGCACCGTATCGGTGACCTTTTTCTCGACGTCCGGCAGGACATTGTCCGCGACGCGCTTGGCGAGGCCCGGCAGTAATGAGATCGCAAAGCTGAGCAGGGGGCCATCGCAGGTTCCTCGCACTAACGATCATGGGGCGAGCCACCCCAGACCATGAAATGTCGCCTCGCCCCTGATCGTTCCCTCACCCCAACCCTCTCCCAGAGGGCGAGGGAGCGAACGTGCTGCGCGGCTTTCATTGTAAGACGAGCATTCCGACAGCGCTCGCGAGAAGGAGACCGCTCATAACCTCCTGCATGAGTATGGTCGCCACCTAAGCCCCCCGCAAGAACGTCGGCCTGTCTGCCCCCGTTCGCGAGGAGATCACCGCCTCGTCAGTTTCGGTGCGATCGATGGGCCTTGCAGACTCTCTCAGCGCCTTCTACCGCCGTCGTGCCAGTGACGCAGCAGCAGCCAGCCCGTCAGCATGCCGCCCAGGTGAGCGGAGTGGGCGATCCCCTCTGCGGTACCGGTCACGCCGGCGAGCAGCTCAATGGTCCCGTAAACGATGACCAGCCACTTCGCGGTGATCGGTACAGGTGGAATCAGCAGCATCAGGCGCGCTCGCGGGAAGAGGAATCCGAAGGCCAGCAACAGACCAAAGACGCCGCCCGAGGCCCCGATCACCGGATACGCAGTGCCCCCCTGCATTACCGTCAGCTTGGCCACCACCAGGTGCGTAAGGCCGGCGCCGATCACGCAGCTGAAGTAGTATAGGGCGAAGGCTGCGGCGCCCCACTCGTACTCCAACCGGGTGCCGAACAGCCACAGCGCGTACATGTTCAGGGACAGGTGCAGGAAGCTGCCGTGCAGAAAGCCGTAGGTGAGGATCTGCCACGGCCAGAAGGAGGGGGCTCCGGGCTCGGGCATCGAAACGAGCAGGCCGTACGGCCACAGGGCGAGGCGCTCGACAAGAGGCGGCGCGTTGACTAGCTCCGCCAGGAACATCAGACCATTGGCCAGGAGCAGGACGGTGACAACGGTCGTTCGCATCCGCATCGCCCTACCAGCGCATTAGATTTCGCTCAGCGATCTTAGACAGCACGCTCAACATGGCGATGCGGAGGACGACCACATGACACGTCCCTCTGGGCGTTGTTGCCAATGCGGGGCACCCTAGCGCTTGGTCTCGGAAATGTCACGCACCGGCGCTGCGCGCTGCTCTCTGCCTCACGCGGTAGACCTTGGTGAGCTGGACCGCAAATGCTCGATCGAAATCAGCGAAGTCACGCGCACGCTGGCCCTGGCGATTGCGCTCGGTGCGATGATGCCGGAGGTTGCACTGAAGAGGTGGAGCGCACGCAGGCCCGCGCTGCACTCGAGCATGATAGCGGCATCAAGCACATCGAAGCGCCTCGACATGTCCAAGGGCTTCCCACGGGCTCTGGAGATCCTCGCGGCCCATATGCCCGTAAGCGGCGAGATCGCGGAAGAAGCCGCCTCGCTTGCGCGGCAGATGCTGCAGATCGAGTGCGCGGACGATGGCGCCAGGGCGCAGGTCGAAGGTATCGAGGATGCGGCGCACGATCGACTCGTCCGCGACCCGGCCCGTGCGAAAGGTGTCGACGGAGACGCTGATCGGCCGTGCCTGACCAACCGCATAGCTGAGCTGCAATTCGCAGTCCTCAGCCAGTCCCGCCGCGACTACTTGCTTGGCGACGTAGCGGGCGATATAGGCCCCCGCGCGGTCGATGCGCAACGGATCCTTGCCGCTGAGAGCGGCGCCGCTGTGACGTGCGTACTCGCCGTAGGTGTCGATCGCCGTCTTGCGACCGGTCAGACCGGCATGGATGGACGGGCCGCCGCCGATGAAGGGGCCCTCCGGGTTGATATGGATCGCGGCACCGGCAGTCAAACCAGGTGGCAGGGCACTGAGCACGGGCTCGATCACGGTCTGGATCAGATCATCTCGTAACCTTGCGGCCTCGACCTGCGCCGTGCGCGACTGGCAGGCCGTGAGCGTCACGCTACGCAGCCGCAGCGGCCGGCGCGCGCGGTACTCGACCGCCACCTGGCTCTTGCCGTCGGGGACCAGATAATCCAGCTCGCGATCCCGGCAGGTCTGATCTAGCCGCCGCGCCAGGCGATGGGCTAGCACCAGCGTCAGCGGCATCAGCGCAGGCGTTTGCGAGCTGGCGAAGCCGAATACGGTCACCTGGTTGCCGGGAAGGACTTGCTCGATGCCGGATTCGTCGAGAGTCACCACGTCGACCGTCGGATAGTGCTCGGGCAGAAGACCAAGGCTGCTGGTCATGACGGTGCACGCCTCGGCATCGAAATCCTCGTCGGGGTAGCCGGTCTCGCGCACCACTCGGCGTGCGGTCTCGGCCAAATCGATCCGTGCGGCCGAGGCGTAGCGTGTCGCGAGGAAGAGGACGCCGCCCGATACGGCGCACTCCGCGACGACCCTGGAGGCTGGATCTTGCTGCAGGATGCGGTCGACGATCTCGTCGCTGATACGATCGCAAAGCTTGTCCGGATGGCCGGCGCACACCGACTCGGAAGTGGAGATGTACTCCCCGCTCATGAGGCATTCTCCCTCGATCTGATGCGATAGCGGCGGCGGGGCTTCAGGGCCTCGTTCACCAGCAGTGGTACGCTGGCGTCGATCGCGATGATGCCGTAGTCCAGGATCCGCGGGACGCCGGCTCTCAGCAGACGGCGCAGACCCGGTACCAACAGGGTTGACGCTTGCAGCAGAAACGATCCGCCGAGCGCGACCCACAGATAAGGATTGCTGGGCCGGCGGCCCTTGCGCCAAAGCACCGGTCCCGATGAACGGCAACTGATCGCGTGCAGGAGCTGGGCAAAGACGAGAGTCTGAAAGGCCAGGGCGCTGGCTGCCGCCCCAGGACCGTAGCGCCGCAGGCCGTATCCGAGGCTTGCCAGGGACCCGGCCGCGAGGACCAGCGACTCGCGAGTCATGCGAGCCAGGTCGCGGCCGGAGATGATCGGCTGGCGCGCATCGCGCGGTGGGCGGCGCATGACATCGGACTCGTCGGCCTCGAGTGACAGCGCCAGACCCGGGAAGACATCGCTCAGCAGGTTGATCCACAGTAGCTGCATCGGCGTGAGCGGCGTACCTGTGCCGAGTGCGATGCCGGCGACCATCACCTCGACCTCGCTGAAATTGGTCGCGAGAAGGAAGTGCACGCTCTTCCGGATGTTGGTGTAGATCGTGCGCCCCTGACGGACGGCAACCTCCATGGTGCGCAGGTCATCGTCCTCGAGCACCACGTCGGCGACGGAACGGGCCACATCGCTGCCGCCCGCGCCCATCGCGATACCAATATCGGCCGCCTTCAGGGCCGGGCCGTCGTTGATGCCGTCACCGGTCATGGCCACGACCCGCCCGCCCCGCTGATAGGCCTGAACGATGCGCAATTTGTGTGCGGGGCTGACGCGGGCGAAGACATCGACTTCCGGCACTAGGCCGGCGAGCAGTTCGGGGTCCAATCGCTCGAGACTGCCGGCGTCGAGGATCTTGATCGGTCGGCCGCCAGCGAGCGCGAGCTGCTCCCCAACGGCCTGCGCCGTCGCGCACTGATCGCCGGTAATCATCACCGTCTTGATCCCCGCCCGGTGATAGAGCGCGATCAGACGGGCGATCTCGGGGCGCAGCGGATCGGTCATTCCAACCAGACCGAGCCAGACCAGACCACGGGTTTCGAAGGGTTCGCCATTCTTGATGAGCTTGAAGGCCACACCCAGCACGCGCTGCGCGCGGGATGCGAGGCGCTCGTTGGCGGTGAGGATGGCGTCGCGCTCCGCTGGGCCGAGCGCTCGTCCCGTGGCCAGCAGCCAATCGCAACGCTCCAGCAGCTCGCGTGGACTGCCTTTGACCGCCACCAGGCGTGTAGAGTCAACCGCTTGATGCAGCGTGCTGAGCAGCGGTCGCCCCTCGGCCCGCTGGTGCATCTCGAGCAGCTTGTAGCCGCGGCGCACAGCGTTGGCATCGATGCCAAAGCGCCGTGCCAGATCCAGCAAAGCTTGCTCGGTGGGCGAGCCGACGAGCGCGCCATTCCCATCCATGTCCGCCTCGTTGCAGAGGGTGATCACTTTCAGGAGCTGCTGCAGGCCTTCGATATTGGCGGCTGATCGGCAGCTGGCGATGTCCTGGGGGCCGCCGTCCATGAGCTCCAGATGGGACACGCCGACGACGAGACTGGCCACGGACATCCTGTTGTAGGTCAGCGTGCCCGTCTTGTCGAGGCAGAGGATCTGCACAGACCCGAGGGTCTCGACCGCCTCGAGTCGCCGGACCGCAACACGCTGTCGCCGCATGCGATGGATGCCGAGCGCCAGGGTCGTCGTGGCGACGGCGGGCAGTCCCTCGGGTATCGCTGCCACGGCCAACGACACTGCGCTCTTGAGCATCTCCAAGCCGCGGACGCCGCGTAGCAGCCCAATCGCGAAGACCCCGCCACAAACGGCCGCGCTAAGGAGGCTGAGCTGGGTGCCAAGCTCGCCAAGCTGCCGCTGCAGCGGCGTAGCCGGGGCCGGGAGGCCCTCCGCCAAAGCCTGAATCCTGCCGATCTCGGTATCCTGCGCCGTGGCCACGACCACCCCCAGACCACTGCCGCCCGTCACCAAGGTGCCCATGTAGGCGAGATTGAGCCGCTCTGCGAGCGGGAAATCTGGGGGCAGCGTGCTTTGGGCCTCCTTCTCGACCGGCAGACTCTCTCCGGTCAACGCGGACTCATCGAGTGTCAGATGACGCGTGTCGAGCAGACGCACATCAGCCGGCAAGCAACTGCCAGGGCGCAGCCGCACGACATCGCCCGGGACGATCTGGGTGACCTCGAGATCGACCTCTGCGCCTTCGCGCAGCACACGCGCCGATCGTGGCGCGATGTTTGACAAGCCCTGGATTGTGCGTTCGGCCTGGCGTTCCGTGACGAAGCCGATCGCGGCGTTGAGAAGCACCACCGCCGTGATGACCAAGGCGTCGACCACCCCGCTGGTCACGATCGACACGCCCGCAGAGAGGATGAGGAGACCGGTCGGTAGGCTGATGAACTGCCGCAGCAGGGCGGCACCCGGCCCGCGTGGCTGAGCGCGTTGCAGCAGGTTCGGTCCGTAGCGCCTCAGGCGAGCGTCTGCTTCCAAGCGGGAGAGCCCCGCGGCGGATGTGCTCAGCGCGTTGATGACGGCGTTCGATTCGATGGCGTGCCAGTTGTTCGCGGCAGCCCTCGGAGCTGCGCGACGAGCCTGTGCGTGGTGCGGTCGCCCTGTCAATCGAGACAAGCGCCCGTAGAGTCCCCGCCACGGGGTTGGCGCGGTGAGCGTCCGCCGCGCGGGCTTCGGCTCAGCTCGGTCGGCGGGCCTCACCTCTGGGATGCCGTCTAGCTGTGCGACCATCCTCAAGATGCTGGCCGAATCCACGCCTGGCTCGTAGCGAATGAGCACGCTGGCAGTGAGCACATGGACACGGACCTCTTGGACCTCGGGCTCGGCCGATAGCCGCTCGCGAAGCTGGTGGGCTAACGCCGAGTTGCGATAGAGCGGGTCGAATCGCACTCGTAGCCGACCGTGGGCTCCGGAATGGAGCACCCTGATTGGGTGCGCTGTCTCATCTGCGAGCGCAATGGCAAGCCCCGACATCACCGGCGTCTCCTGTTCCCAAGCGCATCTTGGTGTTCCGCGTGCTGCGGTTGGCATCCTGGGCGGGTCAACCAATCAGCCTGCGGCCACCAGGAGCGTACGCGGCGCGGGTCGTGGCGGCAACGCGGCCCGGTCTTCACACAGTTGCTCATAGGCGGCCTTGACAACCTGGGGGCCATAGGCCCGCTCGAGGCGTCGGACCAGGAAGTGGCCTCGGGCCATCTCCTGGTAGTGGCTCATCAAGATTTCGGTTGACCGCAGCGCCGCCGGCGGCGCCGATCAAGGGGACAACCCGCGCGGCCGCCTTCTTCGAGACTGCGACATCGAAGCGCGAAGATAGGCTGCGGATCAGGCTGACGATCACCGGCGCGCCCTTCGCCGAGAGACCGTGCTCGGCGATGTGATTGAGCGCGGACGTGACCGAGTAAGCCAGCGCCAGCCGGATGCCGTAGTAGCCGGTCTCGGCGGCATCATCCGACTTGGCATGCCCACCGAGCGCGAATATCTCAAGGCATGCCAGCCGGGCCTCCGGTTCCCGGAGATCCTCACCCTCGGTGCGAGCGATGTCGGCGATCGCATGCACGCGACGGAGTAGGGGGCGCGGGAGTCCATTTAGCAACCGCTCGATCGGTGTTCCGATAAGATTTGTCAGCCGCGCCGCGAGTCTGGGGTGCTCAAGATGCTCCGTGGCCCAGCGCAGGCGATCTAGGTCTAATATTGTAGACAAGCAGAGAGGGAGGATCAGACAATGGTTGAGGAGTTTGAGCAGTCGACCGAAACCGTGCAGGACACCGTCGCGCCAGAATTAGGGCGGGCTGTGCGTGAGGGGAGCGAATCCGGTCGTCGCGCAGCACATGACGTGTGGTCTGCGCTCGGAATCATCGCCGCGAAGGGCGCCTATCAGGGCGCGTACTATGTCGCGTACGGTGTTACCTTTGGTGCCGTGTTTGTCGGCCACTTTCTGCCGCGCGAAAGCTCGGTGGCTGTAGGCTTGCGCGAGGGCACCGACGATGCTTTATCCGACTTTCGGGCGTGGGAGGAGCATGCGGACCCACCGGCCGAGCCCGCTCGGACGTCGGAGACTGAGGTCCGTGGGGACGTTGCCGGGATGGGCGCGGCCGAGCCCGCCTAGCCGAGATCGACTCGCCGGGATCGAAGGGCGGCGCCCTAACCGAGGCGATGACGCCGATGTCTCGCGACAGCTTCCGTGCCGGGCGGAAGTTCTCGCTTGCTGCTCGGCCTCAATGCTGTGACGGAAGCTGCGCGGTTCTACAGAACGTCGGTCGCAAGCGTCTAGGCGGACACTGACATGAGGGGCGACCTGATGGCAAACGGCCAGTTGATGAAGGGCATTGCGATCGGTTTTGGAGCGGCCGTGCTGGTTCCGGTCGCCGTCGTGACCCTGGGGCCGCTGATCCGCCCAGTCGCGCGATCGGCGCTAAAGGCCGGGATATTGGCTTACGAGAGGGGCCGGGAGGCAGCTGTCGAGCTTACGGAGCTGATCGACGACCTCGTCGCCGAGGTCGAGGATGAGCTACGTGAGGAGCGCCAAGCATCGACTTCGGCGTCCGATCCAGACACGGTTGCCCCGCCGAAGACGGGCGCCACCTCTCCATGACGGCGCCGGTCGCGCACGTCGTCCATCGGGCTTCGGGGCGGCTGCGCCTGCGTGTTCCCGAGCGCCGGGGCGATCGGGAGTGGCTCGCCGCGGCCGCCGACCGGGTCTCCGAGATGACCGGGATCGCGGCGGTGGAGATCGGGCCTGAGACTGGCAGCCTGCTCGTGCATCATGCGATCGAATGCGACCCGGAGCCGGCGCTACGGGGCTTGAGCCTCTGGCGTGTTGAGGCCCCCGCGCGGGCGGACTCTCGGCCCGTTGAGCGCCTCATGGCGGTCGTGTCCGCCCTTGATGGAGAGCTTAGAGAGCTTGCCAGCGAGCGGATCGACCTTCGCACGATTCTCCTTCTCTCACTGCTCGGCCTCGCCGCGATACAGATCTGGCGCGGTCAGTTCATGGCGCCCGCAGCCAGCCTGCTGTGGTATGCGATCGAGTCGGTGAACCGCGGCCGACGCCCCTGAGCTGCCCCCAGGCCACCGGCGCTGAGGCGGCCCCCGCGCATTACCCCCAGCAGCGGTGGGGCCGTCCAGCCGCCGGTCTCAAACATGGTGCCTTGCTGATCGTGAGACTGGTGTCCAAGGACGCCGCGCTCGTGATCAATCGCGCCAGCTGCGGTAGAGTCACGCAGCACACGAACCGACTGACGCGGAGCGCCCGATGGCCGATCACCACATCCTGCTCGGCGGCACTGGCAGCAAGCAGATCCTTCTGAGCCCCGCCATGGCCAACCGCCACGGGCTCATCACCGGCGCGACCGGAACCGGCAAGACGGTCACGCTGCAGCTGCTCGCCGAGTCATTCTCGCGCCTGGGCGTGCCGGTGTTCACCGCCGACGTCAAGGGCGACCTCTCCGGCCTCGCGGGCGTCGGCCAGACGCACCCGAAGGTCGACGAGCGCCTGCAGCGCATCGGGATCACAGACCACGCCTTCGAGGCCAGCCCGACGGTGTTCTGGGATGTCTACGGCGAGAAGGGCCACCCGGTACGCACGACGGTGTCGGAGATGGGTCCGATCCTGCTCGGCAATCTGCTCGAGCTCAACGGCACGCAGGAAGGCGTCCTGCAAATCGCGTTCAGCGTCGCCGACGATCAGGGCCTGCTGCTGCTCGACCTGAAGGACCTGCGCGCAATGCTGAACTGGGTCGCCGACCACGCCAAGGAGCTGGAACGGGCCTATGGCCGGATCTCGCGCGCTAGCGTCAGCGCCATCCTGCGCCGCCTGCTGGTCCTCGAGGAGGCCGGCGGCGAGGTGTTCTTCGGCGAGCCGGCGATCCGCATCGAGCACCTGATGCAGAGCGATTTCTCCGGGCGCGGGGTGATCAGCATCCTGGACGCAACCAGGCTGTACCACTCGCCGCGCATCTACGCGACCTTCCTCCTGTGGCTCCTCTCGGAGCTGATGGAGGAGATGCCGGAGCGCGGCGATGCCGACCTGCCGCGTCTGATCTTCTTCTTCGACGAGGCGCACCTGCTCTTCTCGAGCGCGCCCAAGGCCCTGCTCGAGCGCATCACGCAGGTCGTGCGCCTGATCCGCTCCAAGGGTGTTGGCGTCTTCTTCATCACACAGTATCCGAGCGACGTCCCCGAGCAGGTCATTGGTCAGCTCGGCAACCGCGTCCAGCATGCGTTGCGTGCCTTCACCCCTAAGGACCGCAAGGCGCTCCGCGCCGCGGCCGAGACCTTCCGGCCCAACCCGGCGTTCGACACCGAGGAGGTCATCGGCCAGCTCGGGGTCGGCGAGGCGCTGATCTCGACGCTCGACGAAAAAGGTGTACCGAGCGTCGTCGAGCGCACGCTGATCGCGCCGCCGCGCTCCCAGTTCGGCCCGATCGACGAGGGCCGGCGTGCCGAGCTGA
>CAZOWL010000088.1:0-18112 GCA_964583605.1 uncultured Chromatiaceae bacterium | reverse complement strand
ACCTCGCACTGGGACATCAGCACCGGTACGGCCTGCAACCCCGTGAACGGTTACAGATCGTGCACAGCCGGCCGCGGTTTTTGGGCGCCGTTTATTCTCTCGTTAGGGCTTATTTCTCTCGATGCTGGGTGATGGGCCGCTATCGCGCGTCACTCTCATGAGAAAACGTAGGGCCTCATTGACCGAGTTGGAATCGGGGAAAACCGCTGCAACATCTGGCGCGAGAACGACTCCATGACCGGCGAAACTCTTTCGACCGGGACCAAACTTCCTCACACGAAGGCTTTGTAGATCGTATTCCGGAAGGAGGTCGTCGTCCTTCTCTGCGCAATCTTCAGTCTTGTTCATAGGCTTGACGCTCGTGTTTCGTAGCGGACCGGGCACTGATGATTCTGGTCTGGTCGGCGCGCTCAGTATAGGCGATAACCAATATTCGTTTCTGGCATGAGCAACCTACTCGGATGGAACGACTTTCTTCCTCCGAATGTTCGGGGTCAAAGAAGTCAACGTATAGCGGATCGTTGAAAACTGTGGCCGCCTCTTCAAAAGAAACTCCGTGCTTCGCAAGGTTCCGTCTTGCTTTGTCAGGGTCCCAATGAAATTTCATCGGCGGGGCGACACAACGAAATAGTAATGTGGCTCGAAACGTGTTGACGTTCTCTCGTGCCCTAACGCTCAGAATAACGCTCCCAAAAACCGCGCACGAAAAGCTCGAATTTCGGCACAGAGCCAGCTGCGGTTTTTGGGTCGCCGTTTATTCGCTTCTTGGGCACTTTCATCTTTTGAAAGGGCAAAAGGCGAGACTAGTGCCGCGCGGGGTCAGTGCCGCGCGGGGTCTGGTCTTGCCCTTTGCCTTTTGCCTTTTGAGCCCGCGTTGGCGGAACGCCCCCGCGGTTCCGCCACTGCGGGTTGCCAAAACTCCGGCCTTTCCTGCCTGCGTTCGATCAGGTTGTCTGATAGCGTGACACCGGTGGACATGGAGGATTACCTTCTCAGGCAAGCGGGAGAAACAGGCGCAAATGCGCAAGTCGCGTCGCGGTGCCCAAGATTCGCTCGAAGTCCATGTCGTGCGCGGATGACGATGGAGGTAGTGACTTTGATGCAACGGGGCGGATCTCCTGCGGCTAGTATGCCGGCCAACCGATGAGGCGGTGCGATTTCGGGGTCGCTCGGGCGGGGGGCGGCGACGCTAACGTCGTCGTCACGAGGCCCGACGGGACTGCCCGCGCAATCTATTTCATGCTCGGGATCCCGATCGGCGCCGCCACCAGTCAGGCTGACGGCTACCCGAAATTCAGCGCCTCCCGTGTCAGGTCTTGGCTTTTGCCTCTTCGGCCGTGCGAACGATACGGCTGATCCGTGCGTCATGCAGGCCAAAATGGTCCCCGATGGCTTTGAGCCGGTACCCGCCGCTGGCGTAGGCTGCTGCAATGGCTTGGTCTCGATCGGAGTACAGGCTGACGTACTCGGCCAGCGGCTTCGCCCGTGGGCGACGCTGCGCGAGGGGAACTTCGCTCAAGTCCCGGTCCTTCTGCAACCGGCGGCTGAGCTCCTCAACAAATGCGTCCGATCCGAGAAAGACCTGTTGCTTCAACTGCGCCCAACGGCCGGGCTGGCCAATGCCCTCGGCGACGAAGCGCCGATAGTGGGCCACGGCCGCCTCTTCGGTTGAGCCGAAGGCCGACAACAACCAATCCCGGCGCAGCCAATCCGGACAGGCGGCATCAGCCGTTGTCGCCGAGTCACTGCTCCATGGCCAATCCTGGGGTTGGTCGAGCATCCGTGCCCGCACCGGGTTGAGGAGGATGTCACGGGCCAACTCCTTCAGGTCGGTTTCTCTCTGGAC
Organism: uncultured Chromatiaceae bacterium; assembly: GCA_964583605.1. Taxonomy (GTDB): domain Bacteria; phylum Pseudomonadota; class Gammaproteobacteria; order Chromatiales; family Chromatiaceae; genus CAZOWL01. The sequence goes on along the minus strand of CAZOWL010000088.1, from coordinate 16,266 downwards.
GATGATCGCTTTGTACCGTCCTTGAAAGACGTGTCCGCAGCGTCCGTGCGAATCGTTGAAGCGCCGCGTGTAGACGCCGTTCAGTTGCCGCATGCCCTTGGACAAGTTTCCATCTGGCGTCTCGATCAACACGGGATAGTGGCTCGACATCAAACAGTAGGCGTGTCCCCACCAGTTGTAGCGCTCACAGACCTCGGCAAGCAGGGCAAGGAACATCCGGCGGTCCCCGTCACCCCGATAGATGTCCTCGCGCGCATCTCCGCGCGAGGTGATGTGATACAGAGCGCCAGGAAATCCGAGTCTGAGAGGGCGAGCCATGGATCAAGCTTAGCCCGAAACGGGCAAAAGACTTAGCCCGAAACGGGCAAAAAGCAAAACTTGGCACCATCCTCGCACCCTCGGGCACGCTGACACCCCGGCCAGCGTATCCACGAGACGCAACGCAGTGTGCGTCGAGCGACCTGACGCTAATCGGCGCTACTCGCCCGGGTATCTGTCTTTGGCCAGCACGTCGGCCAGCGCGAACGGACAGCCGCTTGGGAAGATGTCCTCATCCAGGTCAGTCTCCTTGATCGCCAATAGCCGACCAAGGCGATACGCCTTGACAAGTTGCTCATCAAGCGTCAAGCGCAGACTGGGATTGTCATCCAGCAGGTCGTCGAGCGAAAGCCTTTGCTCGTCAATGGTGGCACGCCAGCTCCGGGAGCGCCGTTCCGGTTGGTAGCGCCATTTCAGCAGGTGGGCAAGGAGGACCTTGAGCCGATTGGTGAGCTCGCGTCGCTCGCGTGCGCCCATGGTCTCCAACTCCTCGATCAGGTGATCGACATCGATGGCCGATAGGCGCCCCTCGCGTAACAGATTGGCCTGCTCTTGGGTCCAGCGGTAGAAGTCCTGCTCGTAGGATGACATGGGTACGGCCTCGTCGAGAGCGCGTCGATCGATTGGAAAGATGAGGCACGAGCCGGAGAAGGTCAACGTTACCATGAAATTCGCGCAGCACCTTCGCTCCCTCGCCTTCTGGGAGAGGGTTGGGGTGAGGGAACGATCAGGGGCGAGGCGACGTTTCATGGTCGGGGGTGGCTCGCCTCGCCCCATGATCGTTAGGCACGGTTTGGCATGCGACGAGAGACACGGCATCTTGCAGAGACGCCGTGTTCGCTCGGCGGCCTGACCGCATTCGCTGATTGGCATACTCTAGTTGTGGATTTTGTGACCAAAAAAATCAGGGGTGCTGAACCAGTCGGGGTCGGATGCGGTTGTTACCGGTTTCTCCTGTCCCGGCTTCTGTCTTGATACGCAGGGAGGTTGCAGTTTTTTGCATTGTTACCGCATACAGGGGCTCTCGCTTGAATCAGCAGCCGTCAGATAAAGCTGGCACGAACCGGAAGTCCTGGAAGGTTAATGCCATGCCTTGGAAATCTCGCGTTTTTACAGCTGTCGCCCTGACCGCCTGCCTTTCGGCGTCCACCATCCTCACAGTCCAGGCGCAGGGAATCCCAGGCACCGAAGATGACTCTGGTGTACTGCGCCGCGGCATCATGGAGATCGGCCAGAACTTCATCAAACGGCCGACGGCGACAACTGGCGTGTTGTTGCGACGCTCAAAGACCTTGACCGCTCACGGCTGCGGCCGTTCGAGGCCGTAGACCTGGACCCGGGGCTCGTGCTCGGCGCCGATTAGGATGGTCACCGGGCGTAGCTGTCGAAGGCGCAGGTTGCGTGGCGGGTGCGTGAAACCAAACCTCGGCTGGCTGCGCGAAGCATTGGCGCGCGCAAGCCCCGGCTGTATGCCTCCGTCCTGATGACCAGTCATGTCCAACCCAGCTACCGCGCCAACGCGTCCCATCGCTCGCTTGGCGCGGAGGTTGACCTAGAGCCCCAGCTCCCGCCACCGCGCGTCGACGCGCTTGACGGATACGGGGTACGCCGTACCGAGCTGCTGCGCGAAGAGCGAGACGCGCAGTTCCTCGAGCATCCAGCGGATCTCTTCGAGTCGCGGATCATGACGGCCGGCCTGTTGGGCGCTGGCGAGGCGCGCGGACCAGCGCTGCTGGAGCTCGCTCATCTCGAGCATCCATTGCCTGTCCTTCTCCGGCGCGTGACCGAGCCGCTCGATACGCCAGTCGATTGCGCGCAGATAGCGCGGATACACCTGCAGCCGCTCGTAGGGAATCTCTTGCAGGAAGCCGCGGAACACGAGGCGATCGAGCTGGGCGTGGATGTCCTGTGCCGAGGTGACCCAATTGATCTGAGTGATCGATGAGAGCTTACGGCGTAGGCCTTGGTAACGCTCGAGGATCTCGGCGGCGAGGGCGCAGACCTCATCGGCGACGCTGGCGAGTCGCGTACGGTTGGTGTCCAGTCGTTCCAAGAACCTGGCTTGATCGCGCAGCGGCGGCTGGCCAATGACAAAGGTGAGGTCGAGGATCAGCGCGATCAGCTCATCGGCGATATCGCCTTCGTTGCCCGAGCGCGCGGCGTCGGTCGGGGGCTTGGGTGCCTTCGCGTATTGCAGCCGCAGCCGGTCGAGGCCAGGCAGGCGTTTACGCAGCCGGCGCAGATCCGCGCCGAGGTGCAGGGCGATCAGTCGGCGCAGCCCACCGCGCATGGCCCGCTGGGCGCTCTCCTCGGAGTCGAGTACCTGGATCGCGACGTTGTCGCCGCGATCGACCAGCGCCGGATAGCCGCGCAACCGGATCCCGGCCCGATCGAGCTCGATCGTCGCCGGGAGGTCACCGAAATCCCACCGGGTTATCCCAGCGCGCTCGATGCCCGCCGTCGGGATGTGGGCGAAGGATTGCTTGGCCGTGGCGCCGTGCTGGCGTCTAAGCGCTGCCAGGTCTTCATCGATGGCCAGGGTCCGCGCGTCCTCATCGACCACCCGGTACTTCATGCGCAGGTGCTCCGGGACGGCGGCTGGATCCCAGGCATCCTCTGGAACCGCGATCCCGGTTAGCGCCTTGAGGACCTCCGCGATGGCCTGGATCAGTGGCCGATCGGAGGGCTGCAACCGCTGCGCGATGCGCGCCGCCGTCTCCGGGATCGGGACGAAGCCCTTGCGCACCGATTTGGGCAGCCCGCGCAGCAAGGCAGTGATGCGCTCCTCCAACAGCCCGGGCACGAGCCACTCGCCACGATCGGCGGACACCTGGTTGATGAGCGGCAGCGGCACGACCAAGGTCACGCCGTCGGCTGTCTCCCCAGGGGCGAAGTGGTACTCAAGCGGTAGTGTGCTCGACCCGACGGCCAGCGAGTCCGGAAAGGCCTCGGCCGTGATCTCCGCTGCGTCGCGCCGCATCAGGTCGGCGATGCGCATGTGCAGCAGCTTCGGCTGCCGGCGCGTCGCCTCGCGTAGCCAGCGCGCGAACTGCGGCGTCGAGTAGATGCCGCTTGGCACGCGCTCGGCGTAGAAGGCGTAGATGGCCTCTTCGTCGACGAGAATGTCGCGCCGCCGCGATTTGGCCTCCAGATGCTGAACGTAGGCGATCAGCTCTTGATTGTGCCGCCAGAAGGGGGCGCGGGTCGCGAAATCGCCGCCCGTCAGCGCATCGCGGAGGAAAATCTCGCGCGCCTCGGCGGGATTGACCGGGCCATAGTTGACGCGCCGCCGGGCGACCAGCGTCAGCCCGTAAAGGGTGATCTTCTCGAACGCGGTAACCTGGCCCGCCTTCGACTGCCAATGCGGCTCGGAGTAGGTACGCTGCACCAGGTGGCGCCCGGCGTCCTCGATCCAGGCCGGCTGGACGCGGGCGGCGATCCGCCCATACTGGCGCGTGGTCTCGACCCGCTCAGCGACCACGACCCATTTCGGCGCCTTCGCGAAGATCCCTGAGCTCGGGTGGAGCTGAAAGCGGCTGCCACGGGCGCCGAGATAGTCGCGCTCGTCCCTGAAACCTATGTGGCTGAGGAGCCCGTGAAGCAGTGCACGGTGGACCTCCTCGTAGGTCGCCTCGGTCTGGCCCTCCTGGAAGCCAAGCTGGTGCATCTGCTCTCGCAGCTGCGCATGGATGTCATGCCACTCCTGCACGCGGTTCCACGAGAGGAAGTGCTGCTGGCAGAGCTTACGGAATCTGGCCTTGGAGAGGTATCGGCGCTGCTCCTCGAGGAACCGCCAGAGGTTCAGGAAGGCCAGGAAGTCCGAGTCCTCATGTTGGAAGGTGGCATGGATCTCGTCGGCCGCCTGTTGCTTGTCCAGCGGCCGCTCGCGCGGGTCCTGGATGCTCAGCGCGGCCGCGATGACCAGGACCTCGGCCATGCAGCGATGCTCGGTTGCCGCGAGCAGCATCCTGCCGATTCGTGGGTCGATCGGCAGGCGCGCGAGCTTAAGCCCGAGCGGCGTCAGCTCGCCTTCTCGATCCAACGCCGCGAGCTCCTCGAGCGTTCGGTAGCCGTCGCTCACCAGGCGTGGATCGGGCGGGTCGATGAAGGGGAAGGGCTCGATGGCGCCGAAGCCCAGGAGCTTCATCTGCAGGATGACGGCTGCGAGGTTGGTGCGCACCACCTCGGGCTCGGTGAAGGGTGCGCGCGCTGCGAAGTTATCCTCTGAATACAGGCGGATGCAGACGCCGGCCGCGACCCGCCCGCAGCGCCCCTTACGCTGGTTGGCTGATGCCTGACTGATGCGCTCGACCGGGAGGCGCTGCACCTTGCTGCGGTGGCTGTAGCGGCTGACGCGCGCGAAGCCCGGATCGATGACATAGTGGATGCCGGGCACCGTCAGCGAGGTCTCGGCGACGTTGGTCGCCAGCACGACGCGGCGCCGGCCGTGCGGCTGGAAGATGCGGGCCTGCTCCTGCGGGCCGAGGCGGGCGAACAGCGGCAGGATCTCGGTCGAGGGCGGATGGTGCTTGCGCAGCGTCTCGGCCGTCTCGCGGATCTCGCGCTCGCCAGAAAGGAACACGAGCACGTCGCCGCGGCCCTCGCGCGCCAGTTCGTCCAGCGCCTCGGAGATGGCCGTCTGCATCACATCGTCCCGCTCTCCGGCGCTCTCGTCCTCGGGCGGGCGATAGCGCACCTCGACCGGGAAGGTGCGCCCGGAGATCTCGATGATCGGCGCGCCGCCGAAGTGCGCGGCGAAGCGCTCAGGGTCGATCGTCGCCGAGGTGACGATGACCTTCAAGTCCGGGCGGTGCGGCAGCAGTCCTTTCAGGTAACCAAGCAGGATATCGATGTTGAGGCTACGCTCGTGGGCCTCGTCGATGATCAGGGTGTCGTAATCCGTGAGCTGGCGATCGTGCTGGATCTCGGCCACCAGGATGCCGTCGGTCATCAATTTGACGACGCTCTGCGGGCGCACGCGATCATGAAATCGCACCTTGTAGCCGACCAGCTCACCGAGCTCGCCGCCGAGCTCTTGTGCGATCCTTGAAGCAAGGGTGCGCGCGGCGATACGCCGTGGCTGGGTGTGGCCGATGCGCCCGAGCCGCCCGCGGCCGAGCTCGAGGCAGATCTTCGGCAGCTGCGTCGACTTGCCCGAGCCAGTCTCCCCGCACACGACGACGACCTGATGCTCACGGATCAGCGCCCCGACCTCGTCGCGGCGCTCGCTGACAGGGAGCTCGGGCGGGTACGTGATGGGGGAGGGGACCAGCGCCTCGCGCTGCTGCAAGAGGGCCTGAGAGGCGCGCAGATCCTGCCACAAGCGGACCAGCCCCTGCTCGAAAGGCTGCGCCTGGTGCTGGCGCCGCTGCAGCCCTCGTAGGCGACGACGCAGCGCAGGCCGGTCGGCCAAGATACAGGTTTCAAGCTCCGTCCACGGCGGGAACGGCGAAGCGCTCAACGTGCGAGACATAGTTCAGCGAGAAGACAGGGCCGGCAGGCTAGAGGCTTGGCCCGGAGCTGTCAACGCCGAGGCGCGCCCCACGTCGCCCATTGCGCCGGGTCGTGGCCAAGGCCGCGCGTTATGGGTGCCCGATGTGCCGAATTGTCCCGAGCGGCGACCTATGCATTGGGCGGGCATCCGCCGCCTTCCGGCAGCCAAGGTTCGATGGGCTTTGACCGAGGTCTCATATGAAGTGCAACTGGTGAAGGGCAACTGGTGAAGGGCCACTGGAACAACAGGATGGGAATGCCGCGTGTCCAATGCCCGCCATCGGCATCGAGCGCGCGAGCCATGGAGGACGCGCCGTGATGTCAGATGCGTTCCCCGGCAGCCTTGGCGCAGCCGCGTCTGCTGGGGAACGCCCCGTTGGCTTAGGGCTAGGGGCTAGGGCTAGAGCACGGCGACTCGACCGTCATGGACACCGATGACGATCTGATGACGCAGCATCTGCTCGTCGTTGCCATCAACGATAGTCCACAGATAGGCGCGCCCTAGTTGGCGCATCGTCCCAAGCCGCAACGTCGGGTCACCCACCGCGTTAATCCATTCAGCGGCGATGGCCTGTGCCTCTTCCCATTCATCAACAGGTAACTGAATGTCTCCTCGTTGGACGATCTGCGGCACGAACCCGCAGCTTAGAGGGTCGATTTGCGATTGGTCCGGCCCCTGCCCCTGTGCTGCCGTTTCGGCCCGGACCGCTGGTGCGGCGCTCAGGATCCCGCAGCAAACCATGCCGATCCAGGGTAATGCGATTCTCTTACGCTGTTTCATAAGCCTCATCACTCCCCCTTATGGTACTTGGCGTGTTACTGCTTGTGATTGACGAACGACGTTCGCGAGTTATCCAGCGGCTCGTGGCCGGCACGGCGGCTGTCGAGAGCTGTTTATTGGAACGCGGCGTCCCCAAGGCGAATGGGGGTGATTCCGCTAACGATCATGGGACGAGGCGAGCCACCCCAGATGATGAAATGCCGCCTCGTCCCTGATCGTTCCCTCACCCCAACCCTCTACCAGAGGGCGAGGGAGCGAAGGTGCTACGCGAATTTCATGGTAAGACCAAGGCCGAGCGATGAGAGGTGCCGGACCCTGTCCCAACGTCCGCGCGGACTTGCTCGAGTCGGAGCGATCCGGCCACGAGACGGGCTTTCTTGCCCCACACGCCTGGCGTGAATGCCGGCTCTAGCGGGTGAGTCCGGCCCTTCCCGCGAGGTATTGAATCGCCAGGCGATTGGTCCAGGAGCGGGTGAGCGAGGCGGCCCGTGCGGCCGGCAGCCAGAGGTGGTCAAGGTGCTCGCGAGGGTTCAAACGCACGCGGCGCCGGTGGGCGAGGGGGAGGGCGAACCAATACTCCCGGTTGTAATGAATGCCCGGCGCATAACGGGCGCGGCGCCACCTTGGTGGGATCGGAAAGCGCTGGCTGCAGCCGAGATCGATTAGCGCCGAGGGTGCCATGATCCCCGTCTCTTCGCCGACCTCGCGGATCGCCGCGGCGCGGCGAGTCTCATCCTCTCGCAGGCTTCCGGTGACCGACTGCCAAAACGCTGGCGGCCAGATGCGGCGCAACAGCAGGAACTCTCCACGCTGTGTGAAGATCACGACCAGCACCGACTCCGGACGTTTGTAGCGCTCCGGAGTGGCGAACTGGCCCGCTTCGGCGCCCGCCCCGGTCGATGGGAGGACAGCTTCGTCGCGACTCATCGAGGCCATGTGATCACCCGCGAGGCGGCTCGTCGACAAGGCGCCGGTGTGCGTGCTGAGCCTCGGACACATTCATCCTAGGTCAGGCCCTGAGCTTGACCCGCAGCGAGAGCTCGTTGAGCTGCATGGGATCGACGGGAGACGGGGCATCGGTCAGGAGGCACGTGGCGCTCTGCGTCTTGGGGAAGGCCATCACGTCGCGGATCGAGGCTGCGCCGGTCATGAGCATGACCAGCCGGTCGAGGCCGAAGGCGATGCCTCCATGCGGCGGACAGCCATACTTCAACGCCTTGAGCAGAAAGCCGAAGCGCTCCTCGGCCTGATCGTCACCAATGTTCAGCAGCTTGAAGACGCGGCGCTGGATGGCCTCGCGATGGATACGGATGGACCCCCCGCCAAGCTCGGTGCCGTTCAAAACCAGGTCGTAGGCGCGCGATTGGCAGACGCCAGGATGCTGTTCCAGCTGGTCCAGATGCTCGTCCTTGGGCGCCGTGAACGGGTGATGCAGGGCCATCCAGCGGCCCGTCTGGTCATCGCGCTCGAACATCGGGAAATCGACGACCCAGAGTGGCTGCCACCCGGACGTCGCCAGCCCGCGATCATGGCCGAGCTTGACCCGCAGCGCGCCGAGGGCCTCATTGACGACGGTGGCCTTGTCGGCGCCGAAAAAGATCAGATCGCCGTCGACGGCCCCAGTGCGGGCCATGATGCCGTCCACGGCCGCGTCGGGCAGGAACTTGAGGATCGGGGATTGCAGCCCCTCGCGGCCTTTCGCCTCCCACTCGTTGACCTTGATGTAGGCCAGGCCTTTGGCCCCATAGATGCCGACGAACTTGGTGTACTCATCGATCTCCTTGCGCGTCAGCTCACCCCCGTGGGGTAACCGCAGCGCCGCAACGCGACCATCGGGATCGGCTGCCGGCCCAGCGAAGACCTTGAAGTCGACCGAGTCGAGCAGATCCGCGACATCAACCAACTCCAGCGGCACGCGGAGATCCGGTCGATCGGAGCCGTAGCGACGCATCGCCTCCTGATAGGATAGCCGCGGCAGCGGATCGGGCAGCTCCACGTCGAGCACCGAACGGAAGAGCACCCGGATCATCTCCTCCATCAGCCCCATCAGCTCGTCCTCATCCATGAAGGAGACCTCGATGTCGAGCTGGGTGAATTCGGGCTGGCGGTCGGCGCGCAGGTCCTCGTCGCGGAAGCAACGTGCGATCTGGTAGTAGCGGTCTAGCCCCGACATCATCAGCAGCTGCTTGAACAGCTGCGGCGATTGCGGCAGGGCATAGAACTCGCCTGGGTGGACGCGGCTCGGGACCAGGTAATCCCGCGCGCCCTCGGGCGTGGAGCGCGTGAGAATCGGCGTCTCGATGTCGAGAAACCCGTGGCGATCCAGAAAGCTGCGTAGGGTCTGGGTGATCCGGCTGCGCAGGCGCAGGCGCTCTTGCATCTCGGGTCGCCGCAGGTCCAGGTAGCGGTGGCGCAGGCGCAGCTCCTCGGACACCTCGATGCCATGCTCGTCGAGCGGCATAGGCGGGGTCTCGGCGCTATTGAGCACAGTCAGCTCGGTCGCGAGCACCTCGATCTCGCCCGTCGGCAGGTCAGGGTTCTCGGTGCCCGCAGGCCGGGCACGGACACGACCTGCGACGCGCAGCACATACTCGCTGCGCACCTGCTCGGCAACGGCGAAGACCTGGGCACGGTCTGGGTCGACGACGACCTGCACCAGGCCGTCGCGATCGCGCAGATCAACGAAGATGACGCCACCATGGTCGCGCCGGCGATGCACCCAGCCGCACAGCACGACTTCCTGATCCTCTTGCCCCTTTCTGAGCTCTCCGCAATAGTGACTGCGCATGACCGTTTGCCCTAGTGAAGTCCGTGAGAAGGCCCCGCGTCAGGGACCGGCAAGAGGCTGTGACAATAACGACGGAGCGCATCGCGAGCAAGCGGCGGGGACGGCACTGGTCGGCCGGAACCGACTGGCCGGCGAGGCGAGGCCGCCGTGATGGCCACCCGGGCTGTCCCCTGTTCCGGTGCCCAGTTGCGGCGCCCGGTCGCGGCGCCCTGTTTCGGCGCCCTGTTTCGGCGCAGGGCGCACGACTGTCGTCACAGGTCTCAGACCAGTCGCGCGCGCTCGGCTGGCGTGGCCAGCCAAGCGTGCTGGTCGGGGATAGACAAGCGGCTCAGGCGGCTGGGGGCGGGGAAGCCGGCTTGGGCTTAGTCTCGGCCTTCTTTGGGTTGGCCTCCTTCTTGTCGGCCTTGTCTGCCTTCTCGGCAGGTGCCTCCTTCTTGTCGCTCGACTCGTGGAGATTCTTTTTGTTCCCACTCTTGAAGTCGGTCTCGTACCAACCGCTACCCTTGAGGCGGAAGGCCGCGGCGGAGACGCGCTTCTTAAGGGCTGGTTGGCCACATTCCGGGCAATCGGTCAGAGGCGGGTCGCTGATCTTCTGGAAGGCCTCGTAATCATAACCGCAGGCCTCGCACTTGTACTCGTAGAACGGCATCTTGTGTCCTCGGTAAGGCAGGAATTGAGCGCGCTGCAATTATGCGTCAGCGCCAAAGATTTTCAACTGACAACAGCTGTTTAGCCAGCGCTCGCTTGGGTCCCGTGACCCTGCTCGCGGCAACCGGACTATCCGCTCTGCTTGGGTGTCCCCCGACCCGGACGTTCGCGCTCACAACACCTTGGTCACGATCTTGATCCCGGGATCCTGTTTGTCGCGCTCGATGCGGAAGCCGAGCGATTTCATCAGCGCGAGCATCCGTGTATTGGCCGACAAGACCTCGCCCTCCATGACGCGCAGCCCGCGCTGCCGGGCGTTCTCCATCAACGAGCGCATAAGCCGCGCGCCGATGCCGCGTGCGCGCCAACTGTCGGCGACGACGATCGCGAACTCGCAGGACTCCCCGCCGGGGCGTGACATGTAGCGCGTCACACCGACCTCGACCTCCTCACCGTCTTCCTCCACGACGCCGATGAGCGCCATCTCGCGGTCATAGTCGATCTGGGTGAAGCGCACCAGCATCTCGGGTGTCAGCTCCTTCAGCGCCTGCATGAACCGGAAATACTTCGTCTGCTCGGAGAGGCCGCGCACGAAATCCTGCTCGAGCTCGGCATCCTCGGGCCGGATTGGGCGGATGATCAGGTCCGTGCCGTCCGGCAGCTGTGCGTGCTCGATCAGGTGGGTCGGGTAGGGATGGATGGCCATGTGGCCATAGGTCGTCATCTGCGGCGGCCGGTAGTTGACCTGGATGCGCGCATCGACGGCGACGACCTCGCGGTCGTTACCAATCAGGGGGTTGATCTCCATCGAGATGATCTCGGGCACCTCGCAGACCATCTCCGAGACCCGCTGCAGGATGCGCGCGAGGGCCTCGCGATTCATCGGCGGCATGTGGCGGAAGGCGCCCATCAGCCGGTCGATGCGGGTGTGCTCGATCATCGTCTTGATGATGAAGGCGTTGAGCGGAGGCAGCCCAAGGGCGCGGTCCTGTAGCACCTCGACCTCGATGCCGCCGGCCCCGAACGTGATCACAGGGCCGAAGATGGCATCGCGCAGCACGCTGATCATCAGCTCCCGCGCCGCCCGTGTCGAGATCATGTGCTCCACCGTCACCCCCTCGATCCGCGCCTCCGGACGCAGCCGCTTGGCGCGGTCGACGATCTCGGTGAAGGTGCGGCGAACCATCTGGGCGTCGGCGATGTTGAGCCGGACACCGTCGACGTCCGACTTGTGCCCGATGTCCGGCGAGTTGACCTTCATCACCACGGGAAAGCCCAGGACCTGGGCCGCCATCAGGGCCTCATTCGGCGTACGCGACAGCACCGCCTGGGTCGTTGGGATCTTGAATGCCGAGAGGATGGCCTTGGCCTCGATGATTCCCAGAGTCTTGCGGCCTTCGGCCATCACCCCCTCGATGATGAGCCGGGCGCCCTCGACATCAGGCGTCTCGTCGTACGACATCGGCCCAGGGGACTGCATCAGCAGCTTCTGGTTGCGGTGGTGCGTGGCGAGGAAGGCGAGGGCATCCACGGCCACCTCTGGTGAGGCAAAGTGCGGGATGCGGTTCTGGGCGAAGTGGATCTTGGCCTCGGCGACCCGCGTCGCCCCCATCCAGCTGACGAGCACCGGCTTCTGTGTGGGCTTGGCTGCCGTGATCACCTCTTTGGCGACGGCGCTCGGATCGGCCGCGGCCAGCGGCGCGAGGATGGCCAAGACGCCATCGACCGATGGGTCGGCGAGGCAGGCCTCGACGGCAGCCCGATAGCGGTCGGGCGGAGCATCGCCAATGACATCGACCGGGTTGTCATGCGACCAATGCTCGGGCAACGCCGCTTCGAGACGTTGGCGCGTCTCCTCGGAGAACTGGGCCAGGGTCAGGCCCTGCTCGACGGCGCGGTCGGCGGCGAGCACCCCGGGTCCCCCGCCATTCGTGACGATGGCGATCCGCTCACCCGCCAACCGCCGCCCGCTGCCGAAGACCTGCGCCGCGGCGAAGAGCTGATCGAGCTCGTCGACCTGAACCGCCCCAGCGCGCTCCATGACGGCGCGAAAGACATCCATAGTGCCGACCCAGGCCCCCGTGTGGGACTTCGCCGCGCGCGAGCCGGCGGGGTGGCGCCCCGCCTTGACGACGATCACCGGCTTCAGCCGTGCCGCAGCGCGCAGGCCGCTGACGAAGCGCCGGGCGTTTCGGATACCCTCGACGTACATCAGGATGCTGTGGGTCTGGGTGTCGAGGGCCAGATAGTCGAGGATGTCGCCGAAATCGATGTCCGCCGCGGCCCCGAGCGAGACGACGGCCGAGAAGCCGAGCTCGCGCGGGCCCGACCAATCGAGCATCGCGGCGCAGACGGCACCAGATTGAGAGACCAGCGCGACGTGGCCGCGCCGTGCCTGCTCGTTGCCGAAGGTGGCGTTGAGTCCGTGGCTCGGCCGCATGATGCCGAGCGTGTTCGGGCCCAGCAGGCGGATGCGATTGCGGCGGGCGGCCTCGACGACGCGCTCTTGCAATAGGTTGCCGCGCTCACCATGCTCGGCAAAACCGGCCGAGTGCACGACCGCTGCCTTCGCCCCATGCTCGCCGCATTGGTCGAGGATCTCCGCGACCGTGCTCGCTGGGGTAGCGATCAAAGCCAGCTCGATCTGCCGATCGAGCTCATCCAGGGACTTGTAGCAAGGCCGGTCGGCGACCTTGTCGTATTTGGGATTGATCGCGTAGCAGGGTCCCTTGAAGCCGCTCGCGAGCATGTTGCGGTAGACGATGCCGCCGACCGATTCAGGCCGATCGCTCGCGCCGAATACCGCTACAGTGCTGGGCGTGAAGAGCTGGTCGACGTCGGATAAACGCATGCGGATCTGCCTCCCCGGCACGATACGGTATAAGCTTGGTGACATGGCGGTGTCGATGTTTAGCATCTTCCGTTCCTTGGCATGGCGCGCCGCGGTTTCGGTCTTGACCAGGAGCTATCCATGAACCTCGCGTTTATCTCCCACGCCGATTGTCAGCGTCACCGTATGGGCGCACACCACCCGGAGGAGCCCGGACGGCTGGCCGCGATCCAGGATCGGCTGATCGCCTCGGGCATGGAGATGCTCGTGACGCACTACGATGCGCCGCTGGCCAGCTTCGAGGACCTGGCCCGGGTCCATGACGAGGCCTATGTCCGAGCCGTCTTCGAGGCCGCGCCCGAGGTCGATGATGTGCTGGTTTGGCTTGATGGCGATACCGCCATGTCTCAAGGCACCCTCGCCGCCGCTCAGCGCGCCGCCGGGGCCGCTCGGCTCGGGGTCGATCTGGTAATGGGCGATCGGCACCATACGGCATTCTGCTGTGTTCGCCCACCGGGACATCACGCCGAGCGCCGGCGCGCGATGGGCTTTTGTTTCTTCAACAATGTGGCCGTCGGCGCGGCCTACGCGCTCGCCGAGTACAAGCTCGAGCGGGTCGCGATCATCGATTTCGATGTCCATCACGGCAACGGCACCGAGGAGATCTTCAGCGGCGACGAACGGGTGCTTTTCTGCTCGAGCTTTCAGCACCCTTTCTACCCAGGGACGGGCGCCGACTCCCGCGCGCCCAACGTCATCAACACCCCCTTGCCGCGGCTGACTGGCGGGGCCGAGCTGTGCGCCGCCATCGAGCAACAGTGGCTGCCTCGTCTCGATGCCTTCGCCCCGCAGCTCATCATGATCTCCGCCGGCTTCGACGGCCATGCCGAGGACGACATGGCCCACTTCAACCTCCGCGAGACCGATTACGCCTGGATCACGCGGGCCTTGCACGAGCTGGCCGCAAAGCACGCCGAGGAGCGGATCGTCTCCTGCCTCGAGGGGGGCTACAACCTCTCCGCCCTCGGCCGCAGCGTCAGCACCCATATCGACGAGCTGATCGGGCACGGCTAGTGCTAGCCGACGCGGACGCTTGGCCACAGTCTTTCCGCAGCCCGGCGTCGCGGGCCGGAGCATACCCGGCGCCTCGATGTTGCGGTGCAGCAGGATAGCCACGCGCATCCGCCGGCGCAACCGCATCGCCGTGAACCTGCGATGCTGCGCTCGAATCAGCAATCGGACGTCGACGCTCTCCTGGTCTGCGGTGGCATGAGGCCCCGTCGGGACAGGTCCGCGTCGCGGCCCAAGCCGAGGCGGATGAAGCGCTGAGAGGGCCCTTGCGAACGACCGGGACTCCAGCCGACTGGCGGCGATGCGGAGAGCCACGACGAGATGGGTCTGAACTGCCTGGCGTCAGACGGCATCTGTGTTTCCGCCCTAACCAGGGTGTGAGCTAGGGTGTGAGCCAGCGCGAATCGCGGCTGGCTCGAGGCGTCTAGAATGACGCGGCAAACGCCGCAACCGCTGGAGCCAACACATGGGTGCCACAGCGATCGTCCTGCTCGTCATCTTGGCCGTCATCGCCCTGTACGGGATCCAGATCTACAACAACCTCGTTCGTCTCAAGCACGCCGTCGACAAGGCCTGGTCGAACATCGATGTCTCTTTGAAGCAGCGCCATGACGAGCTACCCAAGTTGGTCGAGGTCTGCAAACAGTACATGGGCTACGAGCGGGATACCCTGGAGCGCGTCGTGCGCGCCCGCAGCGCCGTCTTCGAGGCACGCGGCCGCGCTGACCTGAAGCAGCTCGGGGCCGCCGAGACGGAGCTACGGGCTGGCCTGGGCAACCTGTTCGCGCTGGCCGAGAACTACCCGGATCTGAAGGCGAACGACAGCTTTAGACACCTCTCGGCACGCGTCTCTCAGCTCGAGGAGACGATCGCCGATCGCCGTGAGTTCTACAACGAGAGCGTCAACCTGAACAACGTGCGCATCGAGCAGTTCCCGGATGTGCTGATCGCGCGCCTGTTCGCATTCGGACCGCGAGAGCTGCTCGAGTTCGCCGCCGAGCGGCGCGATGTGGATCTGCGCGCGCTGTTCGCCTGATGCCGGCGTCGCTCGCCGCGGATCTGCGGGCGATGGACGCCCAGGAGCTCTGGCTCGGCAGCCTGATCGCGACCGGTGCGGCCCTGTTCTTGCTGTGGTTCAGCCTGCGCTGCTTCTGGCGCCTGCGCCTTGTTACAGACACGCCGACCGCGCGCATCCGCTCCGCGCCGCAGGGATACGGCGAGCTGATGGGTGTGGTAAGACAACACCGTGCGCTGGCCACCGGGCCGCTGACGCGACTGCCGTGCGTCTGGTATCGCTATCGCGTTGAAGAGGAGCGCGGCAGCGGCCGGAACAAGCGCTGGGTCACGATCGATCGGGGCGAGCATCCAGACCCCTTCGTCCTCGACGATGGCACCGGCCTGTGCCTGATCGAGCCGGCCGGCGCAAGCATCAAGTGCCGTCGTGCCGATGTCTGGTACGGTGGCTCGCGGCACACGCCGAGGCCGGTTGGCTCCGGCTGGCTCCGACTGCGGCGTCGCTATCGATTTCGCGAGGAGCGTATCGCAGAGGGCGAGCAGGTCTATCTGCTGGGCCGCTTCGAGACCCCTCGCCGTGGCGACGCGGAGAAACGCGAGCTGGTCCGTCGGCTGCTAGCAAGATGGAAGCGCGATCCGGCACGCGTTGCGGCGCTCGACCGCAACGGCGATGGCGAGATCGATCTCGACGAGTGGGAGCGCGCTCGCCAGGAGGCCGAACGGATCGCCGAGCAGACCGAGGCGCGCCTCCGTGCCGCGCCGCCGATGCCCCGCGTCTTCGCGACCGGCGATGGCCGCCAGCCCTTCTTCATCTCCACGCTCAGCCAGCGGGAGATCCTCTCCCATCTGCGCTGGCGAGCCTACGGTGGCACGGGGGTCTCGCTCGTCCTCGCGATAGGCGTGGTGCTCGCCGTAACGGCGCGACTAACCGGCGGCTGATCCCGCGTTGGCTCGTTCGGTATCGGGTCACAACAGGGGGTCAAGTCTTGTCTTTTGCCCGGTTCGGTAAGGAAAAGTTGCGTTATTGGCAAAAGGCAAGACCCGTCCCCCGCTGACCCGCCGAAGTCCTTCAACGAAGGTCTCCGAGCCGAGAAAGACCTGGTGTCTGAGCTGCTCCCAAGGCCCCGGCTGGCCGATGCCGCCCTCGACGAACCGGCGATAGGCCGAGACCGCCGCGCGCTCGGTCTCGCCGAACGTCGAGAGCAACCAGTCCCGAAGCAGCCACGGCGGACTGCAACATATAAATCTGTCCCCTGCCGTAGGCATTTCTGCCGTAGGCATTTCAAATAAATAAATCTAATGGACCACCACCCCGAGCGCGCG
>CAZOWL010000087.1:0-18345 GCA_964583605.1 uncultured Chromatiaceae bacterium | reverse complement strand
ACGAGGCGGCATTTCATCATCTGGGGTGGCTCGCCTCGTCCCATGATCGTTAGCCAGAGTCAACAACCTCAGAAGGCTTCTATAAAATACGAATAACTATTTGCCTCATTTTGGAGTTGCCCGTCCGCGGCGACCGATCCCGAGTGTTCCGGGCGGTTTTCAGACTCGGCCACCTGCTAGCTTCCCCCAACTGTCGCGCAGTCCCACGGTTCGGTTGAAACGTAACTGCTCGCTGCCCTCGGAATCTGGGTCTACGACGAAGTAGCCCTCGCGCTCGAACTGGAAGCGCTCGCCGGCCTGCGCCCCGGCCAGAGAGGGCTCGGCCAGGCAGGCGGCGATTCTGAGCAAGGAGGCAGGGTTGATGTCGTCACGAAAATCCCGCTCGTTTGCCCCGGGCTCGGGCACGCGAAACAGCCGATCGTAAAGGCTGGCCTCCGCGGTCAGGGCCCCGTCCGCCGGTACCCAGTGGATGACCCCCTTGACCTTGCGCCCGACAGGGTTGGATCCGAGCGTATTGGGATCGAAGCTCGCGCGCAGGGCCAGGACCTGGCCGTTGTCGTCCTTGATCACCTCCTCGCAACGGATGACATAGGCATAGCGCAGACGCACCTCGCCCCCGGGCTCGAGGCGCTTGAAGCCCTTTGGCGGATCCTCAGCGAAGTCCGCGCGATCGATGTAGATCTCGCGCCCGAAAGGGATCTCGCGGCTCCCGAGTGCCGGATCTTTCGGGTGGTTGGCCACGACCAAGGATTCGCGCCGATCCGGCGGGTAGTTGTCGATGATCACCTTGAGAGGTCTCAGGACCACCATGCGGCGCGGGGCGGTGCGGTCTAAGTCATCGCGCACAGCGCTCTCGAGCATCGCCATTTCGACCAGGTTGTCGGCCTTGGTGACGCCGATTCGCTCGCAGAACTCGCGGATCGCGGCTGGGGTGTAGCCGCGTCGGCGCAGTCCGGCGATGGTCGGCAGCCGCGGGTCATCCCAGCCGCTGACATGGCCTTCATCGACGAGCTGAGTAAGCCGCCGCTTGCTCATGACGGTGTATTCCAGGTTCAAACGACTGAACTCGATCTGTCGCGGCCTGCTCGGCACCGAGCAATTGTCGATGCACCAGTCATACAGGGGGCGATGGTCTTCGAACTCGAGTGTACAAAGAGAATGGGTGATGCTCTCGAGGGCGTCGGAGATAGGGTGCGTGTAGTCATAGGTCGGATAGAGGCACCATTCGCTGCCCGTCTGATGGTGGATCACGCCATGACGAATGCGGTAGAGCACCGGATCACGTAGGTTGATGTTCGGCGAGGCCATGTCGATGCGCGCACGCAGCGTGCGGCTTCCATCGGGAAACTCGCCGGCGCGCATGCGCCGAAACAGCTCGCGGCTCTCCTCGGCCGAGCGGTGGCGATACGGACTTTCTCGACCCGGTACCGTCAAGGTGCCGCGGTACTCACGGATCTGCTCCGGCGTCAGATCGCACACATAGGCCAGACCCTTCTCGATCAGCTCGACGGCGAAGCCGTAGAGGGCCTCGAAGTAGTCGGACGCGAAGTACACCCGCTCGCCCCAGTCGTACCCAAGCCAGCGGACATCCGACTTGATGGCCTCGACGAACTCGCGATTCTCCTTATGCGGATTCGTGTCGTCGAAGCGCAGGTTGCAGTTCCCGGCGTAGTCCTGGGCGAGACCGAAATTCAGGACGATCGATTTGGCGTGCCCGATATGCAGATAGCCGTTGGGCTCCGGCGGGAACCGCGTGACGATGCGCTCATGGCGCCCGGTCGCCAGATCCTGCGCGATGATCTGGCGGATGAAGTTGGTGCGAGTGCTGGCGGGTTGATCGGGCATAAAAGGCTGCGTTCGAAGGTGATGCCATCGCGTTACGGGATTGTAGCGGTCGGACGGCACGCCGAATACCACGACCCGTCGATCTGCGGTCGGGGGCGGCAACGCGGTTGCCGACGAGGATTCGGCGGTCCGGTCGCTCTTTAAAGAGCGGACGCGGCCGCAGTTGTTCAGGCCTGCGTTGCGCGCCGGTCGATGTAATCCAGGGCGCGCTCGATGCGCCGCAGCGTGGCCTCTTTACCGATCAGTCTGAGCGTGACGTCGATCCCCGGCGAGGCCGCGCGGCCGACGATGGCAACACGCAGCGGTTGGGCAACCTTGCCGAGGTTGACACCGAGCTCGTCTGCCACGCGCTCGACGGCGCGGTGAAGTCCCTCGTTGGTCCAATCCTGATAAGCCATCAGCTCGAACGTCGCGCGTAAGCGCTCGAGACCTTCGCGGGCCACGGGTCGGAGGTGCTTCTTGGCCGCGACCTCGTCATAGTCAGCGAAATCCTGGTAGCAGAAGGCGCTGATCTCGGCCAGCTCCACGAGTGTCTTGGCGCGCGCCGCTTGGGCCTCGACGACGGCAGCCAGATCCGGTCCGGTGCTCGGGTCGATGCCGATGCGACCCATGTGCGGACTCAGCAGCTGGGCGATGCGTTTCGGGTCGCCATGCTGGATGTAATGCTGATTGAGCCAGGCGAGCTTGTCGGTATTGAAGCTCGAGGCCGCGCGATTGACCTCAGCGATATCGAAAAGCTCAACCATCTCCTGAAGCGAGAACACTTCGCGGTCGCCGTGCGACCAGCCTAGCCGCACCAGGTAGTTCAACAGGGCCTCGGGCAAGAAGCCAGCCTCGCGGAAGGCGATCACACTGACGGCACCATGGCGCTTCGACAGTCGCGCGCCGTCCTCGCCGAGGATCATCGGGACATGCGCGTACGCCGGCGGCTCGTGACCAAGAGCCCGGAGGATATTGATTTGGCGAGGGGTGTTGTTGAGATGATCGTCGCCGCGGATGACGTGTGTGATCTGCATATCGGCATCATCGACGACAACCGTCAGGTTGTAAGTGGGCGCGCCATCGGAGCGGCGGATGATCAGGTCGTCGAGCTCGCTGTTGCTGAAGGCCACACGGCCGCGGATCAGGTCGTTGACGATGACGGCGCCATCAACCGGGTTACGGAAGCGGATCACATGGGGCTGGCCGGGGCCGACCGATCGGCCGCGACAGTGGCCGTCATAGCGCGGTTTGAGCCGTTGTGCCATCTGCCGGTCGCGCAAGTCGTCGAGCCGCTCCTTCGGGCAGTCACAACGGTAGGCGAGGCCCTTGGTCATGAGCTCATCGATGACGGCGTTGTAGCGATCGAAGCGCTCGGTCTGATAGAAGGGGCCTTCATCGTAGTCCAGCCCCAGCCAGGTCATCCCCTCGAGGATCGCATTGACCGATTCGGCGGTCGAGCGCTCCAGATCCGTGTCCTCGATGCGCAGGATGAAGTGGCCTCCATGGCGGCGGGCATGGAGGTAGCTGAACAGCGCGGTGCGGGCCCCACCCACGTGCAGATAGCCGGTCGGAGAGGGGGCAAAGCGGGTGCGGACAGTCATCTGGATTCCTTCGAGCCAAGTCGGGTCATGGCGACAAACCACGCCGCCGGGCGGGCCAGCCGCTATGGGATTGTACCAAAAGCGGGATCGGCCAAGATGCGAGGTTCGCGGCCCCAGGTGGCAGCACGAGCGTCAGCGCGCCTCGCATGGTGAGCCCCGTGAGGACGACTCCTACCAAACCGCATGCCAACCAGCCGAGCGGATGAGTATGACCGCGATCAGGATGGCCAGCAGCAGGGCCCAAAGGGAGATGTAGATCGCCATCGACTGCTTGGCGCGGTTACGGTCGGTCCAGGAGCGCGGCTTGACCCCTTTGAATAGAAAGACGAGCTTCGCGGCCAGCAGGACGCATACGACGTTCACTGTCAGGAGCAGACCGGCGCCGAGCGCGGATTCCCAACGGCCGGCGCCGAGCATCATGCCCACGGTCGCGGCCGGCGGCAGTAGGGCCACAGCGACCATGACCCCCACCATGGTGGCAGAGAGCCCCGTCGTAAGCGAGAGCACGGCCGCGGCGCCGGACGCAAGCCCTAGGACGACTCCGCCGAGGTCGACGCTGGTACGGGCGATGATCTCGGGGCTGTCGAGGTCGATCGGCAGGAGCCAGGCGATTGCCATCGGGATCAAGAGCGCGAGACCGAATCCCGCCGCGTTGGTCTTCAGGGCGCGCCAGCTGAGCTCCTTGTCACCGAGAGAGGTCGCGAAGGCGAGCGCGATGTTCGGTCCGAGCAGCGGGGCGATGACCATGGCGCCGATGACCACCGCGACATTGTCCTCGACCATGCCGATGGCCGCGACGAGCGTCGAGAGAAGCGTCAATAGCAGGTAGTTTCCGTCGAGCTGGGCCCCTTTCGCGATCTGGGTGTAGAGCTCTTCACGGGTGGCGGCCACGGTCTTCGCGCGCGTGTCATTCCCGTCTCCCCCCACCGGTCCCCGACGCGAGAGGACGGTGTCGACCGGCTGCACGACGATGCGGGCCTGCGCTTCGGCCTTGAATAGGTCTTGCAGCGCATCGGTGAGCGCCTGGCGGCTGTCGTCCGGGACCAGCATCCGCATCGACCAGCGGCCGTTCTCGTCCTGACCGGTCCACCAGTAGTCCTCGGCGCCGTAAAAGCGGGCCATGCCGGCAAGGGTCTTGGCATGTTTGGCGTCGGCGACGACCTCGACGATGCGCATCGGGACTCCACATCTCCGCAGCTCGAGCGAGAAGCGAAAGATGGCACGGATGGCGCTTTGGGTCCATCGCGGCGCGAGCCAGCGCGAGCCCTCCGTGGCCGGCGGCCTCGCGCTGGAGCCTGTGGTACCGTCAGGTTCGAGCCTCCCCAGGGCGCGTCGCCTTGCTGGAGACGAACCACACGTTCATCGGATCGTGTGGCAAGACGTGCCGCGCGATCTCCGTGAAGCCGGCCTCCTCGAGCATCGCGTGGGCTGTTTCCCAGCCCCACATCGTACCAAGTCCCTCGCCCCCTTGGCCGATCGAGACCGGCGTACAATGGATGCAGGAGATCGCGTAGAGCAGCGAGGCCATCGGAAAGTCGAGATTCTTCTCGAGATGGGCCGAGCCGCCAATATCCTGCATCAGGTAGATGCCCCCCGGGCGTAGTGCCCGATGCAGCCGGCGCAGTAGATCCTGAGGGTCCTGCTGGTCGTGCACGGCGTCGAACGATGTGATCAGATCGTAACATCCTACTTCGTCGAGCCCGGCCAGATCACGTACGGCGAAGTGTACGTTCGCGAGGCCCTCGGCCTGGGCGGAATGAGCGGCGTGCTCGATGGCATCAGACCCGAGGTCATAGCCGATGAACCGGCTGCTCGGATAACGCCTCGCCATCGCGAGGAGGGCCTGCCCGCGCGCGCAGCCGGCATCGAGAACGCGGATGCCGGCCGCCAATCGCTCGGTCAATCCATCGGCCAATGGCAGGAGGGTCTCGAACAGCTGGCTCACGACTGTCTGACCACTGTCCTCGGCCATCAACCGGTGGAAGTCCGGGAAGTCCTCGTAGCGCAGTCCCTGGCCGGTCTCGAAGCAGGCCAGCGTGTGATCCTGGACCTGACCCATCAGGGCGATGTGCTGGGCATACACGGCAAGGTTGCCAAGTGGGCCGCCGCGGGTCAGGCTGGCGGCATGCTCGACCGGCAGCCGGTACGTGCGCCGGGCAGGGTCGTACTCGACGATGCGCCCAGTGGTCATTACAGCAAGCCACTCGCGCACGTAGCGCTCGGCCAGCTCGGCCGCCTCGGCGATCTGTTGGCTGGTGCTCGGCGGCAGCCGCGCCATGAGATCCAGGAGGCCTGTGCGGTGGCCGATTGACAGCATCACAGCGGTCGCTCCCGCGTCGAGGAGGCCGCCGATGTGCTCGGCGAATGACTCCGCGCGTTGAGTATCGAAGGATTGGGCTTTCGCAACGGCTAAGGACATATGGGCTCTCCGGTTCATCGGGTCACTGAGGAAAGATTGCCCCCTCTTGGCCGCAAGCGTGAGAGCCGAAGTGGACAATAACGGGGCGTTTCGGCCAGTGTCGGCGTGATGAGCAGGCAACCATCCCAGCGGCCCAGCGGCCAATCTCGGTGACTCTCCTGGCGATGCCGGAGACGACGCCGGCGGCCCTTTACGGTCTCTACGAGGTCTTCGCCTCCGTTGGTGTGACCTGGTGTGAGCTGACCGGCGAGCCCGCCGCCGGTCCTAGGATGGAGGTGCGGATCCTGTCGGCGACTGGGGAGCCTTACCGCTGCCCTCTCGGGATACCGATCGTCCCAGCGGGCGCGTTGCGCGAGGTCGCGCAGAGCGACGTGATCGTGGTGGGCGACCTGGCCCTGGAGGCTGATTGCGACCCGCGCGGTCGTTGGCCCGCCGAGACGAGCTGGATTCGTGCTCAGTTCCAGGCCGGGACCACTGTCGCGTCTGTCTGTACCGGCGCGATTCTGCTCGCCGACACCGGGCTGCTCGATTTCGGTGACCGCAGTGAAGGGCAGCTCTTGTACGCGGCCAGGACGCGCCCGCGCCGGCACGACGATGCCGTCATCGCCCGTTGCCAGGATTGGATCCACACGCACTATGCCGCAGACAATCCCGTTGCGCGCCTGGTCGCCGAGTCGGGGCTCCCGGAGCGGACCTTCGCACGCCGCTTCCAGGCCGCGACCGGTTACTCGCCCGCGGAGTACGTTCAAACCGTGCGCGTCGAAGAGGCCAAGCAGCTGCTTGAGACGACCACGGAGCCGACCGATATCGTCGCTCAGCGGGTCGGCTATGAAGATCCTACGTTCTTTCGCCGGCTATTCAAGCGTCGCACTGGCGTCACACCGGCGCGCTACAGACAGCGTTTCCAGGCGATCAGGCCGAACGAGGGGGCGCGTTAGCCATCCGGCCCTCGCATTTCCCGGCCTAATCCGCTTGCAGTCGCGGACCCGTGCGATAGCCTCGTCTCGACGGTGGACGGCGGCAAGCAGGGGTGCGCGGCGTGGTCGCCGTTGACAGTTGGCTAAGTCGGTGCGAGCCAGCCGCAGGATCCTCCGTGCGCAGTGCGGTGTCTATCGGCCGTAGAATGAGCCTACGCTGAGGGCTGAATCCCTGGCCCTTGACGACATACAATGATACGTTTTGCGCATTGTCCACAGACCCCATGAGCCAGCTTCAAGAGCAACTCAACAAGCGCCGCACCTTCGCGATCATCTCCCACCCGGACGCCGGCAAGACCACCCTGACGGAGAAGCTGCTCCTCTTCGGCGGGGCGATTCAGATGGCTGGCACCGTCAAGGGCCGCAAGGCGGCGCGGCACGCGACGTCGGATTGGATGGAGCTGGAGAAGCAGCGCGGGATTTCGGTCACCTCTTCGGTGATGCAATTCCCGTACGGCGGCGCCATCGTCAACCTGCTCGATACCCCCGGCCACGAGGACTTCTCGGAGGACACCTATCGAACGCTGACGGCCGTTGATTCCGCCCTGATGGTCATCGACGCGGCCAAGGGCGTTGAGGAGCGCACGATCAAGCTGATGGACGTCTGTCGGCTGCGCGACACACCGATCCTGACCTTTGTCAATAAGCTCGACCGCGAGGGGCGCGAGGCCATCGAGATCCTCGATGAGATCGAGCGGGTCCTCAAGATCGAATGCGCGCC
The DNA here is from genome assembly GCA_964583605.1 of uncultured Chromatiaceae bacterium. Taxonomy (GTDB): domain Bacteria; phylum Pseudomonadota; class Gammaproteobacteria; order Chromatiales; family Chromatiaceae; genus CAZOWL01. The sequence goes on along the minus strand of CAZOWL010000087.1, from coordinate 10,800 downwards.
AGTCACATGGCCGATCGGGATGGGGAAGCGTTTCCGTGGCGTTTATGATCTGCGGTGCGACGAGACGCACCTCTTCAGCGCTCAGCATGGCGGTCGCATCGAGACCGGGGAGGTGGTCGTCGGCATCGACAACCCGCGTCTCGATGAGCTCCTTGCTGACCAGGCCACGGAACTGCGCGCAGAGCTCGACCTGATCCAGGGAGCCAGCCATCCGTTCAAGCTGGAGGACTACCTGAGCGGACGCCAGACACCCGTCTTCTTCGGCTCGGCAATCAACAACTTCGGCGTGCGCGAGCTACTCGATGCCTTTGTCGCACATGCCCCGCCGCCGCGGCCAAGGCCAACCCGGCAGCGCACGGTGGCGCCGACGGAGCCGCGCTTCAGCGGCTTCGTTTTCAAGGTCCAGGCCAACATGGACCCGGGACATCGCGATCGGGTCGCCTTTCTGCGTGTCTGCTCCGGTGCCTACACCAAAGGCATGAAGCTCAAGAACGTGCGGACCAGCAGGACGGTCCAGGTGGCAAACGCCATCACCTTTCAAGCCGATGAGCGCCGCCATGTCGAGGAGGCCTGGCCGGGCGATATCATCGGATTGCACAATCACGGGACGATCCAGATCGGCGATACCTTCACCGATGGCGAGGACCTGAAATACGAGGGGATCCCGTACTTTGCACCCGAGCTCTTTCGCCGCGTGGTGCTACGAGACCCTCTACGGATGAAGGCGCTGCACAAAGGCGTCGTGCAGCTGAGCGAGGAGGGTGCGACACAGGTCTTTCGCCCATTGAAGAACAACGACCTCATCCTAGGGGCGGTCGGCGTGCTGCAGTTTGACGTGGCGGCCTATCGACTGAAGGACGAATATGGCGTCGAGGCGATTGTCGAGCCTGTCGGCGTCTATACGGCGCGCTGGGTGGCCTGCGACGATGATAAGCAGCTTGCTCGGTTCAAGGAGAAGACCTACGAGAACCTGGCGCTGGACGGTGACGATCAGCTCGTCTACCTGGCGCCGACGCGGGTCAATCTCAGCCTGGCAGAAGAGCGTTGGCCAGAGATCCGCTTTCTCGCGACCCGGGAGCTGCTGTAGTGCTGCACGGACCAACACCCGAGATCTTTGCAGCCTGCACCGCCCCTTCGGTCAGGGCCCCCTCTTGTTTCCCGTTACCGAGGTGATATCGATGGAGACCGAGGCTGTTGCACAATTGATCCGTCAAGGCATCCCCGATGCTGAGGTCCGGGTGACCGGTGATGGGAGCCATTTCGAGGCAACCGTCGTCAGCCGCGCCTTCGTCGGCCAGACGCCGCTGAAGCGCGAGCGGATGGTCATGGATACCGTCAAGGCCCAGATCGCGAGCGGCGAGCTGCATGCGCTGTCCGTTCGCACGGCCACCCCACCTTGACGGGCTCACGCCGGGCGTGGCCGTGACGAGACGCTGCCAACCGGCTCGCGAGGGCCATGACGCCGTGTTCAGCTGTTCGATGCTCCTGCTCACGTGGAGCTCTCAAGCCAATTCTTACGGAGGTCAGCCATGTTTTTGAAGCAGCAAAAGAACGACAAGCTTGTCGAGATCCTGAGCCTGCGCGATCTCTTCAACCCGATGCGCACTACCGTGGTCGGGCGCTACCATGCCGGCGAAGAGGTACAGGATGCGGATAACTTTGACAAGGCGGAGCTCGTGTTTCTTTCAGGTGAGTCTTTGCCGCGGTGTTGGATCGATGTCCACTATCGTGACGCCGAGATCCACGGACATTACTGAGGAGGCTGTGCCTCAGACCGACGAGCCCCGATAGACGAGATCGGGAGCGCATCGCGGTCTCGGGCCGTTCCTGGCAATGGATCCGCTCCGCGCGGAACGCGAACCAGCGCGCGGTGGAGGCTCGGGCTGCGCTCACGAAGCCCGACCGTGCGAAGGATCGGGCGGGGCGCCATTGGATCCCGGCTTGCGGAGCCGAGGGCCTTCGAGCAGTACCACGGCGAGGACATAGAGTCCGATCAGGAGCGTTCCGGTGGCCAATGAGTGCCAGCCCAGCGTGTCGACAAGCCAGTCGCCGGTCAGATAGATCCCGATTCCGAAGCCGACGTAGCCCAGCACTCGCGTGACCTCATAAGGCACCGGATAAAGCCTGCGGCCGAGTAGATAGGATAGGATGACCATTACGCCGTAACAGACCAGGTGCGCCCAAGCCGCACCCGCATAGCCAAAGCGAGGAACCCACCATAGCAGCAAGAAGATGGTGATGGCTGATCCAACGATTGCTACTCCAGCGCCGGTGATGGTCCGGTCGGTCAGCTTGTACCAAATCGATAGGTTGATATAGATCCCCAAGAAGACTCCGGCGATCAACAACACCGGGACGACGCTGAGGCCCCCACGATATTCAGGACCGACGAATAGCTGGAAGACATCGAGATAGAGGGTGACGACCAAGAACACGAGGACACTGCCGATCACAAACCAATTGAGCACCAGCGCGTAGATCGCGCGGGCATCGTGCTCTCTGGCATAGCTGAAAAAGAAGGGCTCTCCGGCGTAACGGAAGGCCTGGATGAAGAGCGTCATCAAGACCGAGAGCTTGTAGCAGGCGCTGTAGACGCCGAGCTGGGCCATATTGGTCTCGTGGTCGTACGGGAGCAGGTACTTGAGGGCGGCGCGGTCGAGCATCTCGTTGGTGATCCCAGCCAGGCCGATTATGACCATCGGGAGCGAGTAAACGATCAGCCGTCGGAACAATCGCCGGTCGAAGGTGCCAAGGCCACCGCGGAGCTGCGGCGTCAACAATACAAGCTTGAGCATGCTTGCGATCAGGTTGGCGATGAAGACGTAGCCGACTCCGATCTCGGGACGCCAAATCGACCCCAGAAAGGATTCTGGGTCGCTCTCGAACGCCCGCCGGCAGATGAGCACGAAGAACAGTGTGAGGCCGATATTGGCCGCGATCTCCAGGAGCTTGACCGTCGCGAACCGCACTGCGCGCTCCTCGGCCCGCAGCCGCGCGAATGCCGCGGCGCCGACCGAGTCTAGCGCCAGTATGATGGCACACCAGCCAATGAGCTCCGGCTGGTCGCTATGGCGCAGCCACTCAGCGACGCGCGACTGGTATAGCAAAATGAGGATCAGGAACACCCCGTTTGCGAGCACGAGGAATCGCAGCACAGTCCCATACACGATTGAAGGGCGCCAGGTCGCATCGGAGCGGAAGCGGAAGTATCCGGTCTCCATCCCGAACAAGAGTCCTACGGCCAGGAAGCCCATGTAGGCATAGAGCTCAGCGACAATCCCATACTCCGCAGGGGCGAAGCTGTAGGTCAGAAGGGGCACGAGCAGGTAGTTCAACAGGCGCCCGAAGACGCTGCTGACGCCGTAGACGGCGGTCTGCGAAGCGAGGCGTTTCAGCGGGTTCAAGCTTCGAGCGTCCGCTAGGGGCTGAGCGGCGGGCTTAGCGGCCCGTCGACAGGTCTGGGGCCGCAGGACCTTGGATGGGTCTCGCCCTTGAGCCTTCGTCACTCCGCCGGGCCCCGGAGACGGCGCCCGCTGCCAGCTGGTCACGGCCGTCTTGTCCGAACAGGCCGCGCGCCAGGCAAGTCGTGCGGCTAGGCCGGATTGGGTATGTCGACAAAGCGATGCTCGAGATGGAAGCGCTCAGCGAGGTGATCGCCCAGGGCCTGGACGCCATAACGCTCGGTGGCGTGGTGACCGGCGGCAAAGTAATCGAGGCCGAGTTCACGCGCTTGGTGCGTGGTTCGCTCTGAGATCTCGCCGCTGAGGAAGGCGTCGACATCGAGCTCGGCGGCGCGCTCGATCCAGTCCTGCGCCGCGCCGGTGCACCAGGCCAGCCTGGCGATGGGCCGCGAGTGGGCGGCGATGTGGATGGGCATCTGGGCCAGCGTCCGCGCGATATGCTCACGGAACGCCCAACCTGGACAAGGCTCAGCGAGGCGGCCACACCAGAGCAGCCCGTCGTCGGACACGCTTTGGGATTCCTGTAGGCCGAGACGATCACCGAGGCACCGGTTGTTGCCGAGCTGCGCGTGCGCATCCAAGGGCAGGTGATATGCAAAGAGGCTTATCCCGGCGCGCATCAATGTACGGACGCGCCGCCCTTTGATGCCCGTCAGAGGCTGTGGCTCTCCCTTCCAGAAGTAGCCGTGATGGACGAGCAGCGCGTCCGCCCTCCAAGCGACCGCCTCATCGACCAGCGCCTGGCAGGCCGTCACTCCTGTCAATAGGCGGCTAATCGCGCGATCTCCTTCGACCTGGAGGCCATTCGGGCAGTAATCCTGGGTGCGGTCTGCATCCAACAAGGACTCGCAGTATTGGCGCAAGGCTCCAATCTCGATCATTGAGCTACACTCGGCGTGGCCAAGAGGCACTGTTGAGCCCCATCGATGCCTTGATGACGCTCAGACATCATGCTTCTGACGCGGAAGTTGGGCAGCGTAACCTTACTATGAAATTCGCGCAGCACGTTGGCTCCCTCGCCCTCTGGGAGAGGGTTGGGGTGAGGGAACGATCAGGGGCAAGGCGGCATTTCATCATCCGGGGTGGCTCGCCTCGCCCCATGATCGTTAGCGACCAGTCCACGGGCCGCCGTGACTTGTGATGGCTGTGCATGCGCCGCGTACTTACTTACCCGCGTTTTACTCCAGCGGTCGGCACGATCTTCGTGAGGACAGGATGCGCCGGTTTGCGTCGTCGAGTAAAAAAAGCCCGGCGGGCGCCGGGCTATGAAACGTCTCATTTGAGAGAGACGAGGAGGACACTGCAAAGACTTGGGCTGCCGCTCGCGGCAATCCCATGATTTCGTACGCGAGGGCGCCTTCCGCAATTCGCCATTCGCGCGGAGCCCAAATTAGTGGATAAAGAGCCCCCCATTCACGGGGAGGTTGGCCCCTGTGATATAGCCATTCTCGTCGGCGGCCAGGAAGGCGACGGCGGCTGCAATCTCCTCAGGCCGTGCCATGCGACGCATCGGGATCCCGGCGATAATGGACTCGCGCACATCATCGCGCATGGCCAGGGTCATGGCTGTCTCGACGTAGCCGGGGGAAACGGTGTTCGCCGTCACGCCCTTCATGGCCCCTTCCTGCGCCAAGGTCATCGTGACCCCATGCATTCCTGCCTTGGCGGCCGAGTAGTTTGCTTGGCCGAACTGACCGCGCTGACCATTGACCGATGAGATATTGATGATGCGGCCGAAGCTGGCCGCGAGCATGTCATCCCAGACCTGTTTGGTGACGTTGAATACGCTGTTCAGATTGACGTTGATGACGTCTGTCCACTGTGCCGGCTCCATCTTCTTGAAGGTCCGGTCGCGCGTAATGCCCGCACAGTTGATGAGTACAGATATGGGCCCGTGTTTGGCCTTGATCTCCCGCACCATGCGCGCAGCCTCTTCGAAAGAGGCCACATCTGCGGAAAAGGTATCGATCTTGATCCCCTCGGCGCTGCGTGCCTCACGCCATTCGTCGGCGACGGCCTGCTCAGCCGGGTGATGATTCGCCACGACCGTGCAGCCATCCTGCGTTAGGCGCAGGCAAATTGCGGTGCCGATTCCACCGATGCCGCCAGTCACGAGCGCGACTTTTGCTGCCTGAGTCATGTCCGATTCCTCCAAGTTAGTCGTTTTGGCCAAGCTCAACCGTGACGCGGGCCTCAGGCCTCGCGGCACGCATGCTTAGGGTGTTCGCCTGACTCATGGCGCGGGGCATTCCAGCGATACGTGGCCATCGCGCCGCATTGGGCGAGAGCACGAGCTTGCCGTATGCCAAAGGGTCAACGCTTGGGCGACCGTGAGCAGGTGATCCGCGTATTGACGGCGCCAGCGCATCGCTTACGGCTGTCGCGGACCGGGAATGCCCTTGTGGCCGCAGATGCCGAAGCGATCCGCATGCAGAGCGTTATGCCTGCCTGCAGATGCCGGAAGGGCTGTACGCCTCGGCAGTACCACCGCTGGCCCTTCCGTGGGCCAGCGTCGCCCCTGGCCGATGATCGTTCGGTACGATCGAACCGTTTCTGGTCGAGGTGATCGGGAGTCTCGGCCTTTCCCCGATCAGGTCTTCAGGGATACCTGCTAGGCTGCTTGGCTCGCGGCCTCCCGAAGATCGGAAGACATGCCCGACAGGCTCTGCTCGTACCAGTTGCGGTAGTCGTCGCGTACCTCGCCGACGACCTGCATGTTGGTCTTGGTCTCCGCCATCATGCGCTCAGTGATGTCTTTGACGACCTCGGCCTGCCCCTTCAGGTAGTCGGTATAGTCCTTGGACTCGGTGGCGAGCTTCATCAAACGCGTGCTTTGCTCTAGACAGAGGTTGACCGCCTCCATCTGACGGGCGGCCATCTTCTCCCAGGCGCGCATGTTAAGCTCGGCGAACGAAGCGACGCGCTCCATGCCTTTGTTGGTCAGATCGCTAGCGGTCTTGACAGAATCGTTGACGTTCATCGTCTCTCTCCGCGTTGTGCAGTGCAGCATTTGTTGCAGTGCACAATAGTGGGCGGAAGGCGCCTTGTCAAGAGCCTTTTTGCCTTTGGTGTGCCGAGCCCGGACGCTTGGCCGGGCTCGGTCGTCAGCAGCGCCGCGTATCGGTGCCGCGGGAACCATGCAAACGTTTCAGTCGGATTGCCTCTCTTCGTTCTTCGGCTTGCCTGAGAGATCCAGCCCTGCCACGCGCAGAAAATCTTTCTGCAGCTCAGCCCAAATCTGCATATTGCGTTGGGTGAAACGGCCCATTGTGTCGAAGGGGCTGTCCCCCCAGGCCTGTTGAAGCTGCTGCTGCTTGGCGAAGATTTCCAGCGAATCCTCGAGATAGCGCGCGAAGAGGCCCTGCAAGGTGCCCCCGTAGAAACGGATAATCTGCGCCAGCATCGTGGCTGTGAAGAGCGGCTCGCCGCCGCTTTCTTCCTCGAGCATGATCTGCAGCAGAATCGCCCGCGTGATATCCGCCTCGTTCGCCGTATCGACGACGCGAAACGGGATACATTGCATGACAAGCTTGCGGACGTCAGCCAGCGTGATGTAACGGCTCAGCTCTGTGTCGTAGAGTCGACGGTTGGGATACTTCTTGATGACACGCACGCTGCTGCTCATAAGGCACTCCGGAGTGGCGGTGCGACGGTCGATTATTCCCTTGTGACGGCCAGCGCCACGCCTTGTCCGCCTCCGATGCACAGGGTTGCCAAGCCCTTGCGCGCATCGCGTCGCGCCATCTCATAGAGGAGCGTCACCAACACGCGCGCCCCGGAGGCCCCGATCGGATGACCGAGCGCAATTGCGCCCCCGTTTACATTGACCTTGTTCAGATCCCAGCCCATCTCCTGGTTCACGGACATGGCCTGGGCGGCGAATGCCTCGTTGGCCTCAATCAGGTCGAGATCGCTCGGGGTCCAGCCGACCTTGGCCAGGCACTTGGTCGAGGCGGGGATCGGGCCGGTGCCCATGATGGAAGGATCAACACCGGCACTGGCGAAGGCAACCAACGCCGCGAGTGGCTTCAGGCCAATGGCTTTAGCCCTGGATTCGCTCGTCACGATCACGGCGGCAGCGCCATCGTTAATCCCAGAGGCGTTGCCGGCTGTGACGGTGCCTTCCTTCATGAACGCCGGGTGTAGCCTTGCCAGGGCCTCGAGCGTAGTGCCCGGGCGCGGGAACTCGTCCTTGTCGAAGATGACCGGGTCGCCTTTGCGCTGTGGTACGGCGACCGGGATGATCTCTTCGGCAAAGCGTCCCGCCTTCTGGGCGGCTTCGGTCTTTTGCTGCGAGCTCGCGGCGAAGGCGTCCTGCGCCTGGCGCGAAAAGCCGTATTGCGCCGCGATGTTCTCCGCGGTGTTGCCCATGTGGTACTGGTTGAAAACATCCCAGAGACCATCGACGATCATCGAGTCTTTGAGGGTCCAGTCGCCCATCCGCTGCCCGTCGCGGGAGCGTGGCAAGACGTGCGGGGACTGACTCATGCTTTCCTGACCCCCGGCGATGACGATCTCGGCGTCGCCGCAGGCAATGGCCTGCATCGCCAGATGCACTGCCTTGAGGCCGCTGCCGCATACCTTGTTGATGGTCATCGCAGGGACCTTGTCCGGGAGGCCAGCCAGCATGGCTGTCTGACGGGCCGGGTTCTGGCCGACGCCTGCTGCCAGGACCTGACCGAGAATTACCTCATCGATGTCTCCCGCGTCGATCCCGGTGCGTTCCATCAGGGCCTTCACGACTGCGGCACCGATCTCCGTAGCTGGCATGGTCGCAAGGCTGCCGCCAAAGCTCCCAACGGCACTACGGCCGGCTGCAACAATAACGATCTTTTCAGTCATGATTGCTCTCTACAGAGTTGGATTGAACGATGAAGGGATCTGTCTCGTGCCGAGGAACGCCGCCGATGGCGCTCTGGCGCCAGCGCCCGCACAGCGGTCAATATGGTTAGCATCGGGAGTCTACCCCCCTTTGTTGCAGCGCACAAATTTCCGTGCTAGCTTCCTGTCGTCGAACGCATATCGAAATGTAAGATCGTGACGAGGAGGAGTGACTGTGGACAATCAAGCCAACAAGACGAATGACTGGCTCGAGATGCAACGCCAGTACTGGGATACCTGGACCGAGATCGGGCGCAAGGCGATGGGGCTCGAGAGGGTCTCGGGCAACCCGTGGATCGATGCCCTCGATCAATGGTGGAAGGGCATATCGAACGCGGCGGAGCCGAACAACCTGGCTACTGATTTCATGCAGAAGCTCATGGACCAAGGCAAGGGCTTCTTCGCAATCACCGATTCGCTGACAAAGGGACTCAAGAGCGGTCACGTGTCGGGGCCGCAGGGCTGGGACCTTTTCTCTCAGGCCCTCGAGGAGATGCAGAAGGTCTTTTCTGGCGGCCAATGGGCCAGTCAGCCTGTCCCGCGCCTCATGGCCTTATGGGAGATGCCGTTTGATAACTGGCAGCGCACGATGTCCTCACTCTCGCCAGTGCCGGGAGACCTGCTCCGTAACATGCCCCATGACCACCCGGTCCGGGACAGCATGAACCGGATCCTCTCCGCCCCCGGGCTAGGCTACACGCGCGAGGAGCAGGCGCAATACAAAGACCTGATCCGCCGCTCGATCGATTATCAATCCGTGCTGCAGGAATACGCGGGCTTTTTCACGCAGCTCGGCGTTAAGGCCGTCGAGCGGATGCGCACGTTTTTGCAGCAGCAAGCCGAGGAGGGCAAGACGATCGAATCGGCTCGGGTGCTCTACGATTCGTGGGTGGGCTGCTGCGAGGAGGTATACGCTGAGGAGGTCAGCTCCCCGGATTACGCGCGCATCCATGGCCATCTCGTGAATGCGCAGATGGCCCTGAAGCAACAGATGTCGATCGTCGTCGATGAGACGTTGGGGACGTGGAATATGCCAACGCGCACCGAGCTGCGGACACTGCAGGACCGACTGCAGGAGACACGGCGCGAAAACATGCGCCAGCGCCAGGAGATCGAGCACCTGAAACATCAGGTCCAGCGCCTTACGGAGGCGGGCAAGACGCCGTCAGCTGGCGAGCCCGCAGCGGCGACGAAGCGGGCGACGCCTGCGCGCAGGAGGACGACCGCTACCAAATCGGTCGCCAAGTGACGCCCTCAAGCCATCCGGAGGGGACGAGAAATGTATAACTTTCCCATCGATATTCGCGCCGACAAGCTTACGCAGGAGCTGCTGGACTACAGTCATAAGCTCACCAAGGGCGTCGAGAGCCTGCTCAATGCCGACGAGATCGACACCGGTGTGACGCCGAAAGACCCCGTCTACCGTGAAGACAAGTTGGTTCTCTACCGTTATCAGCGCCCTGAAGGCGTGGAGGTTCAAGCGACACCTCTGCTGATCGTCTATGCACTTGTCAATCGCCCGTACATGACCGACATCCAAGAAGATCGCTCGACGATCAAGGGCCTGCTGGCGACGGGACAGGACGTCTATTTGATCGACTGGGGCTACCCGGACCATGCGGATCGTGCCCTGACCCTGGATGACTATATCAACGGCTATATCGACCGCTGCGTGGATCATCTCTGCGAGACGCATCAGGTCGACAAGATCAACATCTTGGGCATTTGTCAGGGTGGCGCCTTCAGCCTCTGCTATACCGCCTTGCACCCTGAGCGGGTCAAGAACCTGGTCACCATGGTGACCCCGGTCGATTTCCAGACGCCCGGGAATCTGCTTTCCGCATGGGTGCAGAACATCGACATCGACCTCACCGTAGATACGATGGGCAACATCCCGGGGGAGCTGTTGAATTGGACATTCCTGTCGTTGAAGCCGTTCAGCTTGACGGGCCAAAAGTATGTCAACATGGTCGACCTGCTCGACGATAATGACAAGGTCAGGAATTTCTTGCGGATGGAGAAGTGGATCTTCGACAGCCCAGACCAGGCCGGGGAGACCTTCCGTCAGTTCATCAAGGACTTCTACCAGCGCAATGGCTTTATCAAAGGCGGGGTTGTGATCGGCGGGCGGACGGTCGATCTCAAGGTCATCGCCTGTCCCGTTCTGAATATCTATGCGATGCAGGATCATTTGGTCCCGCCCGCCTCCTCCCAGGCACTGAAAGGATTGACATCGAGTCAGGACTACACAGAGCTCGCTTTCCCGGGAGGGCACATCGGCATCTATGTCAGTGGCAAAGCCCAGAAAGAGGTCACCCCGGCGATTGGTAACTGGCTAAACGAGCGGGGCTAGGCAAGTGCCAGAGCTTCCCATAGCGGCTGGCGTGGAATTGAGGTCTGCGTAACGATCATGGGGCGAGCCAAACCACCCTGGACGAGGAACCGTCGCCTCGCCCCT
>CAZOWL010000086.1:0-18712 GCA_964583605.1 uncultured Chromatiaceae bacterium | reverse complement strand
TGCTGCATCAGGCCGACTACCCGCGTAAGCCGCGCGGCTGTCCGCGGTCCTGCCGTTGGCGTGCACCTTTGCGCCCGCCGGGCATCATGACCGCCGCGCGAGGATGTTTAGTCGCACATAGTCGATCACCGGCTCGCCGAGCCGCCGAGCGACCTCGTGCGGGAACGGCTGGCGGTCACCCTCGGGCAAACGCTCGATGTGCCGGCGAAGGCAGACCGTGCGGAGGTAGGTCTCGAACGGCTCGCCCGGGGGCAGAACGGTAGGCTCGGGGCGCAACCAGCATCGTGCGTCGACGAAACCGGCGGCCCGGAGCCGCTGCTCGGTATCGGCTGGGGTTGCGAAGTGTGTGGGCTCAAGATCGACACCCGCTGCCCTTGCCGCTGCATGGATCCGCTCGATATTGCCGATGCCGCCGCATTGCGCGACCAGTGGCCCTCCAGGGCGCAACACGGCGGCGAGGTTCGCAAAAAGGGCATCATGCTCACGGATCCAGTGGGAGGTGGCCGTGGAGAATACCGCGTCCACAGACCGCAGCGGTAGGGACCGGGCAAGATCGGCGCGCACGAAACGGACCCGCTCACCGAAAGACTCAAGCCGACGCTTCGCCTCCGCCAGCATCGCCGCAGAGAGATCGAGGGCGACGACGGTGCCGCGCGGCAAGCGTTTGCAGAGTTGCTCCGTCACCCGGCCGGACCCGCAGCCGGCGTCAAGCACGCACTCCTGACCGCGGAGGGACAAGCGCTCAAGTACGGCCGTCCCCCAGCGTGCCATCGGGTCCGCGATCCGGTCGTATGTCGCCGCGTCCCAATCGGAGGAATGCGTTGCCTCGGAAGTGATTTGGCGGCCGTCGCTCATCATCTGCTCGCTCCAGTTGGGCTCGAGTGATCGCCGGTATCGCCGTTGTCGATGCGACCGTCTCGTCGCATCAGACCTTCGGGAACCACTCACCAGCAGGATACAGGGGCACGCTCCACATCGGCACCCTGGCCTGGTTCTGTCGTTGGAGCACGAGCGGAAGATCCGTTCCCAGAGGTTGGGAAAATCGCGCGGTCTGCGGTCATCGAGTTGGCCGATACCGCCGTGTGCGGAGTTAGCCTCAGCGCGACTGGGGGTCAGAGCCGCGTCGGCGCATTGGCAACCGTTAGACTGAGCAGCAGCGCCAAGCAGACGCCAACCCAAGGAACCCCAAGTGCCGGGAGCGGCAACGGCAGGAAGAGTATCAACCCCACCAGTGCGAGGAGGATGGCGGTACCGCGCAGGGCGTAGGCGTGCGCGAGGGGGCTCGCGTAAGAAAAGCCTGACTGGCGAATGCGCTGGCGAACCCACCCGTCGCCCCAGGCGGCGAAGAACAGGAGAAGTAGGAACGGCCACCAGGCCGCCAGCATGGCCAGACGCTGCAACGCTTGGTAGAACGCCGCCCAAATCACCTCCAGGCGCCCCTCGACCCACGACCAGAGGGGCAAGGTCGCGAGCGGTGCAAGCGCGCCGGCGCGCTGCACATCGTGGTCACCCGGCACGGTGATACGGTAACTCGTCGCCACCAGCCCCGGCGCGACGAAGGGCGTCTCGTACCAGTCTTCGGCGCGCTGGACGACCACGTTGGCAGTGCTCGGGCCGAGCCCCTCGTGCAGCCAGGCCAGCTCGGTGGCCCGCACCCGTTCCGACCAGGCGGTCGGCACCAACGCGACGAACAGGATGAGCTCCATTACAAGCAGAATCGCGCCGACCAGCAGCGCCCAGAGCCAGGTCCCGGCGCGCGCCTCGCTGTAGGCTTCCGCTTCAGCCACGGTCCTGCGCCGCCAAGCGCAGCGCCCGTTGCTGAAGCGGGCTCAGGGCCAATGTCACCAGTGTCTGCTGAGCGGGATCGGCGAGCCCCGTGACGAGGCCGGCGACGAATGCCGCGAAGCGCCGCTGCGCGCTGTGCGGGCAGCCCGGTACGCATCCAGGCTCGCACAGAGGCACTTGCGCAGGCGCTCCTCAGCATCTTCCGGATTCTGCGCCGCGAGGGCGACGGCGACCCGTGCCAACAACGCCCGGCTGCCCGGCCAGTCGCGCTCCAGGTCGCGGAGCATCCCCGTATAGATCCGACGCTCCTTGGCGAGCGCCGTGGCGAGCAGCCGTGCGCCCTCGGGCGGGATGTCTTTGCGCTTCGGCATCAGGCGGCCCCTTTTCGGGACCCCGAGGATCGGCAAGCGCCCCTTGACGATCCGCCCGCCGGCGAGCACGGCCAGGTAGTGAAGATTCGGCAGTTGACCGAGCAGGGCCGGCGGGAAGAGATCCCCCTCCTCCTCGCTCAGGCGCTCGCCGACGTTGCCGGTGTAGAGCAACGGGTTCTGCGAGTGGGTGGCACTGCCATGGGTCAGCATCAGGCTCTTCAGGCGGGTCTTGGGCAGGCTGTCGGTCACGTACTGCTGGGTCTCGGCATCGAGCACACGCAGGGCGATGAGGTTGTTGATGTTGCCGAGCACCTGACGGGCCTTGGCCTCGCTGCCGGTGCGCGCGGCAAAGTCGGCGAAGGTCTGGCTGGCCACGGTTAGGCGCAGGCCGGCGCCGCGGCCTTTGTTCAAGAGCTGAATGAATGGATCGTTGACCACCTCGGCGGCCTCGTCGATGAAGACGTTCACGGGTGTGAGCGCCGCCGCGTAGTTGTAGCGGTCCCCGGCCACCGCGGCCAGATCCGCGACCAGGATGGAGCCGATGGCGCTGCCGACCATGCTGTCCGAGAGGGCATCGAGCCCAAGATACACCACCTGGGCGCGCTCGATGCACTCGGTCATCGAGGTCAGCCGGCGCGGATCAGCGGGATCGGCGGCAGCGGGCGACAAGAGGGGTCCCAGGTCCGCCGAGGTCAGCATGTTCAGGATCGGCATCAATGAGGCGATCATCTTCGAGAAGTGCACCCGCTCGTGCTCGAAGAGGCTCGAGAGCCCATCGACGACGGTCGAGGGATGGTGCGTGCTCACCCGCTCGCGATAGTAGCGGACCAGGCCCGCCACCCGGGCCGTGGTGTCACGGGCCTGGCGCAGGAACGGCTTGGCCTCGGTCTCCCAGTCTGGCACCTGCCGCGCGAGGTACCCCATGAGGACGCGCTCGACCAGGGATTCGGCCCCGCCCTCCAGATACCTGCGCAGCGCCACCAGGCTCGGGCGCTCGCCAACCGCGAGTAGTCCCTGCACGACGTTCGACATGGCCATCTGACCGAAGGCCTTGAAGGGATCGTTGCCGGTCTCGCTCGGGATCAGGGCCGCAACGCGGCTGGCGACTTGGGTGGCGCGGTTGAAGCTGTGCAGCGGGTCGATGCGGGCGGAGCTCTCTGGGAAGGCCGGGTGGAAGTGGACGAAGCGGGCGGGATCGCCGACCGACGAGCACGCGCGCTCGGCGGCCTGCCGCAGGTCCCGGTCGCCCTTGGGATCGATGATGACCACGGCCTCGCCGCGCAGCACCGCCTGGGTGACCAGCAGGTCGAAGAGCCGCGTCTTGCCGGCGCCCGTCGTGCCGACGACCAGGAGATGCCCTTCGGTGTGCCCCAGGGGCAGTCGCACCGGGCGCTCGTGCTCGCCGAGGCCGTGGATCCAGGCAGCGCCCAGGCGCGCCGCGTCGAGTCCGGTCAGGCGGGCCGGGCCGACACGCAGCAGGTCGTGCGCGAGCTGGGCGTGGGTGCCGGTCCACTCGAAGCCCCAGCCGAGCCAGAGCTCAGGTCTTCCGCCCATCTGGCGTTCGAGCTCGGCGGAGGCGATGAAGGCGAGCGGCCGGCCGCGCAGGCGGCGATGACGGCGCGAGACCCGCAGCATGCCCGGGAGCCAGAGCAGAACCATGACCGAGGACGCCAGGGCGAGGTAGCGAAAGGGCGCGACGTGCAGATCCCACAGATCCGCCGTCGTCCAGGCGATGGCGGCGACTGCCAACCACAGCCCAACGGCCACCGCCTCGTAGTTCGGGCGCCAGGGATTGTCGTAGCCGTTCAGCTCAGGATCCCTCGTGCACCTCCAGGCCGCCATCGGGCGTCACGCGGCAGCCGGGGAGATGCCCCAGGGTGCGGATCAGCACATAAGCCGGCACGCCTTGCTCTTTCGCCCAAGCGCGCAAGGTCTCGCGACCGATGCGGAGCCAGCCATCGGTTTCGGTGATGCGGGCGGGGAGCTCGGGATCGCGCGCGCGGATCCGAGCCACCAGTTCGCGGGCCGGGTCGGTGTCTGGCTTCTCGGGGCCCTGGCGGTCCGTCGAAGAAGCGGTCGATGTGGACGGCTCCGGTTCCTGCCCCTCACCCGCCATCGGCGGTGGTTCGGTGAGGGAGCAGATCGGCTCGATCAGGGCCAGCAGATGGCGGGACGTCTCGGGTGTCAGCAGCGCACCGTGCGCCCCGTCGACCTCCGCGACACGACGCAACGGCGCGAGCGGGTTGACATGTAGCAGGCGATGACTGGCCAAACCTTCCAGTCGTTCCCGCGGTGGGGCACCGAAACCCACGAGTCCGTCCGGGAACAGCACGAGGACCTGCTCGCCCGTGCGCCGAATGCGGTGGTGCCAGGCGCCCGGATCGGCCTTGAGGACGTCTGCGAGGGCCAGCAGCGTCTCGCCCCCGGCACCTTGTTTGCGCAGCCAGGTTTTTGCTTTGGCCACCGCGCCTTCTGGTCGGCTGTCCGATTCCTTGGAAGCGATGATCTTTCTCCCCTGCGATGGTTCTGGAGCCGGGGGCAGCGCCTCTTCCAGGGGTGGAGCAATGGATGGTGCCGCGTCCTGCGTTGTCGCAGCGACGACGTCTTCTGCTACCTCCGTCGTTGATGCCGGCGGCTCATTCGCATCCAGCGCCGTCGGTTCCGACGCATCCAGCACCCCGACCATTGCCGGCAGCGCCCCGGCCAGCACCAGATCTGGCGACGCCAGGCGCAGCATCGAGAGCGTCACCGTCTGGCCGTCACGGGCCAGCGGCGCCGGTGCCAGACGCCAGTAGCGCTGAGACTGGTCGCCATCCTGCCGCGGAACAGCGAGACCCCGCTCCAATAGGATGTCGGCCAGCGTGTCGGGATCGCGCGGGATGCCGGGGACCCGGTCCGCGGCCAGCAGGGCGATCATGTCCTCGGCCCCGGCCGGCCAGACCAGGTGCAGGCCCTCGGCGAGCAGCCACAGGCGTGCGCCATCGTGGCACAACCCGGCGAGGCCGGCCGCCAGGCGCCAGCGCGGCTCGAGCTCGCGGCGCTCGGCCGGACCGCGATCGAGGGCGAAGATCTGGCCCTGGCTGGCCTGCGCGGCGTGGAACGCGACCTCCAGTCCATGACGGAACAAGCCGCCCGCACCGCGGTGGTGATGCGCCTCCGAGGCCGGCAGCAGATGGACGAAGGCGGCGTAGCGGGCGATGACGGGTTTTACCAGCGCGGCAAAGCGGGTGTCGGGAAATGCCAGGCCATCCTGCAACCGGGCGATCAGCTCGGATTGCGTCGCAACGATGCGCGCCGGCGCGGCCACCGGCAGCCCCTTCAGGAACGGCGGGTAACGGGGGATCTCGGGGTCGTCGATCGATGGATCGTCCGCCCCGCTGGGTGCCGGCGTGGAAACAGTCTTGCGTCGGAGGAACAGTGCCATGGGGATAGGCTGCACTGATCCGGCGTGGCCTCGTGAGCGAAAAAGGTCATCGAAACCGTCCCGTTTCGTCGCACCTGGGATCGCTGACCATGTGTGCCGGGGCGACGCCTCAAAGACCGGCGAGTCCGCCACGCTGCTCATCCCGCTCACTCGGCTCGAGACGCATGCGCTCGAGCTTCGCATGCTGGCGGAAGGCCATCCGCACCCGCGAGACGCTGCGCGCGAGGCGGCGGATCTCGGCGAAGCGGTCCTCCAGCGTGTCGGCAAGGGCGAGCTCCCAGGGTTGGGCAACACCGCTGAGGGCCGAGCGGGCATAGCGGTCGCCTTGACCGCGCCGCAGATAGGTCGTGAAGGTCCGCGCCCGGCTCCCGGTCCGATTGACCCAGCGCCGGGTGAACCACTCGATAGAGAAGGCGCCGAGGGCGGCCCGTTCCGCGCGCACCGCGCGGACCCGCACGCCAAGCCGACCCCACTCCTCGCGCGGGCGCGCGGCGCGCTCCTGGGCCGCGCGCAGATAGAACTCGGATGCCACCTCCCCGGCCTCGGCAGCCAGCGCCCCCAGGCGCGCACGCGCCCATGCCTCGACGGTTTCCTCGATCTGTGACGTCTCTCGGGACATGCTCCGCGACCCCCGTGTTCCCACATAACTAACCAAAGTGAAACCCGCTTCCCATATCCGCCCGCACCCCCGAAGCCATCCTGCCGGGGCATTTCCGGGGCCTGCTTTCGCCTGCACCCGGACCGAGCGGCCTGTTTCGGCCCGCAGGTTTTCGTGTGTCCAATCAAACGATCAGGTGCGCCGGGGTCGGGCCTGTATGCGCCCGCACGCGTCGTCCGCCAGCTGTATTCGCCCGCTCCCCGGCAATGGTGACCATTGCGCCCTGTGCTCGCCCGCACGCGTACCGGCAGGCGTGTTTCCGCCCGCGGGCGTTTCCGCCATTCGATCAGCTCGTTACAGAGCGCCGGAGGCCAGGTGCTTCCGCCCGCAGGCCAGCACCGCCACCGGTTTCCGCCCGCACCCAGTCCGGTCTCGCACTACAGCACGACCGGCGGCCCTGCGCCGCGGCGAGAGAGCACGGTTTTGGGGCGCCTTTCGCGGCGGCGGGGGCCGGGCCATCTCCTGCATGCTCCGCTCCAAGTTGTGTGCCGCCAGTGTACCGGGCGTGCACATCCCTTCGCGGGGTCGCGGCGGTGGAGTCCTCCCCGAGCGCTTCTGCGACCCGCCAGTGCATTTTGCGTAATCGGGAGACCCGGATGACCGTCATCGGCTTGGATGTGGGCTACTCGAACCTGAAGATCGCCGTCGGCGAGGCCGGAGCGGCGCCGCGGGTGCTGGTTCGGCCCGCCGGCGCGGCGCCCCTGGACCGTCTCGGCGAGCGCGTCGGAACGGGCCTGCCCGAGGACGCCGTTGTCGTCGATATCGACGCACAGCGCTGGGCGGCGGCCGTCGAGCCGGCACGCTTCGAGGGCTGGCAGCGCTCGCTGCATGCGGACTATGCCACCACCCCCGCCTACCGGGCGCTGGTGACGGCGGCCCTGGTGCTCGCCGGCCGCCCGGTCGTGGAACGCCTGGTCACCGGGTTGCCGGTCGAGCAGGCCCGCGATCCGCGACGCCGGGAGGCCTTGCGCCGTGCGCTCCTCGGGCGCCACGGCACCGCGCGCGGCGGCTTCGAGATCGGTGACGTGCGCATCGTGCCGCAGCCGGTCGGCGCCTTCGTCGACCTGCTGTGGTCGGATTTGGAAACCGAGACGCTCTCGCGCATCGAGGAAGGCACCGTGGTCGTGCTCGATGCCGGCTACTACTCCTTCGACTGGGCGGTCGTCGTCGCCGGGGAGCTGCGTCGCGGCGCCTCCGGGACGAGTCTGGAGGCGATGTCGGTGCTGCTCGAGCGCGCCGCCGGTCTCATCGCCGAACAGCACGGCGGCCGGCCGCAGCCGCTGGCCCTTGAGGCGGCTTTGCGTCAGGGGCGCGAGCAGCTGCTGGTCCTCGGCGAGCGGGTCCCTCTGCAACCCGTGCTGGAGCGCGCAGCGGCGCAAGTCGGCGCCGTGGCCTTGGAGGCCCTGCGCCAGTCGCTGCGCCGGGAGGCGACGAACGTGGATCTGGTGGTGGTGACCGGTGGTGGCGGGGCGCTCTACGCTCGCCAGGCCGCGGGGCTCTTCCCCGGCGCCGAGGTGCGCCTGGTCCGCGATCCGGTCGGCGCCAACGCGCGCGGTTTCTTCCGCTATGGCCAGCGCTGAGCTCGGGTGGCGGGTCGTGGTGCGGATCGGCTCGGGCCAGCCCGAGCTCCTGGCCGCGCTCGCCGCGCTGCCCGCCCGCGCCCGGGCCGAGCGGCTGCGCCAGCTCGCCCTCGTCGGGCTCTACAGCCTGCGTTGCGGGGCGTCCGTTGGGGCGCATGCGCGAGACCCGAGGCCACCACCGACCGATACGGCGTTCGCCGCGCGCCGGGAACGGCTCATGCGCGGGCTCGCTGCCGAGGGGGAATGACATATCTATCTGTTTCTATTGCTTATTAGTAAAGGAATATTTCCCCGCCTTGATTGCCAATCCATGCCGGTGTCACTACGATGGTCAAGAGCGAAATCGAGGGTTTCAAGCGCCGCCTGCGACTGTTTCTCGCGCTCCTGTTGGGCGTCTGCGCTCCACAGGTGTTGGCGCTGGATCTGACGGCGACGCGGTGGGAGGTGGTTGCCCAACGCCATGGCATCGAACCGCTGCTGCTCTATGCCCTGGCACTGCGGGAGACGGCTCGACCCAATGGGGCCGGCATGATCTCCCCCTGGCCATGGACCCTGGGCTCGAACGCGGGTCGAATGTTCTACGACAGCCGCGAGGACGCCAGCTCGGCACTCGCGGCGCTGATGAAGCAAGACCGCGACGTCGAGGTCGGCTTGGTGCAGGTCGGCCTGAAGCACCGCGGGCATCGCGTCGGCGACCCGGCAAGCCTGCTGGACCCGGGTATCAATCTCGGAGTGGCCGGCGACGCGCTGGGCGAGGCCATCAACTCCGCGCGGGGCGACCTGGCGCTGGGGATCGGGCGCTACCGGTACCCCGATGATGATCAGGCGGCGCGGGGCTACGGGCGCCGGGTCCTGGCACTGCGTGATGCCTTGCGCCGGCGTTCGCCGCAATCGAATGGGCGGGATGTGATCGATCTGTGGCGGGCCGGCGCGGTGCTCGACCTGGTGGCCGATCCGGAGTCCCGCGGCAACTATAACGCCTGGTATCGCGCGGCCGACCAGGGCGAGGTGCAGCTGGTGAATTTCACGGTCGAGGAGATCCGGGCGCTGCAGAAGCGGCTTGTAAGGCGTCACGGCGGCTCCGCCGTCGGCCGCTATCAGATCATCGACGATACCCTGGACGGTTTAATCGTGCGCATGGGACTGAGCGGCAAGGAGCGTTTCACGCCGGCGCTGCAGGACCGCATGGCCATGCACCTGGCGGGCGAGGCCGGGCTCGACGCGTGGCTGGCCGGTGCGCTCGACGATGCGCGCTTCGCGGCGAGCCTGGCGCGGGTCTGGGCGGGATTACCCGCGGACCGTTCGGGTCGCAGCCATTACGCCGGCATCGCCGGCAACCGGGCCGGCAACCGGGCCGGCGTCGGCTGGCACAGGGTGGTTGCCGCTCTGCGACACATCCGGTTCGACGGTATCAGACAGCAGTGACAGCGAGGACCAACGATGCGCGAGGATGCACAAGTGCCCGATGGTGTGCCTCTGTCCGAGGAGATCTTCCGGCTGAACCTCTCCTACCTAATTCTCGCCCAGCGCCTGCTCGCGCAGGACGAGCAGCGGGCGGCGATCGCGCTGGGGGTCAGGGAGCCCCTCACCTCCTGGTTGCGCGAGGCGAGCGCCAGTGCCGTCGCGACCCTCGCGCGTTCCCCGGTGGCAATCCACGAGCTGCGGTTGCCGACGAAGGCGTCCGCTTCCGTGCTCGCCGCCTGCAACGATGCGCGGTGGCTCGGCCCCGTCCATGAGGCCATGACGGCCATCGAGGCAACTCGTGGGCGTTCTAGGTGACATCGCGCAGCTCAACCTCGCCGTTGAGTTGTTGCGCCGCAAGGCACGAGTCTCCACCGTGCACCACGAGACAGGGGTGTCGCGTCCGAAGCTGCGCATCCTGCACCGCGAGATCCACGGGCACGGCCCTCCCTCCGGGCAGATCCCGGCGACCGGGGGCGCGACCATCCAGACCCGCCTCCAACAGGTCCACGCCAAGCTATTCGCCGCGCTTTACGAACACTACGCCGGACCGGCGATGAGCCGCCAGCTCGACATTCGGGCCGTCATCGCGGCTCACGACTTCTATGTATCCCTGGTGCTGCAGGAACCGCTAGTCGACTTCAATGGCGCCTGGGTCATCGCTCGGGACCTGCGCGTGGGCATGTCGGAGCTGCGCTCCTGCGACGTCTGCGAGGTGCGATACCTCATCTCCAGCGAAAGCCGGCTCGCTGTGAGCGGTTGCGGGCGGGCCGTTCTGCGGCGATGTGCTGAATGACGGCCGCTTGCCTATACTCTGGTCAGCCTCAAGCGATCTCCTGCCCGGTTGACGGTGATCTTCGTATGTTGCGCCACGAGCTCCTTGAGAACGAAGGCATCCTCATCGTGCGGCCGAGTGCCCCGCTGGCGGCAAACGACTTTGCCGAGCTGGCGGCGGAAGTGGATCCCTATATCGCAGCAAGCGGTGATCTCAGCGGGCTTCTCATCGAGGCCGAGTCGTTCCACGGGTGGGAGGATTTCGCTGCCTTCCTGTCCCATTTCCGCTTCATTCGCGACCACCATCGCCGGATCGGCAAGGTCGCCGTGGTCTCCGACAGCGCATTCTTCTCGGTGGCGCCGCGGATCGCGGATCACTTCGTCGCCGCGGAGGTGCGTCACTTCGCGGCAGCCGAGCGCGACGCGGCGATGCGCTGGCTGCGTCAGCCTCGGCGTGGCCAGGGACAGGGCTGAGCGTCGGGTGCCCACCGACTTCTCCATAGAGGAAACACTCGGCATGCGTATCTTGGCTCTGAGGCTCCTGGTCGGCTTTGCATTGTTGACGTCCTTCCCGGCCGCGGCGGAGGAGCAGATACGCCCCGGGTCACTGGAGGAGATCGCAGCGCTGTCCATCAGTCCCGGCAACCTGGCTGTGCGCGCGGACGGGCGCATCTTCGCCACCGTGCATCCCTTCCGCCGCGCGGAGGCGCAGCTCATCGAGGTCACCGGGCCGAGCAGCTACCGGCCTTGGCCCGATGCATCCTGGAACGGGTCGTTCGCCAGCGGTTTGGATGTGCTCAACAGCCCGCTCGGCATTGCCATGGACCGCCAGGAGCGGCTCTGGGTGCTCGACACCGGGCGGGGCGACCCACCCCAGACGCCCAAGCTCCTGGCCTTCTCGCTCGCCGACGGGCGCGTCGTCTTTCCCTACGACTTTCCGCCCGAAACCGGCCCCGTCGACAGCTTTTTTGAATGACCTGGCGGTGGATGACGAACGGGGCTTTGTCTACATCGCCGATGTCGGCGGGAGTCATGAGCCGGCCCTCGTCTGGGTGGATCTCAACACCCAACGCTCGCGGCGCTTCACCGCCTCACCGAGTCTGCGTGCGGAAGACGTGGATCTGGTCGTGGAGAGGCGCGTCATCGGGTTTGAAGGCGCCGACGGCGAGTTTCAGCCTGCCCGCATCGCGGTCAATCCGATCACGCTCTCCGCCGACGGCGAGACCCTGTACTTCGGGGCGATGAACGGGGAGACGTGGTACCGGCTGCCGACGCAGTTGTTGCGTGAGGGCGCGGACGACGACCAGATTGCGGCGGCCATCGAGCGCGCCGGCCGCAAGCCCTTCTCCGACGGCGCCTCGACCGACACCGAAGGGAATCACTTCTTCACCGACCTGGGCAACAACGCGATCACGATCCTGCGCCCCGATGGCAAGGTCGAGACCTTGGTCCGAGATGACCGCCTCTTGTGGCCGGACGCCCTGAGCTTCGGCGAGCCTGGCTGGCTCTATATCGCAGTCAATCAGCTTCACCGGGCGCCGCCGCTCAATGGTGGCATTGAGGGCGCTGAGCTGCCCTTTCGCATCCTGCGCGTCTTCACGGGCACCCAGGGCATCGCCGGGCGATAGCCGAGAGTCCACCAGACGAGCGCAGTGCGATGCCTACCACCATCGTTTTCGACGTCAATGAGACCTTGTTGGACCTGAGCGCCCTGGACAGCGCCTTTGCAGCGCATTTCGGTGACGACTCCGCACGGCGTTCGTGGTTCGCGCAGACGCTTCAGTCTGCCCTGCTCTCCAACGTCCTCGGGGAGTATCGCGATTTCGGCGTGATGGCGGCCGCCGCCCTGGAGATCGTCGCGGCGAGGTCAGCGGTGACCTTGAGCCTGGAGGCGAGGCGGGAGATCCTAGAGGGCCTCAGAACCTTGCCGGCCCATGCCGAGGTCCCCGCTGCGCTCGCGCGTCTTAAGGAGTCCGACTACCGCCTGGCGACCCTGACGAACTCCTCCCCCACGATGCTTCGTGACCAGCTCAAGCGCTCGGGTCTGCTCGATCTCTTCGAGGCCAACCTTTCCGTGGAAAGAGTCCGCTGCTTCAAGCCGGCCCGCGTCGTCTACGAGATGGCGGCGGCAGAGCTCGGCGAGGACGCGAGTGACCTATGGCTGGTGGCGGCCCACAACTGGGACACCACGGGCGCCTTGCGTGCCGGCTGGCATGCTGCCTTTGTGCAGCGTCCCGGGATGGTGCTCGGCCCACTCGACATGACACCACAGGTCATCGGTCGCGACCTGAGCGATTTTGCCGCGAAGCTGATCGCGACCCTCGCGCGGTGACGATTGCGTTCCGCTGCATTACATCGCGGGGCGTTTCGGCGATTCTCGAGTCAGGGGCCGGCGCGGCAAGACACGGGCGAACGCTGAGCGGGATCGCTGGCGATCCAGTCACCAGCAGGCGGGTTTTTTCACAGTAGAGCCGCTGCCGTCGGATGAAGACTTTGCGCTGGCTCCGGTCCCGACCGCCAGCCGTCCGTGCGATCGGAAACAGGCCAAAGGTCCGCAGTCAGCCAAAAAAGGGAGAGACAGCGCCCCTTTGACCGCCATCGACAGCAATGTTCGACAGACCGGAGATTGGGTGCCGGAGCACAACAGCGCATCAACCGCGCCAGACCGACGCTATCGCAGCCAGCAACGCGGGTAGCGGCGTCCAGCAAGAAGCCGCCATGCTCCCAGCCGAGCATGTCGGGGCTTCCTCGGGCTCGAGCAAACCGCTGCGGGCAAGCCAGCGCGACACCCCCCGGCGCACTTACTCTGTGACGGCGGCAATCTCGTCGGTCGTCAGTGTCGAGGCATCGAGGAAGCGGACCCGGCGATGGCCACGCATCGTCGTGCTATGATCCGCTGCGCGGCGCCCGTCGAAGGGCGTTTTGTATGTCCACCGCCGGAGGCTTGATGGATCTTGTCATCGCCGCCGGGCTGCGCCGTCATTAATTAAGGCAGGCCCGGCCTCCTCAACAGCTGTTCCGTTACTTGCGTAGCGGGGTTCGTGCGCGCGTGCGCACCAGACGATTCGTTGAGAGGATGACGTCATGTCCATCGACCTTTCATGGCTGCAGCCGCTCGGCTGGAGCCACTTCTTCACCGCCCAGATCCCCCTGGAACAGTTCGAGTCGGTGCGCCCGGCGCGCATTGTGCGGGTGGAACGGGCCTGCTGGTTCGTCGATTCGGGGTTGGAAGCGTTCCCCGCGACGTTGGCGGGCCGACTTCACCACCTCCATTCCGACACGCACCTCGTGACGGTGGGGGACTGGGTGCTGTTGGCAGCGGACGCGCCGGTCATCGTCGAGCGCCTCGATCGACGCAGCCTGATCGAGCGCCGCGAGGCGGGCGGCATCGACGCCCAGCCCCTGGCGGCGAACATCGACCTGATGCTGATCGTGAGCGGCCTGGATGGTGAATTCAATCTCCACCGCGTGGAGCGCTACCTGGTGCTGGCCGCCCAGGCCGGTGTCCTGCCCCTGGTACTGTTGACCAAGGCCGACCTGGCCGACGACCCGGGGCGCACGGTCGAGCAGGTCCGCAGGCGCCTTCCGGCGGGTGCGGACGTGCTCGCGGTGGACGCGCTGCGCGATCCCCTGGCAGAGCGTCTCTCGCCCTGGCTCGAGCCCGGCACTTCGCTGGTGGTCGTCGGCTCGTCCGGGGTGGGCAAGTCGACGGTCACCAACAACCTGGCCGGGCAGCCGCTGCAGGAGACCAGGGCCACGCGGCGCGATGCCAAAGGGCGGCACACCACTACCTCCCGGTCGCTTATCCGCCTGCTCGGCGGCGCCTGCATCATCGACGTTCCGGGTATCCGGGAGGTGGGCCTGGTGGCGGAGGGAGGCGTGGATCGGCAGTTCAGCGCCATCGCCGAGCTCGCCCGCGACTGCCGATTCGTCGACTGCACCCATGAATCGGAGCCCGGCTGCGCGGTGCGGGCAGCGGTCGAGCGGGGCGAGGTCGACCCCGACGCGTGGGCGCACTACCTGAAGCTCCTGGCCGAGGGGCGGCACAACCTGGCCGAGCACGAGCGCCGCCGGCTCGAGCGGGTATTCGGCAAGATGGTCAAGGCGACCGTAGCCGCCAAGAGGCTGGACTACGGTCGCTGAAAGGCCGTAGTTCAGGAGAGCCGGTGGCAAGCGCGAAGAATTCGCGGGCGCCACCGGACTCTCGCCTCATCGAGCCGTTCTGCCAGCCGCCCTGAGGCCGTGGCCACCCAGATCCGTCCGGGACTCGGCCGGGGCTTGCGTAGCCGCCAGGATTTGCTCCCACCACTCCAGCGCCGACCGTGGTCGTCGACATCTGCGGGTGGGATGGCGGTTGGTGTCACGAGTGTCTGGTCTAAGCCCATTACCCCCAGCGCCGCCAGCCTATCGTCACAAGCGGTGACAGGACAGGCAGCAGCAGGAGTCCATGCCACCAGGACAACGCCCCGGCCGATTCGGTGCCGAAACCCCAGATTGCCCAGGGCACCGCGGCCAGCATCAGCAGGTAGGGTACCAGCAGCAATCGCCAGTAGCGCGTGCTGGGGTAGCGCCATGGCCTGAAGAAAACCACGGCGCCGTAGCCAAGACCGGCAAGCGCGAGCCCTGCCAGACCGGTGAGCAGCTGCCCTCGGCCGAGAAAACAGGAGCGCGAGGGGCAGGATCCACAGGAAGCCGCCAGCCCAGCCGACCAGCCAGCCAATCTTCTCGCCGGTCCGCGCCTTCATCCCAGAGCCCGCCTCAGCCACAAGCGGCGCTCATCCTTGGGCGAGGTCCACTCGCTCGCGCAACGCCTTCCCTGGACGAAAGTACGGGACGCGCGTGGCGAGCACCGCAACTGGCTCACCGGTCTTTGGGTTGCGCCCGATCCGCGACCCCCGGGTCCGAAGCGAGAAGGCACCGAAGCTGCGAATCGCGATGCGCTCGCCACGGGCCAGGGCGTCGCTCATCTGATCAAACAGGGCATTCACCGCCAGCTCGACATCCTCGGCCATGAGATGACGCTGCTGCGCAGCAAGGCGGGCGATGAATTCAGATCGATTCATATGGACCTCCTTGGAGAACAACGGGTGGAAGACTCGACGGTACCGCAGTCGTCGTTGTGATGGGGGAAGGCCTCCTCCCGTTATCGCACCACATACGGCTTCGCCTTCACCTGCCCGAACGCCTGCTCCGCGTTGACCAGTACCGGCTTGATCCAGCCGAGCCGGCTCTTGAGGAGCCGCCCACAGCTATTCCCCGTTACCGGCCACCTGACGAGCTGCGGCAGTTCCTCGAGGACCTGTAACTATGTGAAGATCGGGCCAGCCCCAGCGCAGGCCAGCTCTGGGGTCGACCTCGGAACTTCACATAGTTCGGAACTACACATAGTGGCCGCTACGTGGAACTTCACATAGCGGCCAATTCCGGCCACTCGCCGCTATTGCTCCGGTGTCCGGTCTGTTCAGCTTTGCAGTCCGTGTCGAGCACGAGCGGTTCAGCACGCGCCTGACATCAGGCCGCATCGCGGATGCCAGCATGGATCAGGATTTCGTCGAAAGGAGCGACGAGCACGCCATCGTCGTCGCGCTCCAGGAGTCCAAGCTCGACCAGTTCGGTGACATCCGTATGCACGTTCTTATAGTCACGCCCGAGCGATTGGGCGAGCTGGCGAATGTTGAGTCCCTCCTGCGACGCCACGTGGCGCAAGAGATCCAACCGTTTCTCGGTTATCGCCGAGAATAGCTCCCGAAGGCTGCCAAAGGCGAGCCGATGCCTCATTTCCTCGCCGGCCTCAGCCTGCTGCCAGGTGTCTGCGAAGGCCCGCAAGGCCGCCTGCGGGCTCAATACACTGATCTCGATTCGGTTCATTCCCACCTCCAGCCGGCGAGCCGCACACAGTCGTCGCTGAAATCCGCCAGCAGTTGCTCCACCGATAGGAACCCATAGGGCTCCTCGCGCTCTTCGTAGTGGCGATGATCGCCCTTTCCGGCCTCGTTGTCGTAGCGCACCACGCAGGTCCCGGCACGACCGCAGAACAGTCGGTATTTTAGGCCGTGGGGTCGATCTGGTGTCGTAGCTGGCAGCGCCCAGATCATCATCTCGCAGATGAGATCACCCTGGCGGGCCTTGTAACGGAAGAGCTGGCGCGCCTTCATGAAACAGCTTGCCACAGTCAATTATGGCATTCTATACCACAATCCAAGTTGCTGCTTTAACCCATGAGCAATAGACAACGATTGTCCGAGCAATCGAGTCAATGAACACAGGATGACGTCATGCACGGTCGCGAGCGCATGATGAAACGGGGGGAGCGTCCCGTGCTCGCCGGAAAGCGGTCGCTCAGGCCGTCAGACGGAGTGACTCCTCTGGGTCGCTATGTAAAGCTTTACATAGCGACCCCTATGCAAGGGTGCCAACTATGTAAAGTTGGCCTGCTGTCTTCTGCAGTACCGGGCGTCGGAGCCAGCGGCTTCTTTACATAGTCTGGGGCCCCCAAGAACCGCTCCCAGCAGTCCGATTTTCGTCGAGGTGCTTGAACTAAACGCGCCACCCGTCCGCCTAGCGCCCACGCTGTGCCAGGCAACCGAGATAGGTCGGAGCGGCTCTAGATGCCTAGTGGTGCGCGCCGAGGTGGCGCAGTAACGCACCATGTGCCGGTTGCCAACGGGCCAGGGCGCAGCCTGTGTCTCGGTTCGGGAATCGGCGTGCTAGGCTAATTGTGGCCTCCCCAAGCCACCTACGCCCGCCAGACGAGCCAGGAGACTATGTGAAGCTCCAGCGCCACTCCGTTCGGGCCGAGCCTGCGGATGCAGCGACTTGCGATGCCGAGCGTCCTGCACCTTCACATAGTTACGAGCCTTACCTAGGGGTGGAAAGCGGACGATCAAGCCGATGGTCTGGCCTCTCGATCTCAGCATGCGGCTGTCGCCAACCGAGCTCGGTTCAGAAAGACCTTGTAATCCTCCAGGCCAGCTTTGCTGATGCCTGAGCGGTGCTTTGCTATATCCGCTTGTACACCGTCTCATCGAGCGCAGCGCATGGGATCTCTCGCTCCAGCGCCGCCGACGGCTGCCAGGACCCGCCGCGTGCGACAAAGCGGCTGCCGGCGTCAACCACGTCCGTGTCCTTTGCGGCCAATCGAGGTAGCACGCGATCCACGACCAGTTCCGCCAGCGCTGCGTTTTGGCGCATGAATGCCGCTTGGTCCAAGCGTCCTTCCGCATCGAATCCGACCATCTGATAGACGAGGCGTACGACGGCGCAGGGTGCCCGATCACGCAGCTCGACGATGGCCTCGACCATGCGCACGCGCTGGCCGGCGAAGCACTCTAGCCGGTCGCTTTCCGGGTCATCGACCATCCGCGAGAACTTCGCGCTCGCCAGTCGGTAAAGCCTGTCGTCCGGTCCAAGGATGAATCTGCGGATCGAGTAGCTCACGTTGACCCTCTTTCCAGGCCGGGGGATCCCGGCGAAGCGTACTGCATCGGTCGCCCGGGCATCCGTGCCCCATCGAAGCGGAAGAAGCCGTCGGAGCCGAGGATTGCGGCGAAACCAGACTGTGCGGACGCGTTGCAACTCAGGCGCTTCGTGCCGCTCATGTCAGTTTGGCAGACGGCGACACGCTTTGATCGTCCATCGCGGTGGAGACGCGATCAGCCGCCGCGGAGGGTGATCGGACTCGGCAGCTGCACGCCGGTTGCCTCCCAATCCGTTCGGAAAGGTCGTGGCCGAACACGGAAGGTCCGCAATCCGGCGGGCGACATCGCAGAAGGGCTAAGCGAGCCCGTCCCCAAAGCGCGTGACGGCACATCTCGCACAGCGGGTCCGTGGCGCGCGGGAGCGCTGCTCGACTGCCGCCAACGCGCACGCTCACGCCTGGAGCTTGCCACCGGACCGCGTGAACGCTTCAACCTCCCGTCTGACGGTGTGGGCGGCATCGACGATACCCAGGCCCGCGATGTCGACCGTTAGATCGGCGCGCTTGTAGCTCGGCCTGAAATAGGTCATGTCCTTCCTGATGTCTTTCAGATAGGCCTGCCTTTCCTCGGCGGTCAGCACCTTCTCAATCGGGTTCGAGTCGATGTCGTAGAACCTGATCCTCGCGAGGATGCTCTCGGGCCTGTCGCTCAGTGCCACGGTGATGCCGCTGGCCTGCCTGATGACCCGCAGGTACCCACCCATCAGCCCGCTCGGAGAGAGGGCGATGACGCTCTTCTGGCTTTCCGGTTTGGCCAGCAGGTGGACTAGGGCCTCGGCGGCCTTCTCGCGATAGGAGTACATGGTCAGAAACTGGTTCTGGAGCCGCTCAATGCTCGTGCCGAAGTAGCTCTCTACCTCGTCATCGAGGTCGAAGAAGTCCACCCGAAGAAGCGCCGCGAGCGCCTTTCCGACACCCGTCTTGCCGACGCAGCTGACCCCGGTCAGAAAGATGCGCTTTTCGATTGTCAATCGTTCAGACATGATTGCGGTTTCGTCGCTGACGCCTCTGGCCCGACGCCCGTCGCAATCGCCTCGCCCGCCTGCTTCTCGATACGCACGCGGGCCGCTCAACCGGAGGCCGGCATTCAGACTTCGCGGGCAATGGCGCAGGCACAGGCCGAGGGAGCCTCGCAAGAGTACCTCCAAGGCTCGGTAGAGCGGGTCACCTTCCACAGCCCCG
>CAZOWL010000085.1:18433-18935 GCA_964583605.1 uncultured Chromatiaceae bacterium | reverse complement strand
TCAGGCTGTTGAAGCTCGCCAGGGACATGACCACGGCCGGCTCCGAATCCCTTCGGGTGATCACGGTGTAATCCGAATCCGCAGCGACACGGTCCAGGACCTGCTTGAGCTGGTTTCGAGCGTCGGAGAAAGTAATGGTTTCCATCTGGGCTACCTGTCTGTTGGATTGTACAAGTATGCCTACCTGCCCCCGACGGGTAAAGGACGGGTAAAGCCTTGCACACCCAGTACCTGCCGAGCGCGGACGCAGGGGACAGGTCACGTTTCCTGCGCGGTAGCGCCCGGTTCGAGTGGCAGATCGTCGCCCAGGTCGGCCGGCGGACCCGGAACGGATCGCCCGGACGGCCGCCCAAGCAGGACGGCGACCGCGAGCATGGGGAGCTCAGGGCCTAAAGTGTGATCTCGCCCTGACGTATCCCCGGATCGAGGGCCAGCAGAACAGGCAGTGCTTGACGCGATAGCCGAGGTCGCGCCATGACGGCCCACTGGGAGCGCCGGCTTT
>CAZOWL010000085.1:0-18423 GCA_964583605.1 uncultured Chromatiaceae bacterium | reverse complement strand
TTCTAGCCGGCTCGTCGCCGGCGCGGCTCGATGCCGCGTCGGCGGCTTTCGGGCGGCCGGCATGCCGCCAACCGCTCGACGACGATTCAGCGCCGCAGATCGCGTGCCGGGGGCACCGCGCCCCCGGCACGCGAGGCCGGCTGGAAAGCCGGCGCTCCCAGTCACGGCCGGCCCGCGGGCACTTGACTGATGCGCTGTCGGTTCGACACCTACGCCCCGACGAAGGGCCGCGCTGCGATCCTGACCCGGGTCCGCCCGGTCGGACGCCGCCGCGCGCGGCACCATGCGGCGGCCAGCGCCTGGCTGGCCGGGTCCGATTCTCGCTCACTGCGCGCTAGGTGCCTTGCCGCTTGCGGTACTCCCGTGGCGTCACGCCGAAGCGGTGCCGGAAGGCGGTGGCGAAGTCGCCGGCGCGCTTGAAGCCGACGGCATCGGCGATCTGCTGGATCGGCCGGTCGGTGGTGGCCAACAGCTCCTGGGCACGGACGAGGCGCTGCTCGCGCAGGTAGTCGAAGGTGCTCATCCCCAGATGGGTCTGAAACGCGCGGCCGAGCCTCGCGTGGTTGGTGCCGACGCGGTGGGCCAGCTCGACGAGCCCGGGCGGGTCGGCCATCTCGTCGAGCAGGATGTCGATGGCGCGGTAGACGAGACGCAGGCCGGCCTGGTCCGCATCCCCGGGATGCACGTGCTCACGGCCGGCGAGGGTTGCCTGCGCCTGGTGAGCCGGCTCGACCTGCTCCGCCATGCGCGCGAACAGGTGCCGCTGTTGCAGGTGCGCGCTGACCCGCGCCAGGACCTCGCGATGGTCGAAGGGCTTGGTGATGTAGTCCACGCAGCCGGCCTCGAAGCCCTGGAGCTTGTCTGCCGTATCGCAGAGCGCGGTGAGAAAGATGACCGGAATGGCGCGGGTCGCCGGGCTGGCCTTGAGCCGGCGGCAGGTCTCGCAGCCGTCCCAGCCGGGCATCAGGATGTCCAGCAGGACCAGGTCGGGTCTGCCCCGCTCGGCTTTGCGCAGGCCGTCGAGCCCGTCGCGGGCGATCAACGTCTCGAAGCCCAGCGCATTCAGCTCGGCGACGATGGCGCGCAGCGCGACCGGCTCGTCGTCGACGATGAGGATCGTTGCCGAGCTCTGTTGCGTTTCGGGCGACATCCGCTGCTCGCTCGCGGTGCGGGGGGCAAGAGGCGACACCTGGAGATAGTCTACCGCTTGTTGCCGGCGGCGACCGCGCGGATCTGCTGAACCGGATAGAAGTCGATCAGCGGGTCATCGGGCATCAACAGCAGCGGCTCGGTTCATGCCTGCGCCGGGTCACTGGGAGCGCCGGCTTTCTAGCCCGCCCGCCGTCGGCGCGGTCGGTATGTCAACAACCGTCGAGGCTCGGCTCAACCGCCGCAGATCGCGCACCGGGGGCATCGAGCCCCCGGTGCGCGAGGCCGGCTGGAAAGCCGGCGCTCCCAGTCTGGCTGGCTCGCCGCTGACGGCGGTCGACAGCGCGGGCGTCGCGTATCTGGTCGCGTTATGATCCCAGCGACTCCGCCGGCTGGAACCGGTTCGTGCTGGTCGCCCGCCGCGAGTGGCCCCACCCGAGCATCGGACTCGCCCGGAACCACGACAAACAGCTCGACGAAGTGAACCCCAAGAGAGCATTGCCGCTACTGTTGGCCCTCCTGTGCTGGCTGCCCGCGCTTCTGGCCGCGGCGGGCCAGGGCGTCGAGCTGACCCGGGCCGAGCGCGACTGGCTGGACGCCAACCCGCGCATCCTGATCGGCAGCGACGCCGGCTGGCGCCCCTTCGTCTGGCGCGAGCAGGACGGCACCGCCGCCGGCATCGAGGCCGATTTGATCTCGCGCATCAACGCCTTGACCGGGGCCAACATCCAGCTGGTGCTGGGCGAGTGGGCCGACATGGTGGCACGCGCCGAGGCGGGCGAGCTGCATGGCTTGGCAGCCTCCGCCAGCCACGCCGAGCGGGCTGAGCGCTTCCTCTTCAGCGTGAGCCCATACGCCACGCACAAGTTCATCTTCACGCGCCGGGGCAGCACCATCAGCTCGACGGATGACCTGGCAGGGCGCCGCGTCGGCGTGCTGCGCCGCAATCTCTCGGATCTGAAGCTGCTCGACGCATGGCCGGCCATCATCCGGGTGGAGCTGGACAGCCCCTTGGCGCTGGCGGTGGCGGTGGAGAACGGCGACGTGGATGCGGCGATCTCCAGCGCCAACCTGGCGTGGATCACCACCGAGAACATGTTCCCGGCGCTGCGCCTGGCGTTCCCCGTGCCCGGCAGCAAGCTCGACCTGCGCTATTCGATCGGGAAGGAGCACGCCCCGCTACTCGGCATCATCGACAACGCGCTCGCGGCCATCGAGCCGTTCGAGATGATGCGGATTCTACGCAAGTGGGGTGACGAGGAGCAGCCGAACATCGTGCTCAGCGCCGACGAGCGCGCCTGGCTGGCGCAGAAGAACAGCGTCCGGGTGCGGATCGGCGAGGCTCCGCCCTGGGAAATCAACCACCCCGAGCCCGCAGGCATGGCGGTCGACTATTTGCGGATCATCGCCAAGTTGTTCGACATCGATTTCCGATTCGTTCCGGCCGAGGACTCCTGGGCCGAGGGGTTCGAGGACATCGCCGGGTCGCACCGGAAGTATGATTTGCTGCCGGCGGCCAAACGGACCGACGAACGCTTGGCCACGCTGGCCATGAGCGAGGACTACCTCTCGTCTCCCTGGGCCATCTTCATCCGCAACGACAGGCGGGACATCCGGGACCTGGACGATCTGCGCGGCGGGACAGTGGCCATCGAGCGCGGCTATGTCATGCATGACCTACTGGCAGCCACTGAGCCCACCATCGTCCTGTCGGTGCAGGCCACCCACAAAGACGCCCTGCTGGCGGTATCGAGCGGGCGCGCCGACGCCTATGTTGGCAACCTGCTCGTCACCGATTACCTGATGCAGGCCCATGGCATCGTCAACCTCAGGATCGCCGGCCCCACCCCCTTTGGCGAGCACAAGCAGGCGATGGTCACGCGCAAGGAATGGGCCCCGCTGATCTCCCTAATCGACAAGGGACTGAACGCGATCCCCGCCGAGCAGCACATCGCCATTCGCACGCGCTGGTTGACCTCGGGAGCCGACGGCGGCGTGCAGGCGCCGCTCGATCTCAGCGACGAAGAGCGTGCCTGGCTCGCGGCCAATCCGAGCTTCCGTGTCGGTGCCTACCAACTGCCCCCCTATATCCAGCAGCAGAACGGCCGGGTGGAGGGTTATCTGGTCGAGCTGATCCGGGCCATAGCCGCACGCGCCGGCCTGCGGGCCGAGCTCCAGTTCCTGACGCTCGGGCAAGTGAAGGAAGGCACCGAGCGGGGCACGCTCGATGTCAGCCTGGCCGTAAATCCCACGCCGGAGCGCGCGCGCGTGCTGTTGTTCTCGCAAGGGACCGTCGATTTCACATTGAGCATCTTCGCGCGCAAAGAAGCGACGGATATAGAGGGCCTGGAATCCCTGGCCGGTAAGACCCTGGCCACCTATCCCGGGTATTCGTGGAACGTCAGGTTTGCCGAGTACCTGCCGAACACGCGCATCGTCACCGCCGCGGATGTCGAAGACATGTTCCGCATGGTCGCGGCCGGCCAGGCGGATGCCGCCATCAGCGAGACCGAATCCGGCAAGGCCCTGCTGCGCCGCACGCTCCTCACCAACGTCGAGCCCAAAGCGGTTGCCGTCTTCGACGGCCGACGCAGCCGCCGCGGGCACTATTACGGGGTGAGCAGGCGCCTGCCCTTGCTGGCCTCGATCCTGGACAAGTCCTTCGCACAGATGCCGGAGGCGGAGAAGCAGCGCATCTGGAACCGTTGGTTTGCCCGGGGAACAGGCACTGGCGATGTCGATCTCGACGCCGCGGAGCGGGCCTACCTGG
Source organism: uncultured Chromatiaceae bacterium (assembly GCA_964583605.1). Taxonomy (GTDB): domain Bacteria; phylum Pseudomonadota; class Gammaproteobacteria; order Chromatiales; family Chromatiaceae; genus CAZOWL01. The sequence continues at coordinate 14,504 of CAZOWL010000085.1, read as the reverse complement.
ATGCGACGGTCTTCCGCCGTGCCCTGGGCTCAGCCTGGACTCCGTTCGACTTTGCCGCGGCGGACGGTACGCCGACGGGCGTCGCCGAAGACTACTGGCGACTGATCCGCGACAAGCTCGGGCTGCACGAGAAGAGCGCCGAGCGGCAGCCCTTCAGCGCCATTCTGGCGGCCATCGAGCGGGGCGACGTCGACCTCTACGCCGCCACCACGCGGACCGCCGACCGCGAGCGCTTCGCCCGGTTCTCCGACGCCTACGAGCGCTATCCCATCGCCATCGCAGGCAGGGCCGATGCGGGCCTCTACGCCGGTACCGCGTCCCTGGATGGGCGGCGCGTCGCCGTGGGCCGGGACTACAGCGCCCACCACTTGCTGAAGGCCCGCTCCCCGGGGATCGACTTCGTGCTGGTGGACGACACGCGCGCGGCCCTGGAGGCGGTCGCGGCCGGCAGGGCCGAGGCCGCGGTGGATATCCTGCCGGTGCTGCACCAGCAGATCGAGGGCTTTCCGCCCGGCCGAGTCAAGCTGGTCGGGGTCACCGACCTGGAGTTTCCGCTGCAGGTGATGGTCGGCCGGCAGCAGGCCCCCTTGCTCCCCCTGATCAACCGCGCCATCGCCGCCATCGCCCCGGAGGAGCGCGCCGCGATTCACAACAAGTGGCTGCTGCGCCAGGTGGTCACCGCCCCCGACTACACCCTGTTGTGGCAGGTGCTGGTGGCGGCGCTGTTGATCCTGCTGACCATCCTGCACTGGAACCGCCGTCTGCATCGGGAGGTGGAGCGCCGCAAACGGGCGGAAACCGAATTGCTGCGCGCCAAGGACATGGCCGACCGGGCCAGCCGCGCCAAGGGCGATTTCCTGGCCAATATGAGCCACGAGATCCGCACGCCGCTGAACGCCGTCATCGGCCTCACCCGGCTGTCGCTGGAGACCGACCCCGCGCCGGTGCTACGCAAGTACCTGGGCAAGATCGACCTCTCGGCGCGCACGCTGCTGGCGCTGATCAACGACGTCCTCGACCTGTCCCGCATCGAGGCGGACAAGCTGCAGCCGCGCCCAGAGCCGCTGGAGCTACATGCGGTCCTCGCGCGGGTGCGGGCGATGGTGGAGCAGCAGGCGGCCGAGAAGGGGCTCGAGCTACGCATCGAGGGGCCGGCCGAGCCGGTCGGCACGCTGCTTGGCGATGGACTGCGCCTCACCCAGGTGCTGCTGAACCTGGTCGGCAACGCGGTCAAGTTCACCAACCGGGGCAGGGTGACGCTCGCCGCTTGGGTGGAGGACGAAGACGAGTCCGCGCTGACGCTGACGTTCACGGTCACCGACACCGGCATCGGCATCCCCGAGGAGTGCCGTGCCGAGCTGTTCGATCCCTTCACCCAGGTGGATACCTTGAGCACCCGAGGCCATGGCGGTAGCGGCCTGGGACTGACCATCAGCGCGCGCCTGGTCGCCCTGATGGGCGGCCGTCTTGAGGTGGAGTCCATCGAGGGCCAGGGCAGCTGCTTCTGGTTCAGCCTGGCATTCCCCCGGGCAGCGACGGTGACCGTGGCGGAGGCGGCACCGGCGCTGGAGTCCCTGCACGGAGTCCGGGTGTTGGTGGCCGAGGACAACCCGGTGAGCCAGCTGCTGGCGCGCGATCTGCTGCGCAGGCGCGGCGCCGCGGTCACCCTGGCCGCCACCGGCGCCGAAGTGGTCGCCGCGGCGGCCGGGGGTGACTTCGATATCGTCCTCATGGATGTGCGCATGCCGGAGATGGACGGACTCGAGGCATGCCGGCGGATCCGCACCCTGCCGAACGGGGGGCCGCCCATCGTCGCGCTGACCGCCAACGCCCTGGCCGGGGAGCGCGAGCGTTGTCTCGCGGTGGGCATGGATGGCTACCTCACCAAGCCGCTGGATCCCGAGGCCCTCTACGCCGAGCTATCCCGGTGGCTGCGCTTACCCTTCGGGGATGTTCACGTCCCACGGCCTGCGTCCGCGGTCGCCGCGCAGCCCCTGATGCCCGGCTTTGACGCGGCCAAGGTTCAGCGCTGGCAGGACCAGGCCCCGGACGCGTGGCGCAGCATGGTGCGAACCTTCGTCGCCGAGTATCCGGCGTCGGCAACCGCCATCAGTGCTGCCCTTGAGGCCGACGATCGGCCCCATGCTGGCGACCTGTTGCATCGCCTACGCGGGGCCGCAGGGGCGCTGGGAGCGGAGGACCTGACCGCAGCGGCCAAGCGTCTGGAGCTGGCGCTTGCGAGCGACTTGCCCGTCGATACCGAGCTGCCTGCCCGCTTTTTCGCCAGTGCAGAGGTGGCCCTGGCGGTACTCGGAGAGCTGGAGATCTCGGCGGTAGAAGAGTCATCCGTGGGAGACGACGAGCCAGCGCGTGGGGAGCCCAGTCGGCGCCTCCGCGACCTTGAAGCGCTTCTGGAGGCAGGCAACACCCGCGCCCTCGACCACCTGCCCTGGCTAAAGGGCTGGGTCAGCGCTGAAGCGCCCAGGGAGGGACGCGAGCTGCTGCAGCACATTGAGGCACTGGACTTCCCCGCGGCTCTGGAAACCCTGCATAGGCTGGACGCGGGAGTTCTCGCCAACCCCCGTTGAGCAATGCGGACCGACCTTGCCGGCCCCTGCGAACGAGATGCTGAACGTGCGTGACTTGTGCCCGCTTTGCTCGGATCGAGCACACATCCCATGCCGCCCTGTTCGCATGGATGTGCGCGCCGCAACGGGTCTGGCGGTCACCGTTGTCGGCGTCCACCTGTCGGTCCGCCGCGGGCGGCCGACGGCCAGCATTTTGGGAGTCAGCGGTCGGTCACCATTGCGCGTGCCCAACTCAAGGTGAGAGCACAAGCGGTTTGTTGCGGAAACCTAACACTTCTCTTCGGCGCGGATAATGTCCGGAATGGGTCGTTGCCCGTCGTTCGCGCCTGTCCTCGCTTCGCGCAAGTGCAAACGATTTCCGACACGCTTCACAAGAAGATCGTGTGGTACGGCTCAGGGTCCATTCCGCTCGCTGCTGCGCAACGCCAGCGGTGACGGCTCACCAAGGCACCCTGCCGCGTGTCAGCCCAGGACCTGTTGATACATCGCCTCCATCGCCCCGTAACAACCGCAGGCGGCGGCCTGTAGACCCGGGCGGTCGAGAACGGTGACCTCTCCGCGCCGATAGCGAATCAGGTCGCGTTGCTGCAACCCCGTCGCCGCCTTGGTGACACCCACGCGGCGCACCCCAAGCATGCCGGCTAGGAGCTCATGGGTGACATGGAAGTGGTCGGAATGCGCGCGGTCCTGAGACATCAAGAGCCAGCGGGCCAGGCGCGCCTCGACGACGTGGAAGCGCGTGCAAGCGACCATCTGCGCACCCTGGCTCATCAACACCGACAGATAGCGGTCGAGCGTCCGATGCAGGGCATCACTCTGGCGCAGTGCGTCGCCGAACCCCTCGGCGGTTATGCGCCACGCCGGCCCCGCACCCTGAACCAAGGTGCGCAGCACGGCAACGTCTACGCCCAATACCAGCGGCGTCCCGACCATGCCCTCATTGCCGACCAGCCACACCTCGAGGCCGGCGTGGTCAGCGGGCGGGGTCACTAGGGACACGAAGCTGTCAATGGGAAAGTAGACGTGCTGAATCCGCTCGCCGGACTCGTTGATCACCTCGCCAAGTTGAAGCTCGACGGGCTCGCATCTCTTCAGGATCGCCAGCCGCTCGGTCTCGGGCAGCGCGGCCAGGAGGCGATTGACGTAGCGGTGGGAGCTGTGCGGAGGCGGCACGGGCGTTCTCCTCTTCTCGAGCGTTAGGGCAGCGCCACGCGGGCGACCGTGCCTTCAGATAGACCTCATCCGTGAGGGCGAGCCTTGGCCAGGCCCGGATGATCGAGTCGCGCGCTGCCGGGCTTGATCAGCCCCGGAGATGCTGAGAGAGCGCCTGGCCGTGCCCGGATCGCCTTGATGCGGAGGGGGTCCGTCCCGAGACCTCACAATGACCTGGACAACTCCGATCAGTCAGTGCGCTGGCAAACATAGCGAGCACCCGGTCCGGGCCGAGCCCGGCCAGTCCGGCTCCGATACCGCCTGCCTCTCGAAGCGGCACATGGGCGTCCGCTGACGCCATGTGTACCCTTGATGGTCGCCGCGGTCGTTGCCGCCAGCCACTCCGCTAGGGCGCATATGTGCGGCACCGAACCGACGCCAAGCCGCATGGCGCCTATAAATGACGGCATCGCAGCGGCTCTATCGGGCTTGGCCTTCGAGTTCCGCGGTCAAATGCGAAGACAGAAACTGAATCAACCCTGAGTGGAGCACAAACATGAAACACATCCGCCTTCGAAAGGCTTCGCGCGCTGTTCTATTGCTCGTCGGAACGGTCGTGGCAGCCAGCGCATCGGCCGACCCGTCTCAAGGCGCTTACAGTCCGGGCTATGGCATGGGCCCTGGGATGATGAATGGCTACGGCCCTGAATATGGGGGAAGACCAGGCTATGGACGGGGTTACGGCATGGGGCCCGACATGATGGGTGGCTATGGCCCTGGATATGGTGGAGGACCTGGATATGGAGGGGGACCTGGATACGGGCGGGGCTACGGTATGGGTCCCGACATGACGGGTGACCCCGGCTACGCTCCGGGCTATGGGATGGGCCCCGGCATGATGGATGGCTATACCCCTGGATACGGGCGAGGTCCCGGCTACGGACCAGGCTACGGGATGGGTCCGGAGGGGATGCGCGGCTACGGTCTTCCAGGATACGGCCAGGGTCCCGGCATGATGGGCGGTTACGGTCCGGGATCCGATTTTGATCGGAGACGATGAGCCCCTCGACCTCTCGAAGAGCCTGTATCGCAGGTCGGCTTCGATCGGAGACCCCTTCGGTTAATTGCGGTCTGGCCGGGCCGCCTTCGCGAGCGGCCGCCTTCTCGAGTAGGCGAGTCGATGCGCACCCGCCATCCGCCCATCGAACGCCGATCTCGGGCTGCGGGCCCGTAGAGGAGATCGACTGGCCCAGGAGACCGCACACTTGCGTACAACCAAAATCTCGCTGCGCGAGATCTGGCTCAGCCTGAGGACGCGGCCGTGGTCCGACCGCTTGACCAATCGCACCACGGGCGACGAGCCGCCGCTGCGCTCGGAGCTCTTCAGCGCGGGGCAGATGGAGCAGCACGGCAAGGTGCTCGCGGCGTCGCATGTCTTGATGTCCAAGCATCCGCCGGATCGCCTGCTCGGGCGTCTGAACGCCAACGAGAAGGTGCTGGTCAGCGTCTGCCGGCTGCTCATGGTCGCCGCGACGGAGAGCCGCGGCATCGCCCCGGCCGGGGAATGGCTGCTCGACAACTTCTATCTGATCGAAGAGCAGATCCACACCGCCAGGCGGCACCTGCCCAAGGGCTACAGCCGGGAGCTCCCGCGCCTGCGTGATGGTCCCTCGGCAGCCTTGCCGCGCGTGTACGACCTGGCGCTCGAGATCATCGCGCACGGCGATGGGCGGGTGGATCCGGACGATATCAGCCGTTTCATCGCCGCCTATCAGACCGTCACCGTCCTCCGACTGGGCGAGCTGTGGGCCATCCCGATCATGCTCCGATTGGCGCTGATCGAGAACCTCCGCCGGGTTGCCGCCCGCGTCGCGACCAGTCGCCGCGACCAGAACCTGGCCGACGACTGGGCGGATCGCATGCTGGCGATGGCCGAGCGCGACCCGAAGAATCTCGTTCTGGTGATCGCCGACATGGCACGCTCGAGCCCACCCATGTCGGGCGCCTTCGTCGCCGAGTTGGCGCGTCGGCTGCAGGGCCGGAGCGCCGCCTTGGCCCTGCCGCTAACCTGGATCGAGCAGCAGCTCGCCGAGCTCGCGCTGACGATCGAGCAGGTGGTGCGGGCGGAGAATCAGCAGCAGGCCGCCGATCAGGTGTCCATCGGCAACAGCATCGGCAGTCTCCGCTCCCTCGGGGCGATGGACTGGCGCGAGCTCGTGGAGGCCATGAGCCTGGTCGAGCGTACCCTCCGCGAGGATCCGAGCGGGCTCTATGGCCGGATGGATTTCGCCACCCGTGATCGCTATCGGCATGTCGTGGAGAAGGTCGCGAGGCACGGCCGGCTGTCCGAGACCGAGGTGGCCCGTGAGGCGATAGGATTGGCGCAGGCGCGCGCGGCGCCCCTGAAAGAAGGCTCGGCCCAGACTCCGGCCGAGACGGATGCGCGTGCGGCGCATGTGGGCTATTTCCTGATCGATCGCGGGCTGCCGCAGCTCGAACGCCGGGCCGGAGCCCGCCTTGGCGGCCTGGCGTCGCTGCAGAGACGGGGGCGACGCGCCCCATTGGTCCTCTACCTCGGCGGGATCCTGTCGCTCACGACGGTCTTTTCCTGGCTCTTGCTGACGCAGGCCGGCGGCGCTCCTGGATGGATCCTCCCCGTCCTGGCCGTCCTGGCGGTGCTCGGCACCAGTCAGCTGGCGGTCGCGCTGGTGGACTGGCTGGCCACCCTGCTGGCCACGCCCCATCCGCTGCCCCGTCTGGATTTCTCCGCCGGCATCCCGCCCGAGGCGCGCACCCTGGTGGTGACGCCGACCATGCTCGGCAGCGCGCGGGGGGTCGAGGCCCTGGTCGAGGCGCTGGAAGTGCGCTTCCTGGCCAATCGCGACGCGCATCTGCACTTCGGTCTCCTGACCGATTTTCGCGATGCGCCGACGCTGACCCAGCCGGGCGATGCGGCACTGACCCAGTTGGCCGCCCAGGGTGTCGCCGCCCTGAATGCGAAATACCCTCGCCCGAACGGCGATACCTTCTTCCTGTTCCATCGCCCACGTCGCTGGAATCCGCGGGAAGGGGTCTGGATGGGCTACGAGCGTAAGCGCGGCAAGCTTGCGGACCTGAATGCCCTGCTGCGCGGCGGCGACGATACCCAGCTCCCCGAGCCCTCGTCCCTCGATGGACGGGCGTCGCGTCCCGGCGCGCGCTTCTCGCTGATCGTCGGCGACACCCGGATCCTCTCGAATGTGCGCTATGTCATCACGCTGGATACCGATACCCAGCTCCCGCGCGATGCGGCCCACGCGTTGGTCGGCGCCATGGAGCACCCGTTGAATCGGGCGCGCTTCGACCCCGCCCTGGGGCGTGTCCGCGAGGGCTACGGCATCCTGCAGCCCCGGGTGGCCGTCAGCCTCCCCGGCGCGAACCGCTCGCGGTTCGCGCGGCTGCATGGTCAAGAAGCCGGCATCGACCCCTACACGCGGGCTGTTTCGGACCTCTATCAAGACTGGTTCCAAGAGGGCTCCTTCATCGGCAAGGGGATCTATGCGGTCGATGTCTTCGAGCAGGCCCTCGATGATCACTTCCCCGAGAACCGTATCCTCAGTCATGACCTGATCGAGGGCTGCTACGCGCGCTCAGGGCTGCTGAGCGACGTGCAGCTCTATGAAGACTATCCGGCCTGCTACAGCGCGGATGTGAGCCGACGCCACCGTTGGATCCGCGGTGATTGGCAGATTGCCCAGTGGCTGCTGCCGCGCGTACCCGGTCGCGATGGGCGGCCGCGCCGCAATCCACTCTCGGCCCTGTCGCGCTGGAAGCTGGCGGACAATCTGCGCCGCAGCCTGGTGCCCGCGGCCCTGACCGCACTGCTGGTGCTAGGCCTGGCGCTGCTGGCCGAGCCCGGGGTCTGGACCTTGGCAGTGCTGAGCGTCCTGCTGGTCCCGGCGCTGCTGACCTCGCTCCTGAGCGGGCTGCGCAAGCCTGGTGACGTGCGCTGGCGGGCGCATCTGGCCGCGGCGGTGCGCGCGACGGGCCAGCGGTTGGCGCAGACACTCTTCACCCTCGCCTGCCTCCCCTATGAGGCCTTCTATAGCCTGGATGCCACCGTCCGCACGCTCTGGCGGCTGCGTGTCAGCCGGCGCGGGCTGCTCGAATGGACCTCGTCGGGCGACTTGGAGCGACAGGGCCGGGGGCTCGCCGCCTTCTACCGGACCATGTGGATCGCCCCGACACTCGGTCTGATCACTGGCGCGGGTCTGGCCGCGCTCGAGCCGGCCTCCCTCCCCGTCGCCGCGCCGGTCCTCATGCCCTGGCTGGCCGCACCCCTGATCGCCTGGTGGATGAGCCGCCCGCTCCGACGCCGCGAGGCCCGCCTGACGGCCGATCAGAACCGCTTTCTCCGCACCACCGCGCGCAAGACCTGGGCCTTCTTCGAGACCTTCGTCGGGCCGGACGACCATTGGCTGCCGCCGGACAATGTCCAGGAGCATCCGGTGGCCGTGGTCGCGCATCGCACCTCGCCGACCAACATGGGCCTGTCACTGCTGGCGAATCTGGCCGCCTATGACTTCGGCTACCTGCCAGCCGGCGAGCTCATGGCGCGCACGGGCGCCGCGCTGCAAACCATGGCCGGACTGGAGCGCCATCGGAGCCACTTCTTCAACTGGTACGACACCCAGTCGCTGGCACCGCTCGCGCCCTATTACATCTCCTCGGTGGACAGCGGCAACCTCGCGGGTCACCTGTCGACCCTGCAAGCGGGCCTCCTCGCGTTGAGCGACGCCCCGGTCCTCAACCCGCGCTGGTGCGATGGCATCGACGACACCTGGAAGGCCCTCGAGGACGCGGTCGCGACCGATTCCGAGTCGGGTCGCGGGGACGTCCTACCGATGCCACTCGAGCGATTCCGGCAAACGCTTGCCGCGGCCCTCCAGTCGCCGCCGATCAGTCTGAGCGCGGTACGCGACTGTCTCCATGCCCTGACGGCGCATGCGGAGAAGGCCACGCATGAGCCGATTGGAGTGCAAGAAGATGAGATGGCGACCTGGGCGCGGCGCCTGGCCCGCCAATGCCGCGCTGCGCTGGATGATCTGCTGTTCCTCGCGCCCTGGCTCGCGGATACGGCGGAGGGAGGTTTCGCCCCGTCCGACGACCGTCCGCAACTCGGGCCTTCACTGACGCTGCGGCAATTGGCCGAGCTCGAGGTCGATGCCGTCATCGATCCTGGTCGCCGCGCCCGTGAGCGGATCGCCACGCTCGAGCGACTGGCAGGCTCCGCCGGCAATCTGGTCCCCATGGAGTACGACTTCCTGTTCGACGAGGCGCAGGCGCTGCTCGCCATCGGTTATAACGTCGGCGAGCAGCGGCGCGATGCGAGCTACTACGACCTGCTCGCCTCGGAGGCGCGTCTGGCGGTTTTCGTGGCCATCGCCCAGGGTCAGTTGCCGCAGGAGAGCTGGTTCGCCCTAGGGCGCCTGCTGACGCTGTCCGCCGGCGACGCGACGCTATTGTCCTGGAGCGGCTCGATGTTCGAGTACCTGATGCCGCTGCTGGTGATGCCGACCTACGACCACACGCTGCTCGACCGGACCTATCATACCGCGGTGGCCCGACAGATCGCCTACGGCAAGGCGCGCGGCGTGCCCTGGGGCGTCTCGGAATCGGGCTACAACGGGGTCGACGCGCAGCTCAACTACCAGTACCGCGCCTTCGGCGTCCCTGGTTTGGGGCTCAAGCGTTGCCTGGCGGAGGACCTGGTCGTCGCCCCCTACGCCTCGGCACTCGCACTGTTGGTGGCGCCCGAGGTCGCCTGTCAGAATCTCCAGCGGCTCGCCGCCAATGGGCTGGCTGGCCCCTTCGGCTTCTACGAAGCGATCGACTACACGCCCTCCCGGCTACCGCGTGGACAGGCGAGCGCGGTGATCCGCTCCTTCATGGCCCATCACCAGGGCATGACCCTCCTGTCCCTGGCCTCTCTGCTGCTCGACCGCCCGATGCAGCAACGCTTCGCCTCGGTGCCATCATTCCAGGCGACCGCCCTGCTGCTCCAGGAGCGCATCCCCAAGACCACGGCCTTCTATTCGGCGACCCATGGCGAGATCTCCTCGGGGCGCGCGGGCGCCGGCCCTCTGGAGGCGCCGATCCGCGTCCTCGACAGCCCCAACACCCCGCACCCCGAGGTGCAATTGCTGTCGAACGGCCGCTACCATGTGATGGTGACCAACGCCGGCGGCGGCTACAGCCGCTGGAACGACCTCGCCGTCACCCGCTGGCGCGAGGACACCACGCGCGATGCCTGGGGCACCTTCTGCTATCTGCGCGACCTCGAGAGCGGCGCCGTGTGGTCGAGCGCCTACCAGCCGACGCTGACGACGCCGGACCGCTTCGAGGCCATCTTCTCCGAGGGCCGGGCCGAGTTCCGCCGCCGCGATCATGCGATCGAGTCCTACACCGAGATCGTGGTCTCGCCGGAGGATGATCTCGAGCTGCGGCGGCTGCGTCTGACCAACCGTTCCCGTGCCCGCCGGCTCATCGAGGTCACCAGCTATACGGAGGTGGTGCTCATCCCCCCCGCCGCCGACACCCTGCATCCGGCCTTCAACAACCTCTTCGTACAGACCGAGATCCTCCATCCCCGGCCCGCGATCCTCTGCACCCGGCGGCCGCGCGCGAGCGATGAGCGCTCGCCCTGGATGTTTCATCTGATGGTGATCCGGGGGGGGCTGGAATCCGCTCCGAAGGGATCTGATCGGGCGTCGGCGCTGGGGCCGATGGGCTTGGCTGCGCTCGACCCTTCCTACGAGACGGATCGCATGCGCTTCATCGGGCGCGATCGCACGCTCGCGGCCCCCCAGGCCCTGGAGGAGGCAGGGTCGCTCTCGGGCAGCGCGGGCTCGGTGTTGGACCCAATGGTCGCCATTCGCCAGCACGTCGTCCTGGAGGTCGATCAAACCGCCACCATCGACCTGATCTACGGCATCGGCGAGACGCGCGAGAGCGCCCTGGGTCTGGTCGAGAAGTACCAGGACGAGCGCCTCGCCGATCGCGTCTTCGATCTCGCCTGGACCCACAGCCAGGTGGTGCTGCGCCAGCTCAATGCGACCCCGTCCGACGCGCAGCTCTACGCGCGTCTGGCCAGCTCGATCCTCTACACCAACGCCTCGTTGCGCGCCGAGCCCGGCGTCCTCGCGCAGAACCGCCGCGGACAGTCCGGTCTCTGGAGTCATGCGGTCTCCGGCGATGTCCCCATCGTGCTCTGTCAAATCGGCGACCAGGCCAACATCGGCCTCGTCCACCAGCTCGTCCAGGCCCATGCCTATTGGCGCCTCAAGGGGCTCACCGTGGATCTGGTGATCTGGAACGAGGATCGCGACGGCTATCGCCAACAGCTCCAAGAGCAGATCCTGGGCCTGATCGCCGCGGGCGTCGAGGCGCATGTGGTGGATCGGCCCGGCGGCATCTTCATCCGCCCGGCTGACCAGATCTCCGACGAGGACCGCATCCTGTTCCGGACCGTGGCGCGCGCCATCCTCAGCGACCGCCGTGGCACGCTGGTGGAGCAGCTCAATCGACGCGGCCCACCAGCGAAGCGCATGCCGCGCTTGCGGCCCAGCGGGGGCCCGCCGCGCGCGCCGGAATCTGCGGAACAGCCACGCCCGGCGCTGCGCTTCGACAATGGCCTGGGGGGCTTCTCCGCCGACGGTCGCGAATACGTCATCACCATCGCGCCCGGCCAGGCGACGCCCGCGCCCTGGGTCAACGTCCTGGCGAATCCGCACTTCGGTACGGTTGTCTCCGCGGGCGGCGGCGCCTACACCTGGAGCGAGAACGCCCACGAGTTCCGGCTCACGCCCTGGCACAACGACCCGGTGAGCGATGTGCACGGCGAGGCCTTCTATCTGCGCGACGAGGCCAGCGGCCAAGTCTGGTCGCCCACCCCGCTGCCCGCCCGCGGCGCGACGCCCTATGTCAGCCGGCACGGCTTCGGTTACAGCGTCTTCGAGCACAGCGAGGCCGGCATCACATCGGAGCTGTGGGTCTATGTCGCCCTGGACGCACCCGTGAAGTATTGGGTCATGAAGCTGCGCAACCTGTCGGATCGACCGCGCCGGCTGTCGGCGACCGGCTATGTCGAGTGGGTCCTCGGGGATCTGCGACCCAAGTCGGCGCTGCATATCATCACCGAGCTCGACCCGATCAGCGGCGCACTCTTCGCCCGCAACCCGTACAACAGCGAGTTCGCCAGTCGTCTCGCCTTCTTCGACGTCGACGACCCGGCCCGCACCCTGACCGGCGACCGCACCGAGTTCCTTGGGCGCAACGGGACCTTGCGCCGCCCGGCTGCTTTGACGCGCGCGCGGCTTTCGGGACGGGTCGGACCGGCGCTGGATGCCTGCGGCGCACTTCAGGTCGGCATCGACCTGGCCCCCGGCCAGGCGCACGAGATTGTCTTCCGGCTCGGCGTGGCGGGACGGCGCGGGGCCGACGAGGCCAGCAATCTGGTGCATCGCTGCCGCGGCGCGGCCGCCGCCCGGACGGCGCTGAAGGCGGTGCAGGCCTATTGGACGCACACGCTGGGTGCCGTGCAGGTGGCGACCCTCGACCCGGCGCTCGACATCCTCGCCAACGGCTGGCTGCTCTACCAGACCCTCGCCTGCCGCTTCTGGGCGCGCAGCGGCGACTACCAGTCAGGCGGTGCCTTCGGCTTCCGCGATCAATTGCAGGACGCGATGGCGCTCAGCCACGCCGAGCCCGGGCTGGTGCGCGAGCACCTCCTGCGCTGCGCGGGCCGTCAGTTCCGCGAAGGCGATGTCCAGCACTGGTGGCACCCGCCCTCGGGCCGGGGGGTGCGGACGCGCTGCTCCGACGACTATCTGTGGCTGCCGCTGGCCACCAGCCGCTATGTCTTGGGCACCGGCGACACCGGGGTGCTCGACGAGACGGCCCCCTTCCTGGTTGGCCGTCTGGTCAGCGGGGAGGAGGAGTCATACTATGACCTCCCCGGCCAGTCCAACGAATCGGCAAGCCTCTACGATCATTGCGTGCGCGCCATCCTGCACGGCCTGCGCACGGGCGAGCGCGGGCTGCCGCTGATCGGCTCGGGTGACTGGAACGACGGCATGAACCGGGTGGGGATCAAGGGCCGTGGCGAGAGCATCTGGCTCGGCTTCTTCCTCTACGAGGTGCTGAGAGGCTTCGCCGAGGTGGCGAGTCTGCGTGGTGATGAGCCATTCGTCGAGCGCTGCCAGCGCGAGGCGGAGCGTTTGCGCCAAAGCCTCGAGCAGCACGGCTGGGATGGGGGCTGGTACCGGCGCGCCTATTTCGACGACGGGACGCCACTGGGATCCTCAACGAGCCCGGAGTGCCGGATCGACTCCATCGCCCAGAGCTGGTCGGTGCTGTCGGGGGCCGCTGATCCCGAGCGGGCGCACCAGGCAATGGATGCGCTGGACGCCCACCTGGTCCGCCGCGACGCCGGGCTGATCCAGCTTCTGGAGCCGCCGTTCGACCACTCGCCGCTCGATCCCGGCTACATCAAAGGCTACGTCCCCGGCGTGCGCGAGAACGGCGGGCAATACACCCATGCGGCCATCTGGGCGGCGATGGCCTTTGCCCGACTCGGCGACCGCACACGCGCCTGGGAGCTGTTCGGCATGATCAACCCGATCAACCATGGCCGCACCCCGGCGGAGATCGCGACCTACAAGGTCGAGCCCTACGTCATCGCCGCCGATGTCTACGGCGTCGCGCCGCATGTGGGGCGCGGCGGCTGGACCTGGTACACCGGCTCGGCGGGCTGGATGTATCGACTGATCGTCGAGTCCCTGCTCGGCCTGCGGTTGGAAGGGGAGACGCTGCGTATCGAGCCCTGTCTACCGACGGACTGGGACGGGTTCACGCTGCATTACCGGTATCGGGAAACGCCCTACCGCATCTCGGTCAGTCAGGTCGGCGCCCTTGCGGGCTCTCGCACTGGAGTGCCGCAGCTGACGTTGGATGGCGTCGAGCTGGAAGGGTCAGCGATGACGCTGCTCGATGACCGGCAGGAGCATCTTGTCGAGATCCAGGTGACGAGATAGCCGATCATACGCGCAAACGGCCAATCGGACCCCACCCGGGTCCGCCTACTCGCTACCGTACAGATCGTGCGACAATCGAACCAGATCCGCGCACCGGAAGATTCGGCCAGATGAACTTGGAGCCTCATCATGACCCCCATTCCCATCCGCCCCGCCGACGAGGGCCCAAGGCAATGCCATTAAGTTAGCGCTAACGCACTGATTCTGCTTTAAGATTGTCGCCACTTAGCCATCGCAACCGGAGCCACCGAAATGGTTCTCAGGCCTAAATCAATACAACCCTCTGTTTCAGAAGCACAATTAATAAGTTAAATTTGAAAATATCTATACGCCGATCAAGGAGTATTTATATTCTGAGGAGTTCGCGGCGTGTGCCCGTAGCGGCCCCAAGGATTTCACCCGCGAGCGCGCCCTTCCTCTGCCGGCCCTGGTGGCATTGCTGGTGAATCTGCGTCAAGGCACGATTCAGGACGAGTTGGATCAGTTCGTTGAGTTGTTTACCGAGGGGCTGACGAGCCAAGCGGTCAGCGCATCGGCCTTCTGCCAGGCCCGCCAGAAGCTCAACCCGCAGGCGCTGATGCGGCTCAGCGATCACCTGGTGGCGACCTTCCAGGCCCATTTTGCGTGGCGCCGCTGGCGCGGGCGGCCTCGGCAAGCTCCGCGTCGATGTGCAGCAACAAGGCGAAAAAGG
>CAZOWL010000084.1:0-19227 GCA_964583605.1 uncultured Chromatiaceae bacterium | reverse complement strand
TGCCCCTTTCGGTTGGGAGGCAAGCCTAAACTACTGTCCGATTTTCGGGGTCCACCTTAGAGGCCGCCTTGCGCAGACTCCGAAAGCCAAGCCGCGATAGCGGCGCGGCCGGCGGCGAAGCACAAACGCGAATGAACGCTCCAATATGAAGAAAACCATCAGCCAACAGATCATCTCCTCATTTCGCCAGGGCATCGCCCGCATCAGGAGCTTAACCCCTCAACAGTGGGAGGAGATGTTTCATCTCGGCATCCGCGTGCTCTATGGCATTGCCGCCGTTGCGCTGACGCTGATCAGTCTGGCCATGATCGGAGCTGCGGGTATGGACGCCCTGGGTGCGCTCGCGGCAGGGGAGCCGCTGAAGAAGTCGTTGCTCGATGGGATCGGGCTGGTGGTGGTGGCGCTCGCCGTATTCGATGTCGCCAAGTATTTGATAGAAGAAGAGGTGTTACGCGATCGGGAGCTCCGTTCTGCTACCGAGGCGCGGCAGACGATGACGAAATTCGTCGTCATTATCGTCATCGCCGTCTCGCTCGAAGCCCTCGTCTTCGTGTTAGGCGCGGCGGGCGAGAACCTGAGTTTGTTGGTCTTCCCGGCGGCCTTGCTCGCCGTTTCGGCGTTCATGATTATCGCGTTGGGCGTCTATATGCGGCTCAGCACGACCGCCGAGATGAGGCTGGGGGAGGTGCAGGAACCGCGCGGCGAGAGGGCGCCCGAAGAGGGCCTGTAGCGTGCGTCTGGCGGTCAATGCGCTGCGCGCTGTTCGGTCTGGTGATCGCCGGATCGGTGCGGTGCCTCTGTTCGGCCGGCCCGGCACCACCGGTATCACTGGCAACGAGGATATCGGTATGGCCCTGGGCAGCCTCGATATGGGTAGCCCGATCCCGCCTCGGGACAGGGCGGTCCGACTGGGGGCGGCTCTCGCGCTTGTGTTTCCCATTGGGCTCGAGCGCGAGCTCAAGGGCGAGCCAGGCGGCTCGCGGAGGCGTATGCGGGTTTCGCTCGGATCCCGCTTGTCGATGGCGTCGACCTGTCCGTGACCATGGACGAGGGTGCCGCGGGCCTGATCGCCAGTACCTGCCGCTTGCGCGAGGAGGTCGCCGTCCTCGCCTTTGGTCCTCCGGTCACCTTCGTCTACAACCCGCTTGTCTATGCCTGGGCGCCGCATCGCGAGTATCTGAGCCGCTTCGGAGGGATTCGGCGGCGCGTCGTACTCATTGGAATGAACCCGGGCCCGTTCGGCATGGTCCAGACCGGTGTGCCCTTCGGCGATGTTGGAATGGTCCGAGACTGGCTCGGTATCGAGGCGCGGGTGGCTCAGCCGGAGCGCGTGCATCCGAAGCGCCCCGTGCTGGGCTTTCGCTGTCGGCGCGGTGAGGTGAGTGGGCAGCGTCTCTGGGGCTGGGCGCGCGCGCGGTGCGCGGTGCCGGAGGGCTTCTTCGAGCGATTCTTCGTACTCAATTACTGCCCCTTGGCGTTCATGGAGGAGAGCGGGCGCAATAGGACGCCCGATGCGTTGCCGCAGGCTGAGCGCGTACCTCTGTTTGCCGCCTGCGACAGCGCTCTGCGCCGCGCGGCCGAGCTCCTCGAGCCGACGCATGTGATCGGCATCGGGCAGTTCGCCGCCGAGCGCGCACGCGCGGCCCTCGGTGGTCTCGATGTGGGACTCGGGCGGATTCTCCATCCCAGTCCCGCGAGCCCAGTCGCCAATCGCGGCTGGGCCGAGCAGGCCGAGCGGGAGCTTCGTGCCCTGGGGATTCGGCTGCCGTGCGGGTCCTGAACCGGACCGCGGGCTTGGTCGCGATGCTGCTCGATGGTCTTGGTCTGCTGGGTCTCCGCCCGGCGCCGGTCGGTATCCAGGTCGCAGGATTCCACTGCCTCATCACGGACAGGGCCTAGCCGACCAGGCGACCGGTCCAAGGTTCGCGATGTCCCGATTCGGAACTTTCCCTCTCGCCGGGTTGCTTTGAGCCGCGTGTCGGCTCAAAAGCGCCGTACGGCGGGGAGATGTTGCGCTGGGGTTTCGCCGCGTCGCCCCAAGACCGCTCTGCCCGGCCGGCCCTTCCGCGAGACCTTCCCGTGGCACGGGAACTGCTCCCGCTGCGATCGATGCCGCCAGTTGTGCCCCGGCGGCAGCTTGTCACGAGGTATTCGCCCCGGCATCCCGCTCAGGAGGGTAACCATGAAGACTCACCACGTAGCCATCGCAAGCACCTTCGCCCTGGCCCTGGTCCTCGCCAATCCGCTGCTGGCACCGAAGGACAGCGCCAACACAAAGGAGGGTCTCCAGCGCTACCCGAATTATGACGAGTCCCTCTTCAACGAGGTCTCGGGAGGTCAGACCGTGAGCTTGGCCGTGGCCGGCGGTATGTCTGGTAGCGGCAGCGAATCTGAAGCCGACTAGATTCCGCTGCGGTTGCTGAGCGAGGGTGGGTGGTAAATCTGACCGCTCGCCCTCGGCACAGGCTCCGCCCCGGTTTGGCGGGATTGCTGCTTCAGCATTGGTGAACGGGCGACCTAGCCGCCGCCCGCCCGCAAAGATTGAGACAACCCGGAGAGACCCGTCATGCAGCTGATCAACCATGTTCGCACCGCGCTGTTCCACGCACTGCTGATGCCGCTCCTTTTGGGCGTGGCCGGCTGCAACACCGTCTCTGGGGTCGGCGAAGACCTCGAGGCGGCCAAATCGACCATCGAAGATACCGCTGAGGAGAAGCAGACCTATTGAGGCCGTCGGCTATCGCTCCGGCAGCCGGCTTCTGCATCGGTAGGGCACGATCCTCTCGAGGCCGGTGCCCGTGACACCGGTGCCTCCAGCTACGCAAGGCCCCGTCGGCTTGGTCGGGCGATCAGCGCGACCCAGGCCCGGGGCTGCGATGCGCCTCGTAGACGATCACGGACCGTCCGGTGCGGAGCCCTCCATGGCCTCGATCCAATAGGGCTCCGCTTCGCAGGAACAGCAGTCGCACCAGACCGGCACATCCTCGTGCATGCTCTTCGCGGATCGAGCGGCGCGTCGCGCCTCGGGCGGACTGTCGGCGTCTTCGCCGTCGTTGCGCTTGGCTCCGGTGTCGGGTCGGGACATGGTCAGGGGCCTCTCGGTTCGGCGGCCGCGGTGACCGCATCACATCTGATCGTCGCGGCGAGCCATGCGGTCTCGAGATCACGTGCGTTGCGGTTCGGTGCCGTCGTCGTGCGGACGTCCGTGGAGAGCCGGAGATGGTCCCGGACGTCGCGCACCCCAGGTACATACGGCAAGTCCCACGCCATCGAGACGCCTAGCCGATGCAATGAAATCCGCGTGGCACCTTTGCTCCCTCGCCCTCATGGGAGAGGGTTGGGGAGAGGGAACGATCAGGGGCGAGGCGACATTTCATGGTCCGGGGTGGCTCGGCTCGCCCCATGATCGTTAGCGGACAGGGCCAGCACGAAAGGGGGCTTTTCCGCCTAGCTCTGGGGCTTATGCCCCCCAAGAGGAAGTCTGCGCGGGACTGGCGCCGGGCTGCAAGCGAACTCGACTGCCGTCCGGTTCGCCGACCGAGGCACCGGATACCGCCCTTGGCGCCAGGTTTGCATCAGAGGGGTGTGATCGTCAAGGGAGTCCCCGATGCAGCTTTCATTTTCTGACGGCATCGAGGCCGGACGGCAGCTGGCCGCCGGCACGACCATGCGGGCAGCGGCCGGGGCGCAGGGCACGGCCGAGCTCTTCCTGTCAGCGTTCCTCGGGGGCCTGGCTGTCGGCTGGATCTTTTTCTACGGTCTGCACCGGACGGTCCAGGCCCTGCCTCGCGCGCGGCACCCGACGCTGCTCCTCGCCGTCAGCCTGCTGCTGCGACTGGCTCTACTCGGCACTGGTACCGCACTGCTGCTCTTCGCCGGCGGGGATTGGCCGCACCTGCTGGCGGGCTTTGCCGGGGTGATGCTGATGCGCCTGATCCTGGTGCTCCGGTTCGGCCGGGGCCGTCGGCCAGTCGCGCCGCGCGAGCCCGACCGTCGGTCGGCCGGGGAGCGGGGGAGATGAAGGGTAGGCCAAATCCGGTCCCCCTCCCGCGGAGTCCATTGAGGCGGGGACCGATCGCCGCGAGAGCGCGCCAGTCGCCCCGCTCACCCTTGAACGGCCCTTGAGCCGGATGCGGCATTGACGCGCGCTCTCGTTGTGTCACTGCCAGGAGGTATGTTATGGACAGCATAGCAATTATCGATGTGGCGCCGATGCTCATCGCGGGACTGGCCGTCGCCGCGGTTGTCTTCGCACCGGCCTTCGGTGAGGGCCGGGCCGTCGCGCGGGCCCTCGGGGCCATCGCGCGGCAGCCAACGGAGACCGCGGCCATCACACGCAGGCTGTTCGTTGGCCTGGTAACGATCGAATCGACGGCGATCTATGTGGCTCTTGTGGCGACCATCCTGATCTTCACCAATCCATTCTGGGAGCCGTTCGCTGCCTTGCCTTATTGGAAGATGCCTTGAGTGGCGGCCAGCCGTTGCCCGGATCACGCCCTCGTCCATGGCCTCTTTAGCACTGCGACAGTCAACGCCGGCAGCATCGTCAGGGTGACGAGTGCGGCGCCCAGAATCCCGAACAGCACGATGGCGCCGACACCCCGGCAGAGCTCTGTGCCGGCACCGGGCAGTAAGACCAGCGGAGACAGGCCGGCGATGGTCGTGATCGCCGACATGGCGATCGGGCGCAGCCGGGCCTCGACGGCCTCGCGCACGGCGGTGACGGCATCCCGGCCCTCATCTCGGACGTTGGCCATCGCGCGGTGTACGATCAGGATCGGGTTATTGACCACGGTGCCTAGCAGGATCAGGAAGCCGAGCATCGAGATCATGTCGAAGGGCTGGTGCACGGCCTCGAGACCGACGAGCGGGAGCAGGGCGCCGACGCCATTGAGAAGGGCGAGTCCAGCAATGCCGCCTGCCAGTCCGAGCGGAATCGTCACCATGATCAGCAGCGGATAGCCCCAGTGCGTGAAGATCGCTGTCATGATCAGGTAGACGATGACCACAGCCACGATGAAGTTCGCGCGCAGCGCCTCCTGCGTTGCCTGCAGCTGGTCGCTGGCCCCGGAGATGTCCACGGCTACATCGCTCGGGATCGCCCCAGGCGCCCGCAGATGTCCGAGCACGTCGCGCTGGACGATCTCGACACCGGAAGGAGGGCAGCCATTTCCGCCTTTACCAGAAGCTCGGTGCCCATCTCCTCTCGGTGAGTGGCTGGCCTGGCACCTTGTTCGCTGTCTGGGCGCCGAACGCCAAAGCGGTGTCGGTGATCGGCGACTTCAACGACTGGGCCGTCGATCGCCACCCGTTACGTGCCCGGCGGGACGGCTCCGGGATCTGGGAGGGCTTCGTGCCGGGCGCCGGTCACGGCGACCGCTACAAGTATTATCTGCGCTCGCACTACGATGGCTTCGAGGTGGCCAAGGGAGACCCATTCGCCCTGCGTTGGGAGACCCCGCCGCAGACCGCCTCGATCGTCTGGGATCCGGCCTATGAGTGGCAGGATGAGGCCTGGATGAGCGCCCGTGCGAGACACAATGCCCTCGATGCGCCCATGTCGATCTATGAGGTGCACCTTGGCTCCTGGCGGCTCGCGGCCGAGGAGGCCGGTCGGTTCCTGAGCTGCCGCGAGCTCGCGGGCGAGCTCACCGATTACATCCAGCACATGGGCTACACGCACGTCGAGCTGCTGCCGGTCATGGAGCATCCCTTCTATGGCTCCTGGGGCTATCAGACCACGGGCCTTTTCGCGCCGACCGCCCGCTACGGGGACCCGCAGGATTTCATGTACCTGATCGATGAGCTGCACCGTCGTGGCATCGCTGTGATCCTCGACTGGGTCCCTTCGCACTTTCCGAGCGACGAGCACGGGCTGGTGTATTTCGACGCGACCTATCTCTTCGAGCATGCCGATCCGAAACGCGGCTTCCATCCTGACTGGAACAGCTACATCTACAACTACGGCCGCAACGCGGTCCGGGCGATCCTGATAAGCAGCGCCATGTTCTGGCTCGACCGCTACCATGCCGACGGGCTGCGCGTCGACGCCGTCGCGTCCATGCTCTACCTCGACTACGGCCGCAAGGCCGGTGAGTGGATCCCCAACGAGCACGGTGGTAACGAGGACCTTGACGCGGTGACCTTCCTGCGTCGGCTCAACGAGTCGGTCGACCGCGAGCTTCCCGATCGGCAGACCATCGCCGAGGAGTCGACAGCCTGGCCCGGCGTCTCACGTCCCGCTTACCTCGGCGGGCTCGGTTTCGGCATGAAGTGGAAGATGGGCTGGCTGCATGACACCGTCAGCTACTTCGGGACCGATCCGCTCTACCGCCGGCACCACCAAGACAAGCTCACCTTCGGCATCTGGTATGCCTTCAGCGAAAATTACGTCCTGCCTCTCTCGCATGATGAGGTCGTGCACGGCAAGGGCTCGTTGCTGGCCCGGATGCCGGGCGACACCTGGCAGAGGCTGGCCAATCTGCGGGCGCTCCTCGCCTACATGTATGCCCATCCGGGGAAGAAGCTCCTGTTCATGGGGGGCGAGATCGGCCAATGGAGCGAGTGGCGGCACAACGGCGCCCTTGACTGGCATCTGCTCGAATCCGCGGAGCACCGCGGGATTCAGGCCTGGGTACGGGATCTCAATCACCTCTATCGCGACGAGCCGGCGCTGCACCAGCTGGACTTCGAGCCGGCCGGCTTCGAATGGGTCGACTTCCAGGACGTCGACAACAGCGTCGTGAGCTTCCTGCGCTGGGAGCGCGAGCGAGCGAGACCGGTGCTGGCGGTCTTCAATCTGACCCCGTTACCGCGCCAGGACTATCGCGTCGGCGTCCCGCGCGAAGGCTGGTGGCGGGAGATGCTCAACAGCGACGCGCCGATCTATGGCGGCAGCGGCCAGGGCAACTACGGCGGTGCCGAGGCCGAGGCCGGCGCGACGCAGGGTCAGGATTACGGCCTGCGTCTGACGCTGCCACCGCTGGCTGCTGTGTTTCTGGGTCCGGGCACTGACCAGAGATGAACCTCAGTGATTCCGGTCGACCGCAGCCGGGTGATCCGGCGCCCGCCCCGATTCGCGGTCTTGCGCCGGGGCGATCCCTACAGATTGAAACCCTCGTTCTGTCAGTGCTTTCTGGTCGTGCCATTCGCGATCCTGAATACCACCGCCGACTTCGGCGCGGTGCTGGCGGCCGAGTATTTGATTGCTGCGCTTGGCATCTTGTTGGCGGTCCTCCTGGCCGAGCCCATGGACGCCGCGCACCGGACACTAAACAAGTGGTTGATCAAGCAGCGTAGCCTCCAGCATCGTAGTGAGGCGATGCGCGATCTGGCGACCGACCGGGACCTGCTGCCGGGGCCGATGTGGACCGGTCGAAGGACAAGGATTACGTCCGCAGCCTGGCCTTCTCGCGGTTCGCTCCGGCCGTCTTCGTTGTGTCCTCGATCTGCGCCGCGACCCTCTGCACGGCGCGGTTATGGCTGTGGACATGACCTTAGCACGCTGCGGTGCTGTCAGGATTTATGGGCGCGGCCCATCAGAAAGATCGCGCTTGCGAGGGCTAGAACCGAATTCGAATGTCCGCTCGAGCAGCGGGCGTGCCGGAGCGCGTTGGTCTTCATTCGGTCGGGGATTCGTCATGAGAAGCCTTGTGACTGTGATTCTGGTCCGCATGCACAAAGGATAGACCAGGCAAGGCCTGGTGGCTTCGCCGATCTGCGGCCGAAACGACGCCCTTTTTCAGGGGCTGGGGAGCCGTGCCTGCCGGCTGCCCCTCATCCACCGCCAAGGAGCGCCCCTTGATGCATCACCTCACCGAGATCTTGGCCCTCATGGCCGTGCTCGGGCTCGGTGCCCAATGGCTCGGCTCGCGCCTGCAGATTCCAGCATTGGTGCTGCTGATCCTGACGGGCCTGCTGCTCGGGCCGACCTTCGGCATCATCCGTCCCAGCGAGGCCTTGGGCGATGCCTACCAGCCGTTGATCAATCTGGCCGTTGCCGCGATCCTGTTCGAGGGCGGGCTCTCGTTGCGTCTGGTCGAATTGAAGAGGGCGGCGGCGGGTGTCAACCGGCTCATCACGCTGACGGTCATCTTGAGCCTCGCCTTCGCGGCCTATGCAGCACACCTCATTTCGGGGCTGTCCTGGCCAGTAGCGCTCGTCTTCGGTGCCATCACGGTCGTGACCGGGCCGACGGTCATCTTGCCGCTACTGCGCCAGGCGCGCCTGAAGAGCCGTCCAGCGTCCTACCTCAAGTGGGAAGGCATCGCCAACGATCCGGTCGGCGCCGTGCTTGTCGTCTTGATCTTCGACTACTTCGCGGGCAGCGGACCGCAGTCGATCGGCGACACCCTGCTGCGGCTGGTTACCGGCGTCGGCGGCGCGGTCGTCATCGGCGGCGCAGCCGCCTGGTTGCTCGGCCGCGCCTTCATCGCCGGCCAGGTCGCCGAGTACCTGAAGGGGCCGGTTGCACTGGCCGTGGCACTGGGGACCTATGCGCTATCCAACCTGATTCTGGATGAGGCGGGTCTCATCGCCGCAACCGTGTTCGGCGTCGTGCTCGGCAACTTGAGCCTGCCGAGCATCAGTGAGCTCCGTCGCTTCAAGGAATACAACGCGATACTGCTCGTGACTGCGGTATTCCTGCTGCTGACTGCCGATCTCGACCCGGCCATCATGCGGGCGATGGACTGGCACAGCGGGGCACTGGTCGCCGCGATCATCTTCCTGGTGCGCCCGGCAGCGGTCTGGATCTCGACCGTGGGTGCCGGCATGAGCTGGCAGGAGCGTATGCTGGTAGGCTGGATTGCGCCGCGCGGTGTCGTTGCCGCCGCGGTCGCAGGCATCTTTGGCCCGGCACTGGCCGCACAGGGCTATACCGGTGCGGAAGAGCTGCTGCCTCTCGTGTTCACGCTGATCCTGGCGACCATCGTGCTCCACGGTTTCAGTTTGGGCTGGTTGGCGCGCTGGCTCGACCTCAGCGCCCAACGCGGCGGCGGTCTGATCATCGCTGGCGCCACGGCCTGGGGCAACGGCCTGGCCCGGACCCTACATGAGCGCGGGGTGCCGGTCATCGTCGCCGACAACGTTTGGCACCGGCTGCGCGGTGCGCGTCTGCATGGCGTACCGGTCTACTTCGGTGAGCTGCTTTCCGAGCATGCCGAGCATTCGCTGGAGCTCGGTGCCTTCGGCAATCTACTCGCGGTCACCGACAACGATTCCTACAACGCCCTCGCATGCGCTCACTTTGCCCCCGAGCTGGGCCGCCAGAAGGTCTACCAGCTCGCCACCGGCGGGGTATCGGAGGCACGGCGTCCGGCACCCGGTGCGCGGGGGCGCATCGCCTTCGCCGACGAGGTCCAGCACGAGGATCTACAACGCCACTGGTATCAGGGCTGGGGCTTCCACAGCAGCCGCATAACGAATCGCTACGGCATCGATGACTTCCAGGCGCAGCTCCCCGAAGGTGCCGTTCCGATCCTGGTCATCGGGGCGAAGAAGGAGGTCCGGATACTGGAGGCCGGCCGGCCGCTGAAGGCCGAGCCAAACGAGCAGGTGCTCTGGTTCGGCTGCAAGGATATCTGCCGTCCCGAGCCCAATGGCGATCCGTCGGCGCTGAAGCCGACGCCATTGGCTCGATGCGCGCGGCGATGCCGTCGTCAACCAGCCTGCGCGGCAGTGCCGTCGCCCGCTCCCGGCCAGCGTTCTGGATATTCAGAGAGACCCCCGAGGCCCGGTTCGGACCGCTAGAACTTCCAATTCGCACCTCGCTACGCGGCGGTCGCGGCACGCCGAGCGGCGGTTTGCTGCACGCACGCCGGCGACGAGGGCCCGCGCGAGGCCGCGGCGATCCTGGTGTGCTTCACCGGGCTACGGCTTGCGGCGCGGGCCGCCACTCCGGCCCTGCCGCGCGTCGTCAGGGCCTGTCGAGGCTCAGAGCACCCGCAGGAAGGCGACCAGGTCGCTCTTCTCCTGGCCGCTGAGGTCCAGACCCAGAACCAGGTTGTCGAACGATCTGAGCGATCACCTGGCAGGCCTTTTCGAGTGTCTTGGGCCTGAAGAGATTTCGGGCATTAGGCGGGTGGCGGGAATGGAAATGGCGTGAAAAGGCAGCGCTTGTGGGATCTTTGGCCCTCGAGTGGGCAGCTAATGGGGTTCAGAATGAGCACAGCGTTTCTCACTGCTGAATGGCGAGATCTCGTCATGTTGAGCTATACGGTGTCCCCGGCGTGTCTTCTGCCGCACGTCCCGGCCGGTACGGAGCTCGAGCACTGGGAAGGAACCGCTTTGGTCAGCTTGATTGCATTCTCGTTCCTGAACACGAAAGTGGCAGGCGTGCCAATCCCCTTCCACCGCAGCTTCGAGCAGATCAACCTGCGTTTCTACGTGAGGCGCGAACGGCCGGAGGGCTGGCGACGTGGGGCCGTGTTCTTGCGCGAGGTCGTGCCTCGGCGCGCGATGGCATCGATTGCCCGGTGGCTCTATAACGAGAGCTTTGTGGCCTGCCCGACCCGCTCGGCCCAGGTAGCCGAGGATGGGGACCGGCGAGTGGAGTATGGCTGGCGGCATGCTGGCAAGTGGCTGACAGTTGGTGCCACGCGCACTGGCGACCCGGTCCTGCCCGGCGCTGGCTCTGCGGAGGAGCTGATCACAGAGCGCTATTGCGGATACTCCTCGCAACGCGATGGCGGCACCCTGGAGTATCGGCTAGAGCATCCTCAGTGGCGGGTGTGGCCGACATCGGCACACGTCACCGATGGTGACTTCAGGGCGTTTTACGGCCCCGAGCTTGGCGCGGCCTTGGCATCATCCGCCCCGACATCGGCGCTCATTGCCGAAGGCTCCCCGGTGCAACTGCACAGGGGCCAACGGTTGGAATTGCCAGTGTGACGACGAGCTCTCCACGCACACGATGCGCGTGGTCAAGCGCTTCTTTCAGTATCACAAGGTCTTTGAGCGCAAAGAGGTGAAGGTCCAGGACCCTGTCTGGCGCGATTCCGTGCAGCCCCGAGATTGCCGAGCTGCCGCTCCCCGAGCTGTGTCGCACTCTCGTGTCCTTGGCCGGCACCCGCGGGGATAACCGGGCGCCCGGTGGTTAGGACGCCCGCTGTAGCCAGCTGGTGAGGGTGTCCTCGGTCTCCTCCAGCAAGGTGTTCTCGGTGATCTCGAGCTCGAGCAGTGCAGGGGCAAGGCCGGTCTCGGCGAGCAGCGCGTGCACTTGGGCGCTCAGGGCGTCACGGCGCTCACGATGCTGAAACTGTTGGGGGACAGATTGAGTGCCATCGGCAGCAGGGGCGGCCCCGTTTGCTCCCAGACACGCAGCTGCTCGGCGAAGAATTGATAGCGGTTGCGCCCGGCCTGCTTGGCGCGATACATGGCGGTGTCGGCGCGCGCGATCAGCCCGCTTGCGGTATCGCCGTCGCCGGGCGAGAGAGTGATGCCGAGACTGCAGGTGACACGGAGGGTATGCTCTTCGAGATGCAATGGGTGGGTGAGGCGTGCAACCAGCTTCTCCGCGACATGGGCAGCGCCCTCGGCCTCGACGTCGGGCAGGACCAGCAAGAGCTCGTCTCCGCCCGTGCGGACCACGGTGTCGGATGCGCGCACACAGTCGCGCATCCGCCGCGCCGACTCCACCAGCAGGGCATCCCCGGCGACATGACCGAGCGCGTCGTCGATCTCTTTGCGGATGAAGCCATGCAGACGCAGGCCGGCGGTATTGATGTCGGTGACCACGCTCTCGGCGTTGGCGATCGTCACGTCGTCCGTCATATTCTCGAAGATCGCCTCGCGAGTGTCGCCCGCGGCATGCTGTCGTGGGCCGCTTCGCGAGGGTCCTGCACCAGCACCAGCCCGCCGGCCTCCTTGACGGCCTTGGCGCCCACCGCACCGTCGGAGCCCCCGCCGGAGAGCACGATAGCGAAGATGTGCCCGTGCGAGGCGGCCAGCGAGCGGAAGAAGAGGTCGATGGCGGTGCGCTGCCCGCGCGGCTGCTCGAAGCGCGAGGCCGCGACCGCGGCATCGGTGATCTCGAGCTTGCGGTTCGGGGCGATGACGGAGACCTGGCCGGGATGGAGCTCCTCCTGCTCGTGGTCCCCAACCTGCACGACCGTCATGGCGGTCTCGCGGGCGAGGATGGCAGGCAGCTCGCTGTCGCGGTCGGGCGCCAGGTGCACGATCACGACGTAGGCCGCGCCCAGGTCGTTCGGCAGGTGCTGAAAGAACGCCCGCAACGCCTCCAGCCCGCCGGCGGAGGCACCGATGCCGACGACGGGCGTCCTGCGGGCGGATCGTGAAGCTCGATTGGCCGCATCGGTCAACGGATGCACTCCTCGTAATTGGGTGAGCCACACGGGTACCACAGGCCGGCGTGACCCGCAACGAATGACTGCATAACGGTCCCCTTGGCAAAGTTCTCGGCAAATATCGCACCGCGAGCGCCGCTGCGGGGCCAGCCGACGGCTAGCGCGTCGCGGGATCGCGTCCGAATGGGTCCTTGATCTCAGTCCGCTGCTCGCATCGTCGGCGGACGAGGGTTTTCCTTCATGTGGCGCCAGAATTGCTTAATCGGGACGGTGACCGGGCCGCGCGGACTGCACGGTGACCAGAGCCTCGAAGGCGGTGTCTCCCAGGCGCCGGAAGGCGGACGCTGGCCGGGCTCAGGCCGTGCGGGCCGAAGCTCCGAGCAACGCAATCATGGAGGTACGCATGACAGGCAAGAACGACGGGCTGCTGGTTCTCGCCGCAGCGGTGGGGCTCTTCATGACTCCTGCGGCGACCGTTGCCTCAGAGGGCAAAGAGATCGCCCGATCCATCTGCGCGACCTGCCATCAGCTACCGAACCAGCAAGGCACGCCGGTCGGGCCGAGCTTCACCGAGCTCGCGGCGCGCACCCACTATACGGCGGAGGGGCTCAAACAGACCCTCGCGACCGACCAACACGCCGAGGCCGTGCCAGTCGCTGAGCTGGAGCTGTCGGCTCTCGCCAAGTACCTGAACGATATCGATCACTGAGATGTCGCGCGCGGACCACGTCTCGCAGATGTCCGCATCGCGAGAGGTCCGCACAGCGGCCCTTATAGAAGTAGAGGCGCGGTTTGCGCCTTTCCTAACCTCAGGGAGACCTTTGATGTACACAATGAAACGAAGCTTTTCCTTCGGCTCGGCGTTGGCGACGGCTGCGCTCGCGTTGTCCGCAACGGCCTGGTCCCAACAGGCGCCCCCGCGAGGGCCCATGAGCTTCTCCGCATTGGATCAGGACGGCGATGGGGTTATCACCCCCTCGGAGCTCAATGCCGTGCGCAGCGAGCGCCAGGGCCAGCGCGCGCAGCAGGGCATGCCGATGCGCGGGGCTGCGCAGGCCCCGTCTTTCTCGGACCTCGATCGCAACGGCGACGGGGGCATCACCCCCGATGAGCTCACGGCCGCGCAGCAGGAGCGTATGCAGGGTCCTCCCGGCATGATGGGCCCCGGCACGATGGGCCCCGGGATGGGACCTCCCGGCCCTGGCATGCCCCCGCCCGGCATGGGCCCTGGAGCGGGACCTGGTATGGGGGGGGCCGGTCCCGGCATGGGCCGCGGTCGGGGCATGGGGATGCAGATGCCGAGCTTCTTTGAGCTCGATCTCGATGGGGACGGCGTCTTGACGAAGGAGGAGTTCAACGAGGCGAGGGGACGACGGATCGGTCAGCGGGCCCAGCAGGGTTACCAGATGCGCAACCTGCCGAATGCCCTGACGTTCGAGATGATCGACCTGGACGGCGATGGCACCGTTGGGCCGACAGAGCTCGCCAAGGCCCAGGCAGAGCACCGCCGTCAGATGATGGGAGGACGTTGAGGCGAAGGCCGGCGCCCGGTGATTCGGGCCTTTTCGTCCGGCGGCCGGTGCAAGTCGACCAAGGGTTCCCGGTGAGTGAGGCGTCAGATTCGGACTCCGGGTCGCCGCTGTAGCGCGGCACGGTTTCTGCTTGCGCTCTTGCATCGCGGCCCCGCCGGGGCCTGATCCTAGGGGAGTCGCGCTCGATGCTGTCCCTATCTCAGGCGAAGTGGTTCTTTCTCGGCGGAACCGCTGTCACCTTTGCGATCTTCTTCGCCCTCACGGTGCACACCTTCACGCGGATCCCGCATCTGACGAACCAGGAGGACCTGACCGAGCAGGTCGCGCACGGGAAGCGGCTCTGGGATGAGAGCAATTGTATGGGCTGCCATACGATCCTCGGCGAGGGTGGCTACTATGCGCCTGAGCTGACGCGGGTCTACGAGCGCCGCGGCGCGGTCTTCATCCGCGCGATGCTCGAAGACCCGCAGGGGATGTACCCGGGCGAGCGGAAGATGCAGGAGTATCCCTTCACGGACGAGGAGATCGATGCCTTCATCGCCTATTTCGAATGGGTCGGACGGATCGACACCAACGGCTTTCCGCCGACCCCCAGCCTGATGCAGCTCGCCGTGCCGGCGCGGGCCGACGCCCCCTCGATCGTCGCCCAAATCGACCGCCCGCAGGTCTTCAATCAGCTCTGCATCGCCTGTCACTCGCTCGCTGGCCAGGGCGGTCAGGTCGGTCCGCCGTTGGACGATGTCGGGGATCGGATGGGCCGCGACGAGCTCATCGCTTGGCTCACGGAGCCGCAATCGGTCAAGGCCGACACGACGATGCCGGACCTCCCGCTGACCGCCACCCAGGTCAAGGAGCTCGCAGCCTTCCTGGCTCAGCTCCGCAGTCCGACCCCCCGCGACTCGACAGGAGGCTGAGCCATGCGATTTGCCTCGCAGCGTATCGCCTATCTCTTCTTCGCCACCTCGATGCTGCTTCTATGCCTGCAGCTGTTCTACGGGCTCCTGATGACCGTCGCGCACATGGGCTGGGACGGTCTGCACCAGTGGCTCCCGTTCCACGTCCTGCGCTCGACGCACACGAACCTGCTGGTGATGTGGCTGCTCTCGGGCTTCATGGGGGCGGCCTATTACCTGGTGCCGGAGGAGACGAATCGGCCGATACCGGTGCCTTGGCTGGCGGTCGTGCAGTGGGCGGCCTTCGTCATCGTCGGCGTGACGGCGATCATCGGGTTCAATTTCGATTGGTGGGAGGGACGCAAGTTTCTGGAGATCCCGCGGCCACTCGATTGGCTGGTCGTGGCCGACATCCTGCTCTTCCTCGCGATCATCGGGACCAATCTCTGGCAGGCCGAGCGGCGCACCGGCACGGCGCTGGTCCTCTACTTCGGCCTCTTCTCGGCGGCCGGCTTCTACCTGTTCGGGATGATCGACACGGTGCACCCGACCGTCGACAGCTTCTGGCGCTGGTGGGTCGTGCATCTCTGGGTCGAGGGGGTGTGGGAGCTGATCATGGGCGCCTTGTTGGCCTTCCTGCTGCTGCGCCTCACCGGCGTCGATCGCGAGATCATCGAGAAGTGGCTGTACGTGGTCGTCGGGCTGACCTTTCTCTCTGGCGTCCTCGGCACTGGCCATCACTACTACTGGATCGGCACCCCGGACTACTGGCTTTGGGTCGGCGGGATCTTCAGCGCGCTCGAGCCCTTGGCCTTCCTCGGCATGGCCATCTGGGCGCTGGCGATGATGAAGCGCGGCGGGCGCCGCCACCCGAACCGGATGGCGCTGCTGTGGACGATCGGCGCGGCCATCATGTCCTTCGTCGGCGCCGGCTTCCTCGGCTTCGCCCATACGCTGCCGCAGGTCAACCGCTTCACGCACGGCACCCTGATCACGGCGATGCATGGCCACCTGGCCTTCTGGGGCGCCTACGCGATGATCGTGCTGGCGATCATCACCTATGCGATGCCGCGCATGACCGGGCGGCCGATCTACCGGAGCTGGCTCGACATCTACGCCTTCTGGGCGTCGAACATCGGCATCGTTGCGATGACACTGGCCCTGGCCGTCGCCGGCATCGCTCAGGTCTACCTCGAGCGGGTCGTCGGCATGGACTTCCTGGTCGTGCAGAAGGAGATCGAGGTGCACTTCTTCGGTATGTTCCTCGCCGCACTCCTCTTCATCAGCGGTATTGCGGCCTACGTGATCGACTTCGTCCGCTACGGGCTGCCGGTCTCAGACCCGGCCGAGCTCCCCCCGGAGGAGGATGAACGGCCGCCGCGCGCTGGCCTCGCGGCGACCCCGGCCCTATGAGCGACGCGGCCGCCGCGCGAGACGCCGAGGTCCCGCTGGCGCCCTACTACCGCGAGGTAGTCGGCGAACGATCCGTGTTCGTCCGTTGTGCTGAGGCCCGGCTGCCGCTCCTGCTCAAAGGGCCGACCGGGTGCGGAAAGTCGCGATTCGTCGAGGCGATGGCCGCAGCGCTGCGCCGTCCCCTCGTGACGGTGGCCTGCAATGACGACACCTCGGCTACCGATCTGATCGGCCGCTACCTGGTGCGCGGTGGGGACACCATCTGGCAGCCCGGGCCCTTGACGAGGGCCGTGCGCGAAGGGGCGGTGCTCTATCTCGACGAGATCGCCGAGGCCCGCGAGGACGTCATCGTCGTCATCCATCCCCTCACCGACCATCGCCGTGAGCTCTTCATCGACAAGACTGGCGAGCACCTGGTGGCACCGCCGGACTTCATGCTGGTCGTCAGCTTCAATCCTGGCTACCAGCGGCGCTTCAAGGAGCTCAAGCCCTCGACACGCCAGCGCTTCGTCGCGCTCGCCTTCGACTATCCTGAGGCCGCCGTCGAGGCCGAGATCCTCGTCGCCGAGAGCGGTTGCGCGGCCGCTGTCGCGCGTCGCCTCGTCGACCTCGCGGGGCGGATCCGCCGTGCCGATGAGCTGGCGCTGCCTGAAACGGCTTCGACGCGCCTGCTGGTCAATGCCGCGCACCTGATCGCGCACGGACTCACGCCGCGCCGGGCGTGTCGCGCCGCGATCGTCGAGCCGCTCAGCGATGAGCCCGAGGCGCGGGCGGCCTTGGCGGATCTTGTCGCGTTGGCGTTTTGATCCCTTTGTGGCTCAAGACCGTCGGCCCCGAAGGCGGCGAGCTGCCATCGGCGCGGTTCGTTCCTCGCCGCACCCTTCTATGAGGCGTTGGGCTTGCCGTGACCGTCGATCCGACTGAGATTTTCGGCCTGCGCATCGCTCGATTCGCCGAGCGCGTGCGTGCGCGGCGGGCGGCGCCGCGGGCCGCGGCGGTCGCCGGGGAGGAGCTCCTCCCGCGCCTCAAGTTGTTGGCTGGGCTCGTGGCCGGGCGGCCCTTGGAGGTGCGCCTGACGCCAGAGGCCGGCGGGTGGACTGGCGAGACCCTTCTGCTGCCGACCTTTATCGATGCCTGGGGGGATGCGACGCTCAATGAGGCGGCTTATGTCTATCGCACGGCGTACGCGGCGATCTCGTGGCGCCTCGGCGTGGTCGGCCGCTCCGCGTCGCCGTGGATCCGGCAGTGCGAGACCTGGTTGGCCGTTCAGGGGAGCCGCGGCGAGCTCGAGCGCTCGCTGCCCGGTGCCGGCGACCTCGCTGTCGCCCTGCACCAGCCGCTGCTCGATGCCAGGCCGCCCTGCGGTGCCGTCCGGGACGGCATCGCGGTCAGTCAGACCCTTTGCCGCGTGCGCCTCGGCGGCGCGCGCCCGCGCCGCGCCGAGGTCCACCCTGCGGCCCATGACTGGCTCGAGCGGGCGCTGGCCTTCGACGATGTCCGTGCGCAACGCATCCATGACCTGGCCGAGGCGTTGTTTAGAGCGCTCCCGCCATCTCGATTCCTTCGGCATCAGGCGCCCGTTGCGGTCCCGCTCTGGGGAGAGCTGCTAACCCAGGCGGCCAACGAGGAGGCGCCGGGCGCCGATGCCGCAGCCCCGAGCCGCACGCTGACCAAGGAGCTCGACAGCCGTCGCGTCCTCGGACGCGTCGAGCGGCGCGCCGCCCGTGACCGCAACCGCTCGCCGCTCTTTCACCACTTCGAGAAGATCGAGACGTTGCAGGACCACGACGGCGCATCGACGCGGGCCGACGAGTCCGGTGACCCCGAGGCCGAGCGTGACGCGCTCGACCAGATGCGCCCGAGCGCGCTGGTGCGCACCCAAGCGCCATCGGGCGCCAACTATCGATTGGACGCGATGCTCGATGGCCCGGGATGGCAGGTCGACGACGACGCTGCCGCCGGGTCGGTACATCACTATCCAGAGTGGCACCATCGCAAACGGTGTTACCGTGAGGATTGGTGCGTCTTGACGGAGGTGGCGCCGGAGCGCCCTCTCGATGGCGCGATTTCGCACCGCACGCGCGAGGTGCTCGCGCCGCATCGTCGTCGCATCGAGGAGATGCGCCGACAGCTCGAGACGCTACTCCTCAGGCGCACGATCCGCCGCCGCCAGCCCGACGGCAGCGACGTCGACCTCGATGCCGCCGTCGAGCGCTATGCTTCGCTGGCCGCCGGGCATTCATCGATCGAGCGCCTCTACCTGGATGTCCGGCGGACCGCTCAGGATCTAGCGGTCTGGATCCTGCTCGACCGGTCCTTGTCGTCGGACTCTTGGGTCGCCGGCGTGCGGATCCTCGATGTCGAGTGCGAGACGGTGCTGGTGCTCGGCGAGGCCCTCGACGGCCTCCTGGATCAGGTCGGTGTCGCGGCCTTCTCGAGCTACACGCGGAACCGCTGTCAGTTTCTCCTGATCAAGGACCTTGGCGAGCCTTGGTCGCGGGTGCGGACGCGTGTCCTCTGCGTCGAGCCGGCCGGCTACACGCGTATCGGGCCCGCGATCCGTCACGCGACGGCCAAGCTCGCCGCCGTCCCAGCGCGGCGCCGCCTGCTCCTCGTCGTGACCGATGGCCGGCCGAGCGATTACGACCAATATGAGGGCCGCTATGGCATCAAGGACGTCGCGCAGGCCGTCCGCGAAGGCCGCGCCGGCGGCATCCTGAGCTACGCGCTTGCGGTCGAGCACGGCGCAGAGGCGCGCCTCACCGAGATGTTTGGCAACGGCCATTTCCGTGTCCTGCACAGCCCCAAGGCGCTGCCCGAGACCGTCGGGGAGATCCTGATGCGGCTGCGCGCCTGAGCAGCCGCACGGCAGGGCGCCTGATCTCCGTCCTCGGCGTACAGTGCCATGGCTGCCTCCTCTCTGGCTGCTTCATTGTCTTGCATGACTGAGAGTAGCGAGCGCTTGGGGAGGCGGCTAGATGATTATCAGGTCTTTCAATCAACCAATCCTCAGCATGGCTGGCAAGCCAGCTAACGATCATGGGGCGAGGCGAGCCACCCCCGACCATGAAACGTCGCCTCGCC
>CAZOWL010000083.1:0-19230 GCA_964583605.1 uncultured Chromatiaceae bacterium | reverse complement strand
GGAGAGGGTTGGGGTGAGGGAACGATCAGGGGCGAGGCGACGTTTCATCATCTGGAGTGGCTCGCCTCGCCCCATGATCGTTAAGCGCTCGACCCGCCAAAAGTGCCAAAAGTGCCAAAAGTGAGAGACATGCGCCCACGCGGCCAAGCCGGGAGGAAACAGGCAGACTGACGGGCACACAAGGTAGCGTCGCACGGCCTTGTCGGCGATGACCGA
This sequence comes from uncultured Chromatiaceae bacterium, assembly GCA_964583605.1. GTDB lineage: Bacteria > Pseudomonadota > Gammaproteobacteria > Chromatiales > Chromatiaceae > CAZOWL01. The sequence continues at coordinate 19,014 of CAZOWL010000083.1, read as the reverse complement.
CCCGCCGGCGCCAGCGGGAATCAGTGCGCCACCACCCGCGTCGATGCGATCGCATCCACCGTGGCATCAGCCGGCGGCTGCACCGCGATCGGGCGCACGCAATCCGGCAGCGCGGCGATGATCAGGTCGGCGACCGCCATCAGCGCCGCGCGGCGGGGAAAGCTGCGGCGAAAGACGAGGGAGATGCGACGATAGGCATCCGGCAGATCCAGGCGACGGACAGTGATGGCGTGATCGTCCATGAGCCCGTTGCGGGTCGCAAGGGCGGGCACCAGCGTGCAACCGAAACCGGCACCGACCAGCTGCAAGACCGTCTCCAGGCTCGAGGCCCGCAGGTCAGCCATCTCTCCTTGTCGGGGACGCTCGGCAAGCCGGCAGACCTCCATGACCTGGTGCGACAGGCAGTGCCCGTCGGCGAGCAGCAGCAAATCAATGTCCTCCAGGTCCTGATGGGTGATGGGATCCTTGTTGGCGAGCGCGTGGCCACGGGGATGGGCCAGCCAGAAGGGCTCCTCGAAGAGCGGACAGCCGGTGAGCTCGACATCATCTTCCGGTGTTGCGAGGAGCGCCGCGTCCAGATCGTGATGGCGTAACCGCAGGACGAGTGTCTCAGTGAGCTCCTCGAATAAGACCAGCTTCAGCTGAGGGTATTGCTGGCGCAACGGCATCAGGATCAACGGCATCAGATAGGGGCTTAGTGTCGGGATGGCACCGAGCCGCAATGGCCCGGCGAGCGGGTCCTGCTGAGCCCTTGCTGCCTGCTCGATCGCATCGGCTTGCTCGAGGAGTTGGCGTGCATGCGCGAGGATGGTCTGACCAATCGGCGTCACCTCGACCGAACGATTCGTACGCTCGAAAAGGGTCACGCCCAGCTCCTCCTCGAGCTTCTTGATCTGTCCGCTCAAGGTCGGCTGACTGACGAAGCAGCGCTCTGCCGCTCGACCGAAGTGGCGTGTCTCGGCGACGGCGATGATGTACTTCAGGTCTCTTAGATTCATGAGTCTTCCGCAACGGGTCCTCGTACGGTCAGACGATCGGCGGCTCGGGCTCCGGGCCGGGGCTCAGCTCGTCAAGTTCGCCTGCAGCCAGCGCCGATTGGAAGCGCTCAACCGTCTCGGCGGCCTCATCGGCCCGACCAAAGCGGGCGATGTGGTAAATGGCCTCGCCCTCGGTGACCAATGGCAGATTGGTGCGGCCGATGATGATACCGCTGAAGGGCGCCATCACAGGCTCTTCATCATGGCGAAACACATCGGCGATGACGCCGAGCCGCTCACCCTGTTTGACATGGGCACCAAGCCGCGCCAACGAGCGCAACACCCCGCTCTGGTTGGCACGCACCCAGACGCTGGAGCGCGCCACGACCGGCGCGGTAATGGGTCTCAGGCGCAAGCCGGCCGTGCCACGCACCATGCCGAGGTGACGCATGACGGCCAGCACACCACGCAGACCGCCGCGGATCGCCATCTCATCGAAGCGCAAGGCCTCGCCGGCCTCGTAGACGAGAATCGGTATTCCCCGCTCAGCCGCCGCGGCGCGCAGAGAGCCGTCCCGCAGCTCCGAGCTCAAGACGACCGGGGCGCCAAAGGCACTGGCCAGATCCTGGATGTCCACACCGGTGTCGAGCGCCGTGCGCACCTGCGGGAGGTTCTCCCTGTGGACCGCTCCGGTGTGCAAATCGATGCCGTGGGTGGCGTGCGCAACGACCTCTTCCATCAGCGTGTAGGCCAGCCGCGCCGCCAGCGAGCCCTTCTCCGATCCAGGAAAACAACGGTTCAAGTCGCGCCGGTCCGGCAGGTACCGGGACTGACGCACGAAACCGTAAGTGTTGACGACCGGCACCGCCAACAGGGTCCCGCGCAGGTGCCGCAGGGCCTTGATGCCCATCAGGCGGCGAATGATCTCAACACCGTTGATCTCGTCGCCGTGAATGGCGGCCGTGACGAACAGCGTCGGACCGGAACGGCGCCCATGCAGCACCTGGATGGGCAGCCACACCGGCGACTGCGTGTAGAGGCTCGGCAACGGGACAGCGACATCGACCCGCTCGCCGGGGCGGATCAGCCTGTTGCCGATCGTGATCGGCTGCGCTGCGCGCTCAGGCCTTGCCACGGGTACTCTTAGTCCCCGCCAGGGCATTCTGCTTGTCCATCATGCCGGCGATGTCTTGGCCCCTTGCCGCCCGGATGCCCTCCCGAATCGGTGCTGCACTAGGAGCGGCCTGGCCGAGGTGGCTCGGGTGATTCCCCCCACACAGTCGTAATCAGGAGTAGCGTGACGCCAACGCTGATCGCGCTATCGGCGACGTTGAAGGCCGGCCAGGGGTTGAAGATCGCCAATGGGACAACGGGGACATAGACCTGGATGAAATCCACAACATGCCCGTAGAGGATGCGGTCGACGAGGTTCCCGAGCGCTCCCCCGATGATCAACGCCAGGCCTATAGCGAGGAGTCGGCCGCCGCCCTGCAACCGCAGCAGCCAGTTGAGCAGAAATGCGGCCATCGCCAGCGCGAAGGCCGCGAGCAGCCAGCGTTGCCAGCCGCCGGCATCGGAGAGAAGACTGAAGGCCGCACCCTCATTGAACATCAGCGTCAGATAGAAATAGGACCCGATCACCGGCACCGGCGCGTGCAGCTCGAGCCAGGCCAAGGCCAGCCATTTGGATACCTGGTCCAGCGTCAAGACCGCCAACGAGAGCCACAGCCAGCGCGCCATCCTTCGCTCCATCCCTCGCACGATTGTTCCCAATCAGGCGTAGCGGCGGGTCTCGCACCCGCTGAGGTTCTCGACACAACGACCGCACAGCGCCGGGTGCTCTGGATGCATACCGACGTCGGGGCGATGATGCCAGCAGCGGACACACTTACCATGTGCCGAGGCGGTCACGCGGACCGCCAGGTCCGGTAGCGTCGTCGTGACGACGCCGTCTCCTCGGTCCGCGAAGGGGTGCAGCCGAACGTCGGAGCAGATGAGCACGAAACGCAGCTCCTCATCGAGGCCTGCAAGCGTCGCGAGGAGCTCGGGGCCGGCATAGAGATCAAGCTCCGCATCGAGCGATGAGCCGATCGAGCCCGACTTGCGAGCCGCCTCCAAGGCCGGGGCGACGGCCACCCGCGCACCGATCACCTGCTCCCAACGGCGTCGGTCGAGCGGGGAGTCGTCCTGCAACGGAAATAGCCCCTCATACCAGGTCTCGAGATGGACCGATGGGCCGCGCTGCCCGGGCAGATGCGCCCAGATCTCGTCGGCGGTGAAGCTCAGCACCGGCGCGAGCCAGCGAGTCATGGCCTCGACGATATGGTACATGGCCGTCTGGCAAGAGCGCCGCGGCCGCCCGTCTGCCGGAGTCGTGTACTGTCGATCCTTGATCACGTCGAGATAGAAGCCGCCCATGTCGACGACACAGAAGTTGTGGACCTTCTGGTAGATCAGATGGAATTGGTAACCACGGTACGCCGCGATGATCTCCTGCTGCAGGCGCTGCGCCCGATCAACCGCCCAACGATCGAGGGCCAGCATGTCGGACGGCGCGAGCGTATTGGCGGCAGGATCGAAGCCCTGGAGGTTGGCGAGCAGGAAGCGGGCGGTATTGCGCAGGCGCCGATAGGCATCCGCGGTGCGCGTGAGGATCTCGTTCGAGACGCTCATCTCGCCGCGGTAGTCGGTGGCCGCCACCCAGAGCCGGATGATGTCGGCCCCGAAGGTCTTCATCACATCTTGTGGACGGACCACATTGCCTTTCGACTTGGCCATCTTCTCGCCCTTGGCATCGACGGTGAAGCCATGGGTCAGGACCTGGCGATAAGGGGCCCGGTCATGCATCGCCACCGAGGTCATCAGCGAGGATTGAAACCAGCCCCGATGCTGGTCGGAGCCCTCCAGATAGAGATCGGCAGGAAAGCGCTGATCAACCCGGCGCTCCAGCACGCAGGCATGCGTCACGCCTGAGTCGAACCAGACATCCAAGGTGTCCGGGACCTTCTCATAGCGCTCGCCCTCTGCCGCACCGAGGAGATCGATCGGATGCAGCGCGAACCAGGCCTCGACACCACGCTCGGCGACTCGGGCAGCGACCTCCTCGATCAGGTCAGCGGTGCGGGGATGCAGCTCGCCGGTGGCCTTCTCGACGAACAGCGGAATGGGCACACCCCAGGTGCGCTGGCGGGAGATGCACCAATCGGGTCGGCCGCGCACCATGCCCTCGATCCGGCTCTCGCCCCAGTCCGGCATCCAGCTGACCCGAGCGATCTCACGGAGCGCCGCGGCGCGCAAGCCGCGGCGCTCCATGCTGATAAACCACTGCGGCGTGGCGCGGAAGATGATCGGCGTCTTGTGGCGCCAGCAATGCGGATAGCTGTGGCGGAAGCGCTCCTCGCGCAGCAGGGCACCTCTCGCCTTGAGGACCTCGACGACGTGCTCGTTGGCCTTGAAGACGTTCTCGCCGGCGAACAGCGGGGTACCCGGCAGGAATCGACCATCCCCACCGACGGGATTGTCGACGTGCAGATGGTAACGGCTGCCGACGACATAGTCGTCGAGACCATGGCCGGGCGCCGTGTGCACCGCTCCGGTGCCAGCCTCGAGCGTGACGTGCTCGCCGAGGATGACGGGCACCTCGCGGTCGTAGAAGGGGTGCTCGAGCATCAGCCCCTCGAAGACATCGCCACGGGCATAGGCGATCACGCGATAGTGCTCGATCCCCCAACGGTCCATCGTGTCTTTGAGCAGGCCCTCGGCGACGACGAGCCGCTCGGGCCCGCGCGCACCGTCGGTCTGTACGACGACATACTCGAGCTCCGGGCTCAGCGCGACGGCCTGATTCGCCGGCAGCGTCCAGGGTGTCGTCGTCCAGATGACCAACGATAGCGGGCCGCGCCCGTGATCATCGGTGACACCGTGGCAACGGGCAAATAGGGATTCCTCGCTGCGGAGCACAAAGCGGACATCGATCGCGATCGACTCCCTGTCGGCATACTCGACCTCGGCCTCTGCCAGCGCCGAGCCACAATCGATACACCAGTGGACCGGCTTCTCACCCTTCTGCAGATGACCATTGGCGATGATTTGACCGAGCGCGCGGATGATATCGGCCTCGAAGCCGAAATCCATCGTCAGATAGGGCGCATCCCAATCCCCCAACACCCCGAGGCGCTGGAAGTCTCGCCGTTGGCCTTCCACCTGGCTCGCGGCATAGTCGCGGCAGGCCTGCCGAAACTGGGCCGCACTGATCTTGGCGCCCGGTTTGCCCTTCTTCTTCTCGACCTGGAGCTCGATCGGCAGGCCGTGGCAGTCCCAGCCCGGGACATAGGGGGCATCGAGCCCGTCGAGGGTGCGGGCCTTGACGATGATGTCCTTAAGCACCTTATTGACGGCATGTCCGATATGGATGTCGCCGTTGGCATAGGGGGGACCATCGTGAAGGACGAAGATGGGCCTCCCCGCCCGCTCGGCGCGCAACCGCCGATACAGGTCGAGCTCTGCCCACCGGGCCAGTATCTCGGGCTCACGCTGCGGGAGATTGGCCTTCATTGGAAAACCGGTGCTCGGCAGATTCAGGGTGTCTTTGTAGTCAGCCACGAATGCGGTCTCTCAAGGCTCGGGTGGGCTCCATCGCGGGCTCGGCACGGTATCACGCCTAGCGCCGCGATGCCGGAGCGCCGAGGTAATCACGCGCCGCCGACGCATCGCGCGCGATCTGCCGCTTGAGGTCGTCCAGCGATGCGAAGCGCCGCTCGTCACGGAGCTTTAGGCGCGGTTCGATTTGGGCATGGCGGCCGTAGATGTCCCGATCAAAGTCAAACAAATGGACCTCCAGCAGATAACGCGACTCCCCGCCGACGGTCGGCCGCACGCCGACATTGGCGACCCCAGGCCAACCGCTCTCGGCCACGCCCTCGACGATGACCGCGTAGACACCGCTCAACGGACTGACGCGCCGGTGTAGCCCAATGTTGGCCGTCGGGAAGCCGAGGCTGCGGCCGCGTCGATCTCCGTGCACAACCCGACCACAGATACGATACGGGCGACCGAGCAGGTGATGAGCCTGCTCCAGGTCCCCTCTGGCAAGGGCCTCGCGGATGCGCGTACTGCTGATGCGCTCCATCTCGTGCGTGATGGTGTCCAGATCCTCCACCCGGAAGCCGAGCTCACCACCCATCGCGCGCAGCAGCTCGATGTCCCCGACGCGCCCGCGACCGAAGCGAAAATCATCGCCGACCAGGAGACAGGTCACGCCGAGGCCTTCGACTAGGAGCTCGCGAACGAATGTCCGCGGCTCCATCGCGGCGAGCCGTGGGCCAAACCCGAGCAGGACGACGCGATCGATCCCGCAGTCCTCGATCGCGGCGAGCTTCTCGCGAAGACGGGTCAGCCGGGCCGGCGCCGCCTCTGGGGCCAACACCTCCAACGGCTGGGGCTCGAACGTGATGACCGTCGCCGGCAACCCCAGCTCGCGGCCGCGCCTCAATAGGCGCTGGAATACCGAGCGATGCCCCAGGTGCACCCCGTCGAAATTCCCGATGGTGGCGACGCAGCCACGATGCGGAGGTCGCAGGTTGTGTAGCCCACGGATGACCTTCATCGCGGCACAGATGTTGTCACATTCATCGTCAGCCGAGTATACCCGACGCGAGGTCGGCTGGCCTCGGCGGCACAACTCGCGGGCGACGCCGATCAGCCACGCTCGCGCAGGTGGTGCGGTCGCAGGCCCATCATCAGCAAGGACACGACGTAGATGAGACCGCCGGCCGCAATCCAGACCACCAGGTGTGCCACACGCGCGCTGTCGCCAAGCGTTAGCCAGGAGACGGTGGTCTCGCTGCCGAGATGAAGCGCGGCGGCCATCAGCGTCGTCGCCACCAAGACCTTGAGCACCAATCCCCACCAGCCCGCCTCTGGCCTGTAGACCCCTTGGCGGGTGAGTCCGCGCAGCAACAGGCCGGCGTTGATCAGCGCCGCGAGCGAGGTCGCGAAGGCCAAGCCGGCATGACCGAAGGGACCCATCAGGATCAGGCTCAGCGCCAGGTTGGCCAAGGTCGCGACCACGGCGATCTGCACCGGGCGGCGCGTATCGTGGCGCGCATAATAGCCGGGCGCCAGGACCTTCACCGCCATGAACGCCGCGAGCCCGGCCGCGTAGGCGATCAGGCTGTGACTGGCCCGCGTCACATCCTGGGCGCCGAACTCGCTGGAGTGGAACAGGGTGGCCAGGATGGGTCCAGCCAGCACCATCAGGCCGACCGATGCAGGCAGCCCGAGCACCAGGACCCAGCGCAAGCCCCAATCCAACGGGCGTGACAACCTCGACGGCGCCGCCGACCCGGACGCTTGCACCAATCGCGGCAGGATCACGGTGGCGAGGGCGACCCCGAGCAGCCCGAGCGGAAGCTCGACGAGCCGCTCGGAGTAGTAGAGCCAAGAGATACTACCCTCAGCGAGAAATGACGCGAGGAGGGTATCGATCAACAAGCTGACCTGGGTCACTGACACACCAACCAGCGCTGGTGCCATGCCCCTCAAGATCCGCCGCACGCCTTCGTGCGCCGGCTGGAAACGCGGGCGCGGCAGCAGGCCGAGGCTGGCGAGGAAGGGCAGCTGGAAGGCGAGCTGAACGACGCCGGCGATCAATACGCCCCAGGCCAAAGCGACAACTGGTTGCTCGAGCCGCGGCGCAAGCCAGACGGCACAAGCGATCAACACCAGATTGAGAAGCGCAGGTGTGAAGGCCGGGACGCCGAAGCGCTCATAGGTATTCAGGATGCCGCCGGCAAGCGCCGTCAGCGAGACGAACAGCAGGTACGGAAAGGTCAGCCGAAGCATCGCGCCGGCCAGCTCCCGCTGCCCAAGATCGCTAGCGAAACCGGGCGCGAACAAGAGGAGCAGCACTGGAGCGGCGACCACCCCAAGAATGGTGATCGCCAGCAGCAGGACGGCCAGGGTCCCGGCGAGGCTGTCCACGAGCGACTTGATCTCGGCCGGCGGCCGCTGCTCACGGTACTCGTTGAGCACCGGCACGACCGCCAGCGCAAAGGCCCCCTCAGCGAACAGCCGGCGGAGAAAGTTGGGGATCCTGAAGGCCACGAAGAAGGCATCCGTTGCCGCATCCGCACCGAAGAGCCGAGCGATCACAAGGTCGCGCAGGAACCCAAGGATGCGCGACACCAGCGTACTGCTTCCCACCTTAGCCACAGAGGCAGCGAGCGAGGCCACAACGACATTCCCCCCAGTCAGCCGACACTTTTTAGTTTCGCGCCGTTCCTCATCGCTGCGACGAGCAAGGACGCGGTGGGGCGAGCGTGCCTTCCGATCCGCTTCCGTGGCAAGATGTCGCGCCTCTTTGCTCGAGCGGCAGCGAACGACTTACCGATCACGCCTTGGAGAATGCGGCCATGCCACGAGGAGCCATTTACGGGGAAGCGCCTCACAACGAGCACCAACGCCAGCGGGCCGGCGCCTTGCGCGTCTCCAGTAACGACGACCGGGGGCGCTCTCGGTGAGCCAGCTTCTGCTCGATCCCGAGATCGTCGTCGACCTCTGCGTCGAACGGCCCGGCTCGACCAACAGCCGCACGGCCCTCAGCTTGGCCCGCGCGGCCGGGCAGACGCTCTGGGTCTACGTCGGCTCGGTCTCCCGGCTCGAAGACCTCGTCACCGCCGAGCTCGCGGCTCGGGCGGAGCGGACAGGCGACGCGGTGGGCCACGAGCCGGCGAGGGCTCGCGCTCGCGAGCGGCTCAGACAGATCACGGCCGACTACCAATGGCTGGCCGCGCTCGCAAGCGAGGGCGATGTCTTTGACGACGAAGATCCGGAAGGGGCCCAGCTGCTGCGCGCCCTCGATCGCTTTACGCCCGGCAGCGCGGCACTGCTCACACGCGACCCGCAACGCCTGGCGTGTCAGCCCGAGCGCACGCTGACCCCGGAGGCGCTGATCGCGCAGCACCGGCAAGATGCCGACACCCCGGCGCAGATGGATTTCGTCGACCTCAGGACCCAGCAGGCGGCGGTGCGCGCGAGCCTCGAGCGCAATCTCCACCGCGTCCTCCACCATGGGCAGTACATCCTCGGCCCTGAGGTCCGTGAGCTGGAACGACGCCTTGCCGACTACACCGGCAGCGGGCATTGCATCACAGCGGCCAGCGGCACCGAAGCCTTGTTGATCAGCTTGATGGCACTTGGTATCGGTCCTGGAGACGAGGTCATCACAACACCCTTTACCTTCGTCGCAACCGTCGAGGTCATCGTGCTGGTCGGGGCCACGCCGATATTCGTCGATATCGAGCCCGGCACAGCGAACATCGATGCGAGCCTCATCGAGGCTCGGATCACCGACAGGACCAGGGCAATTCTACCGGTCAGCCTCTACGGCCAACCGGCGGACATGGACGCCATCAATGCCATTGCCGCACGACACGGGGGTATCCCGGTCATCGAAGACGCGGCCCAGAGCTTCGGCGCCGTCTATCGGGGACGCAAGAGCGGCAACCTGAGCACGCTCGGCTGTACGAGCTTCTTCCCAAGCAAGCCACTCGGCGGCTATGGCGACGGGGGCGCGATCTTCACGAACGACGACGCCCTGGCCCAAGCGTGCCGCGAGATCCGCGTCCACGGCCAGAGTCGGCGTTACGTGCATACCCGCGTCGGGGTTGGCGGCCGCATGGACACGATGCAGTGCGCGGTCGTGCTGGCCAAGCTCGAACGCTTCGAGGACGAGATCACGCGACGCCAGGTCGCCGCCCGCCGCTATCACGAGCGGCTGGGCGCGAGCTCGCGCCCGGCGCCTGCTGCGTCGGACACAGGGCTCGGCTCCTCGGGGCCCGCGCATGCGCCGATCGCGCTGCTCCCCTGGCCGACGGAGGATCGCACCAGCGTCTTTGCGCAGTACACGATAATGGTACAAGACCGCGAGCGTCTCCAAGCCGAGCTCCGATCCGCCGGGATCCCAACCGCCGTACACTACCCAGTCCCGCTGAACGAGCAACCGGCCTATGCGCAATTCGCCGAACAAGCGGAGACCCCGATCGCCAGGCGCTTCGCCGAGCAGGTGATGTGCCTGCCCATGCATGCCGACCTGACGGAGGCCGAGCAGGACCGCATCGTCGCCGCACTGCAGAGGATCTGACGGCCGCCGAGGGGGCGACCGGCGATGCGGCCGCGGCGAGCGAGCACCAAAGACCGAAACCAAGCACGTAGTACCCACCCATGGAACAGACGACCGAGCAGTCCGTCACGGGTGAGCTCGTCGAGCTCGCCCTGCGCGACCTCGCCGAGGGCAATACCGAGCTCCTGCGCGATGCACTGACTGAGCTGCATCCGGCGGAGATCGCCGACCTCCTCGAGGGTATGCCCCCGGACGAGCGCCTGGCGACCTGGGGGCTGGTCGCAGCGGATACGCGCGGCGAGGTGCTGGCGTACCTGCATGAGGAGGCGCGGGCCACCCTGATCGGGGCGATGGATCACGCCGAGCTCGTCACCGCCGCCGAGCAGATGGAGGTGGAGGACCTGGCCGAGGTCCTCGGCGAGCTACCGACGGACCGCACCGAGCTGCTGCTCGCCGCGCTGGATGCCGATCACCGCCGGCGCATCGAGGCCGTGCTGAGCTACCCGGAGCAGAGCGCCGGGCGGCTGATGAGTACCGACGTGATCAGCGTGCGCCGCGACGTCACGCTCGCCGTCGTGCTGCGCTGGCTGAGGCGCCACCACGAGCTCCCGCCGCACACCGATACCCTGATGGTCTTGTCCGACGAGGGGCGGTACATCGGCCGGCTCGATATGGCAGATCTCGTCATCAACGATCCAGACCTGCCGGTCGCCGAGGTGATGAGGACCGATGCCGAGACGGTCAGGGCCAGCGCGCACGAGCGTGAGGTCGCCGCCCTGTTCGATCGGCGCGACCTGATCTCGGTGGCCGTGCTCGATCAGGACGACCGGCTGCTCGGGCGCATCACCATCGATGATGTCCTCGACGTCATCCGCGAGGAGGCCGATCGGCGCATGCTGCATGCCGCCGGTCTCGAGGAGGACGAGGATCTGTTCGCCCCCGTGATCCCGAGCGCCAAGCGTCGTGGCGTCTGGCTCGGTATCAACCTGGTGACGGTGTTCATCGCGGCCTGGGTGATCGGGAACTTCGAGGAGGCCCTGAGCCAGATTGTCGCCCTAGCGGTGCTGATGCCTGTCGTGGCTAGCATGGGGGGTATCGCCGGCAGCCAGACGCTGACCCTGACGATCCGCGGGCTAGCGCTCGACCAGATCGCCGCCTCGAACATCCGCTGGCTGATGACGAAGGAGATCTTCGTCGGGGTCCTGAATGGCCTCATGTGGGCCGTCGTCGTCGCCCTCGTCGCCTATTTCTGGTTTCACAGCACTGGCATCGCTGTCGTCATCGCCGCGGCACTGATGCTCAATCTGCTGGCCGCCGCGGCAGCCGGCGTCGCGATCCCTCTGGTCCTGCACCGGCTTGGCATCGACCCGGCCCTATCAGGCGCGGTGATCCTGACCACGATTACCGACGTCATCGGATTTTTGAGCTTTCTCGGGCTGGCCTCGCTCTTCCTGCTTTGATCCGCGCCGCTCACGACCATGCGGCGAGGCGAGCCACCCCAGATGAGGACATGTCCCCTCGCCCCTGGTCGTTCCCTCACCCCAACCCTGTCTCCCAGAGGGCGAGGGAGCGAACGTGCTGCGCGGATCTGATCGTAAGGACTTACATCACATCTCAGGCATCCCTCGACGCGGCTGGAGTCGTCGCCTCTTCGGCCACCCAATGCCCCGAGCGGCCACCGAGCTTTTCGACGAGCCGGACATGCTCGATCACCATCCCCCGGTCGACCGCCTTGCACATGTCGTAGACGGTCAACAGCCCGACCTGCACCGCGCACAAGGCCTCCATCTCGACACCGGTTGGGCCCAGGGTCTCGACAGTCGCTCGACAATGGACTGTGGCGTCAGACGCGCGCGGCTCGAGATCGATCGCAACCCGCGTCAGCGACAAGGGGTGACAAAGCGGCACCAGGTCGGCCGTCCGCTTGGCCCCCATGATCGCGGCGATCCGCGCAATCCCGAGGACATCGCCCTTCTTGTGGCCGCCGCTTGCGATCAGCTCCAAGGTCTGCGACCGCATACGGATCGAGCCTTCGGCCACCGCGACGCGGCGCGTCGCTGGCTTGTCACCGACATCGACCATATGCGCCTCACCGGCGGTGTTGAAATGCGTCAGCTTGGACATGGCCCCCTCGAGCAAGTCTCAGATGAACACTTCGGGAGTGAGGCAGGACGGGACCAGTATCAACCCAGACAAGGCTGCCAGCCGTCAGCGATCAGCCCTTCTTCCGCCGAGACTCTTTGTCGCGTTGGGACTCCACCCGCCGGGTGGCCTCGAGCAAGTCCCGCTTTGAGACCAACTGGCCCGTTCTCGTAAGCTGGTAGCCGGAGGCTCGAAGCTGGCTGTTGTCCTCAGGATCGAAGGCCGAGCCGCCGACTCGCAGGCGGCGGCCCGGCCCTCGACGAGAGACCCTACCGCAGAGAGCGGCGGGTCGATCGCTCACGGCCGCGTCACAGAGCGACGACGAGCGGCACGATCAGCAGGGCAACGATGTTGATGATCTTGATCAACGGATTCACGGCCGGGCCGGCGGTGTCCTTGCAGGGATCGCCGACGGTATCACCGGTGACGGCAGCCTTATGGGCCTCGGAGCCCTTGCCGCCAAGGTTTCCGTCCTCGATGTACTTCTTGGCATTGTCCCAGGCCCCGCCGCCGGTCGTCATCGAGATCGCGACGAAGAGCCCGGTGACGATGGTCCCGATGAGGAGCCCACCGAGCGCCTTGGCGCCGGCCTCCGGGCCCATCAGCCAGGCCATGCCAAAGGCCACGACGACCGGCGCGAGCACCGGCAGCAGCGAGGGGATGATCATCTCCTTGATCGCCGCCTTGGTCAGCATGTCGACGGCCCGGGAGTAGTCCGGCTTCTGGCTGCCATCCATGATACCCGGCATCTCGCGAAACTGACGGCGCACCTCGGTCACGATGCCGCCCGCGGCCCGTCCGACGGCCTCCATCGCCATCGACGCGAACAGGAAGGGGATCAGGCCGCCGATGAAGAGACCGATGAGCACGGCCGGATCCGAGAGGTCGAAGTCGAGGACCTTGCCGGCCGCCTCGAGGCCGTGCGTGTAGTCGGCGAAGAGCACCAGGGCCGCCAGGCCGGCCGAGCCGATCGCATAGCCCTTGGTCACGGCCTTGGTCGTATTGCCCACCGCATCGAGCGGATCGGTGATGCCGCGCACCTTCTCATCGAGACCCGCCATCTCGGCGATGCCGCCGGCGTTGTCAGTGATCGGGCCATAGGCATCCAGGGCGACGATGATACCGGTCATCGAGAGCATGGCCGTCGCCGCGATGGCGATGCCGTAAAGGCCAGCGAACTCATAGGCGCCCCAGATCGCGGCACAGACCGCCAGCACGGGGGCGGCGGTGGCCTTCATGCCGACACCGAGGCCAGCGATGATATTCGTGGCGTGACCGGTCTGAGACGCCTGGGCGATGTGCCGGACAGGGCTGAACTCGGTCGCCGTGTAGTACTCGGTGATGACGACCATCGCGGCGGTCAGGGCCAGCCCGATCAGGGCCGAGAAGTAGACACCCCAGCGGCCGTACTCGACGCCGTCGATCACGAGCGTTGCAGGCACGAACAGGAAGGTGACCGGCACGAACAGGACAGCGGCCAGGCCACCGGCAACGATCAGACCCCGATACAGGGCCTTCATGATCTTGGTGTCGCCCTCCTTGAGCGTGACATAGAAGGTGCCGACGATCGAGGCAATGATCGACACACCGCCCAGCACCAGCGGGAAGAGCACGGCCGACGTCTCCTCGAGCAGCAGCCAGCCGAGCAGCATCGTCGCCACGACGGTGACGGCATAGGTCTCGAACAGGTCGGCGGCCATGCCGGCACAGTCCCCGACGTTGTCGCCGACGTTGTCGGCGATGACGGCCGGATTGCGCGGGTCATCCTCCGGGATGCCGGCCTCAACCTTGCCGACCAGGTCGGCGCCCACATCGGCGCCCTTGGTGAAGATCCCGCCGCCAAGTCGGGCGAAGATCGAGATCAGCGAGCCGCCGAAGCCGAGCCCGATCAGGGCGTGTAGGATCGCCTCTTCCTCGAGCCCAGCGACCTTGAGGCCGATGTAATAGCCGGAGACACCGAGCAGCCCCAGGCCGACGACCAAGAGACCGGTAATCGCGCCGCCACGGAAGGCGACTTGCAGGGCCTCGTTGAGTCCGCCCTTGGCCGCCTCGGCGGTACGCACGTTCGAGCGCACCGAGATGTGCATGCCGATGTAGCCCGCCGCCCCGGAGAGCACCGCCCCGATGGCGAAGCCGATCGAGACCTCCCAGCCGAGGACGAACCACAGGACAGCCGCCAAGACCAGGCCGACCAGGCCGATAGTCGTGTATTGGCGGTTCAGGTAGGCGCGCGCCCCTTCCTGGACCGCCGCGGCGATCTCGCGCATGCGCGCGGTCCCGTCCGGCAGGTTCAGGATCCATTTGGTAGACCAGATGCCGTAGCCAATGGCCGCCAGGCCACAGACCAGGGCAAAGAACGAACCGAAAGTCATCTAATCCACTCCTCTCCTATCGATGAAGACACATTGACCAAAGACACAGGCGCTCGCTCGCCTGGCCGGCTCCCGGCAGGGTGGACCGGCAACTAGGGCGGTTCATAACAACAACGGTGGTCGGGCCGCCGGCTTAGTACCTCAGCCGGTGTGACGCGGATCGGCCGACGTTACTCAAGGCTCGAAAGGCGTGTCGAGCTTCTTCGCGACCGGTGCGTTCTTCAGCGTGACATACTGCGGCAGTCCGTCGACGAACGGGGGATAATCCTCCCCTTGAATCAATGGCAACAGATACTCCTTGCACGACGCGGTAATCCCAAAGCCATCCTCGGAGATGAAATCCCGTGGCATGAACTTCTCCACGTTCGCGACCTCGGCCAACGGCGCCTCACCGACCTCCCACGCGTAGGGTTGGCTCGCCGTGCGGCGGATCGTCGGCATGATCGCGTTGTGGCCCTTGAGCGCCAGCTCGACAGCGGCCTGGCCGACCGCGTAGGCCTGCTCGACATCGGTCTTCGAGGCCAGGTGCCGCGCGGCACGCTGCAGATAGTCTGCGACGGCCCAATGAAACTTGTAGCCGAGGGCCTCCTTGACCATGTTGGCCACGACCGGTGCCGCCCCGCCGAGCTGGGCGTGGCCAAAGGCATCGCGGGTGCCTTGCTCGGCCAGGAAGCGCCCATCAGGGTGCTTGGCCCCCTCTGAAACGACGATGGTGCAGAACTCGTGGCGCTCGACCAGGTCTTTCACCCTGGCCAGGAAGCGTTCCTGATCAAACTCGATCTCCGGAAACAGGATCAGGACCGGGATGCCGTGGTCCTCGACCAAGCCGCCGGCGGCGGCGATCCAGCCCGCATGCCGGCCCATCACCTCGAGCACGAAGATCTTCGTCGAGGTCTTCGCCATCGAGCGAACGTCGAACGAGGCCTCCAGGGTCGAGGTGGCGATATACTTGGCGACCGAGCCGAAGCCGGGGCAGTTATCCGTGATGGGGAGATCGTTGTCGACCGTCTTGGGGACATGCACGGCCTGGATCGGGAAGCCCATCGACTCCGACAGCTGAGACACCTTGAAGCAGGTGTCCGCTGAGTCACCGCCACCGTTGTAGAAAAAATAGCCGATATCGTGGGCCTTGAAGACCTCGATCAAACGCTCGTACTCACGCCGGTTCGCCTCGAGGCTCTTGAGCTTGTAGCGGCAGGAGCCAAATGCCCCCGAAGGCGTGTAGCGCAGTGCCGCAATGGCGGCGTCGGACTCTTGGCTGGTATCGATCAGGTCCTCGGTCAACGCACCGATGATGCCATTGCGCCCGGCATAGACGTTCGCAATCTTGTCGGTGTGACGGCGTGCGGCCTCGATCACGCCGCACGCAGAGGCATTGATCACGGCGGTCACGCCGCCGGATTGGGCATAGAAGGCGTTCTTCGCGGTCATGGCTCTTCCCCTCGCTTGATCTGCTCTTTGGTTTGTCAACACGCCGCCGCAAGGGCGGCAAGGAGCGCTCGTCGTCAACGATCTTTGGGCCTCCTCGACGACGGGGCCCTGGACCGTTGGGGCGGCCGAATCGGTCCAGTCAGGCCGGGCATGGCGCCGCGGCGCACGACTCATTGACGGCAGGCCCCTGTCCACCCGACGGCAGAGCCCGCCGAAGAACTGGCCGCGATGGGGCGCGATAGGATAGGCCGGATCGCGGCTGGACTCAAAACCTCGGGGCCCGCACCGACGCCCGTGGCCGCGGTCTCCTGTCGCCGGAGCCCAAAAAATTTCTGCCGATTTATAGGATTATCGAATCATCGCCCGGCCATGGGAGGCACCATCGACTGTATGAATTATTTCTCTCCTATCCATTGCCCCCTGCAGGCCAAGCGGCGACGCATCGCCGTGCCGGCTCAGGTCCTCGCCAGTGGCGGCCTCTCGCCGACGGTTCCCAAGGCCATTTCGCCAAGAAGCCGCTTCAACGGCATGGCGCGATCCGTCAGCCGAAGCCCCAAGCTGCGCAGCGCCGCCAACGGCGGCAATTCGTTGCTGAAGGCGCGCTTGAAGCCATCCATCGCGGCAAGCATCAACATATTGTTGCCGCGCCGGGCACGCTCATAGCGACGCACGACCGCGCGCGAGCCGATGTCGCGCCCCAGAGTCTGCGCGCGCGCGATCGCCGCAGCGAACTCAGCGGCATCGAGCAGGCCGAGATTGAGCCCTTGTCCCGCCAACGGATGCAAGGCGTGGGCGGCGTCCCCAACCAGGGCCAAGCGCGCTTGGCCATAGGCCTTGGCGTGCTGGAGGCGTAGTGGGAAGGATGCGCGCGGTCCGACCTCGAGGATGTCTCCAAGACGGCGGTCGAAGGACTCTTCAAGGGCGGCGCGGAATGCCGCATCCGACATCGCGAGCAGCTCATCGGCCCGGCTGTCTTTGACCGACCAGACGATCGAGCAGCGCCCATCGGCCAGGGGCAGGAAGGCCAACGGCCCGGTCGGCAGGAAGCGCTGCCAGGCCGTCTCCTCGTGCGGACGCTCGGTCCGCACCAACGCGACGATTGCCCGTTGATCATAGTCCCAGCCGTGCGTCGCGATGCCGGCCAGTTGCCGAACGAGTGAATCCCGGCCGTCGGCACCGACCAGCAGCCGTGCCGTCAGGCCGCGTCCGTCATGCAGGGTCACACTGGCCCGCCGGTCGTCGAGCGCCAGGTCCGAGATCCGTGCCGGACAAAGTAGGTCGACATCCGGGGCCCGTTCCAGACGCTCCCACAGCGCCAGCTGGATGACGCGGTTCTCGACGATGTGCCCAAGATCAGGCTCGCCAAGATCGGCGCTGTCGAAGCAGATACTGCCGCCGCCGACGGCGTCCCAAACCTCCATCTGCCGGTAGGGATTGACGCCCAGCTCGACCATCCGTCCCCAGGCACCAACATGGCTCAGAATACGCTGACTGGCACGATTGACGGCCGAAACCCTGAGATCGACGTCGCCGGGAGGCCACTCGCGCGCCGGCGGGCGCACCTCCAGCACCGCGATCGAGAGCCCTTGTTCCGAGCAGGCCGCCGCCAACGTGCAACCGACCATTCCGCCACCGACGACGACCAGGTCGTAAAAGCTTGCGCTATCGGGCATCTCGGGTCTCCAGCGGAAGGCCTCGGGCAAGGCGGGTCTGGCGACCGTGCCGACCCATGAAGCGGCGGGCGAGGGTGTGGCGCAGCCCGGGGACCAGGTCGATACCCCACATCCCGACGTCACGGGACGCCCTCAACGGCCTCAACGAGCTGACGAACCAGCGCGCCAGCGTATCCGTCATCGCCGCGACGAGGGCCTGATCGCGCTGGCGCCATCGCCGATAGGCCTCCAGCACCGCACGACCGCCAGGATCCTTCCCCGAGCGGTGCGCCGCGACGACCACCTCGGCCAGGGCGGCGACATCGCGCAGCCCAAGATTGAAGCCCTGCCCAGCCACCGGATGCAAGGCGTGGGCGGCATTGCCGATCAGCGCCACCCGCGGAGCTGTTGGGTCGGTCGCGAGCATCAGCCGCAACGGATAGGATGCGCGGCGCGATGGGCGCGCGAACCGACCCAGGCGGTAGCCGAAGCGCTCCTGCAGGCGCGCGAGAAAGGCCTCGTCGGTCAGCGCCATGATCTCCGCCGTCTGGCCCTCCAGGGCGGTCCACACGACCGAATAGCGGCCCTCGGTCATCGGCAGCAAGGCCAAGGGCCCGGTTTCGGTAAATCGTTCGTAGGCCACGCCGGTTTGGACCCGATCGGGGGTCACCGTGGCGATGATGGCGTCCTGACCATAGGCGTGCTCGCGCACAGCGATACCGAGCTGCTGACGGACGATCGAATCACCGCCATCGGCGGCGACCAGCAGCCGCGTGCGCCATCGCCGATCAGCTTCGCCATCGGCGATCTCCAGCACCGCCCATTCCGGCTCCAATTGGACCTTGACCAGTCGAGCGGGGGCACGCATCACAATGCCCCTAGCGCCAGCCAAGCCATCCTGAATGGCCTCGCCGAGCGAGCGGGCCGGCGCGACATAGCCGAGCGCGTCGACCCCTTCGTCCCGAGCGTCGATGCGGGTAAAGCCGCAGCCCCCCCGCTGCGAGACATGGACCTGCCGGATGGGCTCGGCCGCCGGCGCCACCTTCTCCCAGAGCCCCATGGCGCTCAGGATGCGCAGGCTGGACCAGGCCAGCGCGATGACACGCTCGTCATAGCTCGGATGCGAGCGCGCACGCGGCGCCGTAGCCTCGACGACACCGACGCGCACGCCGGTGTCGCGGAGCGCACAAGCCGAGCAGCCGCCCACAAGGCCGCCGCCGACGATGACGAGGTCGAATTCTTCTGCGCTCAATGGCCCCTCAGGCTTACCATGAAAATCGCGTAGCACCTTCGCTCCCTCGCCCTCTGGGAGAGGGTTG
>CAZOWL010000082.1:0-19694 GCA_964583605.1 uncultured Chromatiaceae bacterium | reverse complement strand
GGAACGATCAGGGGCGAGGCGACCTTTCATCATCTGGGGTGGCTCGCCTCGCCCCTTGATCGTTAGCACTGTACTGCTGCTTGCCGCATCGCCGGCCGGGGCCGATCCGGGCCTCCAGGCGTTGACGATGACCAGCTCGGCCAATGGTGGTGCCACCTACAGTGTAAGCCTGCAGGTGCTCATCGCGATGACGATGATCACCTTCCTGCCAGCGCTCGTCCTCACGATGACGTCGTTCACGCGGATCATCATCGTGCTCTCTATCCTGCGGCAGGCGTTGGGCACGATGCAGACTCCGCCCAGCCAGGTATTGGTTGGGCTGGCCCTTTTCCTGACCGTCTTCATCATGTTTCCGGTGCTGGACCGAATCAATCGCGAGGCGGTGCAGCCCTACCTGAACGAGGAGCTGCCTCCAGGCGAGGCCATCGAGCGGGCCGCCGACCCTTTGCGCCAGTTCATGTTGCCCCAGACGCGTGAACAGGATCTGGCCCTCTTCGCCGGCCTGGCCGGCAGCGGTGAGATCGAGTCCCCCGACGCGGTGCCCTTCACGCTACTGGTGCCGGCATTCCTCACGAGCGAGCTCAAGACCGCCTTCCAAATGGGCTTCCTGATCTTCCTGCCCTTCCTGGTGATCGATATCGTCGTCGCCGCGGTCCTGATGTCGATGGGCATGATGATGCTCTCGCCGATGATGATCTCGCTGCCCTTCAAGCTGATGCTGTTCGTCCTGATCGACGGCTGGACGCTGATCGTTGGCACGCTGGCCGCGAGCTTCGCGTGACCCGCCAGGCCATCGAGGCCACCTTGTTGCGTGGTAACGATCATGTGGCGAGCCGAGCCACGCCGGACCATTACATGTCGGCTCGCCCCTGATCGTTTCCTCACCCCAACCCTCTCCCAGAGGGCGAGGGAGCGAACCTGCTGCGGATTTCGTTGTAAGGAGGATGCTATGTCTCCGGAGCTCGTCGTCACGGTCGGCAACCAGACCCTGAACATGATCGTGCTGCTCACGGCGCCTATGCTGCTCGCGGCGCTGGCCGTCGGACTGCTCGTTAGCATCTTTCAAGCGGCGACGCAGATCAACGAGATGACGCTGACCTTCATTCCGAAGCTCGCTGCCGTGGTCGCGGTCCTTTACATCGCCGGACCCTGGATGCTCACCCGCACGATGGACTTTGCCCGACACCTGTTCGAGTCCATCCCGGGATGGATCGGGTGACTGCTCGGACGACGATGTCGATCGATCTGGATCAGCTGCCGGCCTGGGTGGTCGGCTTTCTTTGGCCGTTCGTCCGCATCGGCGCGATGCTGTCGGTGGCGCCGCTGATCGGTGCCCGGACGGTGCCGATGCGCGTGCGCTTGATGCTCGCGCTGGCGCTGACCGGGATCCTGGCGCCCCTGACGGGGCCGGCGCCGGCGATCGATCCCGTCAGTCTCGCCGGTACCCTGGTGGTGGCGAATCAGGTGCTCATCGGCTTGACGATGGGCTTGACGCTCCAGGTCGCCTTCGCGGCCCTGTTGCTCGCCGGGCAGTTCATCGCGGCGAGCATGGGGCTCGGTCTGGCTTCGGCGATCGATCCTCAGAACGGGATCCAGGTGCCGGTCATCGGGCAGCTGTACTTTCTGTTAGGGGCGCTGATCTTCTTGGCCCTTGATGGTCACTTGATGATCGTTGAGCTACTGGCCTTGAGCTTCGAGACCTTGCCGATCGCGGCGGTAGGCCTGGCGCCCGAGGCCTTCAAAGGGCTGGCGATCTGGGGCGGGGTCATGTTCAGCGAGGGCCTGCGGTTGGCGCTGCCGGTCCTCTCGGTGATCCTATTGACCAACCTCGCACTGGGCGTGGCCACTCGGGCGGCACCCCAGCTCAACGTGTTCGCGCTCGGCTTCGCGGTGATGATTATCCTGGGCTTCGTGGCGATGCTGTTCTCGTTGCCGAGCCTATCCCCGTTCTTCGCCAGCCTCCTGACGCGGTCTTTCGACAAGCTCACCTTGCTGGTCGCGGGCTAGGCAGAGCGATGGCCGGGGATTCCGCTCAAGAACGCACCGAACAAGCGACACCCAAGCGTTTGGCGGAGGCCAAGCGCAAGGGGCAGGTCGCCCGCTCGCGCGAGCTCAATACCGCGATGATGTTGACCGCCGCGGCGCTGGCGCTCTATCTGCTCGGCCCGATCTATGGTCAGGGGCTCGGCGGGCTCATGGAATGGGCCTTTGTCCTCGAGCCGGCCGATGCGACCGATCCGAGTGCGATGCTGCGCCGGTTCCAGGCCGCCGCGGCCGAGATGCTCTTGCTCTTCGTCCCGTTCGTTGTCGTCGTCGTCGTGACGGCGTTGGCCACGCCTGCGCTACTCGGCGGATGGTCGATGAGCAGCGCGGCCTTGGCGCCGAAGCTCGATCGACTCGATCCGATCAAAGGCTTGGGGCGGATCTTCTCGCTACGCGGGCTCGTCGAGCTGGTCAAGGCGGTTGCCAAGCTCGTCCTGGTGGCGGGCGGCGGCGGGGCCTTTCTCTGGCTGCGGCGCGACGAGATCCTGGCCCCGCCGACCGGATCGCTCGCAGCGAATCTGTTGCACGCCTTCGAGCTTTTCGGCGTCCTGCTCATCGTCTTGGCGCTGGCGACCTTTGTCATTGCCCTGATCGATGTGCCCTATCAGCTCTGGCAGCACCAAAAGCAGCTGCGCATGACGCGCCAGGAGGTGCGCGACGAGTCCAAGCAGACCGAGGGCTCGCCCGAGGTCAAGGGCCGAATCCGGCGCCTGCAGCGTGAGCGCGCGATGCAGCGCATGATGGAGGAGGTGCCGAAGGCCGATGTCGTCGTCACGAACCCGACCCACTACGCCGTCGCCCTGCGCTACGAGCCCCTCAAAGGGGGGGCGCCGCGCGTCGTCGCCAAGGGTGCCGATCTGATCGCGGGACATATTCGCAAGGTCGCGCAAGCCCACCGCGTGCCCGTCGTCGAGGTGCCGCCGCTGGCACGGGCACTCTACCACGGGGTCAAGCTCGATCAGGAGATCCCGGCCTCTCTCTACCTCGCCGTCGCGCAGCTGCTGGCCTATGTCTACCAGCTCCGTGCCGCGTGGGAGTCCGGGGCGCCCGCGCCTGATCTGCCAGCCGACCTACCGATCCCGGATGAGAATCTTGGCCGGTAGTTCGCGGCGCGGGCCTGGAAATGACGGAGATGCAGGTGCTTACTATGAGATTCGCGCAGCACGCTCGCTCCCGCGTCCTCTGGGAGAGGGTTGGGGTGAGGGAACGATCAGGGGCGAGGCGACGTTTCATCGTCCGGGGTGGGTCGGCTCGCCCCATGATCGTTAGGCTGCGGCGGCGCCGGGGCGCGCGTGGCCGGCGGTTCCGGTGCCATCTGGCGGTTGTGACATGCGGTCGCTTTGCCGACCGCGTTGTGAGGGATTGAGGCCATGACCTCTGGGACGCTTGCCGAACGTTTCCCCCAGGCGCTGCGCACCGCCCTGGGGGCACCGGTCATCGTCATCATGCTGCTCGGCATGATGGTGCTGCCGCTGCCGGCCTTCGCGCTGGATATGCTGTTCACCTTCAATATCTCCCTGTCCCTGATCATCCTGATGGTAACGGTCTACGCGGTGCGACCGCTGGACGTCGCCGTGTTTCCAACGGTCCTCTTGCTCGCGACCCTCCTGCGGCTCGCGCTCAATGTCGCCTCGACGCGCGTGGTGCTGATGCGCGGCCACGAGGGGACCGATGCCGCCGGGAAGGTGATCCAGGCCTTCGGGGATTTCGTCATCGGTGGCAGCTATGCGATCGGCATCGTGGTCTTCGCGATCTTCGTGATCATCAACTTCGTCGTGGTCACCAAGGGGGCGGGGCGCGTCTCCGAAGTCAACGCCCGGTTCACGCTCGATGCGATGCCTGGCAAGCAGATGGCGATCGATGCCGATCTCAATGCCGGCATGATCAGTCAAGAAGAGGCCAGAAGTCGTCGCGAGGATATTCAGCTCGAGGCGGATTTCTACGGCGCGATGGACGGTGCCAGCAAGTTCGTCCGCGGCGATGCGATGGCGGGCATCCTGATTCTGTTCATCAACATCGTTGGCGGTCTGGCCGTCGGCACGCTCCAGAACGGGCTGCCGTTCGGAGAGGCCTTGCAGGTCTACACGCTCCTGACCATCGGCGACGGTCTTGTCGCGCAGATCCCCTCGTTGCTCCTCTCGACGGCCGCCGCGATCCTGGTGACGCGCGTCGCGAGCACTCAGGACATGGGCAGTCAGGTCGTCACCCAGCTGTTCGGGTCGGCCCGTGCCCTCGGCGTCACCGCGGCGATACTCGGCCTGCTCGGCATCATCCCGGGCATGCCGAATCTGGCCTTTCTCGTGCTCGCCGGGGCGGTGGGGGGTGCGGCCTGGCTCGCGCATCGCCGTGGCGATGAGGGTACGGTGAAGGCCGACCAGCTCGCCGCTCCGCCGGCTGAGTCCGTCGCCCCAGCCGAGCTCTCCTGGGACGATGTCCAGCCCGTCGACCCGATCGGACTCGAGCTTGGGTATCGCCTGATCCCATTGGTCGATCGCGCCCAGGGCGGGGAGCTGATGAGTCGCATCAAAGGGGTGCGCAAGAAGCTCTCGCAAGAGCTCGGCTTCTTGATTCACGCCGTGCACATCCGCGACAACCTGGAGCTCGAGCCCACCGCATATCGGATCCTGGTCTTGGGCGTGCCGGCTGGGGAGGCTGAGGTGCATCCCGACCTGGAGATGGCGATCAACCCGGGACAGGTGTTCGGCAAGATGCCCGGCATCGCCGGCAAGGATCCCGCGTTCGGTCTGGAGGCGGTCTGGATCAAGCCGGCTCAGCGCGATCAGGCCCAGACGCTCGGGTACACGGTCGTCGACGTCGGCACGGTCATCGCGACCCATCTGAGCACGGTGATTCACGCCCATGCGAGCCAGCTGCTCGGCCATGAAGAGGTCGATCAGCTTGTAAATGTCCTGGGCAGACAGGCCCCGAAGCTGGTCGAGCACCTGGTGCCCAAGACGTTGCCGCTGTCGGTGATCGTCAAGGTTCTGCAGAACCTGCTGTCCGAAGGCATTCCGATCCGGGATATGCGCACGATCGCGGAGACGTTGGCGGAGCACGGTGCCAAGAGTCAAGATCCCGTCGCCCTGACCGCTGTCGTGCGTGTCGCCTTGGGGCGTTCTATCGTGCAGCATATCAACGGGTTAGAGTCCGAGCTCGATGTCATCACGCTGAATCCTGATCTGGAGCATATCTTGCTTCAGTCCGTGCAGAAGGGCGATGACGGTGGCCTCGGTATGGAGCCTGGTCTGGCCCAGCGGCTCCTCGGGAGCCTCAAGCAGGCGACTGAGAAGCAGGAGGTTGCCGGGCGGCCAAGCGTACTGGTCGTCTCGCCGCCGCTGCGCACCTGGCTGGCGCGCTGGCTGCGGCCGAGCGTCAAGTCCCTGCACGTGCTAGGTGTGAATGAGATTCCAGACAACAAACGGGTGCGCATCGTCGCAACCGTGGGCTAGATGGACGAATGCCGCGCAGTCCCCGCGGCGCCTGAGCGTTGGACGAGGTTAGCCCCAGATGAGAATCAAGCGTTTCTTGGCTCCGGACATGAGACAAGCCCTGCGCATGGTTCGCGAGGATCAGGGTCCGGATGCGGTGGTGGTATCGAGTCGCCGCACCGAGGCCGGCATTGAGCTGCTCGTGGCCTTGGACTACGACGAGCAGCTGGTCGCCGCGATGGGCGCCGCCGCGCCCGCTGCGCTCGCGCCGAGCGGGCGCCGAGACCGGGTGCCGGCACCAGCTGAGCCAGCTAGTGAGGAGGCGCCTCCATCCGTGATCGAGGCCCCGGCCGGCCAAGTGGCGGGCCTGAGCGAAGAGGCCTTGGGCGCGATGGGCGGCGAGCTGCGCAAGCTGCGCGCCGCGCTAGAGCAGCAGCTCCGCTGGCTCGGCGCCCAGGATGGTGATCCGGCCGATGCGGGGCTGCGATCGCGGGCCGCTCAGCTTGGGCTCGATCGCCCACTCATCGCCGAGCTGATCGCAGAGGCGCGTGGCGCCGGCCTTCCGCGCGATCAGCTCTGGTCAGGGGTGCGCGAGGCCCTGCGTCGGCGCATCCCGATCGTGGGTGAAGACCTGGTGAATCGCGGTGGGGTCTTTGCCCTGATCGGCCCGACTGGGGTCGGCAAGACTACGTCGGTGGCCAAGCTCGCGGCGCGCTTCGCGCTGCGCTACGGCCGCCGGCACGTCGCCCTGATCACGACCGACACCTATCGCATCGGCGCGCGCGAGCAGCTGCTCACGTTTGGTGAGATCCTGGGCATCCCAGTCGACTCCGCCTCGAGCCGCAGCGAGCTCGCGGGGCTCTTGCAGGAGCACGCGCAGAAGCGGTTGGTGCTGATCGACAACGCCGGTCTTAGCCAGCGCGACCTGCGCCTGGCGGCGCAGCTCGGGGACCTCGCCCGCATCCCGTTGATCAAGTCCTATCTGGTGGTGTCCGCCGGCACCCAGCCGGCGGGTCTCGACGAGGTGTTTCGCGTCTTCGGCCGCGCCCGGCTCCAGGGCTGCATCGTGACCAAGCTCGACGAGGCCGTCACGCTCGGGCCGATGCTGGGTGCGCTCATGCGCCACCGGATCCCGATGGTCTACGGCTGTGACGGCCAGCGCGTGCCCGAGGATATCCACCCCGCCGTGAGTGTCGACATGGTTGGCCGAGCCGAGGCGCTGGCGACGGAGCCGGGCTCTGCATCGATGCCGACGGAAACCTACCCGCAGGAGTACAGGGTTGCCAATGGACGTGTCTGAGCAAGTGACGGACTCTCACGCGACGATCGGGGCGCCGACCGTGCCCCAGTCAGTACAGGTGATCGCCGTGACGGGCGGCAAGGGGGGCGTCGGCAAGACCAATGTCTGCGTCAATCTCGGTGTGGCGTTGGCGCGTCGTGGCCATGAGGCCGTGCTGTTCGATGCGGATCTCGGCCTCGCGAATGTCGAGGTGCTGCTGGGGCTGCGCTCGGCGCGCAATCTATCGCATGTGATCGACGGCGAGGTGTCTTTGGCGGACACCCTGATCGAAGGTCCGGCCGGGCTCAAGATCATCCCGGGCGCCTCTGGGGTGTCGCGCATGGCCTCGCTCAGCCGAGCCGAGCAGGCCGGCCTCATTCAGGCCTTCAGCGCCCTGACGATGCCGATCGACTACCTGCTCGTCGATACCGCGGCAGGCATCACCCCGGATGTCATCGCCTTTAGCCGCGCCGCCCAGGAGGTGATCCTGGTGGTCTGTGACGAGCCGGCGTCGGTGACCGATGCCTATGCGCTGATCAAGGTTCTGAACCGTGAGCACGGCGTTGAGAGGTTCCATCTCGTCGCCAACATGGTGCCGGGTGATCGCAACGGCCGGCGCCTGTACGACAGGCTGCTCGGTGTCACGGACCGCTTCCTTGATGTCATGCTCGCCTACCTCGGCTCGATACCGCAGGATGAGCTGCTCCGCAAGGCGGTGCAGCGCCAGAAGGCGGTCGTCGATCTCTACCCGCGAAGTCCCTCGGCCGGGGCCTTCCGCCAGCTCGCGGAGCTCGTCGAGCGCTGGCCGCGGCCGGCGGTGGCCAGCGGCCATCTCGAGTTCTTCGTCGAGCGCGTCGTCAACGGTGGTGTCGGCCAATGAATGTCGCCGCGGCCTATGCCGCGCAGCTCGCCACACGGCCCGACGACCTTGTCCGACAGCACGCGGGGCTGGTCAAGCGCATCGCCCATCACCTGATGGCACGGCTGCCACCCACCGTGCAGGTCGACGATCTGATCCAGGCCGGCATGCTGGGCCTGCTCGATGCCGCGCGCAACTTCGATGGCTCTTTGGGCGCTAGCTTTGAGACCTATGCCGGCACGCGCATCCGCGGCGCGATGCTGGATGAGGTGCGCCGTCACGACTGGACGCCGCGCTCCGTGCATCGCAAGGCCCGCGAGGCGGCCGAGGCCATCCGCGCCATCGAGAATCGTGAAGGGCGCGAGGCACGTGATGCCGAGGTCGCCCGCGAGCTCGGCATCGGACTCGACGAGTACGCGCGCATCCAGGCCGATGCCGCCTCCTGTCGCCTGATGAGCACCGAGGACCTGATCGTCGAGACGGGCGAGGCCCGCGAGGGTGGGGCCGAGCTTGGTGTTGACCCGGGCGATCCGTTGGCTGCCCTGGAGGCGGCGGGCTTCCGCGAAGGGCTGATCGAGGCGATCGAACGTTTACCGGAGCGCGAGAAGCTGGTCCTCTCCCTCTACTACGAGGAAGAGCTCAATCTGCGCGAGATCGGCGCCGTCCTCGGTGTGAGCGAATCCCGCGTCTGCCAGATCCAGGGACAGGCGATGATCCGGCTGCGTGCGCGGCTGCGGGATTGGCTGGACGGTCGGGCTTGAGCCAATAGGTACCCATGGGTTATCGAGATTTGACAACCAAAAAAGAAAGGAGAACGGGATCCTCCGTCTGCGCGACTAAAGTTCTCCAGCGACCTGCCGCTAAAGAGGACGGAAGCGGTGAACCTCAGGCCCCCAGGGATGCTGATCGCGCCGCTGGCACCGTCACGAACGATCCGCGCGGGACGAGATCGCCGCCCGCCGGGGCAAACATGCAAGGGGAACTGACATGGGTCTCTCGATCAATACCAACATGGCATCACTGACCGCGCAGCGGAACCTGATGAGTACGCAGGGCGCGATGGACCAGGCGATGCAACGCCTGTCCTCGGGCTTGCGGATCAACAGCGCCAAGGATGATGCGTCCGGTCTCTACAC
Source organism: uncultured Chromatiaceae bacterium (assembly GCA_964583605.1). Taxonomy (GTDB): domain Bacteria; phylum Pseudomonadota; class Gammaproteobacteria; order Chromatiales; family Chromatiaceae; genus CAZOWL01. Next base: position 10,949 of record CAZOWL010000082.1, on the reverse strand, counting down.
GAGCGAGCTCATGACCGCAGACATCCGTGGTCTGAATCAAGCCGCACGCAATGCGCAGGACGGCATCTCGCTCGCGCAAACGGCCGAGGCCGCACTCGGGCAGATCAGCAACAATCTCCAGCGGATCCGCGAGATCGCGGTGCAGGCGTCCAATGAGACCACCGAGAGTTTTGACGGTCTGCAGGCGGAGGTCGACCAGCTGACCCAGGAGATCTCCCGTATCGTCGCGACGACGAAGTTCAACGGTAAGGCGGTGCTAGGTGGCGACGTTACCGCGGGCATCAAGTTCCAAGTCGGTCAGGATTCCAGTGACCAGATCACGGTGGAAGACACAGACGGGGACATGGATTCCTTGAATGCTTCGGATACTTCCGACCTGACTGCCACAGGCACGTTGGATGTGTCGAGCGCTGCTGCCGCGTCGGCCGAAATCGCGAAACTTGACACGGACATCGAAGACGTAGCTAAGACGCGGGCGAAATGGGGCGCCGTCCAGAATCGCTTTGAGGCCGTCGTCCAAACCGCAACCGGCCAGGCGGAGAATCTCTCGGCGGCCCGCGGCCGCATCATCGATGCAGATTTTGCGGCGGAGACGGCGAATTTCACTCGGGGGCAGATCCTTCAGCAGGCGGGTGTCTCGATGCTAGCGCAGGCCAACATGCGGCCGCAGGCGGTCCTGGCGCTGCTTCAGTAACGATCCTCGGCAATGAGGCCGCGGCGGCCCTTCGGGCCAGCGGCCGCATCCCTGTATGGAGGGCAGAGTCATGGGCTTGAATGCTGTGACCCCGGGGATCGGATCATTCGCTCCGCCGCTCCGGGAGGGCTCAGTTAAGCCGGAGGAGGCGACGGCTGCCCGAGATGTTTCGCGGCGCCCAGCGCCGGGGGGGCCGGTCGGCGGCTTGCCGTCCGAGCCCGCGGCAACCATCGAGTCGGTCAAGGAGGCGGTCCACCGGCTCGATGAGCATGTGCAGCGCGCGGGCCGCGACCTGCGCTTCAGCATGGACGAATCCACGGGCCGCGTCGTGGTCAAGGTCATAGACGCGGATACCGAGCAGTTGATTCGGCAGATGCCGCCGGATGAGATCCTCGAGCTGGCGCGGAGATTCCAGGGCCAGGAAGGCTCGATCGTCAACTTCGAGATTTGAAGTATGTTTGCCACCCTGTCGTTTGGATAACTGGTCATGATCTCAGCTACCGGACTTGGATCTGGCCTCGACGTCGAGTCCATCGTGAGCCAGCTGATGGCCCTGGAGCGTCAGCCGGTACAGCTGTTGGAGCAGCGGAGGAACGCCAATGAGGTCGAGCTCAGCGCTTACGGGAAGCTTCGCAGCGCACTGGCGGACTTTCAGTCGGCGATGGGTGCGCTCGGTGATCAGTCGGCGTTCAAACTGCTCAGGGCAACGTCCGAGGACGAGGAGGTTCTCGCTGCCAAGGCCTCGGCCAACGCGGCGGTGGGCTCCTACGAGATCGAGACCGTTCGGCTCGCCGAGCGGCACAAGCTGGCCTCGGCCGAGCTGGCGAGCGAGGCGACCTTTGGCGGCTCGGTCGGAGATCTCCTGAGAATCCAGGTAGGTAGCGATCCCGCCGCGGTCGTCGAGGTGGGCCTGAGCAGCGCCAAGACACTCAACGAGATCCGCGATGCGATCAACGGCGCTGCGGACAACCCCGGCGTTATGGCCACGACCGTCTCTGGAAACGACGGCCACCAGAAACTGGTGCTGACCGCCAGCGAGAGCGGGGCGGCCAATGCGCTGTCGCTGGCATATGGTGGATCGATCTCGGAGGGAGCCCTTGGCCTCGAGACGATCAACGAGATCGAGGGGGATCTGAGCCGGCTCGACGCCGAGGTCGTGGTTGATGGCTACAGGATTACACGTCCAGTCAACAGCATCGACGACGTGCTGGAAGGTGTCGAGCTGGATCTTAAGGCGGCCGCGCCGGGGGGCAGCCACTGGCTCGACGTCGAGCGTGACCTTGAAGCTGTCGGCGAGGCCGTGCAGAGGTTCGCCGATGCCTTCAACGAGGTGCGTTCGACTCTTGGTGACCTGCGCCGCGGGGATCTCGCCGCAGATGGCACCCTGTTGAGCATGGATCAACGCATGGTGAACCTGCTCGCAACGCCGGCCTCAGGGCTGGCCTACGAGTACCTGTCCGAGATCGGCGTCTCCTTCCAGAAGGATGGCACGCTCCGCATCGACAGTACGCGGTTGAACGATGCGCTAGAGTCCGACTTCACCGGGGTTGCGAGTCTATTCGCGGACGAGACAGAAGGTTTCTCGAATCGCATGAATGCGCTCGTCGGCGGCTGGCTCGAGACCGATGGGCTCATCGACACGCGCACCGACAGTATCGAGCGCCGCCAGGACATTCTGCTCGATCGTCAGGACCAGATGGAGCGGCGGCTGGAGATGATCGAGCAGCGCTATAGGGATCAATACGCGGCGCTCGACAGTATCGTCGGGCAGCTGACTGCTACGAGCAACTTCCTCTACCAGCAATTGGCCCAGCTTTCCTAGCCGAGCGCTTGCCGGCGGGGCTGCGTTAACGCTTCTCTTACGGCACGCGCAGTAGTTGCGCGGCGTGCAGCGCGGGTCGGACAAGCTCTTCTTCATCTCCCGGCACCCGGCCGCACGATAGCGGGCGCAGAATCCGGCGCCTTGGTTCTCCGGGTCTCGCGTGCCGTGGGCCCGTGCCGGAGGACCCGGCATCGCATCTGCTTGGCCTCACCCTGCAAGATCCCCCCAGCGCATGGCGCCAAGAATCGGGCGGCGCCGCACAGCGGAGCCGTCCGCCGAGAATGATCCTCGGTCGAAGCTCGCCCGCAGTCGAGGCAAGCGGCATCGGCGCCGAGCGAGCGGCTCCGTGTGTCGTAGCGTTGCGGATCAACGGACTCCGGCGCCAAATCTCTGGCGTCTTGCGCCATCGACCGCGTAGAGCGCGCCGAGAATCCAACGCAAGGGACTCAGGCGCATCGGCCAAACGGACTCTAAGTCCATGTTCCTGTGTAGCTTTGTAGAATGGTATAGATCGTGCTTTCGGTAGATCAAAGTGCTTCGGGATGTTCCAGGCACCGCTGATAGCTGGGGAGACTAGTCCTTCGAGCCCTTTGTCCGCGCGGACGGCTCCGGCGGTGTCTTGCGAGCCTTCCGAGCAAACGCATTCGATGGCGACCTTCTCCGGCCTGGATTGTTGACCAGGTGTGAACTGAGATGAGTGATTGGTGCTCGTAAACCATCCGTCAGCACTTGCGCCGTACAACGGGATAGAGGGCGAAGAACGATGATCTTTGACATAAATAGGCTTCATGGCGAACGTAGTGGCGATTCCGAGCTCAGCGGCAGCCGGGCGGTGCTCGTGGTGGGAGCGCCACGCGGTGGAACGGCGGCGATCGCGTTGGCCTTGAGTCGCATGGGTGTGCCGTTCGGGCGTAAGCCCGTGTTGGCAACGCCACACAGCTTCGGCTCGTATAGCGAGGATGGTCGATTCGCCCGGCTCCATGAGCGTGCCTGGCGGCTGATGGAACTGCCGTGGCACCACGTTGGTCCGCTGGCCGACGAATGGTGGGGCAACTGGAGAATCGCTTCGGTCGCTGCGCAAGTCGCAGACGGTCTGGTCAACGAATACCGGGGCTTCCCGGTTTGGGGCGTGGAAGAATTGGGCCTGTCCCGTCTCTTGCCGATTTGGCTGGCGGCATTGGACGAGATCGGCGTCGAACCGGTGTTCGTTATTCCGATCCGCAGTCCTTACGAGGTTGCTGATTCGCTTGCCCGGGACGAGCTTTTCTCGCCGACAAAAGGCCTCTTGCTGTGGCTCTATTGCATGACGGACGCGGAATTCTGGACACGCGGACGTCAACGGGTCTTCGTGGAATACGATCAGGCGCTGTCGGACTGGCGTCCGACTGTTGACGCCGTTGAACGGGCCGTCGGACTTGCATTCCCAACTCAACCGGCTGATGCGGCATCGGCCCTCGACTGCTTACTTGGGTCCACGGCGCGTCCTAGGCGGGAGGCCTGCCGTGAGGTGGCGGCGCATGCGGTGCTAGGTGACGCGCTCAAGACGCTAGAGGGCTATCTCCGTAGCTTGAGTTGCGGCGGGGAGGAAGACCCGAGTTTCGTGAATTCCCTTCGCAATGCACTAGCGGAGCTCCCGAGCGTTTGGGCTGCCGGAACACAGCTGGCGGTGAGGCCTGGCCTGTCGTTGACCAAGGGACGAACGGGCGTGAGCGCTCGCGCTCCGCAGGGGCATAGTAACGAAGAACGGGGCCAGCCAATGCCAAGCTGGGACCTGACCGAGAGCGACGCCGCACTGCTCGCCGAGCGCATGGTCCTGCGGTGGCGACACAACCCATCGATACACATTCTGGTCCTCGCCAGCCGCGGCCAAGAGGGGCTGTTGATCGGCACCCTGGAATCACTCAACAGGCAACTATACAAGGGCTGGGGGGTGAGCGTCATTGCGCAAATGCCCTGTCCGTTGGAGGCCGGCCTGGAGGGGGGGCAGATCGAGTGGATCACCCTAGGCGCGGACCAAGATTACGGGGTGGTCGCCAGCAATACGATCCGGGAAACTGCGGCGGATTGGGTGCTCCTTATGGATCCCGGTGACCGATTGGCGCCGCATGCGCTCGTCGTACTGGGAAACTACGCGAACGATCGGCCGTTGTGGAAGGCCATCTACACGGACGACGCTCGCATCGATGACTCCGGCGCGCACCACGCGCCGCGATTCAAGTCTGACCTCAATGTCGAGCTCCTGCGGTCAATGCCATACGTAGGCGCCGCCTGCTTCCTTCATCGCGACGCGCTCGCATCGATTCACGAATTGCGCTCGATGCCTGGGGCCGAGGTCTATGACGCGCTGCTTCGGATCATCGAGCGTCACGGCGAAGATGCAATCGGGCATATCCCGGAGATCCTCTACTATCTGCACGACCAAAACGAGATTTACTATCAATCGGATCCCGTGATCCAGAATGGGCGGCGCGTGGTCGCAGAGCACCTTGAGCGCCTCGGTATCGCGGCCGAAGTCCGTGCCGAAGCGCTTCTGCCTGGCAGTTGGATGATAGAGTACAGGCACACCGAGCAGCCATTGGTGTCGATCATCATCCGCACAAGAGATCAGTACGATCTGATCAGCGATTGTATTAGGAGCCTTCTCGCGAAGACGTCCTATCCGAACTACGAGGTCCTGGTAATCGATGACAACAGCAGTGATCCAAAGACCTTGGATTTCTTGGAATCGCTGCACGTTGCGCACGAAAAGGCGCGCGTGTTGCGCTACACGGATCAGTCTTGTCTCGCTGCGATCTGTAATCTGGCCGTCCATGAGGCGAGGGGCGACTACATTCTGTTGTTGAGTAATGACACGCAGATCGTTCAGGAGCGCTGGCTTGAGAGGATGATGTCGCATGCTCAGCGCCGAGAGGTCGGAGCGGTTGGGCCCCGCCTGGTCTTTCCGGACCAACGCATCCAACACGCCGGGGTCGTGCTCGGGCTGCAAGGTATCGCGGGGCACCCCTATGCCGGTCTGCGGATGGATGAACCTGGCTACTTGGGTCGAGCCCAGTTGGCTCAGAACTACTCGGCGGTCACGGGGGCGTGTTTGCTCACGCGCCGGTCCGTGTTCGAGGAAGCTGGCGGCCTCGATGAGAAGCGGTTCGGGGCCCAGTACTGGGATGTTGACTTCTGCCTGAAAATCCGGGAGCGCGGTTACAGTGTCGTTTGGACACCCTACGCAACTCTCGTGCGTCAAGCTGCACCCAGTTCGCAACGGGACGAGCCGGGCCGGGATTCTGACGGGGATCCGTTGGAGGCTTCGGCTATGCTCGATAGATGGCTGCCGCAGCTCGCGCGGGATCCTGCTTACAACCGTAACCTGGCCCTGCGGTATTCCGACGGGCGGGTGGAGACGGAGATCATTGCGGGCTGGAACCCGGACTACTACGATCGACCACGGCTCCTGACCCTGACCTGCTGCAAGGGGGGCAGTCGAGAATACCGCGTCCTTGGGCCGGGGCGGGCGATGCGGGGGGCCGAGAAGATCCAACTCGGTGCGGTGTCAGAAACCAGTGGCGGACGGCCCCCGGAAATCGTCGAGCTCGCGCGTATTGCGCCAGACGTGTTGCTGATCAAGGCATGCTTCTCCGACCGCCATCTCCAGGCCCTGGAGGCGTATCGCCAATTCCTCCCAGGGCTGCGCTGTGTCATCGATCTCGACGACCTTCACACGGAGGTCCCGGCAAGCAGCCCCAAGCGACACTTGGTGACCCATGACCGCGAGGATCGTTTGCGGCGAGCGCTTGGCTCTTGTGAACGGGCGATCGTGAGTACCCCCCCCCTGAAGGAGGCCTTTGGTGGCATGGTCGACGATATTGTCGTCGTGCCGAACCGCTTGGAGCGATGGCGTTGGGCCGATCTGTCGTCGGCTCGCCGAGCTGGCCGCAAGCCCCGTGTCGGATGGGCGGGTGCGCAGCAGCACCACGGTGACCTGGCGTTGTTGCGGGATGTGCTCGAGGCGACGGCCAACGAGGTCGAGTGGGTCTTTTTCGGGATGTGTCCTCAGGATCTGCGTCCCTATGTCACGGAATTCCGCGCAGGAGTAAGCTTCGACGCCTATCCGCGGGAACTAGCCAGCCTAAACCTCGACGTGGCCGTTGCGCCGTTAGAGGTCCACCGGTTCAACGAGGCGAAGACCAATCTGCGCCTCCTGGAGTACGGCGTATTCGGGTGGCCGGTGGTCTGCACCGATATCGAGCCCTATCGTGCCTACGATGCCCCGGTGACGCGGGTTCCGAATAGGCCGGAGGCCTGGATAGAAGCGATTCGCGCGCATGTCTACGATCTTGATGCGAGCGAGCAGGCGGGCGATCGGCTGCGGGACTGGGTATTGAAGCATTGGATCCTAGAGGACTACCTCGATGACTGGTTTGATGCACTTTTCGGTGATGCCTTGACGGACGACAAGCTGGATCGGCAAGTTGCCAGATTATGCAGTCCCGGGCTGGTTGCAGCCTATTGATGTCGGATCTGTCCTATTGGGTGACGGCACCCATTCTTCGGCTTGCCGCCGGAGAGATTGCCGTTTCGATCCAGTTTTTCTGAGCACCGATGCGAGAGATCGAGCCAATGAGCTTCGCTGCGAACTTTATGCCCACGGAAAGGGGCCCGGCCGCCTGGACTCTGCAGGAGGCCGAGGCCATTATCAATGACTGGTTGCAGGCAGGACGCAAGGAAGATGCGCGCCACGCCCTGGCAATGCTTTCCGCCCGCTTTTCCGATAACGAACCAATTACCCAGCTCAAACAGAAGCTGGACTACGAGGCCCATGTGGCCAAAGTGCGCGCAAGCCTGTCAGGACCGGACTATCGGACTTGGCTCGCTCTTTTGCACAATTGGCTCGAGCCCAAGACCTACATGGAGATCGGTGTTGCGTCGGGCTGTTCCCTGACCCTGGCGAAGCCCCCGACCTATTGCATCGGGGTCGATCCAAAGCCCATGCTTTCGTACCCGATCCGGGCTTGGGCGCGAGTCTTCGCCGAGACAAGTGATAATTTCTTCGCTCGCCGCGACGTGCCCGCCCTCTTCGGCGGGAAAAGGATCGATTTCGCATTCATTGACGGTCTGCACAATTTCGACCAGGCGTTACGCGATTTCGCGAATGTAGAGCGTAACGCGCACGGTGGCACCGTCGCCGTCCTCCACGATACGCTGCCCGTGATAGCTGAAACGGCGACCCGTGCGCGGACAACAGTCTTCTGGCTCGGTGACACTTGGAAAGCGATCCCGATTCTGCGCAAGCTGAGGCCAGATTTGAATCTGTTCACTATACCTTGTTATCCCAGCGGTTTAACGGTCGTGTCCGGGCTCAGCCCTGATTCCTCGGTGCTGGAAGATCGCCTATCGGAGGAAGTTGCTGCCTGGATGCCTGTTCAGTGGCAGGATTGCGTCGACGCGGCCAATGAGACACTTGGCGTCGTTCCGAGTGAAGAGGGCTCGGTTCGCACCCGCCTGGGCCGATAGCCTCCCTTTTCGGTGGTCGCGTCCCTGGAAATCAACCGTTTCATCGAGGCAAAGTGCAACTGCGGCTGCTCGAGCACGGGAGCCTCGGCTGGCCGGTGGCCTGTACCAATATCGGGCCGTATCGCGTCTACAGCGCCCCGGTGACAAGAGTGCCGAGTACCACGAGGGCCTGGGTTGAGGCCATCCGGCAACATGTGAACGACTTGGACGCGAGCGAGCGGTCGCCCGCGCGACTGGGTCCTGCAGCCCTGGGCCCCCGAGACCATCCGGATGAGTGGCTAGACGCCTGGAGACCGGGCCCAAGAAGGCGGCCGGGAAGCGGCGTATGGCCTAAGGAACGGTGTAGTTGAACCCGTGGAGCCCCATGTGTTGTGGCGACGTGAGTGAGCCTGGTCGACACCTTTTCGGAGGCTTACATGACGACGACACGCCACTACGATCTTCAGGTGCAAACATCGCTGCTGGACGAGGCTAAGCGGTCAGCGGCCGAGGACGGCACAAGCATCGATCAATTCTTCGACGTTGCCATCGCAGAAAAGGCCGCGGTGCTGCGCACAGCGGCCTACTTCCGCGAGCGCTCAGCACGAGCGGACCTCCCGGGGTTCGATCGCATCCTTGCGAAGGCAGGTAGGGAGCCGCCACGCGTCGGTGACGAGAGCCCGAGCGTAGCGCAGACGGGGTCGGGGCGATGGGGTCGCGTCTCACATTGCACACTCGCGGGGCGATGGGGTCGCGTCTCACATTGCACACTCGGGGGCGACGGGCTCGCGTCTCACATTGCGCACTCGAAGCGGCCTCTACGCTCGGGACCGTGCCCAAAGGCTCGGGGCCATGGGGTTTTTCTTTGCGACATGTCAACGTGTAAGGCCCCGCGAGGACGCGAGGACGGGGTCTTGAACCGTGCATTGCGAGCCAAGGACGGCTTGCGGCTGCGTTTTCACACGCCGGCATCGGGGCCCGCGACCTCAGCAGGCGGGGCAGATGGTGCATTGCGCGTTGAGGGGCGTGGTCGGAAAGTGTGGCGAGAGTCATCGGAGGACCAGACGATGGCGGGACCCGACCCGAGTTTGCCGAGGCGCCACAATCGGGCGCCGCGCGCGGCGAAGTCGCCCGTTGCCCATCCGGGCAATGCGTCGTGGGGTGTCGAACAGCGCCATCCTCCAGTCGAGGATGTGGAACGGGTCAGCGATACGCCGTCGGTCCCGAGGGGGCGCGGTCACGATTTGGTACCATCTCCCCGCGGCTGGGTGTGGGGGACGTGTGGACAGGTTTGAGTAGGCCGGGCGCTCCCTGGACGGCACAGCGAGGTTTGGGACTCGGGGATCTCGAACATCCAGGAGCGCAAACAGTGTAGTCCGCGCAGACGTGCGAGCCTATCGGTCTTTCGCGGTTAGGTAGTTTAGTTGGACCGGGGTGCCAATCAAGCCAACCCGCAACATCGGGCCTGTCGAGCCAGCCGGCCAGTCAGTCGGCGGCGACCTGGTCCGTAGAGCGATGACGACCTCGATGAGGGGAGCCGGTCGAGGACACAGGACGATAAGAGCCAGGGTCCTGAGCGATAGGGCCAGTCGCTTGTCGAGGAGTATGCATAGCCCGATCGCGCTCGCTGAGTGTCAGGATCTTGACGGGCTGACTGGGCCGCGTCACTACGCAGGCCTTCGCTCGAGTGCCTCTTGAGACGGGCCTTATGGCCGGAGAAGCCCTGCTGCGGGGCAATTTCTTGGAAGGGAGGCAACGAATTCGACCGGCATGCGCAGCGCGACGGAGGGTCATCGGCCGCGGCTTGCCTAGACCAACTCGGATCAAGTCAGGCTTGCTCAGTCCCCGCCGCGCCGGAGCTTGCGGTAGGTCTCTTCATAGATGGAGCGACGCGGACCGACGGACACAAGCTCGATTGTGCGGTCTTCTCCGATTCGGTAAACGATTCGATACCGCCCAACGCGGAAGCTGCGGAGACCGGCGAGCTCCTCTTTGAGTTGCTTGCCGCAGGTCGGGGCGTTGACGATGGTCTGTAACGCCGAACGCACCTTTTTCTTAATCGAGGGGTGCATGCTGCGAATGAGGCGCGCCACGTCGGTAGGGATTCGAAGCCGATGCAGTGCTGCCTCTTCGCTCACCAGCTTAGTCTTCGAACAGCTCTTCTAGGGTGTAGAGGGCCGTCCGGCCCTCGCTGAGCGCAGCGAGTCCGGACCTGATCTCGTCCATGCTCTCCGGGTCAAAACGGATTGCGACCGTCTCGCGCCAGCTCTCGAACTCGTCCGGGCTGACCAAGACGGCCGCCGGGATGCCGTTCTTAGTGATCACCACCTCCTCGTCGGTACCGCAGACATCATCGACGAGGGCGCTCAGTTTCATCTTGGCCTCAGACAACGAAAGCGTCTTCATGCTGACTCATAAATTTTGGTCGACTAGAATTCTAGGCAGAATAGCCACAACAGCAGTGGCAGTCAATCCAGGCAGACGCGTTCAGGTCCCCTCTTGCGCAGCCGGCAAGCGGTGCACACAAACGGTACCGGTCAGGTCTGTGTACAGGGTCAAGTCTTGAACGGTGCATTGCGAGCTAAGTACCGCATGCGGCTGCGTTTTCACACGCCGCCATCCGGGCCCGCGACCTAAGCAGGCGGGTTCAGATGGCGCATTGCACGTTGAGGGGCGTGATCGGAAGGTATGGCGAGAGTCATCGGAATGAGGAGCCAGGTCTCAACAGTTCAGCCTCAGGCGCCAGCGGCCGATTCCAAGGCTCGGCGATGCGGAGGTCACGGATGTTGACACCCGGATCGCTGGGTGTCGAGGCTCGGCCAGGCCGACGATCACGCAGCGTCTGGGACTGTGCGGAGAGCGGGGTCGTGCGGAGAGCGGGGTCGTGCGGAGAGCGGTGTTAATGGCCACTTAAACTGACCCACTACTGGCCAACAATTTTGACCCACC
>CAZOWL010000081.1:0-19818 GCA_964583605.1 uncultured Chromatiaceae bacterium | reverse complement strand
CCTCTCCCAGAGGGCGAGGGGGCGAACGTGCTCCGCGAATTTCATGGTAATGCCTCCCGGCCTATCAGAGACAGCATTGGCCCTATGCGGCCAAGCCTTTCCCCTGCAGCTCCTTGAGCTTGTCGCGGATGGCCGCGGCCTGCTCGAACTCGAGGTCCTTGGCGTGGCGATACATCGCCTTCTCGAGCGACTTGATCTTCTTGGCCATTTGTTGCGGCGTGAGGCTCGCGTACTCGATGACCTCCTCGGCGACCTTGGCGTAGGCGCGGGCCGATCTGGGGGCGCCGGGTATGGCGCCCTCCATGATGTCGGCGACGGCCTTGCGGATGGTCTGCGGTGTGATGCCGTGGGCGGCGTTGTGGGCGGTCTGCTTGGCGCGGCGGCGCTCGGTCTCGTCGATCGCGCGGCGCATCGAGCCGGTGATGGTGTCGGCGTAGAGGATCGTCTTGCCGTTGGCGTTCCGTGCGGCGCGCCCGATGGTCTGGATCAGCGAGCCCTCCGAGCGCAGAAAGCCCTCCTTATCGGCGTCGAGAATGGCGACCAGCGACACCTCTGGCATATCGAGTCCCTCGCGCAGCAGATTGATGCCGACCAGGACGTCGAACTCGCCGAGGCGGAGGTCGCGCACGATCTCGACGCGCTCAACGGTGTCGATATCCGAGTGCAGGTAGCGCACGCGCACACCGTGCTCACCCAGGTAGTCGGTCAGGTCCTCGGCCATGCGCTTGGTCAGCGTCGTGACCAGCACGCGCTCATTGACGGCGACGCGCAGCTGGATCTCCGAGAGCAGATCGTCGACCTGCGTCACCACGGGTCTCACCTCGATCTCGGGGTCGACGAGCCCGGTCGGCCGTACGACCTGCTCGATGACGGCCCCCGAGTGCTCGATCTCGAACTGCCGCGGCGTGGCGGAGACATAGATGGTCTGGGGCTGCCGGGCCTGAAACTCATCGAAGCGCAGCGGCCGGTTGTCCAACGCCGAAGGGAGCCGGAACCCGTAGTTGACGAGGTTCTCTTTGCGCGAACGGTCACCGCGGTACATGCCGCCCAGCTGCGGCACGGTGACGTGGCTCTCGTCGATCACGACGATCGCGTTCGCCGGAAGATAGTCGTAGAGGGTAGGCGGCGGCTCGCCGGGGCCGCGACCGGAGAGATAGCGGCTGTAGTTCTCGATCCCCGAGCAATAGCCGACCTCGAGCATCATCTCCAGGTCGAAGAGCGTGCGCTGCTCGAGGCGCTGCGCCTCGACGAGCTTGTCATGGCTACGCAGCCAGTTGAGGCGATCTTTCAGCTCGACCTTGATCTGCTCGATGGCCGCCAAGATCGTCTCACGCGGCGTTGCATAGTGGGTCTTCGGAAAGACGGTATAGCGCGGCACGCGCCGTTTGACCTCGCCGGTCAGCGGATCGAACAGCGACAGCGTATCGACCTCATCGTCGAACAGCTCGACCCGCAGCGCCTCATCGTCGGATTCCGCCGGGTAGATGTCGATGACGTCGCCCCGCACGCGATAGGTGCCGCGGTGCAGCTCGACCTCGTTGCGCCTGTACTGGAGATCGGCGAGGCGGCGCAGCATGGCGCGCTGATCGATGATGTCGCCGCGCGAGAGGTGCAGCACCATCTTCAGGTAGGCGTCGGGATCGCCGAGGCCGTAGATCGACGAGACGGTCGCGACGATGATGACATCCGGGCGCTCGAGCAGCGCCTTGGTCGCCGACAGTCGCATCTGCTCGATGTGCTCGTTGATCGAGGCGTCCTTCTCGATGTAGGTATCCGTCGACGGCACGTAGGCCTCGGGCTGGTAGTAGTCGTAATAGGAGACGAAGTACTCGACCGCGTTGTGCGGGAAGAGCTCGCGCATCTCGCCGTACAGCTGTGCCGCCAGCGTCTTGTTGGGCGCCAGGATCAGGGCGGGGCGCTGGATCTGGCTGATGACGTTGGCGATCGTGAAGGTCTTGCCGGAGCCGGTCACGCCAAGGAGCGTCATCGCCGCCTCGCCATCGTTCAGGCCGTCGACCAGGCGGCGAATCGCCTCCGGCTGATCACCGGCCGGCGCAAGCGTGGTGACGAGCTCTAGGGGTCTCTCCATCGCGCGGGGGGTCTGTATGCATCTGGATCTCCCCCTATTATTGATTATTGAGCCCCTGAGTGCGCTGCCAAGCCCCTTCCTTCGGGGTCGAGGAGCCGTAGGGTCCGCTGCGCGGACCATTGAGGACGGCGATGTCATTCGCAGAAGGCCTTTGCGACCGCGTCGACGGCCGCCAGGCATTGACCACGGCGCCATATACGACGATGCTCTCGGGTCATCTTCCAAGCCGACGCCTCTGGAGCCAGATGTCGAGCCAGATCGCACGACTGTCCGTCGTGCTCATTGTGATCGCGATCTTGGGCCTGGCGCTGCTGAGCGGCGGTGCCGATGGCCCTGAATTGGCCGAGCGGGGCTCGTCGGCCACCTCGGCCGAGCTTGCGTCGCGTCGCGGCGCGCTGGTGGATGAGGTCGTCTTCACGCAGGAGGCCGATCCTGGCAAGATCACCGGCCTGATCGAGAATGGTGATCTACACGTCTTCGGTCAGGGCGTCACCAACACCACCGTGTTCCGGCGCCTGCGCGATACCGCGAGCGCGGCCTATGACCGGGCCTACGGCTCATCGGTCGAGCTGACGGTCAACCCGGTTGGACCGCGTTTCGCGGATGGCGATCTGAACCCGTTCCATTCGCCCGCGCTCCGCGAGGCCCTGAATTGGCTGATCGACCGGCGCTATATCGCCACCGAGCTCTACGGCGGACTCGCTGCGCCAAGGATCCTGCCGTTGAGCACGGCCTTCGTCGACTATGCGCGCCTCGCCGACAATGCACGCGCGTTGGAGCGGCGCTACGGCCACGATCCAGCCGCTGCCGCGGCGGTGATCGAGCGCGAGATGGAGGGCATGGGGGCGCGCCGCGACAACGGCCGATGGGTCTTCGATGGTCAGCCAGTGCGGTTGCGCCTGTTGATCCGGACCGAGGACACGCGCCAGCAGGTCGGGGACTATCTGGCCAATCTGCTCGAGGATCAGGGTTTTGCCGTGGATCGGCTCTACCGCACCGCCGAGGAGGCCTCGCGCATCTGGATCGCCGGGGACCCGAAGGCCGGCGAGTGGCACCTCTACACGGGCGGCTGGGTGGCCACGATCGTCAACCGCGATGAGGCAGGCAATCTGAGCTACTATTACACGCCTCGGGGGCGTCCAGAGCCCTTGTGGCAGGCCTATGAGCCCGAGCCCGAGCTGGATCGGATCGCCGAGCGTCTCGAGCGGCGAGACTACGCGAGCTGGGCCGAGCGCGAGGCGCTGATGGTCCGCGGGATCGAGCTGGCGATGCAGGACTCGGTTCGGGTGTGGCTCGTCGACCAGCTCAACATCGCACCGCGGGCGCGGAGCCTCGAGCTGGCGACGGACCTGGCCGGCGGCGTCGCCGGCTCCTGGCTCTGGCCCTATACGCTGCGATTCAGTGGTCGCCTGGGCGGGCAGGTCCGTTTCGGCACGCCGAATCTGCTCACCGAGCCGTGGAACCCGGTGGCGGGCAGCAACTGGCTCTACGATCAGCTCATCGTGCGGGCGCTGGATGACCCGCCGTTGCTCCCCGATCCGTACACGGGACTCTTCTGGCCGCAACGCATCCAGCGCGCCGAGGTGACCGTCCAGACCGGCGTCCCGGTCAGCCGCACACTCGATTGGCTGACACTGACGACCGCCGACGAGATCGAGGTCCCGGCTGCGGCCTGGATCGGTTGGGATCGCGAGCTCGGGCGCTTCGAGACCGTCGGCGAGCGCCATCCGGAGGGTCTGCAGGCGCGCACGCGCACCCGCGTGCATTTCAATCGGACCTATCTCGAGCGGCGTTGGCACGACGGCTCCGCCCTGTCGCTCGCCGATGTCATCCTGCCATGGATCCTGACCTTCGATCGCGCGAATCCTGACAGCCCGCTCTACGACATCAGCTATGTGCCGACCTTCGATGTCTTCAAAGGCCACTTTCGGGGCTGGCACATCATCTCGCAGGCGCCCCTGATCATCGATGTCTACAGCGATCAGATCTACCCCGATGCCGAGTCGATCGTCTCGGCGCGCACCCCGTCGGCGTCCCCTTGGCACACGCTGGCGTTGGGTGTCCGCGCCGAGCGTTCCGGAGAGCTCGCCTTTTCTTCCGACAAGGCGGACCGCAAGCAGGTCGACTGGATGAGCCTGGTCGCCGGCCCGAGCCTGGCGGTACTGGAGCGCCACCTGACGGCCGCACAGGAACGGGGCTTCGTGCCCTATGAGCGGACGTTGCGGGGCTTCATCGGCGAGGAGGACGCCGCAGTGCGCTATCAAGCATTGGCCGCCTGGCATGCCGAGCGCGGCCATTTCTGGGTCGGCGATGGGCCCTTCTACCTGCATTCCGTGCATCCGATCGAGCGGACCGTCGTCCTGCGCCGTTTCGCGGACTTCCGCGACCCGGCCGACAAGTGGCTCCGTTTCTCGGAGCCCCAGATCCCGGAGCTTTTGCTGGATGGCCCCTTGGTGGTCGAGCAGCAGGCTGGCGTCGAGATCGGGCTCGGCATCACCTTCGCCGGCGAGCCCTATCCGGTAGACGCGATCCAAGCGGCCAGTTTCTTGCTGTTCGATGGTAAGGGGGAGCTCAAGGAGAAGGGCGAGGCCGTGTGGGTCGAGCCGGGGCTTTGGCGGATCACCCTGGGGCCGGAGCAGATCTCCGCATTGGGCATCGGGGCCAATAGCCTCGAGGTGGCCGTCACCTCGACGCAGGTGGCCTTGCCGGCGTTCGCGACGCATGTCTTTGCGACGGTGCCATCGGCGGCGATCAGGTCGACCGCAGCCCTAGACGAGGAGCGGCGGTGAGCGCGCCTGTCGGGATCGGACTGCGCGCGGGCCTGCCGTTACGCGACCTGCAGCGTCTGGCGCTGTTTCTCGCCAGGCGCCTGCTGGCGCTGTTCGTGACGGTGTTGGTCGGCGTCTATCTGACAATCTTCTTCGCCAACATGGGCGGGCGGGTCGATGAGCTCAGGTTGGTGCAGATCCGCTCGACGATCGCCGAGCAGGTCCGCGCCGACCCGGCCTTCCTGGACATGGCGAGCGCCGAGCGCAATGCGCTGATCGAGCGTCGCGTCGCGCTCGAGGTCGAGCGGCTGCGGCTCGATGAGCCCTTTCTGTGGCGCAGCCTCGATTATCTCGATCGCGCCATGCGGCTCGATCTGGGGCGGGCCGAGCACATGCACAGCGATGCCGGCGCCCGCGAGGTCCGCCGGATCATCGCCGAGCGTCTGCCGGCGACCCTGCTGCTCTTCGGGACGGCCAATCTGTTGGTCTTCTTCAGCTCGGTGTGGATCGCGCTGTCCTTGTCGCGTCGGTACGGGAGCGCGCTCGATCGGACGGTCATCGCGCTCGCGCCGACATCGGCTGCGCCTGGGTGGTTCTACGGCATCTTTCTGATCCTGGTGTTTGCTTTTGTGCTGCCGATCCTGCCCGCCGGCGGCATGGTACGCGTCCCACCCCCGGAGGGCAGCTGGGCCTATGCCGCCAGCCTGCTGCGCCACATGGTTCTGCCCGTCACTGCGATGTTTCTGTCCTCGATCTTCATGGCGATCTACTCTTGGCGGACCTTCTTTCTGATCCATTCCAGCGAGGATTACGTCGAGATGGCACGGGCCAAGGGCCTCCCGTCGCGGGTCATCGAGCGGCGTTACGTCTTGCGCCCGACGCTCTCGCCGATCGTCACGAGCTTCGCGCTGATGCTGATCGGCCTCTGGAGCGGGGCGATCATCCTTGAGAAGGTCTTCAATTGGCCCGGCCTGGGCAGCCTGCTGTTCCAGGCGATCGGCTATCGTGACACGCCGGTCATCATCGGCTCGGTGGTGATCTTTGCGTATCTGTTGGCCCTGACGGTGCTCCTGCTCGACATCCTCTATGCGATCCTCGACCCCCGCGTGCGCCTCGGTGGGGGGATGCGATGAGTGCCTGGCGCGACGCTCTGGAGGGATTGCGGCGCTACCCGTCAGCGGTCGCCGGTCTCGGTCTGATTCTGTTCCTCGTCTTGCTGTCGCTCTATACGGTGATTGCGATCCCCTATCCGCGGGCACTCGACCTGTGGCGCGGTGGCGAGGCCTGGCAGATGTCTCCGGTGAATGCACGTCCGGCCTGGACTGCTTGGCTCACCGGCGAGGACTTGCCGTCGACGCAGGTGATCCGCAGCGCTCAGGCGGCGCTGCTCAGCGAGGAGATCGGCCCTGTGCGGCGGCTGGAGATCCCACTGACGTTCGACTGGCCCCATGCCGGCTTCCCGAGCGAGATCAACCTGTTCGTCGAGGCGCCATCGGGCGGGCGCGAGTCTTTCGTGCGCCTGGTGTGGCACACTCCGGATGGCCGCGCCATCCCGCTCGGCGGCTACCGCACCAGTGGGTCGGAGCGGATCTCGCTCTCGCAGGATTGGAGCCTGGAGCAGCGGCTCGGTCGGGTGCCTCATGTCGGCCTGCTGGCCCAGCCGGGCAATCCGGCGGCGCCGGCCGAGGCACAGCAGGGCCGCTACCGGCTCGCGTTGGACGCGATCCTATTCGAGGTTGGCGACGCGCCGGGTGCCGGCCTGACCGCGGACCTGGTGCTCTATGGGCGGGCTCACGGGCTCGCCGGGACTGATCATCGTCGTCGCGACCTGATGGTGGCCTTGATGTGGGGCACGCCCGTCGCGCTGGCCTTTGGGCTGCTGGCGGCCGTCGGCTCGACGGCGACGACGCTGGTGATCGCCGCGACCGGCGTGTGGCTCGGTGGTTGGCTCGACGCGCTGATCCAGCGCCTCACCGAGGTCAACATGATCCTGCCGCTGCTGCCGATCCTAGTGATGGTCGGCACCCTCTACTCGACCAGCATCTGGGTCATGCTCGGCGTGGTGATCGCGCTCGGGATCTTCAGTGCCGGCATCAAGATGTATCGGGCCATGCTGCTGCCGATCCGCGAGGCCCCTTACATCGAGGCGGCCCGCGCCTATGGGGCTGGTCATGCCCGGATCATCCTGCGCTACATGATCCCGCGCATCCTGCCGGTGCTGATCCCGACCTTCGTCACATTGATCCCGTCCTTTGTCTTCCTCGAGGCCTCGCTGGCCCTGCTCGGCCTGGGCGACCCGCTGTTGCCGACCTGGGGCAAGGTGCTCAACGATGCCCAGGCCCAGAGCGCCCTCTACAACGGCTACTACTACTGGGTGATGGCCCCGGCGGTCCTGCTGATGCTGACTGGCTTGGGATTCGCCATGCTCGGCTTTGCGCTGGACCGCATCTTCAATCCGCGGCTGCGGAGCTTGTGATGGATGCCGTTCCGCTCCTCGAGGTCGCCGACCTGTGCCTCACCTACCGTACGAGCCGCGGCCCGGTGCGGGCCGTCGATGGGGTCGGATTCGATCTCCAGCGCCACGAGGCGCTGGTCGTGCTCGGTGAGTCCGGGTGCGGCAAGAGCTCGCTGGCGAAGGCCTTGCTGCGGGTCCTGCCGCGTAATGCCGAGGCCCTGACCGGCCAGGTGCGTCTGAACGGCGAGGACGTCCTGGCGCAGCCAGAGGAACGCTTCCGAGCGGAGGTTCGCTGGGTGCGGATCGCGCTCGTGATGCAGGCCTCGATGAACGCGCTGAACCCTGTGGTACGGGTCGGCGAGCAGGTGGCCGAGCCGCTGCGGGTGCACCGCGGCTGGTCGCGGCCACAGGCCATGGAGCGGGCCGCCGAGACCTTCAATCTCGTCGGGGTCTCGCCGGACTTCCTGCAGCGTTATCCGTTCGAGCTGTCGGGCGGGATGCGACAGCGCGTGGTCCTAGCGATGGCCTTGGTCACCGAGCCGGAGCTCGTGATCCTGGATGAGCCGACATCCGCGCTGGACGTGCTGACCCAGGCCAGCATCATGAACCTGCTCAAGCGCATCAAGGCGGAGCTTGGCACCAGCTTCCTGCTGATCACACACGATGTGGCGACCTCCAGCGAGCTGGCCGATCGGGTGGCGCTGATGTATGCCGGTCAGCTGGTCGAGGTCAGTGCCGCCAGCGAGTTCTTCAATGAGCCGGCGCACCCGTACGCCAAGCTGCTCATGGCCAGCGTGCCGCGTCTGCACCAGATAGAGCGACCGGTACATATCCCTGGCCAGCCGCCGAGCCTCTTGTCGCCGCCCGCTGGCTGCCGCTTCGCCGCACGCTGTCCACAGCGCTTCGCTCGCTGCACCGAGCTGCCCGAGGCCTTGTCCGTGTCGGATCGGCGCCGCGTTCGCTGCTGGCTGTTCGCCGAGGGAGACAGGGCATGAGCCCGGCAGAAGGCGGGACCACGCAGGCCGAGCCGATACTCGCTGTTCGCGATCTGCACACCTGGTTCGAGCTCCGCCAGTGGGGCTTCCTGAAGGTCGGCTCGGTGCGCGCTGTCGATGGCGTCACCTTCGATCTGGCCCGCGGCGAGGCGGTCGCCTTTGTCGGCGAGAGCGGCTGTGGCAAGAGCTCGCTCGCTCGCACCTTGCTCGGTCTGCATCGGCCGACGGGCGGCGAGGTGATCTTCGAAGGGCAGGAGATGGGGCGATTGGATCGTGCCGCCTTGAAGGATTACCGCGCTCGGGTTGGCTATGTGCAGCAGGACCCCTACGGCGCCTTGCCGCCGTTCATGAATGTGCGCCGGCTGTTATCCGAGCCGCTGATCGTTCACGGCGTGACAGATCGAGCCGAGCAGGAGCGCCGCATCCATCGGGTGCTCGAAGAGGTGCGCCTGTTGCCACCGGAAGAGATCCTGCACAAGTTCCCACACATGCTGAGCGGTGGCCAGCAGCAGCGGGTCGTCATCGCCCGGGCCCTGATCCTGGCCCCGCATCTGATCATCGCCGACGAGCCGGTGTCGATGCTGGATGCGTCGGTGCGGGTCGAGATCCTGACGCTGCTGCGGCAGATCCAGCGCGAGCATCAGCTGACGCTCGCCTTCATCACGCATGACCTGGCCACCGTCCGGCACTTTGCCGAGCGGCTGTTTGTCATGTATGCAGGCCGTATTGTCGAGCAGGCCGAGGCCGAGGCGCTGCTCGACGATCCGCAGCACCCCTATACGCAGGCCCTTCTCGCGGCCAGCGCCGATCCAGATGCCGCCAATGCGAGTCGGCAGCGCGAGATCCCGCTCGGCGAGCCGCCGAGCCTCGTCAAGCCGCCGCCCGGGTGCCGCTTCCATCCGCGTTGTCCGCATGCGATTGCCGGGCACTGCGAGGTCGATGAGCCACCGATGTTCGAGCCCCATCGCGGGCACCTCTCGGCGTGTTGGCTGCATGAATGACCCTCTGTGCCAGTGCGGCGGGGGAGGGCGCCCGTGCACCTGAGCGCCGCCGGCATCCTCATCTCCATGGTTGGACTCGGATTACTGCTCGCTCAGGTGGCTCGGGCGATCGAGCCCGGGATCCTGCTGGCGCTGGCCTCGTTCGTTGTCGCGTTCGTTGGGATCCTGATCAGCGTTGCCGCGGCGCTGCGCCGCAGCGGGTAGGGTTCGCCGATCCCCTGCCTGTCTGGCCGCCGTTGTCGCTGGATTGCGTGGCGGCCGCGGCGAGCCGCGGCCGCGATACGGTCGTAAGCGCCAGGCGAGCCCCTGCACCGCGGGGCGTCCCCGCGAGGATCATGAGCCGGCACTCGACGCTTCAGGTCGCTGAGGACAGCGGAGCAGCAAGCAGGCTATGACCGACTCTCCGCCCGGTTAGATCGCATCGAGCGGCGCTCGGACGTTACGGGACGACTAGATAGATCTCGACGCGGCGGTTCTGACGGCGTCCCGCGCTGGTTGCGTTCGTCGCGATCGGGCGGGCTTCGCCAATTCCCTCCGCCGCCAATCGCTCTGGCCCTACCCCGCGGTCGATGAGGGCTTGGCGCACCGCTTCGGCCCGCTCCCCAGAGAGGGCCATGTTGGTGGCGTCCGGTCCCGCGCTATCGGTGTGGCCCTCGACCAGCCCGGTCAGCTCCGAATGCTCGACGAGCAAGGCAGCGATCTGGTCGAGACTGGGCATCTCTCCGGGCGGCAGTTCGGCGGTGCCAGATCGGAACACCAGCTCCTGTTGGGGCAGACTGAGCCGAATCCCTTGTTCGGTCCTCTCGGCGCTCAACGCAAGCAAGCGGTCGACGAGGTCCCAGGCGTTCATGGTCCGATCGGCGGTCCTGGCACGCGAGCCCGACGTGTTTCCTTGGAGACCATCGAGCACCACCTTGAGGCCTTCGATGCGTCCACTGGCGATGTTGAGCTCCCGGCGGCACTCCGCGTGCGCTGAGCGCGACTCGTCATAGCTGTGTTGCAGTGCCTGCAGCTTCGCCTGGGCCTCCTCGAGCTGGCCCTGGAGCTCGAGGCCTTGCTCCTCGGCAGCAACACCTTGAAGGCACATTGAGAGGGTGGCAAGCCTGACCAGCAACAATGTGAGCCGGCAGGAGATGGGTTGGCGCGCTGAATTGACCGAATTGAACATGCTCGTCCCCTTTGGTACTCGTCCGGAAGCGAGTTGTTATTGCTGGCTGGCGTAGAAGGCGAACAGGGCCTCCAAGCTCGATTCACCTTCGCGCTCAAGCATCCGGTCGAGCTTCTTCTGCATCCTTCGCTCGATCGGACGACGCTCTTCACGGAAGTCTTGCATGGTATTCCTGAGATACGGGATCCATTGACCTGCGGTGATGTAATACTCTTCGTCGATCAGCGGTTTGCCGCCTTCGCCATGGCATTTCTCGCAGTAGGTGTCGTGCAGGCGCTGGCCCGTGTCGACGAGCTCGGCGTTGAGCTCCTGCTCTGCCGGGATGAACGGCAGCTCGTGGAAATAGCCGGCCATCAGCTCGATCTCGTCCTGTGTATAGCCTCTGGCGATCCGCCCCATGACGGTGCTGTAGATCTCGTCGCTGCTGAAGCCTTCCATCACCTCGATGAAGTAGTCCGGGTGCATCCCGCCGATCGATGGCGCGGCCGGTCCGACGCTCGCGCCATAGGCGCCGTGACAGCCGGCGCAGGTCATCGCGAGGGTGCGGGCCTTCGCGCCTTCCAGCAGGTCGCTGGCCTGGCTGGTCGGGATGGCCCCCAGAATGACGAGGGCGCCGAGAAGCGCCGGCTTGATCGTAGTTTTCTTCATACGTCCTCCACGTGGCTGCTCTTGGGTTGTTATATCGGCAGGGATAGTCTCCGTGATGCACCAGGGCTGCCCTGTACTGCTCTGCCTTTGCAGCTGCCCCGCCGCGCGGCGCAGAACCTGCCTGAAGGTGGTCGAGGTGCAATCAGCATCCGGCAATGGCCGCGATCGTCTGGCACTCGCGCAGACCTGCCTGGAGGGTCTGGCAGGAGACGCAGAGATCGGAGCTCTCGGCGAAGGAGGTGCCGGAGCTGAATACGGTCGCCGTGCCGACCGACACGAGCGCAGGCGCCACAGCGAGGAAGAGTCTCCTCTTCCAGCGGGACCTATTGGACGGGGGCATAGAACCCTCGGTGGTGCAATCGTTTTCGTATAGCTGGTCAATCCCTGACTCGATTGGCCGGATGGCCTCGCTTGAGCTGCGCTACCTCGCAGCTGCATACCCGCTTTCAGGTGTCAGCGATCGCCGCCTCCCCCGGCTCTTCGGCGCGATGTTACTGTATCGTTCCGCGTGCTGCCAGCTTTCAGGGCGATTCAAGCTGCCCGGCCGGCTGACATGTCGCAAGACGCTCTTGATGCGCCTCTCCCAACACGAGGCGCCTTACAACAGCACGCGCTCGACCCCGCCGGCCGTTGCGCGCTGGAGGAAGGTTCTGGACCAATCCGGGCCGAGCAGTCGCCGGGCCAGCTCGATGACGATGTAGTCGGTCCTCAGTCCGGTGTCGTCTGCATACTTCGAGAGTCCCTGCAGACAGGCCGGACAGGAGGTCAGCACCTTGACCTCCCCGGCCTCGCTGCGGTCCTTGCCGGTGAGTGCGCGGATCCCCTGGGTCAGCTCCTCCTGCTTGCGGAAACGCACCTGATTGGCGATATCCGGGCGCGCGCTGCCGAGCGTGCCGGCCTCGCCGCAGCAGCGCTCCGAGAGGTGGACGTCTTGGCCCAGGAGATTGGCCGTAAC
Source organism: uncultured Chromatiaceae bacterium (assembly GCA_964583605.1). Lineage (GTDB taxonomy): Bacteria > Pseudomonadota > Gammaproteobacteria > Chromatiales > Chromatiaceae > CAZOWL01. The sequence goes on along the minus strand of CAZOWL010000081.1, from coordinate 7,739 downwards.
CCGCGTCGGCGAGTAGGCCTTCATCGGCGTGTGGCAGGGGTCGTGGTAGAGGTACTGGACCTCGGCCTGACCCGCAGCCGAGACGCCGCGCTCCATCAGATACTCGTGGATGTCCAGGAGCCGGCAACCCGGGAAGATCTGGGCGAAGTCGTACTCGAGCAGCTGGTCCATACAGGTGCCGCAGGAGACCAGGACGGTGCGGATATCGAGATAGTTGAGCGTGTTGGCCACGCGGTGGAAGAGGACCCGGTTCTCCATCGTGATGCGCCGGCCGCGCGCCTCTAGGCCCGCCGCACGCTGCGGGTAGCCGCAGCACAGGTAGCCCGGCGGCAGCACAGTCGGCACGCCTTGGGCGTAGAGCAGGGCCAGGGTCGCCAGACCGATGTCCGAGAAAAGACGCTCAGAGCCACAGCCAGGGAAATAGAACACCGCCTCGGACTCTTCTGTGTTCTGCCTGGGATCGCGCAGGATCGGCACCTGGGTGCGGTCTTCGAGCGCCAGGATCTGGCGGAAGGTCTGTCGCGGCACGTCGACACGGATTGGTCGCGCGACGAGCTCGACGACCTGGCTCCCGAGACCCGGGCTGCGGCTGCTGGACGCGGGTCGCTCCTTACAGGCCCGGGTCAGCCCGAGCGATTTGGCACCCCGATGAGCCAGATTGATCCCGGCAAAGCCCCACTCGGCCAGCCCGCGGCGCAGCCAACGGACCGTGCGAGGCTCGCTCGAGTCGAGGAAGCGCAACGCCGCCCAGGCACCAGGGCTGAACCGTCGTTGCCCGCGGGCCTCGAGGATCCGGCGCAGGCGCATCGTGACCTGGCCGAAATCGATGTCGACCGGGCAGGGGCTCTCGCACTTGTGGCAGATCGTGCAGTGGTCGGCGACATCATTCATCTCGGCGAAGTGCCGGCGCGATAGGCCGCGCCGGGTTTGCTCCTCGTAGAGGAAGGCCTCGATGATGAGTCCGGTGCCGAGGATCTTATTGCGCGGCGAGTAGGGTAGGTTCGCGCGCGGGACATGCGTCATGCAGACCGGCTTGCACTTGCCGCAGCGCAGGCAGTGGCGGATGTCGTCGTTGAGCGCACCGAGCTCGGTCTCCTCGAGGATGATCGCCTCCTGCTGCACGAGGCGCAGCGACGGGGTGTAGGCCGCAGAGAGGCCCGACCCCGGCATCAGCTTGCCGCGGTTGAAGTGCTGCTCGGGGTCGACCTGCCCCTTGTAGGCCACGAACTCCTCAAGCTTGTCCTGATCGAGGAAGCCGATCTTGGTCAGCCCGATGCCGTGCTCGCCGGAGATGACCCCACCGAGGGACTTGGCCAGCGCCATGATCCGCTCGACGAGCCGGTCGGCCTCGTGGAGCATCGCATAATCAGAGGAGTGTACCGGGATATTGGTGTGCACATTGCCGTCGCCGGCGTGCATGTGCAGCGCGACGAACAGGCGGGAATCGCGGATGGTGCGATGGATCGAGGCGAGGCGCTCACGCACCCGAGCCATGTCCTGACCGCCGAACAGCTCGTCGAGGCGCGCGGCCACCTCGGTGCGGTAGGACTGACGCAAGGTGCGCCGCAGCATCAGATCCAGCAGGCTGTCTCCGGGCTCGAGCCCCGCCACGGCCCCCTCATCGAGCAGGTCGCGATGCGCGGCGGCCGGATCATCGAGGTGCTCGAGGATCTGCTGCCAGCGGCGGCGGGCCGTGAGCAAGGCGGCTTGAGCGGCGTCGCGCTTGGTATTCAGGATCGCCGCGGCCTCGGCGGTCGGCTCATACTCGCTCGGGTCGCGTGCCTCGGGCATCGGCCCCGACAGGTAGTCACGCACCGCATCCATGATGCGGAGCTTGTTGGCGATCGACTGCTCGATGTTGAGCCGCTCGATACCGCGGCTATAGTCGGCAAGCCGTTCGAGCGGGATGACGACATCCTCGTTGATCTTGAAGGCGTTGGTGTGCCGCGAGATGGCCGCCGTGCGGGCGCGGTCGAGCCAGAAGCGCCGGCGTGCCTCGGAGCTGACCGCGATGAAGCCCTCGCCGTCGCGCGCCTGGGCGAGGGCGACGACCGTAGCCGCCGCGGCGTCGACGGCGTCGGCGGAGTCGCTTACCAGGTCCGCGAGCAGCACCATCTTCGGCAGCTCACGGCGGGCGGATTTGGTCGAGTAGTCGACGGCCCGGACATAGCGCTCATCCAGGTGCTCGAGCCCGGCGATCTGTACATCGGGCAGACGGGCGACGTGGTCCTTGATCTCGACGATGGCCGGTACGGCACGCCCGAGATCCGCACCGAACAGCTCGAGGCAGACGGTGCGCACCTGCTCCGGCATGCGGTGCAGGACGAAGCGGGCCGAGGTGATGAGTCCGTCGCAGCCTTCCTTTTGCACGCCGGGGAGGCCACCGAGAACCTTGTCGGTGACATCCTTGCCGAGCCCGGGGCGGCGGAAGCAGCGGCCCGGCATCTCGAGGATCTTTGGCGCACCGCGCGGCGTCCGCCCGTCGACGGCATAGCGCGAGATCCGGAAGCGCACCCGTTCCTGCTCGTGGATCTTGCCGAGGTTGTGGTCGAGACGCTCGACCTCGAGCCAGTCCGCTTGCGGCGTGACGAGGCGCCAGGAGACGAGGTTGTCGAGGGCCGTGCCCCACAGCACCGCCTTCTTGCCGCCGGCGTTCATGGCCACGTTGCCGCCGATCGTCGAGGCGTCCTGAGAGGTCGGATCCACTGCGAAGGCGAGCCCCGCGCGCTCGGCGAGCTCGGCGACGCGGCGTGTGACGACCCCGGCACCGCAGCGCACCGTCGGCACCGGCTGGCTCACGCCCGGCAGCGTCACTGACTCGATGTCGGACAGGGACTCGAGCTTCTCGGTGTTGACGACGGCACAGTGGGGATCGAGCGGCACCGCGGACCCCGTATAGCCCGTGCCGCCGCCGCGCGGGATCAGTGTAAGCCCGCAATCGATACAGCCCTGGACGATCGCCGCGACCTCATCCTCCGTATCCGGCGTGATGACGACGAAGGGCAGCTCGACGCGCCAGTCGGTGGCATCGGTCGCATGCGACACCCGCGCCAGACCGCCGAAGTCGAGATTGTCCGGGCGCGTGACGCCTCTGAGCCGCTGACGGAGCCGCTCGCGCAGCTGCCGCGCGTCCGCGAAGCCTTTGGCGAACCCGGTGACAGCGGTGCGGGCTGCGGCGAGCAGCTCAGCGGCCTTGACGTTATCGTTGAGCCGGCGCTCGAACTGGTCGAGCCGGTGCTCGAGCGCCTGGATCAAGAGGCGCCGTCTGCTGGGGTTCTCGAGCAGGTCGTCCTGCAGATAGGGGTTGCGGCTGACGACCCACATATCCCCGAGGACCTCGAATAGCATCCGCGCCGAGCGCCCGGTCCGTCGTGTCCCGCGAAGCTCCTCGATCAGCTCCCACATCGGCTCGCCGAGGAAGCGGATGACGATCTCGCGATCGGAGAACGACGTGTAGTTGTAAGGGATCTCGCGGATGCGCTGGTGCTGAGGGATGGACATCGGCCGACGGGTCGTTTTTGCAGTGCACAAATTCTAACCCAGCGGCGTGGGTGCGCGCAGGACGGGGGTAGCAGGGTTTTTCAAGCGTAGCGCGCTGTCCGCGACGATCATCGCCAGGCGGCGCAGCGCGGACCGGTGGGCAACGGGTGGCATGCAGGCTTCCATTCGCCCCTGGCGCAGAGGTGCGCCATCGGCGCAATGAGCGCGATCAGGCGGGTTGAATAGCGGACTCTGTGTGCTGCTTCTGCCACCGAAAGACGTGCATTGGGGGGATGTTGAGCAATTCGATGGCACTCTGCGCTGTGCCAAGGAACGGCCGACAAAGCGTGGCCACACGGGTGCTGAACTGGTAGGCGACGAAGCGGCCGTTCGGCGCGAGGTAAGACGCAACCTTTTCGAGGATCTGGGACCCGAGACTAGGGCTCATGGTTGAGAAGGGGATGCCCGAGACGACGGCATTCGGCGGCGCCAGCCCGTAGCGCGAGGAGATGACATCGATGTCGCAGGCACTGCCGAGATGCGCGATCAGTCGCTCGTCCTCGAGACGGCTGACCAAGGCATGGAACTGGGAGTTGATCTCGATGCTCAGCAGCCTGGCATGGGCGGGCAGTGCGCGCAGCAAGGCCTGGGTCATGCCCCCGGTACCCGGCCCCAGCTCGACGACGACATCGGCGTCGGAGATGTCGGCGGCGTCTATGACGCGCTGCTCGAGAAACCGGGAGCTCGGGATGATCGAGCCGATCTGACGAGGATGTTTAAGGAATTCCTGAAAAAATAACGCCCGGCCATTCAGCCTGTTGTTGATTGCCTTGCTCTCCGGCATGTTGGTTGTTCCTCTCTGTTGTCGCGCGTTTCCAGCGGCCGCTTGCCGCACCCGAAACGGCCTCGAAGGCATGCCGCCGTGGGCGGGGAGATCCGCGCTCATCGCTGGTCGATCTTATTTTCGGGCACTATAACGTCAAGTCTGGGGGGCGGGTCCAGCCTGCCGTGTCTAGCAGTCAAAGCTCAACCGCAGGGTGGCCGGACGCCGACACGCGTCCGGTCTGTCATGGAAGCGATCCGCTGGCGTGGTACCATTATCCGCCATGCTAACCTATCCAGACATCGATCCAGTCGCCTTGGCATTGGGCCCCATCAAGGTCCACTGGTACGGGCTCATGTACCTGGTCGGTTTCGCGGCCGCGTGGGGTCTCGGTCATTGGCGTGCGTCGCGGCCTGGCTCGAGCTGGACCAAGGACATGGTCGATGATTTGATCTTCTTTGGCATCATCGGCACGGTCGCCGGCGGTCGCTTGGGCTACATGCTGTTCTACGGTTGGGAGCACCTACTCGCCAATCCGCTCAATATCCTGAGGGTCTGGGAAGGGGGCATGTCCTTCCACGGCGGTCTGTTGGGCGTCATGCTGGCCTTCTGGCTGTTCGCTCGGCGGCACCGGCTGGGCTTCTTCCAGGTCGCGGACTTCGCGGCGCCGCTGGTCCCGCTCGGTCTGTTGGCGGGCCGCATCGGCAATTTCATCAATGGGGAGCTATGGGGCCACCGCACCGAGCTGGCATGGGGGATGCGGTTGCCCTGTGAGCGCTTCCCGCTCCAGTGTCAGGATCTGCCGGCCGGGAGCGCATGGAGTCTGCCAATGCATCCCTCGCAGCTCTACGAGGCCGCTTTGGAAGGGCTCGTCCTGTTCCTGATCCTATGGATCTTCTCCAGCCGTCCGCGCCCGACGATGGCGGTATCGGGTCTATTTCTCGTCGGCTATGGCTGCTTCCGCTTTGCCGTCGAGCTGGTGCGCGTGCCAGATGCCCATATCGGGTACCTGGCGTTCGGATGGCTGACGATGGGGCAGCTCTTGACGCTGCCGATGTTGCTTGCGGGGCTGGTCCTGCTCGGCCTCGCCTACCAGAGAGGCCGTCGCGTCGCGTGAGCCGCTGGCTGGGCGCGATTCCTCGTTCTGGAACGATCAATCAGTACTGGAAAAACGACTTATGAGCGACGCTCTGAATTATCTCATCCAGGTGCGCGGTGATGCGCTTGGCCACTATTTCAAGTTTCTCAAGGACAGCGGCAAGCATCTCGACCCGAAGACCCGCGACCTCATCTCGGTGATCACCAAGGTCCATGTCCAGACTGAGAATGGCTTCAAGCAGTATCTGACCCGAGCCCTGCGCGACGGGTGTACCCCGCTTGAGATCATTGACGCGCTGTTGATGGCCTTTCCGGCGCTCGGCCTGGCGAAGATCGTCTGGGCCGCCGAGATCCTGTTGGAGATGGACATTCCGGAGTTCTCACCCGAGCTGATCAATTCCGAGCCGAAGTGGCGAGAGGTCATCGCGCTCTCCGACCTTGCCGATGGGGAAGTCAAGCGCGTCGAGTGCGATTCACGCAGCGTCTTCGTCTACCGTGAAGGGGAGTCCTACAAGGTCTACGACTCGCACTGTCCTCATCAGGTCACCAACATCCCGCACCTCGCGCTCGATGGCCTGACGTTGACCTGTCCCAAGCACCAGTGGAAGTTCGACATACGCACGGGCGACTGTGTCGAGAAGGGAAAGCACCCGCTCAAGTCCTTCGAGACCAAGGCCGAGAACGGTCAACTGTTGGCGCTGTGGTAGCGCGGCCGGCCAGCTGAGCATCCCTTGAAGGTACAAGTGCCGTTTGTCAGGCCTTCTTGCCGCCGTCACGCGCTCTGGCGCTGTGTCCATTGACGATGTCGATCCTTTCTCCCCGGACATAGCGCTGCCAGAACTGGCCGTCCCATACCTCCAGTGGCCGGAACCGTTCCTTGTAGCGCATCTTCCGGCACTCTTCGATCCAGTAGCCGAGGTAGAGATGATCGAGGTGGCGGTGGCGGGCTTCGGCGACCTGGGCCAGCACGGCGAGCGTGCCGGGGGCACGCTCGGAGGAGGCCGGATCGAAGAAGGTGTACACGGCGGACAAGGCCGCTGGTAGGACATCGGTGACGGCCACCGCCATCAGGTGACCGCCGTGGCGCAGCTCCATCAGCTCCGTATCGCCGCCCCAAGGCTCGAGCAGAAAGCGGCGATAGCTGGCCTCATCGTCCTCGGCCATCGCGCCGTCAGGGTGACGGGTCTCCAAGTAAGCACGGTAGAGGGCAAAGTGCTCGGGGACGAACGCCGCAGGGCGGAAGCAGACCTGAATATCCGCGTTCAGACGCTCATTGCGGCGTTGGGAGCGATCGGGGCGGAATGCGGCGACCGGTATCCGGACCGATACGCAGGCCTGGCAGCCGCGGCAGGCGGGCCGGTAGACGAAGCGACCGCTGCGCCGGAAGCCTTGCTCGAGCAGCCATTGGTAGCGCATGCCGCCGATGTCGGCCAGAGGGTCGATGAAGAGGGAGCGCGTGCGCCGCCGCGGCAGATACGAGCAGGCCTGCTCTCCCGTCAGATAGAGATCGAGACTGCCGCGCCGCCTGGTCGAGTGACTCATGTGGCGGCCGTCTGAGGGTCGGTCATGGCCCCGGGGAAGTGCAGGTGGCCGTCATCCCACAATCCTGGGCGACCGAGCGCTCGACACCAATAGCCCAGCAATGTCACGAAATCGCGGCGGGGCACCTCTTGGGCGCCCAGGCGGATCAGATGCTCGGACATCACTTGGCAGTCGATCAGTCCGAATCCCCACTCGGCGAGCCGCTCGCTCAAGTGTACCAGCGCGACCTTGGAGGCATCGTCGACTAGGCTGAACATGGACTCGCCGAAGAAGACCCCGCCGATAGCGACCCCATAAAGGCCGCCGACCAGTACGCCATCCTGCCAGACCTCGACAGAATGGGCGAGGCAATGGCGGTGCATCGCTCGGTAGGCGCTGATCATCTCGGGGACCAGCCAGGTCCCGGCCCCATCGCGGCGCGGGGCCGAGCACGCGACGATTACAGCATCGAAGGCGCGGTCGAGCGTGACGCCAAGCTCGCGCCGCCGCAGGCGTTTGCGCAGACTGCGCGAGACCCGCAGACGCTCGGGGAAGAGTAGTGTCCGTGGATCCGGCGACCACCAGAGGATTGGATCGCCGGCGTTGAACCACGGGAAGATGCCGCGGCGGTAGGCGTTGGTCAGTCGTGTCACGCTGAGATCGCCGCCGATCGCCAGCAGCCCGTTCGGCTCGGTTTCGGCCAAGGCGACATCCGGGAAGGGTGCGTCAGGGTTGTGCGGATCGAGCCGAAAGAGCATCTGCCGTTACTATGAAATTCGCGAAGCACGTTCGCTCCCTCGCCCTCTGGGAGAGGGTT
>CAZOWL010000080.1:13874-20502 GCA_964583605.1 uncultured Chromatiaceae bacterium | reverse complement strand
GGCGCAGATCGCCGCCTGGCGCGACCTGTTCGGCCTGGCCGGCGCCGTCACCGAGAAGACACTGGCGCAGTACCCGACCTTGGTGGTCGACACCCGCCACTTCGATGAGCGCTTCAAGCTGCGCCTGCTGGCCTGCTATGACGACATCGACGAGGCCCTGGACGGCCTCCTGGTGCACGCCGAGAACTATGCCGCGCTGCGCACGCTGGAATACCGCTACCGCGGACGGGTCAAGTGCATCTATATCGACCCGCCCTACAACACCGGCAGCGACGAGTTCCTGTACAAGGACGATTTCTCGCGGCACTCGACCTGGCTGACCATGATGGAGGAGCGGTTGCGGCTCGGACGGCGTATGCTCGGCGAGGACGGATCGATCTTTTTGAGCTTGGACGACAACGAACAGGCGCGGGCGAAGCTGGCGCTGGATGCGGTATTCGGTGAGGCAAACTTCGTTGCGAATGTGATTTGGCAGAAGGTGTTCAGCCCCAAGAACACGGCTACCTATTTTTCGGAAGATCACGACTACCTTCTTGCATACGCGCAAAGCAAGGAGATTTGGAGACCCAGTCTTTTTCCGAGAACATCGGAAGCTAATGCGCGCTATGCCAACCCCGACAAAGATGATAGGGGGGTTTGGACCTCTGGCGATCTGTCTGCAAGGAACCCCTATAGCGAAGGGGTATACCCGATAGAGACCCCTTCCGGCCGATTGATTCCCGGTCCGCCGCCTGGAAGATACTGGACCATTGATTGCCATAACTTTTGGCAGCTTGATGTCGATGATCGTATTTGGTGGGGCGAGGATGGTAATAATATGCCGCGCCGTAAGAATTTCTTATCTGAGGTCCGAGATGGCGTCGTGCCGCAAACGCTATGGAAGCATGAGCAGGGCGGCAATACGCAGGGCGCAAAGAAGGAGTTGATCTCCGTCGTCCGCTTCGCGCGCTCCGAGGATGTGCTGAATACAGTCAAACCCACCAAGTTGTTGCGTCGAGTACTGCTGGTCGGCACCGAGCCCGAGAAGGCACAGACCGCACTCGACTTCTTCGCCGGCAGCGGCCCGACGGCCCACGCCGTCATCGCCCAGAACCGCGAAGACGGCGGCAACCGCCGCTTCGCGCTGGTGGAGATGGGCGATTATTTCGACACGATGCTGATGGAGCGTGTGCTCCGCGTGATGTTCGCGCCGGAATGGAAGAGCCACAAGCCTAAGGACGACACCGACTTCACCGGCGATTGGGTCGAACGCTCCCCCCGCCTGGTCAAGGTCCTACGCCTGGAATCCTTCGAGGACTCGCTGAACGCCCTGGAGCTGCCCGAGGAGCGCAACGCCCGCCTGGCCGGCCAACTGGACATCTTCGGCGACGACTACCTGCTGAAGTACATGCTCGACGCAGAGACGGAGGAATCCCCGGTCCGGCTCGATACCCGCGCGCTGGAGCATCCCTTCGACTACAAGCTCCGGGTGCACGGCAACGACGGTCTGCGCGAGGTGCCGGTGGACCTGGTGGAGACCTTCAACCTGCTGATGGGCCTCCACGTGCAGCGCATCCGCGCGCTGGCGGACGGCAAGCGCCCCTACCGCATCGTCGAGGCGCTGGAGGACGGCCGGCCGGTGCTGGTGGTCTGGCGCGACATGATCCGCTTCGATCATGCGCGGGACCGGGCCTTCGTCGAGGGCGAATACCCGAAGCTCGCCGAGTACGCGACGGTCTATGTCAATGACGACAGCTGCATCCCGAACGGGCGCAGCCTGGACGGCGAATTCCACCGCCGCCTGAACGAGCGCGACGAGCACGTGCTCGGCTGAGTGGCAGACTTTCCCGAGCTTGTCGCTATCATAAAGCATCCCGATTCGATGACGCCCGAGGTAATCTCGATGTCCGTCCCAGCCACGCCCCTGGAAAACGAGCTTCTCGCGACCCTGCGCGAGTTGCCAACGTCGCAGCAACGCGAGGTGTTGGATTTCGCGGCCTTCATCAAACAACGTGCTCCGGCGCGGGGCGAGGAGCCGCGCCCGTTCGGCCTGTGTGCCGGAGAGTTCGAGGTCCCGGACGATTTCGACGCCTCGCTGCCCGACGACTTGCTGCGCAGCTTCGAGCAATGAGACTGCTGCTGGATACGCACATCTTCCTGTGGCATCTCATCGGCGCGAAGGCGCTCCCGGTGGACTTGCGAGACGCAATTCAAAACCCGGCCAACGCTGTCTTCCTGAGCCCGGTCTCTATCTGGGAGGCGCTGGTCAAGTACCGGCTCGGCAAGTTGCCGCTGCCGGCGTCACCAGAGATCTATCTTCCCGAGCAACGGCGGCGGCACCGCATCGAGACCTTGCCCCCTCGACGAGCCAAGTGTCGCCCGCCTCGCCGGCCTGCCGGACCTCCATCGCGAGCCGTTCGACCGCATGCTCGTCTGCCAAGCGTTAGAGCATGGCTTGACACTCGCCACCGTCGATCCAGCAGTGCGCGCCTACCCGGTTCCCGTCTGCTGATGGCCAATCGATGAAGCTCCATCGCGACCTGCTGCTCGTCGAGCTCGTTACCGCGGCACTCGGCGGGGACTTCCCGGCCCTGTCCGCGGCTTGCAAGGACGCCGACCATGGCCGCCGCGCAGACGGCCAAAGCCATTGGTACGGGATCATGGAGGGGCGCGCGTCCAGGCTCGCCAACGGGCCTTTGACTCCGCCACTGGACTTGGACGCGCTGCGCCGCTACGACCTGAACATCCTGAGCCACGAGGCGCGGCTTGCCCAGCGCCGCGGGGGTTTTCGGCTCAAGTTCTTCCAATACCTGGCCCTGCTGTATGCGGAAGTCTTTCTCGACCGACTGACGAAGGACGCCGGGCAACTGCTGCTGGACCTGGAGCGGTTCCGCAAGGCCCGCTTCGCCCACCAGACGCCGCTCGCGCCCAAGGACCTGCTGAAGCTCGCCTTCTGGATGGCCACGGGCGCCGGCAAGACCCTGTTGCTGCACCTGAACCTGTTGCAGTTCCAGCACTACGGGCTGTTCAAGCCTGCCAATATCCTCTTGCTGGCGCCGAACCGGGGCTTGGCCGAGCAGCACCTTCGCGACTTGGAGCAAAGCGGCCTCCCTGCTTGCCATGCCCTGGAGAGCTGCGCCGGCTACAGCGGCATCCAGGTATTGGAGATCACCAAGCTCTATGTGCCCGAGCCGGGCAAGGCCGGCCCGCGCTCCGGCGAAAGCCTGCCGACGGAACACTTCGAGGGGCCGAACCTGCTGTTGGTGGACGAGGGCCACAAGGGTACCGCGAATGAAAGCGATGCCAAGGAAGAACGCGCCTGGCGCAACATCCGCGAGGCGCTGGCCGGCAACGGCGGCTTCACCATCGAGTACAGCGCCACCTTCGCCCAGGTGGCCGAGAAGGACGACGCGCTGCACACCGAGTACGCCCGCTGCATCCTGTTCGACTACGCCTACCGCAGCTTCTACCTGGACGGCTATGGCAAGGACTATTGGGTTGCCAACCTGCAAGGCGAGCCGGACAACACGCACGAAGACCTGCTGCTGATGGGCGGCCTGCTGGCCTTCTACCAGCAGCGCCGGTATTTCGATGCCGAGCCCGAGGCCCGTAGCCACTACCTGATCGAGCCACCGCTGATGGTCTTCATCGGCGACAAGGTGAGCGCCGGCAAGGCGCCGGAGGTGCTGGAGGTCATCCGCTTTCTGGATCGGGTCTGTCGGGACAAGGCATGGGCCGTGGGGCGTGCCGCCCGCGTGCTGAGCGCCGACACCGGGCTGACCCGCCCGGACGGCGGCGACCTGTTCGCGGACCGCTTCCCCTATCTGGCGTCGCTGGAGCTGAGCCCGGAGCGCATCGTCGCCGATCTGCGCCGGGACCTGTTTCTGACGCAAGGCGATGCCGACAGCGGGCTGAGCCTGCACGTGATCAAGGGCGCCGACGGCGAGATCGGCATCCGCGCGCGTGCTAACGCCCACGACTCCTATTGCGGCGTCGTCAATGTCGGCGACACGAGCAACCTGCTGAAGCGGGTCGCGGAGGAGACCAGGATACCCACCGACGAGGACGACAGCATCAGCCCGTCCCTGTTCAAGGGCCTGGACAGCGCCAATAGCACCGTGTCGTTCCTGGTGGGCTCGAAAAAGTTCCTGGAAGGCTGGAGCAGTTGGCGCGTCTCCACGATGGGGCTGCTGAAGGTGGGCCAGAATGCCGGCGCCCAGGTGCTGCAACTGTTCGGGCGTGGCATCCGGCTCAAGGGTTTGCAGTTCTCCATGCGCCGCTCGACGGCACTGGACGGCGCGCTGGCGCGCGATCATCCGCCCCATCTGCCGCTGCTGGAGACGCTGAACATCTTCGGCCTGCGCGCCAAGTATCTCGCCACCTTCCTGAACACGCTGCAACGCGAAGACCTGGAGCCCCCGGTGTTGATGCGCCTGCCCATCGACCTGAATCCGGAAATCGCCCGCGCGCGGCTGCGCTACCCGAAGGTGCGCGACGACTTCCGCTTCCTGGACCTCGGCATTCGCTTCGACCCGATGGCGGTTACGGCACAGTTGAACCTGATGCCCGCCATCGGCGTAGGCGACAAGGACGGGTTCGCGATGGCCGCGCAGACCGTGCGCTACCAGAAGCTCGGCGGCGTCCGCGGGCTGCTGCCGATGGAATCCCTCTATCGCCACGCGCTGGCCCACAAGGCGCGCAAGGAGTGGGGCAACCTGTACATCGCCCGTGAGGACATCGACGCCTTTCTGGAGCAAAGCGCCCATCTCGCCGCGCCGCCGGAGGTGCTGACGCCCCGTTCGCCAAAGAATCTGGACCGGCTCACCAACGCGGCGCGGACGCTGATCGAACAGGCCATCGACCGCTTCTACCTCCGCCGCCAGCGGGCCGAGGAGACGCAGAACGCCCAGCTGTCGCTGTTCGACGACGCCCACGCCAATCTTCCGCGCACCGGCGAGCCGCCGGCGCCCGCCTATGAACTGCATGTACCGCCAAAGTTGGTGGCAGAGGTTCAGGCGATCATCATCGACCAGCGAAAAAGGCTAGACGAAGACACCAAAGAACCCCTGCCGCGCCTTCACCTGGACGAGCACCTGTACGCCCCGCTGCTGCTGGCGATTGAGGATCCGTCGGACGACGCCGAGATCGTCAAGTCGGTGCCGACAGGGCTCGTCGGCAGCGAGCGGCGCTTCGTAGAGGACCTGCGCGCCTACTGGTACGACGCCTGGAACGACCCGGATTGGGACGGCATCGACCTGTTCCTGCTGCGCAACCTGCCCAAGAAGGGCATCGGCTTCTTCCAGACCGGCGGTTTTTACCCAGACTTCATGCTCTGGATGCAGTGCGGCGACGCACAGATCCTCGCGTTCGTCGAGCCACACGGTGTCGTCCACCAGGAACAGGACAAGCTGGACCTGCTGGCATACATCCGCGGCGACCTCGCACGGCAGGTGTCCTTCCCCATCTTTGCCTTCATCGTCACGGACACCGCGCTGAAGCAGGTGAAGTGGCTCACCGGCACCGACCCGGCCAAGCGTGACGAACTGCGCAAGCGCCATGTGCTGACAATGGACGGGACGGACTACATCGACGCGATGCTGAGGGAGATGTTTGGTGCATTGCCGTTAACTGCACGATGACGACGAGACCTTCTGTTCGGCCCTTCTCCAGAGCACGAAACAGAGATGGCAGCCTGGGCACAACCCGCCGAGGCTTGGGTCAAAATGCGACGATGAACTATACTGTCCGGAGAGCGAGTTTCCGCAACCTGTTGTTATGGCGAGAAAATCAAGATCTAGTGGCCGATCTGCGCAGCGATACCCAACATCTGGGGATTGCGTCGCGGCGCATTGAGACCCTTGAGGTCGGGCTACCGTTCAACAGAGCGGAACCGCTGCCTGCTTGGCGAGAGATTCAACATGACTACTGTGTACGATTTGGCCGAGCATATTTTGAGTAAGCGCGGACCTATGTCCGCGATGAAGCTCCAGAAGCTCGTCTACTATTCCCAAGCTTGGTCGTTAGTTTGGGACGAGCGGCCAATTTTCGACGACCCGATCGAGGCTTGGGCCAATGGGCCGGTCGTTCGCAACCTCTATGACCATCATCGAGGGAAGTTCCTGCTCAACCCGGGCGCATTCCCGGGCTCCGGGGGCGCGCTTACGGCGGAGGAAGCGGAAACGGTTGACGTGGTGCTGAGCTACTATGGTGACAAATCCCCGCAATGGCTCAGCGATTTGACCCATATGGAACTGCCTTGGCGCCAAGCCCGCGAAGGGGTACAAGACGGCGAGCGCTCCACGAGAGTCATTGGCCACGACGTCTTGGCGGAGTACTACGGCAGCCTGTAAACGGCGCATGGCAAGCAAGAAACGAAGACCCGAGAAGCGGCCGAAATCTGGGGCTCAGCCGACTGGTGGAAAGAACGTTCGGCAAGGCGGTAATCCCGAAAACTACAACAGGAAAACCATCTGTTGGCAGGCTGCACGCGCCGATTGGGACCACAATCAATGGGGCTGGCATCTACTATCGACCAAGGAATGGCACGAAGAGGTTCGAAGCAAGCTTTGCGACATAGAAAGCATGACATGGGGCGAATTGTTGCAAGCGGCGGGAGGGCGCTCCAAAGGGAACAACCATCACCCCATTC
>CAZOWL010000080.1:0-13774 GCA_964583605.1 uncultured Chromatiaceae bacterium | reverse complement strand
CCGTGGCGGAGCTTGCCGTCGACGCACAGAGTCGTCTCCAAGAGCTACAGCTAGAGCGGGAGGGCGCTCCAAAGGGAACAACCATCACCCCATTCCCGTGGCGGAGCTTGCCGTCGACGCACAGAGTCGTCTCCAAGAGCTACAGCTAGACGATATCGACGAGGTTTGGTCCCTTCGGCTTTCGGGCACCAAACGGGTAATCGGCATCCGCGATGGGCGAGTCTTTAGGGCGCTTTGGTTTGACCGCGATCATTCCGTGTGCCCGAGCCGAAAACACCGCACCTAGGCGTCTTGCCCGCAAGAGTGTCTTGACGCAAACGGTTCGCTACGTACACGGCGGGCATAAGGCCCCTTAAGGCACGTCTGTAGTGATTATGGTTGGACCGACCGCCCTGATCACGGTAACGACCGGCTATTCTAGCTTGCAATAAGGATGCTTGCGCGCTTGACACCCACCCAGCGCCATCAGCGCGCGCCATTGACCGCTAGCTGGCCATTCAGACGGCACCGTTCGCAATGTCTTGAGGCGGCACCATGAGGCGACACGAGCGACAGGTCGGGCGTGCGACCATTCGACTGACGAGCGAGGCGCACTGATATTTTCAATGGGGTTTCAAGCATGGCGTTCGTGAAAGGCGTATCGGGCAACCCGGCAGGCAAGCCCAGGGGCACTATCAACAAAACGACGAAGCTCCGGCGGTCTCTCGAAAAGGACTTGCCCAGCATCCTGACGGCAATGGTTGAGCAAGCCAAGCAAGGCGATACCACAGCGGCAAAGCTGCTGCTGGATCGCGTGCTGCCCGCACTGCGCCCCGTTGATCCAGCAACACCGATCCAGCTTGGCGAAACGCTGACTGAGAGCGGCCAAGCCATCGTGTCGGCCCTTAGCGCTGGCCAGCTCGGCGCAAATCAGGCCGCGCAGTTACTGACAGCAATCGGCACGCTGGCGAAGATTCACGAGGTGGACGAGTTGACACGGCGCGTCGAACAACTGGAGAAAGCACGCACCGATGAGCATTGAGCGGCGCATCGAAGCATTGGAGGCGCAATCAACGCCCGACGATCCTGCATTTGTCATCGTCATTGGCGAGCCGACACCGCTCGACGAAGAACGCATGGCGCGGGCAACGGTTGCGGTTCATCTACCTGACAACGGACGAGGCGATCATGAGCGAACGAATCACAACCCGCGTTGAGAGACTTGAAGCGCGCTTCGGGATTGGCGCTGACGATGAGGCATTCATGGCAACCCTGAGCGACGAGGATGCAGCGACCTACCGGCGCATCATGCGGCGCCCAGGGTCAGGCGACTTCGAGCGATTCCTCCGCACCCTGCCTGATGATGACCTGCGAACGCTGCACGCGATCCATGTCACCGCCCTAGCCGCCGACGGGACCGACATCGATGCCCCTACTGGCCAGCGATCGCGCGTGAGGGTCGCGCCCGCCGAGCGGCCCAGTAGGCACACACACGAGACAGGCTACCGACGGCCGCCGCTAGTCATAAGCAAATCTTATGGCTAAGCGCTGACTCATCATTCCCGCCTATGGCGCACCACCAGCGGCAGGCACTCGCCGACCGATCCGCCCAAACCCGCGCCACCGCTGCATCAGACCCGAGATACACGCGACGGCGGCTGGTCGCACAATAGGCAATACCTGTTGGCATGGCATTGCGTGTCGCGTTGATTGCCTATTGTTCGATAGGCGAATGGCATTGCATGCAAGCAATGCCCGATAGTCCGCGACGATGAAGCGACCGAGGCCCGCCGCGTGTATCGGCTGCCCTGGCGAGAATTGGCCCGTGTCCCAGCGAGCACGCGACCCTCGATGCCTGGCATGTAGGCGGGGCTGTCCCCCAGCGCCCGTTCGCGTGACGCAAGGCGTCCGGCATAGCGCGACGCGCCGTCCCTTCGTGGGCTGCAACCGCTGCGCCATGGCGCACTGGTGGCGCACTCGCTGGCAAATATCGGCAGTTATCCACAAGCAACGGCAACAAGCCGAGCAGCCTAAGCCGTTGGTTTTCTTGCTGTCTCTTGTTGTGGCGCGTTGCTTGAACAGGACTGTTAATCACTAGGTCGGCGGTTCGAGCCCGTCCCGGGGAGCCAATAAAGCAAACGGTTTAGCTTGGAATCAAGCTAAACCGTTTGTCGTTTCGGGCCCTTGGCGCAACCCTGGGGATAGAGCTCCGGCGGCGATGTTGTCCCGGGTGTCTTCGGCCGCGGGGCGCTAGCGACCCCGGGTCCGACAAATTCGATGCGGTCGAGCCGGACGCCGCGTATGCGGCGTCTTTTTACATGCTTCGTATGAGCCCTCGCGTCTTTTTACATGCTTCGTATGAGCCCTCGCGTCTTTTTACATGCTTCGTATGAGCCCTCGCAAGTTGTCGCGTCGGTGTGCACGCGCGGTCGAAGTAGGACCGCGCAGGGCTTCTCCAGGCTCAGCACACTCGCTTGCGGAAGTGAAGGATTCCCCAGTTCAGGTAGCCTTTGGAGCCTGCGTCGACCCAGTGTCCTAACCCTTTGATCATCCGGTCGATGTACCCATCAGAAACCTTGCCGCCCAGCGTGTCGCGCGCGCGCTCCAGTTCATCGCGCACTCGGCTGTAGTGTGTCACGAGGTTATCGGTCATGCCGATGACCTCGATCTCCGTAAGGCCGTGCCGCGCGGCCGCGCTCCGATAGAAGGCCACTGAGCCGAGGCTGTCGAGATGGATTCGCTCGAGCACCGGTGCCAGGACGCCGGGCGGGCAATCGTCGGCCTGCATCGGGTCTGTAAAGATGAATTCTCCCCCTGGGCGCAGCACTCGCGCGACCTCGCTGATGACTTGATTCCGCTCGCCGCTATGCAGAATCGCATCCTGTGACCACACGAGGTCGAAGGCCGCATCGTCGTACGGGATGGACTCGAAGCTCCCATCGACAACTTCAATGCGCTCATTAAGACCTTGTTCGCGATTCATCTCGCGATTGCGCGCATTCTCTTTTTCGCTCAGGTTCAGGGCGACGACGTGACAGCCGGAGCCGCTAGCTAGAAGGCGCGCTGCGCCCCCGTAACCGGAGCCGATATCGAGCACGCGGCTTTCAGGGCCCAGCCCCCTGGCGAGGCTCGCCATAAGCTCGACGGTGCGACGGCTGGCCTCCGCGATCGACTCGCCGCGATTCTCGTAAAGCCCGATATGAATGTCCTCGCCGCCCCAGATGTGGAAGTAGAAATTGTCCGCGTCCTCGCTGTTGTAGTAGTCGCGCGCCGTCTCGACGATTTCGGAGTAGCCGTTACTCATTCCTCTTCGCCTCCCTCGATGTAGGATTTTTCCGCGACATGGATGAAGAAATCCGGCTCGGTTTCGTGATAGGTCTCTTGGAAGTCACCGTAAGTAGTGACCTTCTGGAAGCCGACTTCTTTCAAGAGCTGGCGCACATAGCGCTTGCGCAGCGGGAACATGTTGAGATGGAACACATGATCGCCCGGGAACTCGTACCGGAACCGGGCCAGGGTTTCATCGACGTGCTCGGGCGTTGCGCGCACATGCTCGCCGCAATAGTAGTAGTTGTGCGTGGGCTCGATGCGATGATCGAGGATGGCGTCGTAGTTGCGCTGATCCAAGATCAATATGCCGTCGTGGCGGAGCGTGGCGTAGAATTCGGCGAGGGCTTTGCGGCGGTCGTTGTCATCGTGTAGGTGGGTGAAGGAATTGCCGAGGCAGATCACGGCGTCATAGAGATCGTGCACATCACGGTTCAGCCAGCGCCAATCGGCATGGACGGTCCGTAGAATGTGCTCGCGGCGACGGGCGTTCTCAAAGGCCTTAGCGAGCATGGTCGGGCTGCCGTCGGCACTTGTTACCTCAAGCCCTGCGCGCAGCAACTGCACCGAGTGAAAACCCGTGCCCGTGGCTACATCGAGCACCTTCTTCGCACCGTGCTCTTCGAGCAGCCGGATGAAGAAATCGCCCTCACTGCTCGCCCGCGCTTCCCAATCGATCAAGTCATCCCATTTTTCGACAAACGAATGTATATACTCGTTCTGATAATGGTTCGTATCGCGAACGGCCAGGGGGTTGTCGCCATAGTCTTGAGCCAGTGTATGCACGGCCATGCCGCCTCCTTTGTCGATGAGGGGTTGATGAATGGCCCGTGCGCGTCCACCAAGAGGGCTGCTTGAGTCCCGGCAGAGCACGATGCAGCCTTTGCTGCGATTTTAGGTACAAACCGGCCGGCACAGGAGACGTGCCTAGATAAAGGCGTGCAACAGATCGATCGCACGCCTACGACGTCAGTGACCTGACATGCTGAACCCGGCGCCTAGGGTGGAGGACGCGCGATGACGCTTGATCGTCATCAGCGACGCGCACTTGGGCCGTTGAAGAACCACCCACATTCTACCGAGCTTGTCAGCGATGTCCAGTCGCGGGGCTCAATTAGCGCGCTAGAGAGTACTGCCGGCTGCACGGTTTGCCCGTGCCGGGCAGGCATGTGCACGGGTCAGCACG
Source organism: uncultured Chromatiaceae bacterium (assembly GCA_964583605.1). Taxonomy (GTDB): domain Bacteria; phylum Pseudomonadota; class Gammaproteobacteria; order Chromatiales; family Chromatiaceae; genus CAZOWL01. The sequence goes on along the minus strand of CAZOWL010000080.1, from coordinate 9,282 downwards.
GATCAGCGCGCGTGACCGGCCTTACGGAACGGCCTTAGGCGGCTCGACTGACGCCTGCAAGGTGCGGAAGAGAAGCAGGAGGCCGAATATCAACGCAAAAATCTCTCCAGCGAGCGTGAGGATCAGCGACAGCAAGCTCATCATATCTGCCGCTGATACCCAATTGGCGATGCCATTGACAGTCGTCTGCACGGTTGGGATGCCTGCTTGGGGTGCGGAAAGAAAGTGGAACAGCATGTTTCCGACCTCGAAGAGCAGGACGATCATCGAGAAGAGGATGGCCAATGTTGTCGCCACAAGTCCAATCCACACGGTGCGACGGATCCCGTTGAGGGATACCCGTGCTGGCGATGCCTTAATGCGCTTGCCGATGCGCGTATAGCGATAGAACCAAAAGATGATGAATACAAGCAGGAACAGGTCGACAATCGAAAAATACTGGACGAGAGGCAATGCGGAGTGCCCGCCTGGGAGAGAGGGGCTTGTGAACAAGAGTGTGTACATCATGATCGCGAAGGGGATGGCGCCCATCATCAACTGGGCCCAGAGGCCAGCCGCGCCCAGGCGGGAGAAACCGCTCGCGAGGCCATCGATCGTTGAAGGCCGCAAGCTATCAGTGAGCTTCGTGAGCATTCTTGGGTTCCTTAAGTTGTTGCTAGGATCTATAAACGGGCGTCTAGAGGGGGTGAAACGGCCAGATGGCTACGAATCTGGGTCCGTTCGAGAGGCTGGTTGGAGGATTCATATCCGATGTCAGTAGTATCCGCCAGTGGTCCTACTCTATCCGATGGTAGCAGTGTCTCCGTGCCGACGTGCCCCAGGTGCCCTTGGCAAGAAGCGCTATCATTGCCCGCGGTTTTCACCGACTCCGCGATCAGCGGGGCTGGTGTCAGCGCTCCAGAGAGGCGCATCGGGGGCTCAACCTGCTCGCTCAATGAGAACGAGGCAGCGCTTCCGGCTCGAGTCGCAGAGCCCAAACCGTGGCGCCGTCTCTCCAACTCCCTGTCACAAGAAAGAACGCCTTGTATACGTGCTCCCAGGCGAGCATGAAGCTCATCCCGACAGATTCAACCTCAGCTTCTTTGAGCTCAATGTAGGCGTCGGTGACCGGAGCGTATACGAAAGTCCTGGCTGTCCTTTGCTCCCGACCGCTTGCCGTTCGCCCGTCATCAACGACGAGCAGGAAGACCCCAGCACCCTCATCGAACGCTACTGGGGTCTTGGTGTATGCCGGCATGCTGTCACCCGAGGGATTGACCTGCTCCCAACGGTCTACATCATCAGTCCTGCCATCTACGGGAAAGCGAGCCAGATGGGTTGCCCGGCGATACGCCCCGAACAGATATAGCTGTCGCCGCCAGCTGTCGAAGGCCATTGTGCGATGCAGGCAGTTCGGCGCGGGCGCCATTCTTGTCAGCGTATCGGTAAGCAAGTCCATCTTCCACAGACCGTGCTTGCATATGAAAGCGGAATTCGAAAACGGATCATGCGCGGTTGCTGAGCCGAAGAGGCTGGGTGGTGCGGCGTCTCCTGGTCGTACGATTGACCACTCGCGCGTCTCGAGCCGATAGTGCCACAGTGGCTGGAGTCGGGCAGGTCCCACCTCCTTTCTCATAGGGTTGTGGTCGGGGCTTGTAGCGACGAGGAGTGCGTCTTGCCCCGGATCGTACTCGACATCGTCGTACGTGCGCATCGCCCATGGAGAAGTGCCGTGCGCACCCGCGACTTCGCTCAGGTCATGCACTCAGTCAATGTATGATGCTTGAGAACGGCCTCCTGCCGTTGCGGTAGGCCCGCGACGCGGCCGGACGACGTACGAGCCGCGCGGCGTGCGCGGTCGTTGCGGGACGACCTGACGAAGCTGTCCAGGCTACGCACGTTCTTTATTCTTCGCTATTATGCCGCAAAAACGATACAGCGCATGGATATCGCTCAATCCGCGAGGGCGGTGTGTGCTCGATTAGCGCGCGAGCGTCTAGGGCGACGCTGGCCCTTGCGTATCCAGGCCCAAGATCAGGTCCGGAACCCATGCCCGGCGCGGGAAATGCGATGTGGTCGGCGTTTGCTGAAGTGGACTGGCGGGCCAACGATGGAGGCCAGGGGCGATTCGCGCTTAGGTATCTGCCGAGCATCGTTGCGTGTGCTTGCCGAGGGTCGGGCGCCAGAAAGATTAGGAGCCGGTCACAGCTTGGATGCTATGGAAGGCGTACTGTGCGTCCCGGTGGGGGAAATGCATCACATATTGGCCAGCTTCGCTTCGCGAGCGATCATGGGGCGAGGCGAGCCACCCCGGATGATGAAAGGTCGCCTCGCCCCTGATCCTTCCCTCGCGCCAACCCTCTCCGAGCGATGGAGCGAACGTGCTGCGGGGATTTTGTAAGACTAGGTAGTTGAACGGATTTCTGAGTGAGCATCTCTCCAGTAGATTGGGCAGCCAGGGAGGTGCGGACGTTAAGTAGACGGGAAGTCGGCGCCCCCGCGCGGGAAGAGAAAGGGATCTAACAAGGCGGCGCCTCAACGCCGCCGCTGAAAGAGGCGGATGCCCTAAGGAGGATTCAAGTGGTTGTTGCCAAGCCCGCCGCGTTGCCAGAACGCGAATGTGCTTTGCTGCGCGGCAGATCTCAGTCTACGAGCGCGACGCAGCCAGGCCAGGCCAAAGCTAGCCTGGCTACCGGGGCGAAGATTCCCGGCGCGCTGGTTGCAAGGCCCATGGTGCTTGCGGATAGCCGCGGTTTCGCTTTGGCCGTGATCCCAGGCGATCGTCACATCGATCTCGCTGCCCTGCACGACGAGTTCGGCCGTCGCTTTCGAGTTGCCAGTGAGAGCCAAATCTCCCGGCTGCTCCCCAGCCAATCCGGCGGTGATCTCCCTTGGATCGGCGCAGCACCGCACTGTGAGACCTTTCTTGAGCAGTCGCTGGTCGAGCTTCCAGAGGTCTATTTCGAGGCGGCCGACGGCGCTCACCTCATCCGTGTCGACGGGGAGTCGTTTCGCGGGCTTTTCTATGGGGCCTGGTGCGGGCGGATCAGCTGCACCGACGCCTGTTCCTGAGCGAGCCTAGTGTTGAGCGGCGGCTGCACCGCGTTGCAGACGGCCGCGATTGCTCGATCATCGCCAACGGCGGGTGCCTGTAAGGTTGCCCTGGTGAGCTGGCTCGTCTGAGCCAGAGGTGCTCGCAGGCGGCGAGGCATCGCCACACTAGCACTGCCGCTCCTGCGCTGGCCCATCCACCGGTAGCCAGGATGCGGGCAGTGCCGTTGAGCAAGAATCGCGAAGCGAAGAACCATGCTCCAAGCCGTCAGTCATAAGTTTCGCAGCGGCTGCATGATGCTGATGCACGACGAGCAAGGACAAGTCGCCTTTCTGGGCTCGGCCTTTCTGGTTCACCGAGCCGGCCATCTTCTCACCGCAGCCCATATCGTCACCGATCCCTCTGGCCTGCTCGTGGTCCCGACCTCGCTGACCACAGGCTTTGCGCCAATGACATTCGATCGCGTCGCCGCGATGCCGGTCACCGTGGTCGGTGCGGATATGGAGCACGACGTGGCGCTCTTGCGCATCGATCAAGAGCTGGAGATCGCCGTGCCGGATGACTTCCTCGCGCCGACGGACAATGTGCGCCCCGGTGCGAGCGTGATGAGCCTCGGCTACTCGTTCGGTCACGAGCAGCTCCACGCGATCCTGACGGCTGGTGCTGTGGTCAGTGCCAAGATCCGCTCGCCGAATAACACCCAGATGATCCTGTTCGACAGCATGGTGCATGACGGCGACCGCGGTGGGCCGCTGATCCATGTCGCCGACGGCCATATCATCGGCGTCGTCAGTGGACGGTTCGAGCCGGGCGAGGTGGTCCGCGGGAGCCGCGAATGGGACCGCGTACCGCCGCGCGACACGAACATTTCATTCGCCGTGGCAATCGAATACGGGCTCGAGCTGATGCGCGAGGAAGGGCTGACGGGGGTGCCGTGAGATCGGCTTGGCTGGGCTCCGGGCTTCCCCAAGACGTCTCAGCGTGTGGGCGCTCCTCGCCGCCCGGCGCTACCCGGCGGGCGGCTCGCCTTCGGCGCGTGCCTCCAGCTCCTCCCAGCGCCGATACGTTTGACTGAGCTCAATCTCGACCTCGGCGAGCCGGGCCTGTAGGGCCGTAACGGCCTTTCCGCCTTCTTGGTAGATCTGGGCGTCACCGAGACGCTGATGGAGGTGATGCTGCTCCGCCTCCAGGGCCTCGATGCTGCCCGGGAGCGCCTCGAGCTCGCGGGTCTCTTTGTAGCTGAGCTTCTTGGATGTCCGTCTCGGCGTTTCCGATCCGTGGGCGCCGTCTTGCGACCTTCGGGCCTTGGGGGGAGGCTTAACAGGCTCGGGCTGTGGCCGTTGGCGCAGCCAATCCGAGTAGCCACCGACGTATTCGACCACGGCCCCGTGACCCTCCATGACCAGCGTGCTGGTCACCAAGCTATCGAGGAAGGCCCGATCATGACTGACAAGGAGCAGCGTGCCCTGGAATTCGGTCAACCGTTCCTCGAGTAGCTCGAGGGTCTCGATATCGAGGTCATTCGTCGGCTCGTCCATCACCAGCAGATTGGCCGGCTGGGCAAACAGCTTGGCGAGCAGCAGGCGGTTGCGCTCACCGCCGGAGAGCACGCTGATCGGCTGACGGGACCGTTCGGGCGTGAAGAGGAAGTCTTTGAGGTAGGACAGAACGTGGCGGCTGCTGCCGGCGACGGTGACTCGGTCACGGCCGCCGGCGACGTTGTCGAGCACGCTCAGCCGCGCATCGAGCTGCGCGCGGCGCTGATCGAAGTACGCGATCTGCAGGCCGGTTCCAAGGCGGATCTGACCCGTGTCGGGACTGATCTCCCCGAGCAAGAGCCGCAGGAGCGTGGTCTTACCGGAGCCATTGGGGCCGATGATCCCGACCCGATCGCCGCGCAAGATCTGCGTGCTCAAATTGCGCACAACGGGCCGTTCGGCCCAGGCGAAGCTCACCCGATCGGCCTCGATCACCAGCTTGCCGCTGCGCGGTCCCTCTTCGAGACTCAGACGCACCTGGCCGAGCCGTTCGCGGCGCCGGCGCCGCTCCTCGCGCAGCGTCTGGAGTGCACGCACGCGGCCTTCATTGCGCGTGCGGCGCGCTTTGATCCCCTGGCGGATCCAGATCTCCTCTTCGGAGAGGCGACGGTCGAACTGGGCGTTTGCGATCTGCTCGGCGTGCAGGCGCTCGTCGCGTCGGCGCAGGTAGTTGTCGTAGTCCCCGAGCCAATCGGTCAGCCGGCCGCGGTCGAGCTCGAGGATCCGCGTCGCCAGCTTACGCAGGAAGACGCGGTCGTGTGTAATGAAGAGCAATGCCCCGGGGAACGCCAGGAGCAGCTCTTCCAGCCACTCGATGGCCGTGATGTCCAGGTGATTGGTCGGCTCATCGAGCAGCAGCAGATCGGGCTCCCGAACCAGGGCTTGTGCCAGAAGCGCACGACGCTGCAGGCCACCCGACAGGGCCGCAAATCGTGCCTCTGGGTCGAGCCCCAGCCGCGAGATCACCCGCTCGGTGCGCTGCTCGATCTCCCAGCCGCCGCCCGCCTCGAGGGCTTGCTGCAGGCCAGCCAGCCGGTTCAGGCTCGCACTGGGATCGCCTTGCGCGAGCCTCTGGCTTAAGTGGAAATAGTCGGCGACGAGGCCGCCGACGTCGCCGAGTCCAGCGGCAACCAGGTCGAAGACGCGACGCTCATCACCGGCGGGCGACTCCTGGGCAAGGCAAGCAACTGTCACACTGGGGTCGCACCGCACCTCGCCGCCATCGGGCTGGACCACGCCGCCCAAGATCTTGAGGAGCGTCGACTTGCCGACGCCGTTACGTCCGACCAGGCAAATTCGTTCGCCCCGCTCGATCGTCAGGCTGACGTCTTCGAGCAGTGCGGGGGCGCCGTAGGAGAGGTGGACGGATTTGAGCGTGAGTAGCGGCATATTGGATCGGCTTAGCTGTAGCGCAACGGATTTGCGACTATCCTCTATCGCAAGAGGAGCGTGGGCCTGTGCCTCGGCCCCGTGTCAGACTCATTCTGGATCCAGACCACATTATGCCCAGAGTTGATCACGACTCCTTCTATCGCAGCGCCTTGGCTCGCCATGGCCATACCGCGGGCGGCGTGCACTGGAACTCGGCTCACACGCAGCGCGCACGGTTCAAGGCGCTACGTCAATTGTTGCCTAAGGACCTGTCGGATCTAAGAATAGCGGATGCGGGCTGTGGCCTTGGGGATTTCTATCTCTATCTACTGGAGCTGGGTGCTTTGCCCGAGTCGTATACTGGCATCGATGTGGTCAAGCCGATGGTCGAGGCGGCGCGCGCGCGCACGGGCTGTCGGATCCTTCGGCGCGATATCCTCCGCGACCCACTCCCGGAGGCGGACTATTTCGTCTGCAGCGGTGCCATGAACACACTGACACGCGAGGAGACAAGCGTCTTCATCGAGCGCTGCTTCATGGCATCGACGGCTGGCTTCGTCTTCAACCTGCTCCGCGGCCAGGATACCTCGACCACCTACAACGAATGCATGCCCGAGGATGTGTGTGACTGGACCGCTCATCTCGACACCGACATCGTGCTGGACGACAGCTACCTCTCTGGGGACTTCGCCGTGGCCTTGACTCGGCGCCGGCCGTGTCGCTAGACGATTGCAGACGTGCTAACGATCGTGGGGCGAGGCGAGCCAACCCTTGGCGATCGACATCGCTGCCGACAATGGTCCGCATAGCCGAGCACAAGGCCAATCAGCCCCAGCCGTTGTTCGCGCGAAACCGGGGGATTGTTGCGTCTATCTGGCACCAAAGTGGGAAATTTCGGTTAGACTGCCGCCAAACAGCCGACATTTCTCGCTCCGTCCTGGGACGAGGGCGCTTGACGCGCCACTGTTTGTCCGGCCGCACGAAAGAGGATGAAGCTGCCCGGGAGTCCAATCTTCATCTGCCATGCTGAGTGCGGCGATGGATAGCGAACAATAAATTTCTGCCTGGCCGGTCGTGAATCGCTCGGCCCGCTACCCGCGAGCTTGACGACCTATGCCGAAACAGATCTCACTCCGCGAGGCTTGGGCCGGCGAGGCCGACTGTCTACGCTGCAGCTTGCGCGATACCGTCCTGTTCGCTGGTTTGGAAGAGGCCGATTTCGCACGAATTCATGATCCGATCGACCAATACAACCTGCAGGCCGGGATGGTCCTCTACCACGCCCAGGCTCCCGGGGATTTCATGTTCACGATCCGTTGCGGCGCGCTGAAGCTGGTTCAGTACCTACCGGATGGCAGCCAAAGGATCGTCCGGATCATGCGTGGTACTGATGTGGTCGGCCTCGAGGCGCTCCTGCAGGAGCCCTATCACCACGACGCCATTGCCCTGCAGCCGACCGAGGTCTGTCGCTTCCCGGCGCGGGTCGTCAGGGAGCTCGGACGCGACAACCCCGCGCTCCATCGCGAGCTGATGGCCCGTTGGCAGCGTGCCTTGGCCGAGGCGGACGCCTGGCTAACGGAGCTCTCCACCGGCGCGGCGCGACAACGGGTCGCTCGGCTGTTGCTGCGGTTGGTGCGAGACCGCGCTAGCAGTGCCTGTCAGCTCTTTGGCCGCGAAGACATGGGCGCCATGCTCGGCATCACAACCGAGACGACCAGCCGCACGATCGCCGAGTTCAAGCGCCAAAGCCTCCTTGTCGAGACGAAGCCCAATCTCTTCTTGCTCGATATACCGAACCTGCGGCGCATAGCCGAAGGGGAGGCACGCTGAGGTGCGCGGGATGCTGGGCCGATTGCCCGATACACGCGGTCATGCGGCGGTGCGATCCGCTTGGCGGGCGTCTATTGATTAATCTCAATGCCCTGACCCAAAAGGGCGGATAGCGTCTTTAAGCTTAGCTTGCGCGCGCTTGCGTGCCGGTACACCAACCCACTCAGGTCCCGGGCTTCGTTTAGCTGTCGGCTCGTGAGTCCCGACGTGGCCTCATCTATGACATCGAACGGGCCGATGCTATGAAACAGTCGCTGCGATTGGAGAGCTTCCCTGTCTATGTATTGGAGCTCGATCGCGAAGAGACCTCACGCCGTTCAGTCGATGAGATCCTCGACTACTTCCTCGCACGCATCGAGGCCCACAGCTACGCGCGATTCATCGGCGTGTTCGACCACTATGCGCACACGAGGTCCCTTCAGGAGGGCCAGGTCGCCGAAAGCATCCGGGCGGCGAAGAACCTGGTGTTCTGTTTTGGTCTGACGCTGCCCGATCCCGAATCTTTGGCTACGCGACCGCGCACGATCGGCATCGCCGAAACCGAGCGCGGCTTCACCGTCACCTTCATGGAGGCGCCGATGCCGGTTGTAAACGCCGCCATGGAAGACTGGGCCAAGGGCCTGCGGGACCGCGACTGAGCGGTAACCTTGGATTGCTGATGGCGCGCGCGCCTATTTCCGAAACCACGCCGAGCTTCTCCGGCATCAACAGGTCCATCAGCCGTGCAGCGTCTGCGGTAAGTGCATGGATTGGTCAACGCTTCCTCTTGAGGGCCTGGTGACTGTTGGGGCGAGCTCTATCCGGCTGGCGAGCCAGAGGTGCTCAGCAGGAAGTCGACGCGACGGTTCTGGCGACGTCCGGCGGAGGTGGTGTTGTCAGCGATTGGCTCCGCTGCGCCGACCCCCTCGACTCGAAGCCGCGCTGGGGCGATGCCCAGTTCGATGAGGGCGTCCCTAACCGCCGTAGCACGCGCTTCGGACAGCGAAAGGTTCGCGCGGGCGACGCCAGTGGCGTCCGTGTGCCCGCGCACGAGGGCGAGCTGTCCCGGACGACGCTGAAGGAAATCGGCGACCTCCGCCAGGGCCATGTGTGCCTCCGCGGTCAGCGCCGAGGATCCGGGCGTGAAGCCGAGTGCGGTCTCATCGAAGCGGATCAGTACGCCCTCCTGGGTGAAGCGGGCGCCGAGCCGGGCGTAGTCTTCGGTCAGCTCGGCAGGGCGCTGGGCCACCTCGTCCGCGCGACTCAGCGCGGCCTCGGCGGCTGCTAGGGCGTTGATCACCTTGCCTTCTACAACATCGATGCGCTCGCTGGTGCCCTCGAATGCGGCCGTCTGCTCGGACAGGCCATCGATTCGGTTACGCACCGCGTTGAGCTCGGCCCGCAGCGCCTCGAGCTCGGCGCGGGTTGCCGTCTCGACTTCTCTGGTACGCGGAACCGATTGTTGCGTAAGCGTTTGCTCCGCGCTGAGGTCCTGGCTCGACTCTGGCGGGCGGGTGACCGGTCGTCCCGAGT
>CAZOWL010000079.1:0-20694 GCA_964583605.1 uncultured Chromatiaceae bacterium | reverse complement strand
GGTCAGTCGTATCGTCCGGAAAATCCGGGATGCAAGATACAAGACCTGACCCTGCCCCCCCCCCCGAGACCTTGTGGAGCTGGCATTCGTGGACAATATGACTCATACTACGAGTCGTTCTGGCTCGCGGTATGAGGCGTCTATGCAGCAACTTACCATCCGTGCCCTCGAAGACGATCTCGAAGTCGTGCTGCGGCGGACCGCGAGAGAGCATCGCACCTCACTCAACAAGGCTGCCTTGATGCTGATGCGACGTGGCGCCGGCCTAGAGCCCGAGCACGCAGACCCGCAACGCGTCGGTGATCGCCTGGATCGCTACATCGGCTCCTGGACAGCCGAGGAAGCTGCGGCGTTCGATGCCGCGGCGGCCGACCTGAGGAACATCGATCCGGAGTTTTGGCGGTGAAGGTGCTGCTGGACACCAACGCCTACTCGCGGCTGATGCGCGGCGATCCGGATGTATCGAACTTGGTACGTCGCTCCGAACGGGTTCTGATGTCGGTGGTCGTCGTCGGCGAGTTGCTGTTCGGATTCCGATACGGTCAGCGGTTTGCGGAGAACCGGGCGCTCTTGGAGGATTTCTTGGCCGAGCCGTTCACCGATCGACTTGAGCTGGGGCTTGAGACGGCGGAGCGATTCGCGACCATAGCGGTTGCCTTGAGACGCAAGGGGTGGCCGATACCGACCAACGACATTTGGATTGCCGCCCATGTCATGGAGACGGGAGCGGAGCTGCTGTCCTACGACGAACATTTTCAAGCCGTCGAGGGGCTGTCCTGGACTCAGCTAACTGCAGGAAATAGGGGACGTAGCACGAATATGTAAGCGGCAGCTAGTTCGCCCCGAGACCGCGGAACGACGGTGGTACCGTTGCCAACGGCAGGAACAGCGTCAGCGGCGAGTCGGGCAAGGCGATGAAGCTGTGGTGCCGGTAGAAGGCTGCTGCCGATTCATCCTTCGCGTCCACCACCAGACTGAAGGCGGCGATCTCGGAGCGGCCGGCACGTTTGGACTGCTTCGGCTCACCACGAAGGGCAAGAAGCAAACGATCTGTTCTTCGTGGCCTTCGTGCTTTTCTTGCCCTTCGTGGTAAATATTCGATTCCGCTTCAGCTCCAAAGGTTAGCCAGATCGAGCTGTAACGCTTCGAAGGGCGCGACCGCGACGATGTCGTTTCCGGATGCCTCGGCCAGCAAGTGCCACTCGCCATCAGCGAGTGCGTAGGCCTCCAGGGTGCGACGCTTGGGGTCGACGAGCCAGGCATGGGCCACGCCGTAATGGGCGTAGATGGGCATCTTGACCTCACGGTCCTTGCTCTCTGTCGACGGAGACAGAATCTCGCAGACCCAATCCGGGACGACCTCGAATCGGTGCCCTTCCGGAATCCGCGGCATGCGTACCCGTCGCCAGCCAGCGAGGTCGGGTACCGTGACCTCGACATCGCGCACGAAGTGCACCTCGGGCTCGATGAACAGCCACCAGCCGCCCGGGCCGTCACCATCGTCATAGCTCCGGCCAATGATGCGATCCAGTACGACGCTCGCGCGCCCATGCGGGCCGGATGGGCGCGGTTGCGCATGCAACTGCCCATTGAGGAGTTCACCCGTCAAGCCCTCGGGCAGCGATTCGAGCTGTTCGTAAAGCGTTTGCTTGTAGGCATGTTGCATGGCGGTTGCCTATTTGGCGTTCTCGACTTGCACCACGAAGACACCAAGAACACGAAGCAGGAATGGAGAGATCTTCGCGGTGGATCATTTTCCCTCAGACCGAAGGCGCTCAACGAGCTTGCAGTCGGGCTGCGGTGCGCTGATGACGATCTGCACTTCGGCCTGCTGCTGGTCGGTGAGGTCGAGGGCGACATCGAACAGCTCATCGAGGGTACGGACGTCCTCCGGCGCCAGGGGCTGGAGCTGGACATTGAAGATGCCGCCCTGGGGGAGCTTGGGTCCAAAGGGGCCAGGCTCAAGCAACCTAGACTGGAGATCTCCCCCTAGTAGGCAGAGGCCGGCGGCGGCACCGGTTGCACTGCCGGGGAGAACCGTGCGAGCGGAACCGGGCGCCTTCTATCATCGCTCTTTCGAAGCATTGCTGCCGAAACAATCCTCGATGATCGCGCGTGTCTCCCGCTCCTTCGCCTCGATATCCCTGACCAGCGCGAGCTGGATCTGAGCCTTGTCCAGGTTTTCGCCGCGCGCGCGGACGCGGAAGTAGCGATCGCCCTCGAGATGGTCCGTCAGGAAGCGGATCCCGAGCTCGAGGGGGATCAAGCGGAGCGCATCGTAGAGCAGGGCGATCTCCCGCCCCTCGAGCAGCCCCTCCGTCTCGCAGGCATAGGCCCGGAGGATGCCGCGGCAGAGAGCGAGATCGAAGCTGGCCAGGGTGCCCGATTCGCCGTGTCGATTGCAGGCCGAGCGCAGGCAGTCGCCGATATCATGGTGGATCAGCCCGGGCTGGACCGTGTCCAGATCGATCAGGCCGATCACCTGCCGGCCGAGCTCGTCGAAGAGGATGTTGTCGAGCTTCGGATCGCCGTGAACGACACGGCGTCTGAGGTGCCCATTCTCGCATGCCGCCTGCAGGACGCCGGCCAGGCTTTGCCGCGCGCCGATGAAGTCCAATGCCTCCGCCACCGCTGGCATCTTCTCGTGCGGATCGAGTGCGGCGGCCACCGAGCCTAGGCGGTCGAGATAGCTCGGCGTGACGTGAAAGCCCGGTAGCGTAATCGCCAGCTGGTCCGGGTCGAGGCCGGCGCACAGGCGGTGAAACTGGCCGAGCGCGTGGCCGACCGCGGTGGCTTGCTCGAGCGTCTCGAGTCTGGGGAGCACGCGTGCCCGTGGCACCAGCTCCAGCATCCGCCACAGATACCCGTCTGCATCCCAGGCACCGAGGCCGCTGCTATGAGTCGGCACAAGGGCCGGGATCGTGAGCGGGCTGCGGCCGCAGGCGCGCAGATGGGCCGTCAGTCGATGCAGGTTCGCAAGGATGCGATCCGGCCGGGGAAAGACCTCGCCGTTGATGCGTTGTAGTACAAAGGAGGGCCCGACTGTCTCGACCAGGAAGGTGCGATTGATGAGTCCAGTGCCGAGCGGGCGAACGGCCCTAATCGGCGACGGGATGGCAAAACGCTCGGCGATCTGGATCGGCATCGACTCGCCGACCGGTGCTTGGCTCATCGTGGCGGCCCGCGACGGTTGGCTCAGAGGTGTTTCGGCATTGCGCGCCGGCGATCAAGTCTGAAAGACTGTGCGTATCGCGTCAACGCCAGGGCCCCAGCAAGGTGTCACTAGACCCGGTGCGGATCCTGATTTTCGCCAAGGCCCCCATCCCGGGGCAGGTGAAGACCCGTCTGATTCCGGCCCTTGGCGCAGATCGAGCCGCCGCCCTGCACGCTGAGCTCTTGGCGGGCCTGGTCGGGAGGCTCGGAGCGGCCCCGCCTGCACCACTGGAGCTGTGGTGTGCGCCGGATACCCGCCATGAGCTCTTTCGGGCGCTGGCGGTACGCTGGCCACTGGCCTTGTATCGGCAGGGCGATGGCGATCTGGGCGCGCGACTCTTGGCGGCGGCACGCGATGCGGGCCGGCGGGCGCGGTATCGGATCCTGATCGGTGCCGACTGCCCGCTTCTCGACCGGGGCTATCTCGAAGCGGCCGTCGCCGCCCTTCTCGGTGGGCGGGACGCCGTGCTTGGCCCAGCGGAGGACGGTGGCTATGTCCTCCTCGGCCTACGCGAGGCCTCGGAGCGGCTCTTCCGGGCGATGCCCTGGGGCACCGACCGGGTCGCGGCTATCACGCGCCGGCGAATGCAGGGCTTGAGCTGGGATTGGCTCGAGCTGCCCATGCTCTGGGACCTGGATCGACCCGAGGACCTGCCGCGCTGGGTGGCGCTTCAAGCCGGGCGAAATGGTGCACTATGGGAGGAAGACTGACGCCGACCGCTCGGCTCAGCGATGCAGAATCAGCTCCAGTACCGCCTTGCTGCCGAAGTAGGCGAGGATCAGTATGACGAAGCCGCTGAGGGTCCAGATGATCGCCGTGCGCCCCCGCCATCCATAACGCAGCCGCCCGAGTAGGAGCCCGCCGAAGACCAGCCAGGCCAGCGAGGACAGCACTGTCTTGTGGACCAGATGCTGCGCGAACATGTCTTCCAGGAAGGCGAAGCCGCTCAGCAGCGCCAGCGTCAGCAGCAGGAAGCCGGCGCCGATCATCTCGAAGAGCAGACTCTCCATCGTCTGTAGCGGTGGCAGCGCACGCACGAAGCCGCCTGGGTGGCGAGTGCGCAGCTGGTGGTCTTGCACGGCCAGCAGGATGGCCTGGACGCTGGCTAGCGTGAGGAGGCTGTAGGCCAACATTGAGAAGAGCACATGGAACTTCAGCGGCCAGCTCGCCGCCTGCCGCATGAAGCTGACGCTCGGATAGCTCGCCTCGAGGACCAACGTGATGGCCGCCAGCGGCAGCAGCACGATGCCAAGATTCTCCACGGGCTTGGTGAGGCTTGAGACCAAGAGCAAGGCCACCACGGTCCAGGAGGTCAACGACAAGGCATTGAAGAAGGCAAGGTTGAGCCCTGGGCCACGGAAGATGGCCTCGAACAGCAGCCAGCCGTGCAGCAGCAGGCCTCCGAAGCCCAAAGCCAAGGCCAGGTTGCGGCCGAGGTCTCGGCCGAGCACGGCGGTCGGCTCGCGCCGGAACAACCGCAGGGCGATGACGGATGCGCCGGCGAGATAGAGGACGACGACGGCGACCGCGATGAAGTTCTTTGTCATGGCGGCGAATGATGGCACAAAGACCCCGGCCAGAAAACGGCATCCTGGCGCAATTGCCGTGGTGCGTCATTTATAATTGGCGCCCTAATCGGAACAGTTTTGGCCCAAGAGCCCGCGCCCGACGGCGCACAGCACGAGGTGACCCATGTTCGAGAATCTCCAGGACCGCTTCGCCAATGTCCTGCAGGGGCTGCGCGGCCAAGGCCGCCTGACCGAAGACAACATCAAGGACGCGCTGCGCGAGGTCCGGATGGCCCTGCTCGAGGCCGATGTGGCGCTGCCGGTGGTGCGAAGCTTCATCGACGAGGTGCGCACAAGGGCCTTGGGCGAGTCCGTTGCCAAGAGCCTCACGCCGGGCCAGGTGCTGATCAAGATCGTCAACGACGAGCTTGTCAAGCTGATGGGCGAGGCGAATGCCGAGCTCGATCTCAGCACACAGCCACCGGCCGTCGTCCTGATGGCGGGTCTTCAGGGCTCGGGCAAGACCACCACCGTCGGCAAGCTTGCGCGACTTCTCAAGGACCGCCAGCACAAGTCCGTCATGGTCGTCAGCTGTGACGTCTATCGGCCTGCCGCGATCGATCAGCTCAAGACTGTCGCTGCCGAGGTCGGCGCCGAGTTCCATCCGAGTCGTCCCGATCAGAATCCGATCGCGATCGCTCGCGAGGCGCGCGACGCCGCCCGTAAGCGCTTCCGGGATGTGCTGATCGTCGATACCGCAGGGCGTCTGCATGTCGATGCCGACATGATGGCCGAGATCCAGGCGTTGCATGCGGCTGTCGCGCCCGTCGAGACGCTGTTCGTGGTCGATTCGATGACCGGTCAGGACGCGGTGAATACCGCCAAGGCCTTTGGCGACGCCTTGCCCTTGACCGGCGTGATCCTGACCAAGACCGACGGCGATGCCCGGGGCGGCGCGGCCTTGTCGATTCGCCAGGTCACCGGCAAACCGATCAAGTTCCTCGGCACTGGCGAGAAGACCTCGGCACTGGAGCCCTTCTTCCCCGATCGCGTCGCCTCGCGGATCCTCGGGATGGGCGATGTCGTCTCCCTCGTCGAGGACGTGCAGTCCAAGGTCGATCGGGAAAAGGCCGATCGCCTAATGAAGAAGCTTAATAAGGGCAAGGGCTTCGACCTCACCGACTTCAAGGATCAGCTGGAGCAGATGACCAAGCTCGGGGGCATGGCGAGCCTGATGGACAAGCTGCCCGGCGCCGGTCAACTGCCATCTCACCTGCGGGACCAGGTGAACGACAAGGAGCTTGTCAAACTGCTTGCGATCATCAATTCGATGACCCCCGAGGAGCGCGCCTTCCCCGCCATCATCAAGGGCTCGCGCCGGCGGCGTATCGCCGCGGGCTCGGGCACACAGGTGCAGGATGTGAACCGTCTACTCAAGCAGTTCACCGGAATGCAGAAGATGATGAAGAAGGGAAACATGCAGAAGATGATGCGGGCGATGCGCGGCCGGATGCCGGGTGGACTGCTCGGCGGGGGGTTGCCTCCAGGGGGGCTGCCGCCGGGGGGCTTTGGTCTCTGATCGCGCGGGACCGCAGATCCCGGCTCAGCCGTCGGCGAGCCCGATCGCCGTGCGCTCCGGCCGGACCGTGCGCACTCGGGAGATGGAGCGATCGGCTCCGGCGTGGCTTGGCCTGTCTTAACGACGCGACCATGCGACAGTTCTCGCCACCGTGAACAGGGCGAAACGCGCTGAGATCTTTGCGCGCTGGCAAGCAGCCAATCCGAGCCCGACAACGGAGCTCCGTTTCGCAACGCCATTCGAGCTGCTGGTCGCCGTCATCCTCTCGGCTCAGGCCACGGACAAGGGGGTGAATCAGGCGACGGCCCGGTTGTTTTCGCTCGCTAATACACCTGAAGCGATCGTGGCCCTCGGCGAGGAGGGCCTGCGCGAGCAAATCCGTACCATCGGGCTGTTCAACAGCAAGGCGCGGCACATCATCGCGACCTGTGAGCGGCTGCTCGCCGAGCACGGCGGCGAGGTGCCGGCCGATCGCGAGGCATTGGAGCGGCTGCCGGGGGTCGGGCGTAAGACGGCCAACGTGGTGCTCAATACCGCCTTCGGCCGGCCGACGATGGCGGTCGATACCCATATCTTTCGGGTAGCGAACCGCACCGGCATCGCCCCGGGCCGCAACCCGCTGGAGGTGGAGCGGCGCCTGCTGCGCCTCGTCCCGGCCCCGTTCCGCCGACACGCCCATCACTGGCTCATTCTGCACGGCCGTTATGTGTGCACGGCACGCCGGCCGCGCTGCGAGACCTGCCTGATCGCAGATCTCTGCGAGTATCCCGCGAAGCTCACCAGCCCACCCCCGCCTAGGCGGGCGAGAAGCAAGAGCGGCGCGGGCGAAGGTCTGCAATGAGATCCGCGCAGCACGTTCGCTCCCTCGCCCTCAGAGGGATGGGGTGAGGGGGCGATCAGGGGCGAGGCGACATGTCATCATCTGGGGTGGCTCGCCTCGCCCCATGATCGTTAGCGCGCTGAGCAAGAGTAGATCCGGATCTGGTGATTTGAATGGCGAGCGGGCGAAGGAGGTCGGTGGCGGCGCACCCGATTCTCTCAGGTCAACTGCCCACCACCTCGGAGTAGCTCAGGCCTTCGCCGTCCAGCTCGCTGCAGAGGGTTTTGAAGGCCTCCTCGATGCCTTCGCGTCCGCGAAGCCCGAGCAGGATGTAAGGGGCCGCACCGATGTGGGGCAGGCTGAAGACCTTGTGCTGGGGGTAGGCTGCCGCCAGTCGCCGCATCAGGGGCACCAAGCTGCTCTCGGGGACGCCGACGACGCGAACGGCCCGCTCCGTCAGGGCGGTGTCGACCTGCGGGAACAACTGATCGAGCACCCACTCCGTCATCGGCCAGGCCATCTCCGGGAAGCCCGGAAGGAAGAAGTGGTTCCTCAGCCGAAAGCCCGGGATGCGATTGCGCGGGTTCGGGATCAGGGTGCTGCCGTCGGGCAGGTCGGCCATCAGGATCCGATGGGGATATGCGTCGGCACCGAAGCGGCCTTCGATCAGCGCGGCGGCCTCAGGATGGCGCCTCAAGTCTGCGCCTGCCGCGGCCGCGGCGCACCCGCGGGTGAGGTCATCCGGTGTCGCGCCGATGCCCCCGCAGACGAACACCGTCTCCGGGCGGGCGAGCGAGAACCTCAGGTGCGTCGTCAAGGTGTCGGCCTCGTCGGGCAGAATCCAGTACCAGCGCAGGTCATAGCCGCGTCGGTGCAGCGCCCGCTTGACGTAGGCCAGGTGGGCGTCCGTCCGGTTGCCGCTGAGCATCTCGTCACCAACGGTGATCAGGCCGAAGCCGATCGGTGGTTGCCCGCCCGTCACAGCCAGCCGCTCCAACCAGGCACTCTCTCAGAGGAGCTTTTCGATCGCCCCGACGAGCTTCTGGCTGCTAGGGGCTGTCACGCTAGAGTAGTGATCGACCAGATTTCCCTGTCGATCAATTAGATATTTGTAGAAGTTCCATTTCGGGTAGCCAGCGCCGGCCTCGGCCAGGCGCTCGAACAGCGGGTGGGCGTTGCCCTTGCGGACATGGATCTTCTCGAACATCGGGAATTCGATCGAGTATGTCAGCCGACAGAACTCCGATATCTGCTCCTCGGTGCCAGGATCCTGATTCATGAAATCATTCGACGGGAAGCCAAGCACGACCAGACCGCGATCCCGGTATTTGCGGTACAGGGCCTCCAGCCCGTCGTACTGCGGCGTGAAGCCGCATTTGCTCGCAGTGTTGATGAGCAGCAGCACGTTGCCCCGATACGCATCGCAGAGGCGGACGGTTTCATCGGACGCCAGGCGGCGCATCTCGACATCGAGCAGAGGGGAGCAGGCCTCGTCGCCGGCCGTGGCCGGAGCGGAGAGTACAGCGAGAGACAGGGCGAAAAGAGACGTCTTCACGGGGCGACTCCGGGGTTGTCAGTCGGTCTTGGTGCGATGCAATCTGGGGACCGGCGATCACCGATACAATTCCGACAGTCTGATCGGTGCCTTTGAAATGCGCGCCGCGTGCACCGATTTCGTCACCACAGGTCGCCCTAACAGAAGAGAGAGGATGTCGTTCATGAGTGACTGGGTGAAGGGTAGGGTCGTTGGCAAGCGACGCTGGCGGAACGGGCTGTACAGCATGCAGATCGAGGCCCCATTAGCCGACTTCAGGGCCGGGCAATTCGTCAAGGTGGCGCTCGACATCGATGGGGATCGCGTCGGCCGTCCTTACTCGCTCGTCAATCCACCGCACGAGCGTCCCCTCGAGATCTACTTCAACGAGATCCCGGAAGGACCCCTGACACCGCGACTCTCTAGTCTCGATCCCGGTGATGCACTCTGGGTAACGGCCAAGGCGAACGGCATCTTCACGCTCGAGGGGATGACGCCAGCCCGCGAGCTGTGGCTGCTTGCGACCGGAACGGCCTTGGGGGTGTACCTCTCCATCCTGCGAACCCCTGAGCCCTGGGAGCGCTTTGAGCGCGTGGTACTGGTTCACGGCGTTCGCAACGGCAATGAGCTGACCTATGCCGAGACCCTCGAACGGATTGCCGCCGAGTATGGCGAGCGGTTCACCCTCATCCCGCTCGTCAGTCGCGAGCAGCACGCCGGGGCATTGGCGGGCCGCGTGACGGACCGACTGACCGACGGTGAGCTGGAGCGGCGGGTCGGCTTCACGATTGACCCCTCACGCAGCCACGTGATGCTCTGTGGCAACTCGGCGATGATCAAGGAGGTGAAGGCCATCCTGGAGGCGCGCGGTCTGGTGCGTCATCGCCGCCAGTCACCGGGGCACTACACGACCGAGCACTACCATTGACGGAATGACGGCATTGACGGAATGACGGCTCGACCGACCCCGATCGCGGTCGGGACCGACCTGACTCAAGGCCATGTCTGTCGGGCGCGGAGGTTAGAGTGATGTCTGTGGATGTCATCGTCGTTGGCGCTGGGCTCAGCGGCCTAAGCTGCGCGATAGCCCTCCAGGAACGTGGCCTAAGCCCGCTGGTCATCGAGGCTAGTGACGCCGTCGGAGGACGAGTACGCACCGACTCTCGGCACGGGTTCCTGCTCGATCGCGGGTTTCAGGTACTCCAGACCTGGTACCCGGAGGCCCGGCGCCAGCTCGACTATGCCGCGCTCGATCTGCGGCCCTTCCACCCAGGGGCAATGGTCCGGTTCGGCGGGCGGTTTCACCGGGTTAGCGATGTGTGGCGGCGGCCTCACCGTCTCCCAGAGATGCTGATGTCGCCGATTGGGACCCTCGCGGACAAGCTCAGGCTGTTGGGGCTGCGACGCGAGGCCACCCACGGCGATCTCGCTGACCTCTATGGGCGGCCGGAGACCACTGCCGATGCGTTCCTCACGGCGCGAGGGCTTTCCTCGCAGATCGTCGAGCGCTTCTTCAAGCCGTTCTTTTCAGGCGTCTTTTTCGAGCCCGAGCTGGAGGTGTCGAGCCGCGCCTTCGAGTTTGTCTTTCGGGCGTTCGCCTTGGGCGATACCTCACTCCCCGCACGTGGTATGGGGGCGATACCGGCCCAGCTCGCGGCGCGCCTGCCCGCGGAGGGCCTGAGGTTGAATAGCCGGGTGGAGCGAATCGGGCCTGGCGAGGTCTACATCACTGGCGGCGCTCGCCTCAAGGCCGCGGCGATCGTGATCGCGACCGAGGGGGGCGAAGCGGCCCGTTTACTGGGTCGGCCCGAGGCCCCCCCGGCGCGCGGCACAACTTGCTGTTACTTCGCCGCCGAGCGCGCGCCTCTGAAAGGTCCCTACCTCGTCCTGAATGGCGAGGGGCGCGGCCTGATCAACAGCCTACTGTGTCCGAGCAACCTGTCCGCGACCTACGCCCCGGCGGGCCAGAGCCTGATCACCGTGAATGTGCTCGGCACCCGCCACAGCCCGGACAGCCTCGAGATGACACTCCGCAAAGAGCTTGAAGGTTGGTTCGGCGCTGTCGTGCGCCGTTGGGAGCGGATCGCGACCTACCGCTTGCCCAACGCCCTGCCGGCCCAAGCGCCGCCAAGGCCAGACCCGGCCAGCACTCCGAGCCGGCAGAGCGATCGCGTGTGGGTCTGTGGCGAATATGCATCGGCACCGTCGATCCACTGGGCCTTGCACTCTGGCCGCCACGCCGGCGAGGCCGTCGCCGCGTCGCTCCACGGTCGGCGTGTCCCGCCGGCACAGCTATCGTCCTAGGGAACGGGGAGCTGGTCGCCTCGCCACGGCGTCAAGTCATGCGAAGGCGAGATAAGGCCCAGCGGCCGATAGGCCAGGCGAGGTAAACGGTCAGGGCGTAGCTGAGCGCGCCGACCCCGATCAGCCACTGCATCGGCGCCGCGGCCGGATAACCGCCATCCCAGAGCAGCAGGGCCGTGGCGACGATGCCAGCCAGCGTCACGAAGGCGAGGTGCACCGAGACATCACGTATGCCCCAGTCGGTGCGGCCCGCGAGCCAGATCCCGCAGCCCGCGGCGAGGACGCCGCCGAACAGCCCCGCGGCCACGTCGACAGGCCAATGCACACCGACTGCTACCCGGCTCAGCGCGGCCGCGACGGCGACCAAGATTCCCAGAATCCGCAGGGCCCGCCACGGGGCGTAATAGACCAAGACGCCAAAGAGCACCGCGGCGGTCACGCTGTGTCCGGAGGGGAAGCTCTCGTGGCGGAGCTGAGGGCCGATGAGCTGGAACTGATCCGCAGCGAGGACGGCCGGGGGCCGCAGTGTCGCGAACGCCGGCTTGAGACCGTGCGTGTAGGCAGCGGCGGCGAGGCCCGCCAACAGCATCGACCAGAAGATCTGCGGGTGGTGGCGGGCGACGAAGAGGCTCAGGGCGAAGGCTACGCGCTCGTCGCCAAGGAGCGTCAATCCCTGCCAGAGCCAATGGGGGAGGGCGGTGGCAGCACCGTTCAGCGACGCGAAGCCACCCTGATAGCCCTGAGTCAGGTAGAGCCCAATCCCGATCAGCAGGGAGCCCAGGGCCCAGCCTGCGAGCCAGGGCCGACCGTCGCGGGGGTAGACCGCCGCCCGCCCGCGGCCAGCGGTGAGGCCGGATCGGCAGTCTCGGCGGAGCGCGTCGAACAGGCCTTCAGTCATCTTGCCCGCGCGGGCTCAGGTAGACGAGGGCGACAGCGCCCCGTTGGTAACGGGTCTCGATCCTGAGCTGATCGTAGCGCTCGGACAGGTCATCGAGCTTGTCGATACGCAGGAACACCAGATCACCGGGCTGCGGTGGGCGATCCGGGGTCACGGCCTCGCGGTAGACGCTGAAGCTCGGCATCGAGGTACGGTAGACGACGGTTGGGAGGTCGAGCTCGCGGGCCAGTTCTGCCGCCTCTTTCACCGGGGCCTGGAGCGCGTCGAAAAGCCTCGGAGCCAGCACGCCCCAGACGACGAGGACCTGGATCAAGCCACCCAGTATCAGGCCCTGCCAAGGGCGGCAATCGTGCCACTTGCTGAGCACGCCGAACCCTGCCAGGGCCGCGGCGATCGCGATGTGATAAGAAAAGCCGAGCATGGGTATCAGTTCCGCCAGCAGCGCCTGCTCGTGCAAATCCTGCGTCCGGCTCGCGGCGAAGGTGAGGATGTCCGATAGGAAGAAGAGCACAACGAGGAGCACCATCGGTGGGGCATAGGCGAGCCAACGGCTGTCGAGCCGCTCGCGATGGCGGGCCATGAGGATGAAGAGCGGAACCGATCCGTAGAGCAAGTAATGCGGGAGCTTGGTCGCGGCGAGCGAGAAGACGACGAAGACAGTGCCGAACCAGAGCCACAGGAACCGCTCCAGGGGGTCGTTCCAGGCTCGCCGCAAGGTGGTCAGCAGCTGCAGGAACCAGCCGGTGAACGGCAGCAAGATCAACGGCAGCAGGACGAAATAGTAGCCGAAGAAGCCGGAGTGGCCATGGATGACCCCGGCGAACCGCCCGACGTTGTGTTTGAGGAAGAAGCTTTCAAAGAAGCCGGGGCCGCTGTCGAGATAGATCGCCAGGTACCAGGGGCCGGCGATCAGCAGGAAGACCCCCCAGCCAAGCGGGGCGAAGGCGGCACGCAGCCAGTCACGGAGGCGCTCGGTGGACCAGAAGAACGCGAGGCTGACGACAACCGGAAAGAAGACGGCGACGGGTCCCTTGGTGAGGAAGCCGAGGCCCATCCACAGGTAGGCGCGCAGCAGCGGCGCACGTCGGGGCGATTGCCAGTAACGATAGACCTCGAAGAACGTCAGCGCAATGAAGAGATTCAACACGGCGTCGGCCACCGCCGCCTTGGCGATGATGGACACCTGCAGCGAGAGGACCATGACGAGCGCGGCTGCTGTGGCCGTTTGCTCATCGAGGATCTCACGGACGAAGCGCCACAGCACGACCACCCAGAGGGTTGCGGCCAGGGCGGAAGGTAGACGCAGGGCCAGCTCGTTGAGTCCCAACACCTGGACCGATGCGGCTTGGAGCCAATAGATCAGGACCGGCTTGTCGTAGCGCGGCTCGCCGTCCTTCTGCGGCGTGATGAAGTTGCCGCTGGACAACATCTCCCGCGTCGCCTCGGCGAAGGCGCCTTCATCCAGGTCGTAGAGGGGGATGGCCCAGATCTGCCAGAAAAAGCTCAAAAAAATCGCGGCGGGGAGGAGCCAACGGTTGCGCAGCACCTCGCGGGCGGAGAGCTCCCGCAGGCTCATGAGGTCACCCGCCAACCGGCCATTGTCGGATCGGTCTGCCAGGCAATGGCATGGTCGGTGCGCTGGCTCGAGGCGTAGAAGATTCGGGTTAACATCTCCGCGAGCACTCCTGTGGTAAGAAACTGGATCGAGGCAACCAGACAGAGGATGCCGACGAAGAGCAGGGGGCGCCCGCCGATGTCCTGTCCGTGCCAGAACTTGACAATCGCCAGGTCAGTCATGATCAGCGTCCCGGCCAGGCCGAACACCAAGCCGATCGAGCCGAAGAAATGCCCCGGGCGGGCACGAAAGCGCATGAAGAAAAAGGCCGCGAGGAGGTCCAGGAGCACGGGAACTGCGCGCGAGAGCCCGTACTTCGACTTACCAAAGCGTCGCGGCGCGTGATTGACCTCGGACTCACCGATCCGCTCGGGCGCCGTCACGCTGGCCACCCAGACCGGGATGAAGCGGTGCATCTCGCCAAACAGCCGGACCTCGCGAATGACCGCTGTGCGGTAGACCTTAAGGCTGCAGCCGTAATCGTGTAGTCGCACGCCGGTAATCCGCGCGATGACGAGATTTCCTAGCCGTGAAGGCAGCTTGCGCCACAGGAGATGGTCCTGTCGGTGGCGGCGCCAGCCTTGCAAAAGATCTAGGTCGCGGGCCAACAGCTCATCGACGAGACGTGGGATGTCGGCCGGGTCGTTCTGGAGGTCCCCGTCCAGGGTCGCGATCAATTCGCCCCGGGCCGCGTCCAGGCCGGCCTGCATCGCGGCGGTCTGGCCGAAATTGCGGCGCAGCGCGATCACGCGGACGTGCAGGCCGTAGCGCGTCGCCTCGCTGCGCAGCACTTCACTCGTGCCGTCGCGGCTGCCATCGTCGACGCAGATCAACTCCCAGGGGCCGAGATAGCCCGCGAGCCCTTCATGCAGGCGAGTGAGCAAGAGTGCGACGTTGTCGCGCTCACGATAGAGCGGGACAACGATGGACAAGGAGGGCTTGAGGCTTACTGGCGGCGAACTATTCATCAACGCGGAGGTCCATCGACGACGCGCAGGTCAGGCGGCGGCAAGCTATACGGGAGCTCGGGAGAATTCAAGTGCCCCTTCGCCGCACGCACGAGCGGCCGCTGGCCCCTTGAAAACGAGGTCAGCACGTACTACTTTACATAATGCAGGCGCCCAGGTGGGGTCTGCAGACTGTGCGGTTCGTAAGAACGCAACCTCTGTCATATTGCTCATCCTGGAGGATATGTCCATGACGACGATTGATTTTTCCCCCTTGTTCCGGTCCGTGATCGGTTTCGATCGGCTGGCTAGTACCCTCGAATCGGCTTACCGTGCCGAAACTGGTGGTTATCCGCCCTACAACGTCGAGATCGAGGACGAGAACAAGTACCGGATCACGATGGCCGTGGCGGGCTTCACCGAAGGTGATCTCAACCTCGAGGTGAAGGAGAACATCCTCACCGTTTCGGGCTCGCGTCCGGACGAGGAGAGGGAGCACCGCTATCTCTATCGTGGCATTGCGAATCGGAGCTTTGAGCGCAAGTTCCAGCTTGCCGACTATGTCAAGGTCGTCGAGGCTCGGCTGATTAACGGCCTGCTTCACATCGATCTCGTACGCGAGGTCCCGGAGGCCATGAAGCCGCGAAAGATCGAGGTCCGCAGTGGTACGAGCGGCTCGGGTCGCTTCATCGAGGCTGACGAGGCTAAGCAAGCCGCCTGATGCCGCCTGACGCGGCATAACGAGGCCGGGCGCGAGCCCGGCCTTCTTCGTTGTGGCCGTGCGGCCAGCAGATCCAAGATACCTTTCCCACGACAGGCTTATCGTTCGATAATGCCTGACGTCCTCCGCAAGCGAACGTAAAGACATGATGCCAGAGCGGCCAACCGGTCCCAAATATCCTGTAACCGAGCCGGACTCAACAGGCTCCACCGGAGCACGAGGCGGGCTCCGAGGCAAGGGGAGAGCCCCTATCATCCTGCTTCTTACCCTGCTCGCCCTAACGCTAACAAGTGGCGGTGCGGCCGCGGCCTTGCCGTCGGCGATCGGTGGCAACGCGCTACCGAGCTTGGCTCCGACGCTTGAGCGGACGGTACCAGCGGTCGTGAACATCGCCACCGTGACGCGCATCGAGGCGGCAGAGCATCCGCTGATGCGCGATCCCTTCTTTCGCTACTTTTTCGATATCCCTGAGCACCGTGAGCGGCGCAACCAGAGCCTTGGCTCCGGCGTCATCGTCGATGCGCGCGAGGGGCTGGTGCTGACCAACCACCACGTCGTTCAGAAGGCCCAGGAGATCGAGGTGACTCTGCACGACGGCCGGACCCTCGTGGCCGAGCTCGTCGGGTCGGATCCGCAGACAGATGTCGCCGTGCTCAAGGTCCCGAGTGAGGATCTGATAGACATCCCGATGGGCGATTCCGATGCATTGCGGGTCGGCGATTTCGTCGTCGCGATCGGCAGCCCGTTTGGCCTCGCACAGACGGTGACTTCAGGCATCGTGAGCGCATTGGGACGGTCCGGGCTCGGCATAGAGGGCTACGAGAGCTTCATCCAGACCGACGCCTCGATCAATCCCGGCAACTCAGGCGGTCCCTTAATCGATCTGCGTGGTGAGCTGGTCGGGATCAACACCGCCATCTTGGCCCCGGGTGGCGGCAATGTCGGCATCGGCTTCGCGATCCCAATCAATATGGCGCGTAGTGTCATGGAGCAGATCGTCGAGCATGGTGCGGTGCGGCGCGGCCTGTTCGGGGTTGTCGTGCAGGATCTGACCACCGACCTCGCGCGTGCCCTGCGCGTCGACGTGCATCGCGGTGCCGTGATCGCCGATGTCGAGCCCGGCTCAGCGGCCGCGCAGGCCGGCCTGCGCGCCGGCGATGTGGTCATCGAGATCGACGGCAAAGAGGTTCGGGGTGCCGCCGACCTGCGCAATCGTATCGGCCTGAAGCGCATCGGCGACGGGCTGCAGCTGAAGATCCTGCGCGACGGTCGCACGCGCTCGGTCCAAGGCGTCGTGGCCGATCCTTATGCCAGCTACGATGAGGGTGCTCGGCTGAGCCGCGCGCTGGCCGGTGCCCTGCTCGGTGACGGGTCGGCCGCGACGCCCCGCGGCGAGCTCTCGGGTGTCGCGGTCGGCGTCGTCGAGCAGGAGAGCCCTGCCTGGGAGGTTGGCCTGCGCGAGGGGGATGTCGTGCTCGAGGTCAATGGCCAGCGCGTGAATGACGTGGGTGAGTTGCGTCGCCTGTTGAGGCGGGAGCGGGGCTTGCTCAGCCTGAGCCTCTGGCGTGATGGGCGCCTGTTCCAGATGACACGACGCTGAGTGACGCGGGCGGTAGGGCTGGGATCGGCCCCTTCCAGCCCGGGGATCAGCTCGGGTCCGGCTCAACTGCCCGAGACGGCGACTCCTCCTTGGGCCTCACCGCCGATGTGTCTGCCGGCGAGGTGTTCTCCCAGTGAATGCGCCCGGGGGAGACCGTCCCGCCGGAGATGATGAAGGTCATGGCCTCGTCGACGGTCCAGTCGAGGCTGACGAGTCGCTCCTTCGGTAGGATCTCGAGGTACCCGGACGTTGGGTTCGGTGTCGTCGGCACATAGACCGCGGCGAGCTCGACCCCGGTCGCATCATCCGTCATCGTCTCGGTCACGAAACCGACCGCCTTCATCTCCTTGTGCGGGAACTCGATGAGCACGACCCGTTTGAGGTCGGGTCTGCTCTGAAAGGATTGAACCAGCTGCTTGGTCGAGCCGTAGACCCGTGTCACCAAGGGGATGCGCGCGACAAGGGCCTCCAGGAGCGCGAGCACGCGGCGTCCAACGACGACCGATACTGCCCACCCCAGTCCGTAGATCGCCAAGATCGTGAACAGGATTGCCAGGAACGACTGCAGCCAAGGTACTTCGAGCAGCCAGCGCGAGAGCTCGGGGGAGAAGTCGCGTGCCCAGAGCGCAATCGCCCGTACCGTCGGCTTGCCGAAATTCGAGAGTTGCCCGAGGAAGAAATCGAAGACGAGGACCGTCACCAGGATCGGGATGATGGTCAACACCCCGGTGAGCAAATAGCGTTGGAAATGGCGGAACATCGGGTCGCGACTCGGAGCTGTCCTGGGCTTGGCGTCGCGCTATCATGCCTGCAGAGGGGCCAGGAGTCAGCAAGCCGCAACGACCGTGATCACGAAACCTGAGTGCTCGGGTCTCTTGACCTGGGCAGCTGTTGCGTTCGGCGCCACGCGCGGCGTTCGCGCGCCAGTGGCCGAGTCGATACCCGTGTCGCGCGCTGTCCGACGATTGTGCCAGGTACTCACGACCCGGCGACCTGCGGCACATCATAGCGGTAGTGCTTGATCTGCCGGCGGATATTTCGCTGGATGACAACGCCGAGGACCTGCCACTTGAGCCCCGTCAAGAGGATCTCCGGATACAGAGGATTGATGGCCACTAGGCGTTCTTCCCCGCCCGGACCTACCCGGTACTGTCGAAGCCAACGCACATCTTCGACCTCGACGAAGACATACATGCCGTCGCGACATCGGTCAGTCGGCTCGACGATGATGACGCAACGATCTGGAAACTCAGGATCCATCTCGTTGCCCAGGACCTGCAGGGCGTAAGGCTCGTTGAGACTGCAGCCGGACGTCTCCATCAGCGACTCGGACATGAGGTACCTCCGTTAGTGGTCGGCGCGCGACCCGCCGCGGCCCAGGGCGTCGGTCGACCGGGTTGGCTCGCCCGTGATCGCAGCCCATCCCAACCCTCTCCCGGAGGGTGCCTGGCGGCAGAATGAGCGAACGCGCTTCGGCAATCGCCTAGTAGTAAGACCGCAGAACAACGAAGGCAATACGATGATGCCACCGCCTCCGGCGACCGAGCGCGCCCACCGTGATCGCCGGGACTGGTACAACCTCCGCGCGATGCTTCCCTACTTGTGGGAGTTTCGCGGGCGGGCGCTGCTGGCGCTGACATGCCTCGTGCTCGCCAAGCTCGCCAACGTCGGCGTGCCCCTGGTCCTGAAGGGGATTGTCGATGCCTTCAATCGCGCCGAATCGCAGGCCTTGATGCTGCCGCTCGCGCCACTCCTGGCCTACGGGGCACTGAAGCTCGCCTCAGCGCTCTTCACCGAGCTGCGGGACGTAGTCTTCGCCCGCGTCCGCTACCGCGCCATGCGCCGGCTCTCGACGCGCGTGCTCGCGCACCTGCACGAGCTCTCATTGCGCTACCACCTGGAGCGGCAGAGCGGCGCCATCAGCCGCGACCTGGAACGGGGTACGCGCTCGGTCGCGACCATCCTGAATTATCTCGTGTTCAGTGTGATCCCGGTGCTGGTCGAGCTGACCCTGGTGGCCGTGATCCTACTGACCAACTACGCGCTGGTATTCACCCTGGTCACCTTTGCGACGGTCGCGGTGTACGCCGTGTTCACGTTCGCCATCACGGAATGGCGTATGGATTACCGCCACCAGATGAATCGGCTCGACTCGCAGGCCAACTCGCAAGCCTTCGATAGTCTGATGAACTACGAAACGGTCAAGTACTTCGGCAACGAAGGCATGGAGCTGGAGCGCTACGATGAGACCCTCGGTGGTTGGGAGGAGATGGCCGTGAAGAGCCAGACCTCGATGTCGCTGCTGAACTTTGGCCAAGGCGCGATCATCGCTGTCGGGGTCACCGTCATCATGATCCTCGCCGCACAGGCCGTCGTGAATGGTACGATGACACTCGGCGACCTAGTGTTGGTCAACGCCTTTCTCCTGCAGATCTTCATTCCGCTCGGCTTCCTCGGCATCGTCTATCGGCAAATCAAGTATGCGCTGGCCGATATGGATCGCGTGTTCAAACTGCTCGAGCGCGTGCCGGAGATCTCGAACCGGCCGTTGGCCAAGCCGCTCGTCCTCGACAACGGGGGTGTCCGGTTCGAGCGGGTGGACTTCCACTACCAAGCGGATCGGCCGATCCTGCACGGGGTCGACTTCACCGTCGCGCCCGGGGCCAAGGTCGCCGTCGTGGGGCACAGCGGTGCCGGCAAGTCGACACTCGCGCGGCTGCTATTCCGCTTCTATGACGTTCAGGGCGGTCGCATCCTCATCGACGGGCAGGACATCTGTGATGTCACCCAGGCGAGCCTGCGCGCGACCATTGGGGTCGTCCCGCAGGATACGGTGCTGTTCAACGAGAGCATCTACTACAACCTCGCCTATGGCCGTCCCTCGGCTCGGCGCGCGGAGATCGAGCAGGTCGCCGAGATGGCCCATATCCGCGCCTTCATCGAATCGCTTCCGCAGCGTTGGGATACGGTCGTCGGCGAGCGCGGCCTGAAGCTCTCCGGCGGTGAGAAGCAGCGTGTCGCCATCGCACGCGCCATCCTCAAGCGCCCACGGATCTTGGTCTTCGACGAGGCGACCTCCTCGCTCGACAGCCACACCGAGCAGGCCATCCAGCAGACCTTGGCCGAGGTCGCCCTGAACCACACGACCCTCGTCATCGCCCATCGCCTCTCGACGGTGGTCGATGCCGACAACATCCTGGTCATGGAGAACGGACGTATCGTGGAGGAGGGCACGCATCGAGCGCTACTGAGCACTAGAGGCCGCTATGCGGCGATGTGGGAGCTGCAGCGACGCGAGCGCGAGGAGGAGCGGCCAGGTGAAGGTCGGTCCCGGCCCTAGGGCCATCCTGGCAAGCAACGTCGAAATGCCGTCGGATGCGGCCACCCAGATCTGCCACGCCCAAAAGGGATATTGACAACCGGTTACCGGCATGTAGACTTCTTGTGAGTACGAATGGTCATTCTCAGGAGGGGAGGGTGCACGACCCCAAGGTTGAGTCCTTGACCGCGATCGTCCTGGCGATTTTTAGGGCGAACGGGCAGCTGATCAGCTGGGGAGATCGCTTCGTTGCGCCTTTCAGCCTGACCAGTGCTCGCTGGCAGATGTTGGGTGCACTGGCGTTCGCCGGCGAGCCGATTGCCACGCCGCGGATCGCCTACAGCATGGGTGTGACCCGGCAGGGAGCCCGGAAGCAGCTCAATCTGCTGTTGGCCGAAGGGCTGATCTGCAAGCGCCACAATCCATTACACAAGCGCTCGCCACTCTACGAGCTTACCGACGAGGGCCGGCGAACCTACGAGGCGGTCCAAGCCGCTTGGAATGATCATGCCAGGTCGGTCTCAGTGACCCTCTCCCGGGACGACCTGGAGACAACCGTCCGCATCCTTGCAACTCTTAGCGTAACCGTTCACGGGGTTGCAGGCCGTACCGGTGCTGATGTCCCAGTGCGAGGT
>CAZOWL010000078.1:0-21165 GCA_964583605.1 uncultured Chromatiaceae bacterium | reverse complement strand
GACAGCGATCACCACTCGCCTCACACTCGTCCACTTTCCAGCTCTCCCTCACCGGGGTGACCAGCGCGGGAACACCGCAAGCATTCAGCGCGAAACAACGTGAGAAACGACCGGTGAAAGAAAGTGAGAGACAACATACGGGCTTCCTCGAATGGGACCACACAGGTGTCTGGCTGCGGCCAAGCCGCTGGGGTTTTGCCGCATTGGTGGCTGGCATTGACCAAGCAGGCGTGCCGGCCGGTGCTCGAGCGGGCCGTGCACCCCGGCCGTTGACGGACTTTCCGATCTTCGCCAGCTTGCCGCGGCAGCATCAAGTTCGTGCACGGACCGCGGCACGGTGCTTGCTTATTCATCAGCACTGAACGATCTGCGCTGAACTAGAGAGAGACCGAGAATGGCCTACCGCATTGAGATCACGGAGAACCCGCAAGAAGCGGTCCGGCGCATCGCCCGCGAGCAGATCGACAAGGCGATTGATGAAGTCAAGGACACGCAACTGGACGGCCACGAGACCGTCCACCAGGTCCGCAAGCGGTGCAAGAAGATACGTGGCTTGATTCGGCTCGTGCGTCCGCAGATGGAAGGTGCCTACGACTTGGAGAATGACTGGTATCGCGACTCCGCACGGATGCTGTCCTATGTTCGTGACGCCCAATCGATCATCGAGACCTACGACACATTAATGCAATATTTTGGCGACCAGATCCGGCGGAGTGCGTTCGCCCCAATCCGGCGCCAGTTGACCCGCCGTCGCAAGCAGGTCACCGAGGATGAAATCGGCTTGCAGGGACAACTCCACGAGCTCCTGGAGCGTATGCAAGAAGGCCGCAAGCGCGTCAGCATCTGGCATCTTCCGGACAATGGCTTTGAAGCCGTCGAAGGTGGCCTGACCAAGACCTACCGACGCGGCTGTGATGCCATGCAGGCGGCCTATGAAGATCCGACCAGCGAGAACTTCCACGAGTGGCGCAAACGAGCCAAATATCACTGGTACCACATGCGCCTGTTGGCCAACGTCTGGCCCGGACCGGTGAAAGAGCGGCGCGACGAGGCCGACCAATTGTCCACTTACTTGGGCGACGACCATGATCTGGCCATTCTGCGTGAGACATTGACCGAAAACCCCGAGCACTTCGGCGACGAGGGGACAGTGCAGAGCATGATCGACCTGGCCAATCAGCGCCAGGTGGAGCTCCGCCTCAAGGCCCGCTGGCTTGGAGCCCGGCTCTACACCGAGAAGCCCAAACGTTTCACCGGACGGCTCGGGGCCTACTGGCGAGCCTGGCGCAGCGAAAAGGAGGCGGACCCCCAAGCCACCCATGAGCCCGATTTGGTCACCCCCTAAGTCTGCTCCGCGACTATCGCGAACAGGTGAGCACGCACCATCCCTCGACCGTCGTCGAGGGGCTCTTAAGCCTCTTCGAGCACGAGCGGGTGCACTTCTCCAAGATGATCGCCTCGCTGATGCCGATCCTGAACATGCTGACCTCGGCGGACCTGGGGCCGCTCTTGTCGCCCGAGGTGGCCACCCAGACCTGCGCCGACTTTGTCGCGCGCACCGGCAGCGAGGCCAAGGCCCGTGAGGTGCTCGGCAACATCAACAACCTCATCGCACTGCGGTAAGGCGCAGGTTACGGCTATGCACGGAATGGCTGCGCCGCTGCTGATCAATAAGGCAACTGATCGATGAGCTCCGCAGGAGCTGGGCGATCACGACCTCGACCCCGATCAGCCGCTCAGACAGGCTGGCCGCGAAGCGAGCACAGCAGTATGCTTGTCGCTGTCCATCAGTATCGGCTGACCCTCGCTGTCCGAGGCTACTCGGAGCAAGCGGGCCGCCCGGCCATCGGGCGCGCACCGCTCTGCACCGCGGATCGGGGCAAATCGGGTAGGACCTGTGCTTCGCGGCCGCTGCCGATCCGTCCGCTTTCTCCGCGGTCTGGGTGGCTATCTGATGTGCCGCATCTGGTTCAATCGGACCTTCTCTAATGTACGCGCGCTCTTCGAGCTGATCCGACAGGGAGACACGACGCGTGCGTATCGGCTCTTCTGCACGCACCCCCAGCCTGGCTTCCCCGGCTTCGGCTTGGCCGACGAATGGGCCTTGGAGCCCGCCGGTCTGAGCGATGCGGACTATGTCGAGTATTGTCTCGCCATCTGCCGGGAGCATCGCGTCGATGCCCTCTGGCCGGGCAATGCCGCCGAGCTCCTCGCCCAACACGGGACGCGCTTTGCCGCCTTGGGTGTGCAAGTCCTCGCCGTGGCTGAGGCCGATACGCTTGCGCTGCTGCGCGACAAGGGGCGCTTCTACGACCAGGCGCAAGCGTTCCCGGTACCACCACCGGCGCATCGCTGCCTCACGGCGGCGGCCGAGCTCGAGGCCGCGTACGCGGCGCTGCGCGCCGTCCACCCGATCCTCTGCGTCAAGCCGGCGGAAGACGTCAACGGGGTCGGCTTCCGGATCATTGACGAGCAGCGCAGCGGCCTGGAGCTCTGGCTGCAGGGGGCGCTGCACGCGGTCGACCTGCAGAGCCTACATCGGCTTCTCCAATCAGCGGGGCAGTTTCGGCCCCTGCTGCTGATGGAGTACCTCGACGGCCCGGAGTACAGCGTCGACGCCGTCGGCGACGGGCAGCGGCTCGTCGCGCTCGTCCAGCGCGAGAAGGCCCTGACCGGTGCCTACGGACAGCGGATCGTCGCAATCCCCGCCATCGAGCGCGCTGTCGCCGAGATGACCGCAGTGCTCGGTCTGCGCGGACTGTTCAACGTCCAGTTCCGCGGAGGCAGGAGTGGGCTGCGGCTGCTCGAGATCAATCCGCGTTTCTCGGGTGGAATCGGTTACACAGGGTTGACGGGGGTCAATCTCCCCTACCTGGCGCTCCAAGGTCTGATGCAGGGCTTTCCCGCCGGGGACCGGCCGCCGGTCGCAGTCGGCACACGCTTACTCGAGGTATCGCGCGTCTGCCGCCTCGAGGTGCCGGCTTGATATCGATGGCGATCAGCGCCACGCCGATTGCCGGGACGCGTTTAGAAAGCTCGCGCGCAACAGGGTAAGCGCCGGCGGGATCGAGAATGCCGCCTGCGCGGTGCGGCGGCTGAAACCATCGGTGTGGCCGTCGCTCATGCCCGGCGAGCAAGGATGTTGAGTCGCACATAGTCGATCACTGGCGGATCAAGCCGCCGGACGACCTCGCGCAGGAAGGGTGCGCGGTCGGCTGCGGTCAGCATATCCAGGTGCTCGCGCAGGCAGACAGTGCGCAGGTAGGCCTCGAGTCGCACACTGGGCGCGATGCTCGTTGGCTCGTGGTGCAGCCAGCATTGGACGTCGGCGAAACCGGCGGCGGCGAGCCTCCGCTCCGTGTCGGCCGGCGTGGCGAAGTGCGTCGGATCAAGATCGACGCCCGCTGCCCTGGCTGCAGCATGGACCCGCTCGATGTTGCCGGCACCGCCGCATTGGGCAACCAGCCGACCTCCGGGCCGCAAGACGGCGGCGAGGTTCGCGAACAGGGCATCATGGTCGCGGACCCAATGGAAGGTCGCCGTGGAGAAGACCGCGTCCACGGCCTGCACGGGTAGGGATCGGGCGAGATCAGCACGCACGAAGACCACTCGCTCATCGAACGGCGCGAGTCTGCGTCTCGCTTCCACAAGCATCGCGCAGGAGAGGTCGAGCGCGACGACAGTTCCTCGTGGCAGTCGCTCGCAGAGATGGGCTGTGACCCTTCCCGACCCACAACCAGCATCGAGTACCCGCTCCTGCCCCTCTAGAGGCAGGCGTTCGAGCACGGCCCTACCCCAACGCGTCATGGGGTCCGCCAAGCGGTCATAGGTTGCGGCATCCCAGTCTGCGGAACGCGAGCTGCTGGCGACGGCATCTGGGCTATCGGTGATCATCTGACCCCTAATTCGGCATGTAGCGATGATGTCGAGCCCTCGGCGGCCACGACGCCCATTTGCCTCCTCACGCTAAGCGAGCCTCAGGGAGGATCTTACCCAGTCCTGCGGGTGACGGGCGACGTGTATGTACCCCTCGCTAGTCTCACGATGGTTCACGTCTGCGGCCGGCACCGGTCCCTATCGGTGGGCGAACGCGAGCAATGGAGAGCCCGAGTTGCCCGGGCCCTGATCGAGTCGGCTGCCTCATCTACCAGGATTGCGCCCGCCGTGCATCCATGCACCTGCGATACGCCGTATCGTAAGCCCTGAGCATCTCATCCTTGGTGGCCAGGCAGGCGGCGGACGCCCCGCCGAGGGCACCGATCGTTGCGCCCTCTATCGTGCGATCTTGCTCGAGGTTGCGGCCGACCAAGCCACCTACCGCGGCGCCGGCCGCAGCGCCGACGCCCGATTGTGCCAAGTTCTCGCGCTTGACCCGATCGGCTTCGTATTGCGCGACGCCATGGCAATAGCGCTCCTCCTCGGTGGCGAAGCTGCCGGCTGCGTACTGCGGCGAGGTCTCGAGGGCCGAACAGCCAACGAGGGCGGCGATGCTCAACAAGCATGCCATTCTGCTGGGTTTCATCGAGCGCATTGCGTTTCCTCTCAAGTTGTCTCAACGAAGAACCGCGATTGCTCGGGGAACCGAGACGCTGGAGAGCTGCCCCATGGGACACAATCGAGCATGGCGAATCCCCTTGCAGGCAACGGCAAGGACACCAGCTCACCAGCGCTGCCCCGTGCATCGTCAAACCGGGATCAGGTTAGCGTGGTCACCCTGAACCAGGCCTGAATGGCGCGCCGACGCTCCGTCGAGGGTATCCAACGCGGCGATCCGATGATCGGCACCTTGAAGCGTCTGCATAAGCAGGTCGGTGCCGAGCAGCAGCGCTGGCTCGCGAGCGTCGTGGCGCGGCGGACGGACAGCGCGGCAAACGGCGGCCCTCGGGCGGGGGTATCATGGACAGCTGAAAGCGCGGGCTAGCGACCATGGCGGTACCTTGCCCGTCGTAGAGCGAACCTAATTCGCGAATCCCTTATGGTAACGATGCGCAGGATCATGGACCCCATGCTTGGTTCTCGCCCGAGTCGCCCGCTCGGCTTGGCGTTCTTGCTCGGCTGCGTGCTCGCGTGGAGCGGTTGCGCGCCCTCCCCAATGCGCTACACGAAGGAGAGCTTCGTGCCGGACAGCCCTTACCAGCGCGAGGTCGCCGTCGACGCCGGGATGGCCTGCGAAGGGGCGCGCCGCGCGCTCCTCGGTGACGGCTATCTGGTGGAGCCTGCGGAGGGCGCGACCGTCAAGGGCCGCAAGGCCTACCGAAGCGAGTCAGATCGCAGCACGTTCGTCGAGATGAGCGTGGTATGCGCGGCCGACGCCGAGGGCGCAACGCTGTATGCCAACGGGCTGCTCAGCACCTACAACGTCAAGAAATCGAGCGGTGCAGCGAGCGTCGGCCTAGCCGCCTTCGGCTCGGTGTCGCTGCCCATCGGCCAGAGCGCCGACTCCATGGTGAAGACCGGCGAGGAGACCATTGGCGACCGGGAGTTCTACCAGCGGTTCTTCGCCGCGGTCGAGACCGTGCTCGCGGGGATGGAGGAAAGCAGGACAGGCCGGCGGGCGGCACCGCACCCCGAGTCGGAGGACCTCGCCGCGGGTCAAGCCGCGGGCGGCGAGGCGGGCGGCGGCACCGACGCTCCGCGTTGATCGATGGTCCGGTGGACAAGACCCAGCGCCCAAACGGCCGGCTGGAAACCGCCTGGGGAAAACAAGCCCCGCCATCGGCCCGCAACACAGGGGCGGCCAGTGCAGCACCGAATTGTGGCAGGCGGAAGCAATAACGCATTTCTTGACGACCGCCCATGCCCCATCAGGCGTTCCTTGACCGAGTACCTCTATCGCCTGCCGTGCTACTCCAGGTTTAGACCGTGAAATCCTTGGGGCCTAATTCGGGCGACGGCGGGGCATCGAATTGGCCGTGAACGGGCTCCCGACGTCACAGGGCCGCCGCTGATAGTCGACTGTCCAAGAGCTGTCTTCGGGAGCACTCATGACACCTGGCACGAGGGTGCGCATCGCCGTCTGTATCACTGCCGTGCTCACAGCGGCGGGTTGTGCCACCAAGGCGCGCGAGCTGATGCCGACGCCACTGCTCTACCAGCAGGCCGGGGGGCCTCCGGTGTTCGATGAGCGGGGCGTGGGAGCGACGGGGATCGACCTCTTCTACGTCACCGATCGCGGCGAGTCGACCCCGCAAGAGGAAGAGCTTGGCCTGCCGTATGGCGAGTCGCGTGGACGGCGCGTCGCCTTCGGCTCGGCAAGGGTCGACTTGGAGCCACCCCTCACGTGGGAGGAGCTTGAGACGCAGAGCCGGCTCGGCGCGCGGACGCGCCCGATTACGCTGGAGCTTGGGACTGTATTGGAGATCGCTACCTATCCGCGCGAGCCGTATCAGATCCAGGCATTGCCGAATGGAGGCGTGATCCGCGATCCCAGCGCTCAAGGAGACCATGATCGCGCCAGCAGGGCCCTGGCGGTGGAGTTGGAGCGGCGTCTTGCCGTCTCCCCGAGGAAGGAGGTCATCCTTTACATTCATGGTTTCAATGAGACCTTCGCCACCGCCGCGTTCACTGCCGCAGAGCTGTGCCATTTCCTCGGCCGTGAGCCAGTCTGCGCCTTCTTCACCTGGCCGGCTTCCCATACTGGCAACTTCCTCATCTCCTATACCAACACCACCGAGTCGGCGGACTACTCGGTCGATCACCTGAAGAAGGCGATCCGCGTGATCGCCTCCCAGCCAGCGGTCGAGCGGGTGCATCTACTCGCACACAGCCGCGGGGCCGCCCTGACGCTAGAGGCAGCGCACCAGCTGCTGATTGAGAGCATCGCGGCGGGTCGGGACCCGTTCGAGAGCCTAAAGATCGGCGAACTAGTGTTTTTCTCACCGGACGTCGACATGGAGATCGCCGCGCAGCGGATCACCGCCTATATCTCCGACCCAGATCTCATGAGTACCTGGACTGAGCAACGCCTGCCACGCGGGCTGCAGGGCAAGCTCACCATCTATACTTCTCCCGAGGACCGCGCCCTCCTGGTCGCACGCATCCTGTTTCGCAGTCGCTACCGCCTCGGTCAAATTACGGCCGAAGACCTCGAGCCCGGCGCACAGGAATTCCTGGCAAGGCTCAGAAAGATCGACCTGATCACCTATGAAGGCAAGCGCACGGATTTCTTCGGGCATTCGTACTTCACCAGTAATCCGGTGGTCAGCTCGGACCTCATCCAGCTGCTGCGCTACGGCCGGCGCCTCGGCGATCCCGGGCGAGCGCTCGTTCAGACGGGGCCGGTGACCTGGAGTTTCCCCAAGGACAAGATGCAGGAAGGCAGCAACATGCACTCCAGCGCGCGCGATTGGATTTGGAGCTACCGATGAAGCGCCCGCGCAGGACCTCCGGGTCCGAGCTTCGGTGCCAACAGGCCGAAGGGCGTTTGGGATGATCGATCTGAGCTCGGCGCACAAGCCGTTGCGACGTATAGGATCCGAGCCGGAGAGAGGCCTGCTCGTCTCTCTGGGAACGACCGGGCCCAAGCAGCAGGCCCATAAAGGTGCGACAAGGCGAGGTGCTCGGCACGGTGACGGATCCGCTGAGCGAGGAATCCGCGACGATTGTCGCGCCGCGCGACGGGCGCATCATTGGGATGGCGGTGCCACAGATCGCCCTCCCGGGCTACGGTCTCTTCCATCTCGGATTCGACCCCGAATAAGCTGGTTGATCGGTCGGCCATGCGGATATGACGTCGACCCCCAGGCGATTCTCGGCACCGCGGCGGAGATGCCCGCTTCGTCTCATCGAGCGGTCGGTGAAGCGCCGGGCAGTCGGTGCCGAGTCGGGTAGTAGACGCACCTGCCGCAGCGGGACGGCACCATCAGCTTCCGTCCGCATCGCAAAGCCTTGTACAGCATCAAATCGGGACCGCCTCGTCCGACCGCGAAACGCTACAGAACCATCATCAAGGCGCCAGCGAAGGTGAGCAAGACGTTGGCGAAGGTGTAGGTGCCGGCGTACCCGAGTGTCGGCACGCTGGAGCGTGCTGCCTCGTTGACGACGTTCAGGGCCGGCGTACTGGTCATGGCGCCGGTGATCGCGCCGAGCAGAAGGGCTGGGTTCATGCGCAGCAGCCAGCGCCCGACGAGATAGGCCATTACCGGGGGCAAAAGGGTCACTAGAACGCCGCTCGTGATCAGGAGAGGGCCAACGGAGGCCAGTGCCGCAATGACGCCACCGCCGGCATTGAGTCCGACAGCAGCCATGAACGACATCAGCCCGAGCTCCATCAGCACATAGCGGGCCGCCACGGGTACCCGCCCGAAGGTGGGCAGCATCGAGCCGAGGTAACCGATGAGGATTCCAACGAGGAGCAGTCCGCCTGCCATGCCCAGACCGATCGCGACCTCGCCCAGCTTCAGGGTGACCAGGCCGAGCAGGGTGCCGGCGATCATGCCGAAGGCGAAGGTGGCCAGGTCCGTCTTCTCGAGATCCTGCTCGACGAATCCAATGGCTTCGGCCAACTGCCGCAGGTTGTCGCTCTCCCCGATGACCTCGAGGCGGTCGCCCTTCTGCAGCGGCAGGGCGGGATCCACAGGCAGATCGATCACGGCCCGCGTGAGCCCCATGGCGAAGCAACCGTAAGCGTTCGGCATGTCAAGTTCCTCGAGCGTCTTGCCGACGGCCTTGGCATCCGTCACGATGATCTCCCGGGTGCTGACCTGGTACTTGAGCAGATCCGGATCCAGGACCTCTTCGGCGTCCTTCCCCCGCGCCTCCTCGTGCACACCGATGCCAGCGATCAGGGCGACGAGATCTCCCGCTTCGAGCACCAGGTCCGGCGCACCGTCCAAGAGATCGGTGCCGCGCTTGATGCGGAGCAGCTTGCCTGGCAGATGGCCGGTTTCCGCATCGGCCTGCGCGACGGTCTTGCCCACCATAGCCGGCGGTAGACGGTAGGCGCGGACGATCGGCAGGCTGCCCCCACCGCCGCGGCGACGCCTCCGCCCGAGCCCCCGCGCACGCGCTAACTCGGCCGCCTCGGCCGGCAGATCGATGCCGGCGATGCGCGGAAAGAAGCGCGCCACGAGGATCATGCCGACGGTCCCGAATAGGTAGGTGATGGCGTATCCAACGCTGATGTTCTCCAACGCCTGGGTCTGGGAAACCGCCTCCGGCAGGTTCGCCAGACCGCTCCTGACGGCGTCCTGGGCACCCGCCAGGGTCGGTGTGCTCGTGAGGGCCCCGGCGAGCATTCCGGCGCTGAAGCCAACCTCGAGCCCCACCAGCCGGCCGAGGACGAGGGTCAGGGCGACGGCCGTGACCGCGACGACGAACGCCAGCGTTACGTACCGCACGCCGTCGGCCGCGAAGGCGCTGAAGAAGCTCGGCCCCGCCTGGATGCCGACGGAGAAGATGAACAGGGCGAACCCGAAGCTGCTCGCCCCTGGCGGAGCACTGAATCCGAGATGGCCGAACAGCAGGCCCACGAGCAAGACGCCGATGACCGGTCCCGCCGCGACGCCGGCGACCCGGAGGTTGGCAATCAGATAACCGAGGCCGATGACGGTGAAGAGCAGCAGCACCGGGCTCTCGCTGAGCAGCGCCAAGACATCGATTGCCATGTCATACCCTCTGTGCGACCTTGGCCGCGACGTCCTGACTTTGGGCGAGTGTATTCGAAGGATCCATACGGCAAGCTCGCTAGTGGATAGGCATTGTCGTAGCAGGAGATGTCCGGCTCTTCAGTGTGCAGACTCAGGTGCTGGCAACCCTGCCGGCCCCCCGGCCGCGCCCGCATGTCGGCGATTCACGGTGCCAGGGAGACTTGGTCCCGGGCATTCCGGTCACCGCGTTTGTGGAATGCATCCACCGCCGATGTCAGGTTGTGGTAGTTATGTTCATCGGTGAGCTCCCCGCGCACGTCGACCCAGGATGCCTCGAACAAGCGCCGGGCAGCGTGCTTCCGGCGCGCGACGGCGAATACGATGCCCCTGGCCGCTAGCTCGTCGATCAGCTGCTCGACCTGTTTCAACGCGGTGCTGTCGATGACGTTGATCGGGCTTGCATCGACCACGACCCATTCCACCGGCGTGTCGGATGCGGCGATGGCGGCAAGCAGCCGTGCCTTGAAGTAATCGGCATTGAAAAACACCAAATCGGCGTTGAACCGATAAAGAAGCAGACCCGGTATGAGCTCGGCCCCGGGATAGTCCTTGCGGTCGTGATAGCCCTTCATGCCCGGCACGCGAACCAAGACCGCGTCGGTCGGCCGGGACGTCAGCATCAGCAACAGGAGCAGGGACAGGATGATGGCCACGAGTACGCCTGGCAGCACCCCCAGCACCAGCACGCCGAGGGTGGTCCCGAGCGAAAAGCCGAGCTCGACGCGGCTCATGGCAGACAACTCGCGCAGCGTCGCGAGATCGAACAGGCCCACGGCCGAGACCACAATGACCGCGGCCAGGGCGGTGTTGGGGACATAGGCCAAGGGCTCGGTGAGAAAGAACAGGCTCAGGAGCATGACTCCGCCAGCCAGGACCCCCACCAGCTGGCTTTTGCCGCCCATGGCATCGTTGACCGCGGTGCGGGAATCCGCGCCGGTCACCGGAAAGCCCTGGACGAGGCCCGAGACAATGTTGCCCGCGCCGAAACCGATGAGCTCCCGATTGGCGTCCACCTCATAGTGATTGCGCTGCGCGAAGCTCCTCGCCGTGAGGATGCCGCCGGTGAAGCTCACCAAGGCGAGGCCGGCCGCGTCGCGCACGAGCGTCGGGTAGTCCCCGACCGGCAGGATCGGGATGTGGAAGAGCTCCGGCAGCCCTGCCGGCACGCTGCCGACGACGGAGACCCCGTGCTGCTGCAGATCCAATGCGACCGAGAGGCCGATGCCGACGATGACCACCACGAAAGCGGCCGGCACCCGCGGCGCAATGCGGCGAAGCGCGACCAAGAGGACAAGCAGGGTTATGCCCAGTGCAGCGGTTTGGAGGTGTGCCTCGTCGAGCCTCGCCACGATCTCCAGCAGCCTCGGGAAGAAGTCGCTGGCCGCGACCGAAATGCCGATGAGCTTGCCCAGCTGACCCACGATGATGAGCAGGGCGATGCCATTCAGGTAGCCGACGAGAATGGGCCGAGACAGAAAGCTGGCGATGAAGCCCAGCCGCGCGACTGCCATGACGACGTAGATCAGTCCGACCATCAGGGTCATGACGATCACGAGCGCCCGGTAATGGTCGGCGTCCCCACCGGCGAGCGGTCCGAGCGCAGCGGCGAGCATCATGCAGGTCGCCGCATCGGGCCCGATCATCAGTTGCCGCGACGAGCCGAACAGTGCATAGGCGAAGAGCGGAAAGATGGCCGCATAGATGCCCATGACCGGGGGCACGTGCGCCAGATCGGCATAGGCGATGCCGACTGGCAGGGCGACGGCCGCCACCGACAGGCCCGCCGCGATGTCGCTGGCCAGCCAGGACGCCTGGTAACGGGAGAAGGCGACAAGACCGGGGGCCACCCGACCCAAGACTCGGCGTATCCGACCGTGCTGCGGTTCAGCCGCGACCATCCTCGATCTCCAAGGCATGCTTCGGGAGGTGATGGCCTGGAGGGAGGTCAATTGCCCCCGTATCCAGGCGCTTAGCCGGTGGCGCCGGAGCCTTACTCCGTCTGCTCGTTCTCCAGTCCCTTTTTCGTGATCTCCGCGTACAGGCTGACTACGCGCGCATAAAGGGCCTGATATTCGGGTGCCCTGTCCACGTGCCGCCTGACCTCTCCGGCGTCTTTCATGAGCTCCTCGAGGAAGTCGACGTCGTAGTCGTCAAGCCTGTCGCCTCGGTCGACTTTTGCCTTGATATCCAGCGCGCGGGGCAGTATCCAGTGCTCAAAGCGCTCGATCAGCACGATGGCAAGTCCCGTGTCTTCGGGTTTCGGTTCGTCGATCATGGTGTCCTCCGATTGAGTGGTATGCGATTCAAGGAGCCTGTCGAGCCGCGCCTAAGCCAGGCGGCAGGCTCGACGGGCGTGGGCGGCTCTGGCTTGAGACCACCTATGCGGCAGCCGCGGTACCGGCGGGATTTTCGGGCTTGATACGGAACCAGGCCACATAGAGCGCCGGCAGGAAGACCAGCGTCAGCACCGTCGCCACCGCGAGGCCCCCCATGATCGCGTAGGCCATCGGACCCCAGAACACGGTCGGCGCAATCGGGATCATGCCGAGGATCGCGGCAGAAGCGGTCAGCAGGATCGGGCGGAAGCGGTGTGAAGTGGCCTCGATGACCGCATTCCACGGGTGGAGACCCTGCGCCCTTTCCTTCTCGATCTGGTCGATGAGGATCACGGAGTTGCGGGCGATCATGCCCGTCAGGGCGAGCACGCCCAGGATCGCCACAAAGCCGAGCGGCTTGTCCGAGAGGAGCAGCGCCGCGACTACCCCGATGAGACCCAGCGGGGCGACGCTGAGCACCAGCAACAGGCTATTGAAGCTCTGGAGCTGGATCATTAGCACCGTGAACGTAAGAACGAGCATCATCGGCAAGACGAAGGCGATCGACGTCTGCGCCTTGGCGCTCTCCTCTACTGTTCCGCCAATGGCGATGTGGTACCCGGTCGGGAGGCCGTCGGCAAGCGCCTCGATCTTCGGCGCCAGCGCCTGGACCACCGTCGCGGCTTGCGTGCCGGGTGCGACGTCGGCCTGTACCGTGACCGTGGGGCTCCTGTCCCGGCGCCAGACGATGGGGTATTCGAGACCGTAATCGATCGCCGCGATCTGACTTAGAGGAACCGTCTGTCCATTGGGCAGCGGCACCTGAAGGGTTCGGATCGTTGCCGGCGTCACGCGCTGCTCGGGGGCGGCCCGCACCAGCACGTCGACGAGGTAGATGCCGCTGCGCATCTGGGTGGCCGTGATGCCGGACATGGCCGCGTTCACGGCCTGGGCCAGGGCCTCGGAGCTTAAGCCTAGGAGGCGGGCCTTGTTCTGGTCGACACGGATACGCACCGTGCGCGCCGGCTCGATCCAGTTGTAATTGACGTTGCGGGCACGCGTGTCGGCCTCAATGACCTCTGCGACCCGGAAGGCGATCGCGCGCACCTGGTCCGGCTCCGGTCCGCTCACCCGGTATTGGAGCGGCCATCCCACCGGGGGCCCTAGCTCCAGCGGATAGACCCGGCCGACGACGTTCGCGAAATCGTTCGCGAGCGCCAGCTCCAGTCTCGCCTTCACGCGTTCGCGCTCTTCAAGACCTTTGGTGACCACGACGGCCTGGGCGAAGAAATCATTGGGGAGCTGCACGTTGAGCGGCAGATAGAAGCGCACGGCGCCCTGCCCCACATTGGTGCTCCAATGGTCGACGTCCTGATCGCCCTCGAGGAGCCTGTCCAGTCGGGTCGCGACCTCCTGCGTTGCGTAGATCGACGCGTTTTCGGGCAGCTGCAGGTCCACCAGCAGCTCGGGGCGGTCCGAGGACGGGAAGAACTGCTGCGGCACCAGGCGCGTGCCGTAGAGCGCGGCACCGAACAGACCGAGGGTGACGAGGATGGTGACCCAGCGCGCGCGCATCGCCAGCGCCAGGAAGCGACGGAATGCGCGCATGAAGACGCCGGGCTCCCCCGAGTGTGCCGTCTTGGGCTTCTTGAGCATCCAGACGCCGAGCAAGGGTGCAAACAGGGCCGCACCCATCCAGGAGGCGATCAGCGCGATAGCGACGACGGCGAAGATCGTGAAGGTGTACTCGCCCGCGGCGCTGCTCGCAAAGCCGATCGGGACGAACCCCGCGATCGTGACGAGTGTGCCGGTGAGCCGCGGATAGGCGGTCGAGCTGTAGGCGAAGGCGGCGGCTTGCTCCTTGTCGTCGCCTCGCTCGAGCCGCGTCACCATGGCCTCGATCGTGATCATGGCGTCATCGACCAGCAGACCGAGGGCGATGATCAGGGCGCCCAGCGAGATGCGCTGAAAGCCGATATCGAACGCCAGCATGGCCGCGAACACCGTGGCGAGAACGAGCGGGATGGAGACGGCCACCACGGCGCCCGCGCGCACACCGAGGGCGACCAAGCTGACCACAAGGACGATGCCGATGGCCTCCCAGAGGGCCTTCAGGAACTCGTCTACCGCATGCTCGACGGTGGCGGGCTGGTCGGCGACCAGCGTCGGCTCGATGCCTACGGGGAGGTTCGCCGTGATCTCGGTCATGGCCTGCGCGACGTTGCGCCCGAGCGCCCGGATGTCGCCGCCGTTGCGCATCGCGATGGCGATCCCGATGCCGTCCTGGCCGTTGACGCGGAAGACCGGCTGCGCGGGGTCGGCCGGGCCGCGCGTGACCCGCCCGATGTCCCCCAGGCGGATGGTGCGGCCATTGGCGACGAAGTTGACGGCCAGGATGTCCTGCTCCGACTCGAATGCGCCCGAGACCCGCACCAGCATCTTCTCGTCCCCGGTCTGGACGACACCA
This sequence comes from uncultured Chromatiaceae bacterium, assembly GCA_964583605.1. Lineage (GTDB taxonomy): Bacteria > Pseudomonadota > Gammaproteobacteria > Chromatiales > Chromatiaceae > CAZOWL01. The sequence continues at coordinate 6,736 of CAZOWL010000078.1, read as the reverse complement.
GCAGGGGTGACGGCATTCTGGGCCTGCAAGGCCGCGATCAGCGCCGCCCGGTCGAGGCCGAGGCCGGCCAGCTTCTCGGTCGAGAACTCCACATAGACGCGCTCGTCCTGGGCGCCGAGGACGTCGATCTTCGAGATGTCCGGCAGCTGCAAGAGCTGCTTGCGGACCTCGACCACCTGGTCCCGAAGCTCCCGGTGGGTGAAGCCGTCCGCGGTGAAGCCGTAGACGATGCCGAAGGTGTCGCCGAACTCGTCGTTGAAGCCGGGTCCAACGATGCCTTGCGGCAGCGTGTGGCGGATATCGCCTACCTTCTTGCGCACCTGGTACCAGATATCCGGCACCTCGGCGGGGGGTGTCGAGTCCTTCAGGTAGACGAAGACGGTCGCCTGACCTGGGGTCGTGTAGCTCTTCAGATAATCGAGGCGCGGGGTCTCCTGGAGCTTGCTCTCGATGCGATCGGTGATCTGCTCGAGCGTGTCGCCGACCGTGGCGCCCGGCCAGGCGGCCTGGACCACCATCGTCTTGACGGTGAAGTCCGGGTCCTCGCTCTGGCCCAGTCGCAGGTATGACCAGATGCCTGCGACCACGATGAGGAGCATGAAATAGGTCACCAGGGCGCGGTGCCGGATCGCCCAATCGGAGAGGTTGAGGCCGTTCATCGGGCGGGCTCCAGAAGCCGAATCTGCTGGCCCGGATGCAGCACGTGCACGCCGGCGGTCACCACGACATCGCCACGTTCCAGTCCCTGCGAGACGACGACGCTGGTGGTGTCGTAGCGCAGGACCTGCACGTTACGCAGCGCCACGGTCTGCTCGTGCGGATCGACCACCCAGACCGCTGGGCCTCCGTCCGACTCGGTCAGTGCGCTCGCCGGGATCTCGACCCCGGCGGGTGCGGCCAACCGGATGCGACCGGTGACGGTGGAGCCAAGCTGCATGGCCTCGGGCGGATCGATCAGGCCGACCTTGACCTGAAAGGTCCGCGTGGCGGCATCGGCCTGGGGCGCCACCTCGCGGACACGGCCCATCGCTGTCACCTCGGGATCATCGTTGAGGACGACCTCCACCATCGGGTCGCGCGGGCCCGTGCGGATGAGCCCCTCGGGCACGTCGAAGACGGCGTCGCGCCCGCCCTCACGGGCGAGCGCGACGATCATCTGCCCGGCGCGCACCACCTCACCCGGTTCGGCGCCGACCGCGGTCACCTGGCCAGGGGCATCGGCAGACAAGACCGTGTAGCCCAGGTTCTCCTGTGCGATGCCGACCTGTGCGCCAGCGGAGTCGACTTGACCCTGGGCACTCAACATGGCCTGCTGGGCCTTGTCGTAGGCGTCACGCGAGGTCGCGCCCGTCTTCAAGAGCTTCTCGTGCCGCTCGAAGGTGAAGCGCGCCTCGGTCAGGCGCGCCTCGGCCGACGACAGATTGGCTTGCGCCGAGCGCAGGGTGTTCTGTTGGATCTGGGGGTCGAGTCGGGCGACGACCTGGCCCGCCGCGAGCACATCGCCCACATTGACGAGCCGCTCGCTCATGTGGCCGTCCAGGCGAAAGGCGAGGCTGACATGATCCTTGGCCTGAACCTGGCCCGTCAGCGAGACGGTCTCCCCGTCTGCCCCGCGCTCCACGGTGACCGTGCGCACGGGCCGGGCCTGGGCGGTGGGTGGTACTTTCTCCTGGCAGCCCGCGAGGGTTGCGGCGATCAAGACGAGCGCCAGGAACCGAGCGTTGAACATGGGCAGAGCGTTGAACATGGGCGCGACCTTCCGCAGGGAAGATGATGGGTAGTGGTGTCGGCCAGGGCGAACCGCCGCAGCAGGGGCCGCCTCGGGAGCGGTCCGCCCTTGCCATGACTTACATTGATGAGTATAGTTAACTGCACTTGATAGTGCAATATGGATTTCGTATGGATCTTCGCTCTGATGCCACCGAGGGCCGCCCAAGGGCCCGGCGCAGCCCTTCGCGGGTGGCCATCGTTACCGCCGCCGAGCGTCTGTTCCTGGAGCGCGGCTTCGGCGCCGTCAGCATGGACGAGTTGGCCGAGGCCGCCGGCGTGGCCCGGCGGACGCTCTACAACCAGTTCGCAAGCAAGGAGGAGATCTTCCGGGAGATGCTGGGCAGGGTGTCGGGCCAGCTCGAGGGCGCGTTTCCACCCGGCATCGAAACCCAAGGCGACGTCGAGGACGTGCTCCGCCTGATCGCGCGCGCGATCCTGGGGCTCCACCAGCAGCCGGAATATCTCGGCTTCCTACGCATGCTGGTGGCCGACTCGCGCCAGTTTCCCTGGATCGCGGACGAGTTCGCCGCGGTCATGGAGCCGCAAACCGAGCGGCTCACGCGCTATCTCGCTCATCTCACTACGCTGGGCATCCTGGACTGCCGCAATCCGGTGCTGGCGGCTCACCAGTTCATGGGCGCCCTCAACGAGCTCTCTCTATGGCCCTGGCTGCTGGGACGCGAAAACCTGGATGTCCCGGCCGAGGAAGTGATCGAGGAGACGATCCGGATGTTCCTAGGGCATTATCGGCGTCCGCGACCGACGGAGCAGGATGGCAACGACGCAGGATGACTGGCCTGGAGGTGAAGCGCCCATGCGAACCGAGACCGATCGTTTCCCGCAAGACCCGCCGAGCCCACCCGCGTTGGAGGAGACCGTCCAGCTCCTAGCGGAGGAGCTGAGGGCGGTCCGCAAGGAAGCGGATCGTCAGCGACGGCGCTGGCGCCTGATCGCCGTGGCGCTCGTCACGACGGCGGCGCCGACGGGCTGGTCGGTCCAACACCTGCTGCCGACCGCCGAGTTTCCCGACTGGAGAGCTCTTTGTGGATGACCCCGTCGTTGACAGAAGATCGAAGCTGACACGTGCCGCACCTCTAGTCCCGTCGTCGGTCGAACGCCCGGCGCGGCGGATCCGGGGTCACGTGGGGTGCTTGCGAGGATCACGGCCAGCACCCAGGTCCTCAAGCTGCGCCCGCCCGAAGCGGGGCGTCCTGCCACTCCCGTCAATCTATAGGCGCGTGGTAGATCCAGGCGTCCTGATCGACCTTGAGGTCGATGAGGCTCGCGCTTCGGACATCGAGGTGGACGTACACGGGTTCCCCGGCCTGGTAGAGGTCGGTATCGGCCTGCTCGGCGATCGAGACGCCGAGGATCGCAATGGCCCGTTTCGGCGTCCATGACCCCCGGTACCGACAACGCCCGTTCATTCGCATCCCCGCCTCACTCCGAGGAGAAATCCGCTTGCTTCACGCGCTCCGCTCGATGCTCGCGACCGGGCCGACGGGCCTCAACCTGAGGGCCAATCTGCTCGCTGGGCTCACCGTCGGGATCGTCGCACTGCCATTGTCGATGGCACTCGCGATCGCCGTCGGGGTGCCGCCGCAGCACGGCCTCTACACGGCCATCGTCGCTGGCATCGTGATCGCGTTGACAGGTGGCTCGCCGGTCAACATCTCGGGACCGACGGCGGCGTTCGTCGTCGTCCTGCTGCCGATCGTGCAGGACCACGGACTCGGTGGGCTGTTGCTGGCGGGGATGTTGGCCGGGCTGATGCTGATCGGGCTCGGCGTCACCCGGTTGGGTGCACTGATCGAGGTGGTGCCCTACCCCGTGACCGTCGGCTTCACGGCCGGGATCGGCGTCGTGATCGCGACACTGCAGATCAAGGACCTCTTCGGCCTCGACATCGCCGCGCTCGATGGGCACTTCACGGACAAGGTCGCCAGCATCGTCACCGCGCTGCCGACGCTGCGCTGGGAGGAGGCGGTGATCGGCGCACTGACAATTGCCGTGCTCCTCGTCTGGCCGCGCCTCGACAAGCGCCTGCCGGCGCCCCTCGTCGCGGTGATCTTGGGCTCGGCGGTCGCGTGGGCCGCCGGCGGGCTGCTCGACGGCTTCGCGGTCGAGACGATCGGATCTCGCTTCCATTATGCGATCGACGGTGTCACCGGCAGCGGCATCCCCCCGGCGCTGCCGGCCTTGACCTGGCCGTGGGAGCAAACGGGCCCGGACGGACGACCGATCGGGCTGTCCTTCGAGCTCATTCGGGCGCTGTTCGGCGCGGCGCTGACGATCGCCGTCCTCGGGGCGCTCGAGTCGCTGCTCTGTGCGGTCGTTGCCGACGGCATGTCGGGCCGCCGGCACGACCCGAACGACGAGCTGATCGGCCAGGGGCTCGGCAACCTCATCGCGCCGTTGTTCGGCGGCATCCCGGCGACGGCCGCGATCGCGCGCACGGCGACCAATGTGCGCGCCGGGGCCACTTCACCGCTCGCATCCGTCGTCCACGCGCTCTTCCTGCTCGCGGCGGTGTTGGTGCTCGCCGATCTGCTCGCCTACGTGCCGATGGCCTCGATGGCAGCCTTGCTCCTGATCGTCGCCTGGAACATGAGCGATGCGAAGCACTTCGCGCGCACCTTGCGCATCGCGCCGGGGCCGGACCGCGCCACCCTCCTGGCCTGCTTCACGCTCACGGTGCTGTTCGACATGGTCATCGCCGTCGGTGTCGGCATGGCCTTGGCCGGCACCCTGTTTATCCGCCGCAGCATTGCCTTGACGGGGGCGACCGTCATCGACTCGCCGCGCAGCCAGCATGCGCACCAGGCCGGGCTGCCGGCGGACGTGGTCGTCTACGACATCAACGGCCCGCTCTTCTTCGGCTCGGCACATCGCGCGCTGAAAAGCATCACGGCGGTCAATCCCGGTATCCGTGTCGTCGTGCTCGATATGGCCGATGTGACCATGCTCGACATGACCGGCATCGTCGCGATGGAATCCATCGTACGCGGGCTCGCGTCACGCGGCCTCAAGCTCGTGATCGTCAACCTCGCGCCGCGGATGATCCTGAAGCTGCGCCGCGCCGGCGTTCGGCAACGTCCCGGCACGCTCGAGCTGGCCCGCGGGCTCGAGGATGCCCTCGCGACTGCGGAGCGGCTCGCTGGGCGATGAAGTGCCGGGCCGTGGAGCTCCGGCACAACGTTTGATCGAGGCTCGGCAATCGGGTCCGCGAAGGCGCGGAGGACGTCTCGAGAAGCCGTCACGCGATGCGGGCACACCTCTCCTCGCCCCGGGTCAGTGCCGCGGCCTCGGCAGCCCCCCTGGGAGCCTCTGCGTCTCTCGCGGAGGATCAGCGCTTGGGCGCTTGGGCGCTTGGGCCCGCGGAACTGCTTCCAATCGATGCCATGCCGGCGCATCCTCGCGCGGAGCGTGCTCGGATTGAGGCCGAGCCGGATGGCGGCCCGTTCGGCAAAATGCTCAGCCAGCTCCGGGATATCCTGCGGCCGCTCGCGCAGACCTGGCAGGTAGATCGGGAAGACGTTGATCCGGTACCAGAGGTCGGCGCGGAACTGCCCGTCGCGGACCATCGCAGCGAGGTCGCGATGGGTGGCGGCGACGACCCGCACGTCGACATGCAGCTCGTGCTGCCCGCCGACCCGCTGGAAGCTCCCATCCTGCAGAACGCGCAACAGGCGCACCTGCACGGCCGACGAGAGCTCGCCAACCTCATCGAGGAACAGGGTGCCGCCGTCGGCGCGCTCGAACCAACCTTTGCGCTGAGTGGAAGCGCCGGTGAAGCTGCCGCCCGAGCCGCGCGAGGAGCGAGGCGCGGTCGGCCTCGGCCGCCTCGCGCAGCGCCGAGAGCTCGCGGATGAGCCGGTCGTTCTGGACCGCCACCGCAAGCGGGTCGAGCAGCGCGGCGAGCAGCGGCTCGTGCGCGGCGCTGAGGTCCTCGGTGTGGTCGGCGACGAGGAGGACCGCGCCGAACACCTGCCCCTCGCGTGCCAGCCCCGCGGCCAGTGTGCCGCCGCTGAGGTCTGCGGGCAGAAGCCCGGGCATCTGTCGGCGGACATCGCCGGCCGCGCCGCGCAGCACCTGCTGCGTCGCACACCAGGCCCTGAGACGCTCGGCCTCGCGCCGCGAGGGACGCTCATCCTCACTGCTCGATGAGGGCCGCGGGCCGGCGCAGGCAAGCGTGACCAGCTGCCCGCCGGCGGGGTCGAGCTGGCGGATCAGAAGACACACGAGCGGAAGCCGCCGGGCGAGCACGCCGGCGATGGCCTCGACGGAGGCGTCGATGTGGATATTGCGGCAGGCCTGCTGCCAGACCTCGAGGAGCAGGGGCAAGAAGCGATCCATGGCGCGACGGCAATGGCGGAAAATCCGCCAGTTAAGACAGCCGATCTAGGCCAAGAAACGGGATTACCGTCAGGGGAGATCGGAGCGGCCGCTCGATCCCGCGGATCCGCGGGTCTCTCCGGCGATGCAGCGGGACGGCACGGAAGTTGGCCGGGACGAACCGGCAACGCCCGTTGTCGCACGTGAATGGACGCATTCCTGCCTCTGGCGGCTAACCCTCTCGACGCTCTGCTACCGACCCCAACGCGGTGCACGCGATCCACACCCGCCGCAGAGGACATCGCGACGAAGCCGTGGGCGGTATCGGGACCGTTCGTCCGATGAATCCTAGAGCCATTTAGAGAGAACCACTCGGTGATCGAATATGAACCTTCAGGAAATTGAGCGCCATGCCCTGCATCTCTCTGAAGAGGAAAGGGCGGAGCTCGCTCAAAGGCTATTGCTGAGCCTGGACTCATCAACTGAACAAGAAGCTTCTGAGGATTGGCTAGTCGAGGCCAGTCGCAGAGCACGCGAGCTAGATCAAGGACTTGTGCAGCCCCTATCCGCGGAAGACTACGGCGTCAATCTTCGGTTGGGCGTCGTCAGGATTGGCGCCCAGTCGTCCGTG
>CAZOWL010000077.1:0-21686 GCA_964583605.1 uncultured Chromatiaceae bacterium | reverse complement strand
TCTGCCCCACGCGACGCCAGAGCTGTGTCCGCTGGTTAGAACGGTTTTGCCGTGCGTGGAAGGCGGGGGCAACTTGTGGAACGTCAGAGGCTCGGTATAATACTCGCTTTCGCTCGAGCGATCTGCTCCCTTCGTCTAGCGGTTAGGACGCCGGCCTCTCACGCCGGTAACAGGGGTTCGAACCCCCTAGGGAGCGCCAATCTAATCCATCGCATCGACCAAGGCCGTGTTTGTCCTTGACGCCCAAATCGGCGGGAGAGGTCGCGCTCAGAACAACGTGTCGAGGACCGTTGCGGCCGTCCCTGGAGGATCCGCGCCGCGCCCTGCGTCGACGTCGGGGCTGAGCTCCGCCGCCTGCTGGATCGGGCGGAACTCCTCCGCGACCCACTCCTCGACCGTGTTCGGGCCGTCGGACTGCGTCTCGGCTCCAGAATCCTTGTCAAACCGGACCTTAACGAGACCCGGTGGTGGGCCGAGCAGGGCCTCGGGCTTATCCTTCAGGGCTTCGGCCATGAAGTCCAGCCAGACAGCGAGGGCAGCGCGACCGCCGTACTCGCCGCGGCCGAGGGGCGTGAACCCATCGAAGCCCATCCAGCTGACGGCCACGACCTCTTTCTGGAAGCCGCAAAACCAGGAATCCCGCACGTCATTGGTCGTTCCGGTCTTGCCAACGACGTCCGATCGCCGAAGCGCCTTCGCGCGCTGTGCGGTGCCGCGCTCGATCACGTCGCGCAGCAGTGAGGTCATTTGGAACGCGAGTCGGGGGTCGAGCACCCGCTCGGCCGCGGCGGCGGGCGTGCCGGCAAGGGGCTGGGTCGTGGCCGGCGCCGCTCCGTAGCGGTACCAGCAGTCCGAGCAGGCGCGTGGCGGGCTCGCCTCGAAAATCGTCCAGCCCTCGCTATCTTCGATGCGCTGGATCAGGTAGGGGGTCACGCGAAATCCGCCATTGGCAAAGACCGCATAGGCGGCGGCCATCTGCAACGGCGACGCGCTACCGGTTCCAAGCGCCAGCGAGAGTCCATGGGGCAGGGACTCCGGGGCAAAGCCGAAGCGCGGCAGAAACTGGCGGGCTTCGGCCACACCGAGGCGATTGAGGAGATCGATCGTCGCCAGGTTGCGCGACTTGACCAAGGCAACGCGGAGCCGAATCGGCCCCATCGTGCGGCGGTCGGCGTTCTGCGGCTCCCAGTATCGCCCGCGGCCCTGGGGGACACGAATCGGCTCGTCGCGGAGGATGCTCGCGGGCGTCCAGCCCCTGTCCAACGCCGCGGCATAGATGAACGGCTTGAAGCTGGAGCCGGGCTGGCGACGGGCGTCGACAGCTCGGTTGAAGGGGCTGTCACGGAAGTCATAGCCACCCATTAAGGCCAAAATAGCACCGTCTTGCGGGGCCAGCGCCACCAAGGCACCGGCCACATCCGGGGCCTGCGCCAGACTCAAAGGGCCACTCCCCTCCCGCCGCAGGCGAATGAGATCTCCAGCCGCCAGCGTATCGCTGACGCGCCGCGGGACGGGGCCGCGCGCATCGGGGCCAAGGTAAGGCCTCGCCCAACGGACCGCCTCCAGGGACAGCGTCACGGATCGGCCTTGGCCGAGGTAGACCTCGGCCGACCGGTGCCCAACGGAAACGACCAGCCCCGCCTCCAGTTCCGGCAGCACCGGGAGCGCCGCCAGTGCTGCATCCCAGTCTGATCGGTGTGTCCGGCTCTGCTCCAGCCGACCTTCGGGGCCGCGATAGCCGTGGCGTTGATCATAGTCGAGGAGCCCATTGCGCACGGCCGCCTGGGCGCGGAGCTGCAGATGGGGATCGACGGTCGTGTAGACGCGAAGCCCCCTCCGGTAGACCTGCTCGCCATAGCGCTCCACGACCTCGCGGCGGGCCATCTCGGCGACATATCCCGCAGCGAGGTCCGGCGGCGAGCGATGAAGCAGGGCGCGATCAGCCTCGCTGACCGCTTGCTGGTAGACGCGCTCGTCGATGAAGTCCAGCTCCAGCATGCGCCGCAGGATGTGATCGCGTCGACCCCGCGCACGCTCCGGGTCGGCCAACGGGTTGACGGTCGACGGGGATTTCGGAATCCCCGCCAACATGGCCATCTCGGCAAGTGTCAGGTCTGCGAGCTCTTTACCGTAGTAGAGGTCGGCGGCAGCCGAGACCCCGTAGGCGCGGTGACCAAAAAAGATCTCGTTGAGATAGACCTCCAGGATCTCTTCCTTACTCAAGGCCTGCTCGACGCGGAGCGCGAGCAGGAGCTCGGTGACCTTGCGTTGCAGCGTCTTCTCACGCGTCAAAAAGAGATTGCGGGTAAGCTGCATCGTGATGGTGCTGCCACCCTGACTGGCGCGGCCGCTACCCGCCACGTCGACAGCCGCCCGCACCAAGCCCACCCAGTCGATACCTTGGTGATCGAAGAAACGACTGTCTTCGGCGGCGAGAAAGGCCTGGATGAGCGTCATAGGGACCTCGTCGAAGGTCACGGGCTGGCGACGCTGGATCCCGAACTCCGCCATCATGGAGCCGTCCGCGCTATAGATGCGCAGCGGCTCTTGATAGCGGATGTCGTAGAGACGCCTCGTATCCGGCAGCTCAGGCAGCGCCGCGTGGATAAACACCCCCGCCGCGCTGAGACCCAAAAGCGCCAAATCGGTGGGTACGGCCAAGCCAGCCGCAACGACCAGGGCGAGCCAGCCGACCGGTCCACGGTTGCGTGCCCGTCGCCCCCAAGCGCCCACAATTCGGCGCTGGCTCCGTCTACGGATCGAGCCCATCGCCCACGGCGAGTCGTCTTATCAGCACAAGCGAATACAGTAAGCCGCGAGCATTGGTATCATCCGCACCCGGGCGCGTCGAGCCCCGAGGGCAGTCGACAGCCTGCGATCCACGCTGATACTTGCCATGGGACACCGAATACGCCAAGCGAGTCCACGGCAGGTTGCCCATGGCCTTCAGGCAATTTCCCCGCCGGCAGCGATGCCGGTCTGTGTGGACCTCCGCGACAATCAAGCCATACCGCTATCGAGTGACCAAATGGATCTGTACCGCTTCTTCGCACTCTTGCTCATCCCGCCCGGACTCTTTTTGGCCCTGATCGGTCCCTCGATCCCAGCCGGTCAAGGCCTGGTGCCGATCGGGCCACCGAGCCCTTCCCATGTCACAGGGCTAGCCGCTGGGGCAGATGATACCCTCCTCGCGGCCACACAGGCGGGCGAGGTCTGGCGCTATGACCAGGAGCAATGGACGAAAGAGCTCGACCTCGCTGGTAAGGTTATCACCGCAATGGCTGGAGAGCCCCCGCAGGCCCCGATTGGGACCGGCAGCGGCCTCTGGTGGCCGGACCAGGTTACGCCTCCGGGCGATCCAAGCATACTCGACGTCCTCGAGGTCGATGACGGGATGGTGGTCACTACCGGGCAGGGCGTATGGATTCTCGCTGACGGTCGCTGGCAGCACCGCATGCCGGAGCTGAACAGCTACCGTGTCGCGGAGCAGCACCGTAGAGGAAACCGTTACCTGCACGTCGGAACCATCGGCGACGGGGTCTATTCGATCCCCACGGCAGAGCGCCTTGAGCCCTGGCGCCCGAACAATCGCGAACTGCCCGAGGGTATCAAGGTGCTCAGCCTTGCGGTAACCAAAGGCGGTCTGCTGCTGGCCGGAACGGACCGAGGGCTCTACTGGCAGGTCGGACCCGGGCATCCCTGGAAGGAGCTCAGTGGCGGAGTCGGTCGCCGTCGCGCTGTGGCGCTCCATCTCACCGCCGCCGAGCAGGATGAGCTGCAGCGGCTGTGGGTCGGCACTGACGACGGTCTCATGAAAGTGGACCTGACCGAGACACCGGGCGCGCTGATCATCCCCGAGCCGGCCCGACTGATCATCGCAGCACCCGGGGAGCCTAGCCTAGAGGCGCCGGTGAGCGCGATCGTCGCCATCGATGAACGGCTCATAGCGAGCGCCGGCACCGTCTACGAGCTCGAGTCTTCCCGCGCCACGGCCTGGTATCTCGCCTCCCCGTTAGGGGTAGCCCTGATCATCATCGGCGGCTGGCTGGGGCTGAAGCCCAGACCACCTCGGATCATTCGCCGAAAAGAGTAGTACCCTTTCTAATTCTAAGCCAACCAAGAGATCCGCATCAGATGAAACGCCCCAAGCGCACAACCATCCTTGTCATCGCGATGTTTGCTATACCACTGTTCCTATTATGGATTTCCTGGGGCGGCGGCCTGGTGCCGCAGGTCTATCTGCTCAACAAGGCCATGCGTGAGGATCCCGCGCTCGCCGATTATCCCTACCAGTTCCGCGCCGTACTGCTTGCCAGTGGGCTCGCGACGGTGACCCGACCGTACAGCGTCGACGTGCCGCCGACGCTCTTTCTTGCCGTCGTTAATCCGGAGCTTGCCAACAAGGCGCCAGACGACCCGACTGTCGCGGCTGCCATCGCAGAGTTGAAGAGGCATGAGCAGATTGCGACCGAGATCATCGTCTCACACCCCGAGGCGGACACGGTCGAGTGGGTTCTGGACCGGGCCTGGTATCACAAGAACGGAATCGAGCTGCCGCCGTATGTTCGTGATTAGGCCCCGCCATCGTCAGGCACTGGACGCTAGCTGATGAAAGTGTTTATCCTCAGGCGAGTAGGAGGGCTGGGCGCTTGGCCGCCCTGGCCGATCGCCACATCTGAGGTTAGGGTAGTGATCGCGCGCCAGCGGCCATGCCGCTTGCCTTCAGAGGGGTTGGGCGGCTGATGGTGATAAGGGGCTGATAGCTTTGCGGAAGAGACGTGGTGGCTACGGGTGGATTCGAACCACCGACTCCCGCATTATGAGTGCGGTGCTCTAACCAGCTGAGCTACGTAGCCGAGGAGACGCGGGACTTTATCGATCTCGTCGGGGCTTGTCAAATCGATCCCAGGCGCTGGCGCCGACGAGTCATGTTCCTCAGAGCTATTGCTTTTATATCGAGCCAGTGAACGATCTGCGAAGGCCTCCCGACCTCTCTCATCTCTTGGAGGCCGACCTGGCGCACGCCGTCAATATCGCCGAACGCGTCTGGTGGGTCGGCGAGGTCCTCGCCGACGACAGCTTTCAGTGTCACGCTTATCTGATCGAGCAGGGCGATCAATCTGTCCTGCTTGACCCTGGCTCGAGGCTCACCTTCCCTGGCACGCTATGCAAAATCGAAGAGGTCATCCCCTTCAGCCAGGTCCGTTACTTCGTCTGCCACCACCCGGATCCTGATATCACCTCGGCCCTGCCACTGATCGACGAGCTACTCACGCGGGATGACGCCTTGATCATCACGCATTGGCGCAGCCAAGCGCTCATAAAACACTATGGTCTGCGCGCCGGCTTCTGGCTCGTCGAAGACCATGACTGGCGACTTCCGCTCGTCGACCGGGAGCTGCAGTTTATCTTTACCCCATATGCCCATTTCCCAGGGGCGATCTGCAGCTTTGACGATAAGAGCCGCGTGCTATTCGCCAGCGACTTGTTCGGCGGGCTCACCGACGGAGCGATGCTTGTGGCCCGCGACGAGACCTACTTCGAAGCCATGCGGCCCTTTCATGAGCATTACATGCCGAGTCGCGACGTCCTCGACTATGCGATCTCTCAGATCGAGCGCAAGCCTGTCGAGCTTGTCGCCCCGCAGCATGGATCGATCATTCCGCCTCACCTCGTGCGACCCATGATCGAGAAGCTGCGCCACCTCGAGTGTGGCATCTACCTCAGCGCGCAGGGCGACACGGACATCCGCCGCTTGTCCCGGCTCAATCAGACCTTACGCGACATCACGCAGACATTGCTGCTGTATCGCGATTTCCGGGAGATTGCCGCGCGCCTGCTCGACGTGGTGGCGCAAAGCCTGCCGGCCGAGCGTATCGACTACTATGCCAAGCTCGACGATGGTCGCGCGCTCACTCTCTCCCCAGAGACCCGATTCAGCGGTGTCGTCGATGCGACGCTGCCACGCGACATCTCGACCCTCCTCGGCCGATCACGCCAGGAATGGCTGCGGGCTCACCGCGATGATCCCCGGCTCGCCCGCCACCAGATCTACGCCGGCCAATTCTGTCGCCGGCGCGATAACGACGGCCGTGCCGTGCTGACCTTGCCATTGTTCTCGCCGGATGAGGATCGCGTCGTCGCCGCGGCGGTCATCCGCTTGCAGGACGATATCGCCATCACACGCCAGGTCGAGCAGGTCATCGAGCAGCTCGCGATGCCGCTGCAGGTAGCCATCGAGCGCGAGGTGATCTATCGCAGCATCGACGAGGAGCGCGCCAAGGCCTACCAGCGCTCGATCCGTGACCCCCTGACTGGGCTATTCACACGCTCCTACATGCAGGAGGTCATGCAGCGCCACTGCGCTATCCACGACCGGGATATAGATGCCCCGGTTGCCGCCATCATCCTGGACATCGATCATTTCAAATCCATCAACGACCAGTACGGCCACGCCTCCGGCGACCTGGTCCTGAAGCGGGTTGCGCGCCTCATGCGCGAGCACGGACGCGAAACAGATGTGCAGGTCCGCCTGGGCGGCGAGGAATTCGTCATATTTCTCATCGGCGCCTCAGCTCGGCAGGCCGCCATCGCCGCACGCCGTCTCCATGAGGCAATCGCTTCCCATCCATTCGCGCCCGACGGAGCCAGCTCAATACCGGTCACGGCTAGCCTCGGCGTCGCCTTAAGGCAGCAAGGGGAGGCTCTCGACGTGCTGATTCGCCGTGCCGATGAGGCCCTTTACCGGGCGAAGAAAGACGGTCGGAATCGGATCGAGCTGAGCGCGGAGCTTGCGGCGATCGACCAGGGGCTCAGCAATAGCGCTCAGACGTCAGACTAGCTTTCGAGGCAATCCGCAGCGCCACCATGAACACCCCTTTTCGTCAGGTCACTGAACTGACTGAGGTTATTCCCGGAAGGCCCCCGCCACCATCCTTGTGGCAGGGTTTGTGTCGCCGCGCTTGGTCGGGGTAAGGCCGCGTCCCTGCCCTGTGCCTCCAGCACAATCGGCTCATCCATGATCATCCTCTGTGGCGACGGAGGTAGCTTGCCACAGAGCCAGAGCCATGACTGTGAAATAGTACCGATCCCAGCGTGAGATTTGCACTGGACGGCGACCATCGCTTCACCGCGGGCGAACGCCTGGGCCAACGCGTCTCTGCCGCAGGGCCTCGTACAGGCAGATCCCTGTCGCCACCGAGACGTTCAGGCTCTCGACCTGCCCGCACATGGGCAGCCGGACCAGGCTGTCGCAGTGCTCGCGGGTCAGGCGCCTGAGGCCCTTGCCCTCACCCCCCATCACGAGGCCGAGCGGGCCGGTCAGATCGGCCTCGAAAAGCACCTGAGACGCCTCTCCCGCCGTGCCGATCAACCAGACCCCTCGCTCCTGCAATGACTTGAGCGTCCGGGCCAGATTGGTGACTTGAAAATAGGGCACGGCGGCCGCGGCACCGCTCGCCACTTTGACGACCACCGGCGTTAGACCGACCGCCTTGTCACGTGGCGCCAGGACGGCGTCGACACCGGCGGCATCGGCGGTGCGGAGACAGGCACCCAAATTGTGCGGATCCTGCACCGCATCGAGTATCAGCAGGAATGGTGCATCGACGATCGAGTCGAGCAGTGCATCGAGCTCGCGCTCAGCGCGTGGTCCCGCCTCTCGAACCCAGGCCAAGGCGCCTTGATGACGCGCCCCCTCGCTGACGCGATCCAGCTCGGCCCGCGCGACCGGCCGCACCGCGACGCGGGCCTCCTGCGCGAGGGCCGCGAGCTCCGACAGGCGACGATTGCGACTGCGATCCTCAAGCCACACCTCGAAGATCGCGTCGGCGCGGCTGCGGATCGCGATCCTTACGCCGTGAACGCCGTAGACCGGAGAAAGGCCGGACGGGGCCATGGCCGATGAAGAAGCCCGCTCAAGAGGTGCGCCGCCGCCGCGCCGATCGCTTCGAGGCTGGGCCTGAACGCCGAGCGGCACTACCCTTTGGGACCGGCACGAAATCGATCTTGCGCTCATCAAGGTTAACGGCAGCGAGCTGAACACGCAGCCGATCCCCAAGGCGGTACACGGTGCCGGTGCGCTCGCCCGTCAGGCGCCGGCCGGTCGGATCGAAATGGTAGTAATCATTATCGAGCGCGGTGATGTGCACCAACCCATCGACATAGATGTCATCGAGTTCAACGAAGAGGCCGAAGGAGTTGACGCTCGTGATGGTCCCGTCGAATTGCTCGCCGAGCTTGTCCTGCATGAACTCGCACTTGAGCCAGGCCTCGGCATCGCGCGTCGCCTCGTCGGCGCGGCGCTCGGTGCCCGAACAGTGCTCGGCGACGGCCTGCAGCTGGGGCTTGGAATAGTCCAGATCCGCCGCCGTTCCGCCGGCGAGGATGTGCTTGAGAATCCGGTGGACAACAAGGTCGGGGTAGCGGCGAATCGGCGAAGTAAAGTGCGTGTAGGCGGGATAGGCCAGACCGAAATGCCCAACATTATCGGAGCTGTACATGGCCTGCTGCATGGACCGCAGCAAGACGGTCTGAATCAAATGCCGGTCCGGGCGGTCGCGGACCTCGTCGAGGAGCGCCGCATAATCCTGCGTGGTCGGCTTCTTAGGGCCGGGCAGGCGAAGGCCGAGCTGGCCGAGGAACTCCCTCAGATCAACGATCTTCTCCTCGTTCGGCGTCTCGTGGATGCGGAACAGTGCCGGCATCCGCTTACGCTCGAACAGACGCGCAGCCGCGACATTGGCGGCAAGCATACACTCTTCGATCAGGCGATGGGCGTCGTTGCGCACCAGTGGCACCACAGCGTCGATCCGCCCCTGATCGTTGAATTGGAACTTGGTCTCGGTGGTATCGAAATCGATCGCCCCGCGCTCAACGCGGGCCCCGTACAACGCCTTGTAGAGGGCGTGAAGCTCCTGCAGATGCGGGACAAGCATCTCGTACTTGGCACAGAGCTGAGCGTTGCGCTCGACCAGGATCGCCGCAACCTCGTCGTACGTCAGACGGGCCTGTGAGCGCATGACAGCGGGGAAAAAGCGCGAGCGCGTGACCTGACCGTCGCGACTGACGTAGAGCTCGCAGGTCATACAGAGCCGGTCCACATGCGGATTCAGCGAGCAGAGTCCGTTCGATAGGACCTCTGGGAGCATCGGGACGACGCGATCGGGGAAGTAGACCGAATTGCCGCGCGCGAGCCCCTCGGTATCCAAGGCCGATCCGGGTCGCACGTAAGCAGAGACATCGGCGATGCTGACCAGGAGCTTCCAGCCCTTGGGCTTGAGCTCGCAATAGACCGCATCGTCGAAATCCCGGGCATCCGAGCCGTCTATCGTGACCAGCGGGAGGCGACGGAGATCGATGCGGTCGACCGTGGCCTCCTCCGGCACCTCCTGATCGAGATCCGCGATCTCCGCCTCAACCTCCGCGGACCAGGTGACGGGCAGGTCATGGGTTCGGATGGCGATGTCCGTCTCCATGCCCGGCGCCATATGGTCACCCAAGACCTCCAGAATCCGGCCAATCGGCTGGGTATGCTTGGTCGGCTGGTCGGTGATCTCGGCGACGACGATCTGCCCCGTTGCCGCACCTCCGATCCGGTCGCGAGGGATGACGACATAGTGTGTCAGCCTCTTGTTGTCGGGCTTGACAAAACCGACACCGCTCTCCTCGTACAGCCGCCCGACGACATGCCGCGTGCTGCGCTCCAGCACCTCGACAACCGCCCCCTCCAGCCGCCCACGGCGGTCACGGCCTGTGACGCGCGCCACGACCCGGTCATTGTGGAACAGGGCGCGCATCTCCCTCGGATATAAATAGAGATCGTCACCGCCGTCGTCCGGCTTCACGAAGCCGAAACCGTCCGGATGGCCAATCACCCGCCCTGCGATCAGGTCCCGTTTATTGACGATGCAGTAGGCTTCGAGGCGATTGCGCACCAGTTGGCCATCGCGCACCATGGCCCCGAGGCGTCGCTCCAAGGCCACGAGATCCTGCTCATCGGTCAGCCCGAGGACCTCCGCTACCGCGACGAAATCCAATGGGACGCCAGCCTCTTTGAGCACCTCGAGGATGAGCTCGCGGCTCGGGATCGGCCGCGCGTAACGCTTCGCTTCCCGTTGGTGGTGCGGATCGCGCTCCTTGAGGTTCCTTAACTGATTACGCTTAGCCACGCTATCTGTTGCGCTCCGTCAAATTGCTTAGTGTAGCCTTGACACGCCACTCTTGTCTCACTACGATTTCCAGGCTCGAGCGGGGGTCTCCTTCGCCTCACGCCCTGGTCACCTGCCGAGGTGGCGGAAATGGTAGACGCGCTAGTTTCAGGTACTAGTGGGCGAAAGCTCGTGGAGGTTCAAGTCCTCTCCTCGGCACCATTCTGATCCGTTCCCGGATCGTCGCCATGCGGACCGCTCGCGTGCTCCGCGTAACGCATCTGCCGCCTCGCCTATGTCGTAAGGCATTGGTGCCCTGCTGCTCGAGCCGGGCCCGATTCCTTTGACGCGCACGGCTGCAGCGGCATGAAGCAAGCTGCACCCGATACCAGATCTCGATTTTGCCGCCGCCATGGCCATCTCATCTGCTACATTTATCCTCTCAATCTGACGATTGCCCTGTCCACCTGACGGGCAGCACCTGACGTTCATCCCATGCCCCCAAACCCGCGCTATCACCCCGCGATAGCCAGCCGTGACGGCGTCTGGCGGCTGCTCGGCGCCGCGGGTCTGCTCGGCCCCCTCGTGCTGCTCGCCACCGCCTTGGCCGGCTGCTTGGCCACCCTCGCGGTCCACTGGCTATTGCCGATCCAGGCAGGGCCGGCGCAAGCGTGTCTGTTCTTCCTGGCGCTCGCGCTGCTCGGCATCGCCTTGATCGGCTGGCGCGCTCACCAGCAGCTTCTGCTGCCGCTCGTTAAGCTGCAGGCCTCTGTTGCCCGCGTCTGTCAAGGTGAGCCCGGGGCAAGTGGCGGCTTGAGCAACATGGGGATACTCGATGAATTGGCGCACGACATCAGCAGCCTGAACCAAGAGCTGACCGAGCTATACGAGGAGATGGACAACCGCGTAGCGCGGCAGACGCAACGGCTGGCCCAAAAGACGGCTTCGCTAAAGATCCTCTACGACGTGGCCGCCGGCATCAATCAGGCCGATGATCTCGAGGCACTGCTGCTGCGTTTCCTCAGGGTCCTTAAGCAGATGGTCAACGGCCGGGCCGCCACCGTGCGGCTGATGATGCCCGACGGGACACGCCGCCTGACCGGCTCCATTGGGCTTGACGACAGCCTGGTTCGCGAGCCGGATCTGGCACCGGTGGACCTCTGCCTCTGCGGGACCGCCCTCGCACCGGGCCATATTGTCTGCGATCACAACGCGCGCTTCTGCTCGCGGATCTATGGCCGGCGCATGTTCGCGAGCGAGGAGATGGAGGTGGTCACCGTGCCCCTCGACTATCATGGCGAGCTGCTCGGCGTCTATACGCTGTTCGTCGAGAGACCGGGCATCAAAGCCCGCGAGGACATCAAGGAGCTGCTCGCCACCGTTGGCCAACACCTGGGTGTCGCGGTGGCCAAGTATCGCTCCGATGCCGAGACACGCCGACTGTCGATCGTCGAGGAGCGCAACTCCCTCGCCCACGAGCTGCATGACTCGTTGGCCCAGACCCTTGCCAGCCTGCGCTTCCAGTGCCGGCTGCTCGACGACTCGCTGGCCGGGATGCCAGCTCCGGCAGAGGCTCGGAGCGATCTCAGCCGCATCAGGAACGGTCTCGATGAGGCCAATACGGAGCTGCGCGAGCTCCTCGCCAGCTTCCGCGCGCCACTCGATCGCCATGGCCTCGTGCCGGCCCTCACCAAGCTGACGCAGCGCTTCGGCCAAGAGACCGGCATTCACGTCTTCTTCCAGAACAACTGCCGCCCCTTTGAGCTGGCCGCCGCCGACGAGCTGCAGATCGTACGCATCGTGCAGGAGGCCTTGGCCAACATCCGCAAGCATGCGCAGGCCCACACGGTGCGCGTCCTGCTGACACGCGAGGCGAGCGGCACCTTCGTCATCCTCGTCGAAGATGACGGCGTGGGCTTTCATGCGCCCAAGCTGGCGAGCCACCCGGGCGAGCATATCGGACTGTCGATCATGGACGAGCGGGCACGGCGGATTGGCGCCGAGCTCAGGATCGAGAGCGAGCCCGGCGAGGGCACGCGGGTCGAGCTCTTCTTCTCCGGGCATCGGCGCTCCCGAGTGCCCGTACCTGTCGCCGCCTGATGCGTGTCCTGCTCATCGACGATCACGCCCTGTTCCGCATCGGGCTGCAGGAACTCCTCGAGCGGCGTGGCATCGCCGTCGTCGGAGCCGTCGGTGACTGCCTGGCGGGGTTGGAGCTGGCGGCCACGACGCATCCCGACGTTGTCCTTCTCGATCTGCGCATGCCAGATGTCAGCGGGCTCGAGGTGCTGCGCCGCCTCAAGCAGGCCCAGCCGGAGCTGCCGGTCGCGATGCTGACCACAAGCGCCGAGGACCGGGATGTCATCGAGTCGCTCCGCGAGAGGGCGCAAGGCTACCTGCTGAAGGACATGGAACCGGATGAGCTGATCGCCGCATTGCGCGATATCGTTGCCGGCCAGACCGTCGTCGCTAAAGATCTTGCTGGGATCCTGGCCAAGGCCGTGCAGGGCAGTGTCAAGACGGAGCATCACAAGACCGCCTTCTCGGAGCTTACCCCCCGCGAGCTGGAGATCCTCTGTCACCTCGCCGGGGGCCACAGCAACAAGGTCATTGCCCGCAGCCTCGGGATCGCAGAGGGGACCGTGAAGCTGCATGTGAAGGCGATCCTGCGCAAGCTAGAGGTGCACTCGCGTGTCGAGGCCGCCGTGATCGCCGTGGAGAACGAGCTGTGCCTGCGCGAGTAGCGGAATGCTGATTGAATGGAGGCGGCACCAGCCAGAGGCAGCGCGCGGTCGCACCCATCCGGCTGCCGCCTCGAAGGAGAACGGATGAGGAACTTCCTCGAGCTGATCCAAGACTGCCTGGTCGACGTGCCCGAGATCATGCCCTGGGACCTCGTCGACCGGATGGCCGCCAATCCTGAGCTCCTGGTGGTCGACGTGCGCGAGCCCTACGAGTACGAGGCGATGCATATCGCCGGCTCACTCAACGTGCCGCGCGGCATCCTCGAATCGGCCTGCGAGTGGGATTATGAGGAGACGCTGCCCGAACTGGTCAGGGCCCGCGACCGCGAGCTCGTCCTGGTCTGCCGCTCCGGGCACCGCAGCGTGCTCGCGGCCAACTCGCTGCTGGTGCTCGGCTACCAAGAGGTGGCCTCGCTCAAGACGGGCCTGCGCGGCTGGAAGGATTACGAGCAGCCGCTCGTCGACGGTGCTGGGCGGCCCATCGACTTAGATGACGCGGACGTCTACTTCACCCCCCGATTACGCCCGGAGCAGAGACGACCTCAGACCTGATGAGCGGGGTTGACGGAGATCACCTTACGATGAAATCGGCGCAGCACGTTCGCTCCCTCGCCCGCTGGGAGAGGGTTGGGGTGAGGGAATGATCTGGGTCCAAGCGACATTTCACGGTCAGGGGCGGCTCGGCTCGCTTCACCATCGTTAGAGCCCGTACTCCTGCCGCAGGCGCAGATGCAGCTTTTTTGCCTGCTTCAGCGCCTCCTTCAGCATCAGACGGTGCAGCTCGTTGAGGTCGTTCGGATCGACCCGGTTGACGGCATCCGGATTGTTGGTCTCGAGCTGGTGTTGCAGCCGAAAGCGTTGGATCAGATGAAAGGCCTCGATCTCGGCGGCGATGTCAGCACCCGAGCGCTGCTGCGCGGCGCCAGTCGCACGCAAGCGATCGGCCGTGCTGGTCGCCCAGACCCCGTGGCGCAGCGCCCAGAGCCGAGCGGCATCTGCGAAATAGCGGGCGCCCTGGACCTTAAGATCGAGCGTGTGCGGGAAATCCCGATTGCGATCGAAGGTGAACTGCCCGGCCCACCCGAGCGGTGGCGCCGGGCCGAGGGCGAGCTCGGCCAGGGCGCGAAAGAATCGCGTCTGGCCCGGGGCCTCACGAGTCAGCCAGGCGCGCAGCCGATCAACCGGCTCACAGGTGCCGTAGAGCGGGCGGAAATCGAAGAAGATCGTGCCATGCAACAGGGCCTCGGGCTCAGGCACATGCAGCCAGGTCGCGAAACGCTCCTGCCATTCCTCTTCGCTCAGGCACCAGGCAGGATTGCCGGCCATGATGCCACCGCGACAACGCTCGAACCCGCAGTGGTGCAGGGCCTCATTGACCGCCTGCGCGAAGGGTAGGAACTTCTGCCTCAGCGCTTCCCGCTCCTCCGCGCTCGATCCGGGGCTCGATGGAACGAAGAGCAGGCCGTTGTCCTGATCGGTGGCAAAGGTCTGCTCCAGGCGCCCCTCGGAGCCGAACACCATCCAGCACCAAGGGACGGCCGGCAGATCGAAGTCGTTCTCGATGAGCTCGACGATGCGCATACCGATGAGGTCGTTCAGCCCAGAGAGCCATTGGCACAGGGCCTCGACACCCATCCCCGAGCGAAACAGCTCCGCGGCTCGCCGTCGCACCTGGTCGGCGGCCTCAACCATTGCACCGACATCGCGCGCTGCATTGATCGCGGCCACGAGGGCCTCGGCTCCGCCGGCGCGCAGGCCCAGCAGATCCGCCTGCCCCACGAGGCCGCAGAGGCGCCCGTCCGACTCCGTGAGCAGCAAGTGCGAGACGCCCTTTTTCGCCATCAGGACCTTCGCGCGATGGGCTGGGGCATCTGCGACGATCGTCAACGGCGCACCGATCATATAGGCCGCAACGGGCTCATCGAGCCCACCATGATCGACACCTATGAGATAGAGCATCTCACGCAAGCTGATCAGCCCGAGCGGCAGATCGCTCGAGTCATCGCGCACAACCGCAACATCGGCTTGATCCTGTGCCATCCGATAGAGCGTCTCACGCACCGTCGTTGCCGGCGCGACGATCACAGGCTGCCGCCGGGACAAGGCCCGCAGGGGGGTCTGTTCCGGCCCGTCGACAAGGATCTCCCCCGACTCGATCGCCGCGCCGGTGCGGGTGTCCGTCTCGTTCATGGCTCGCCTCTGCTGGTCAACAGTTCTTTCACCTTGCTGACTAGGTCCCGTGTCGAGAAGGGCTTGGACATGTAGGCATCGGCACCCAGCTCGAGTCCCTTGCGCTGCTCGGCCTCCCGGCCCTTCGCGGTCAACATCAGGATGCGCGTCGCCGCCAGATCCGGGGCGGCGCGAATCGCCTCGAGGACGGCAAAGCCGTCGAGCTTGGGCATCATCACGTCCAGAACAACGAGATCGGGGCGCTCGCTACGGGCCGCTGCCAAGCCGGCCTCGCCATCGCGCGCGACGCGCACCTCGTAACCCTCTCGGGTCATCAAGAACTCAAGCGATATGATGATGTTCGGCTCATCATCGATGATCAGGATACGTTTGCTCATGACCGGGCCTGTCGTCAGATGGATCCACGCGGTGGGCAGGGAGCTCGAAGCACAGGGTAGCACCTTTCGCCGTACCGTCCGCGACCCACAAGCGCCCCCCCAGGTGATCGACGATCTGACGACTGATCGGCAGGCCGAGCCCGGTGCCAAGCGGCTTGCCACCGCCGCTGACAGACTGCCGAAACTTCTCGAACACCAGCTCGCGCTCGTCCCGCGGGATCCCGGGACCGTTGTCGCTGACGCAGACGCGCCAGCCGGCTGGCGCTGGCGCGAGCGCGATGACCACCTTTCCAGCGTCGTCCGGCGCGAACTTGGCGGCATTGGAAACCAAATTGACCAAGACCTGAACGAGACGATCGCGATCGCCCCAGACGACGGCGTCCTCCGAAGTCATCTGCAGCCGAAGCTCGATTCCGCGCCCGTTGAGCAATCGTTCCGTCGCGGCCACGGCCTGCTCGATGACCGCCTGAAGGACGACCGCCTCGGTGCGCCAATCGGCATGACCCGATTCGATCTTGGCCAGGTCCAGGACTTGATTGACCAGGCGCGAGAGTCGCTCCGTCTCGCTGACCAGTATCGCCAAGAAGCGCTTGCGCTGCTCCAGCGGGATCTCCGGGTCGTCGAAGAGGATCTCGGAAAAGGCCCGGATCGAGGCCAGCGGCGTGCGCAGCTCATGGGTCACCGACGACATGAAGTCGTCCTTCATCCTGTCAAGCTCCTGCAAGCGCTGGTTCGCGGCCCGAAGCTCGCTGGTCGCCGCCTCCAAGTCCCGGGACTTGCGCTCCAGCTCGCGGCTGTAGGCACGCACCTGGGAAGCCTCGTCGAGGATGTTCAGCACCTCGTCGAGGCCTATGACCTCCTCCTCCGTCACCGAGGCGACCATGACCCGCGCCGAGGCCCCGCCAACCGCGCCGGACAGCAGCGTCTCAGCAAAATGGACCGTCGCGGCATCCGCCGGCAGCTGCGCCGGGTCCGCTACACCACGCGAGCCGGCATACTGCGCAAAGGCCTCGCGTGTTCGCGACGGACCGAGAAAGCGCTCGGCTAGGGCCATCAGTTCCGCGATCTCGGCGCGACCGCGCCACCAGAGCGGCGGCCCGGCAGCCTCGCCGCGCCGGGCCACATCGACGAAGCGGCGGGCTTGGGTGGCCTCGACGCCGTTGGGCTCGCGCAGCGACGAGACGATGAGGAAGACACCGATGTTCGCCGTCAGGCTCCAAAACAGCCCATGGGTGATCTCATTCCAGCCGGACAGGCCGAACAGACCAAGCGGCGCGAGGACGTCGAGGCCACCTGGGCCGGACTCCATGAAGGCCGGCGGCAGCCACTCGGACTTGGCGAAAGATGGCAGCAGCAGCGTGTACGTCCAGACGAGGAAGCCGGCTGACAGGCCGGCGAGCGCGCCTTCCCGCGTGCCACCGCGCCAATACAACCCGCCGATCACGGCGGGGGCGAACTGCGCCACGGCCACGAAGCTGATAAGACCGATACTAACCAGCGCATAGGCCTCGCCGGCCAGGCGATAGTACAGATATCCGAGCAGCAGGATCACGACGATGGCACCGCGCCGGATGATCAGCAGGAGCCGGCCCAGGTGTGCCGGTGCCGGGCGGCCGCGCCACCGGCGCAGCAAGGCCGGGAGGATGAGATCGTTACTGACCATCGTCGACAGGGCAATCGTCTCGACGATCACCATCCCCGTCGCCGCCGACAGCCCACCGATGAAGACTAGAAGCGCCAGCCAGGGTCGCTCGAAGGCGATCGGCAGCGTCAACATGAAGGTATCGGCATCCACCTCTCCGCCGGGGAAGGTCAGCAGCCCGGCGATCGCGATCGGGATCACGAACAGATTGATCAGGAACAGATACAGCGGAAACAGCCAGATGGCGCGCCGCAGGTGACGCTCATCGCTGTTCTCGACGACCGCCACTTGAAACTGTCGCGGCAGCAGCATCACCGCCAGTGCCGCCAGCGCCGAGATCGCCAACCAGTCCTCAAAGGGCGGAATCGCCGGCTCGAGCAGCGGTCGCAGCCGAGCCGAGTCGCCCACCGCAGACAGCGCTGGACCAGTCAATCCCAAGAGCGCCATCGTCACGAACGCCCCAAGCACGAGAAAGGCGAGAAGCTTGACGAGCGATTCCACCGCGATTGCCGCCACCAGGCCCTCGTGGCGCTCGCTGGCGTCCAGATGGCGGGTCCCGAAGAGGATGGTGAAGGCCGCCAGCAGCAAGGCGATGACGAAGGCAGTATCGGCCCAGAAGGGCACATCGCCATGCACCGGCATACGTACATCGGGGTAATGGCGCAGGATCGTGAAGCTCCAGGCGACGGCCTTAAGCTGGAGCGCGATGTAGGGTATGACGCCGATTACGGCAATGACGGTCACGAGTCCGCCCAAGAGCTGACTCTTGCCGTAGCGCGAGGCGATGAAATCGGCGATCGACGTGATCCGCTCGACCTTGCTCACGCGCACGATCTTGAGCAGCAAAGTCCCCCACAGGAGCGCGATGAGGGTCGGACCAAGGTAGATCGGCAAGAAGCCAAGCCCGCTGGCCGCTGCGCGCCCGACACTCCCATAGAAGGTCCAGGCCGTGCAATACACCGCGAGCGACAGGGCATAGATGGTCGGGTGGGCAATGACGGAGCGGCCGCGATCGGCACGCCAATCCGCCCAATAGGCAACGGCGAAGAGCAGCCCGAGATAGGCGAAGGACAGGCCGATGATCAGGGCGTCGCTGATCAAGTCGCGCATCCCATCGTCGAAGCGGCTACCAATCCGAAGCCCGCGACAGGATCCATGCCGCCACGGCAATCACCCCGCCCCAGACGCCGAAGAGATAGACGAACAGCCCGGGTACGCCGAGCCAGGCCCCGGCCGCCTCGAAGAGCAGCACGAATGGCGAGAAGAGCAGCAAGAGCGCCACTGCGAAGAGCGCGAGAAGCCGCTGGCGAAGCAGTCTCGAGCGAGGCATGGCCGGATGCGCTGAGGATGTTGTCTGGTCTTCGCCCGCAGTATAGAGTCTGCCCGGGCTGAGGCCCAGACAAGGTCTAGCGAGCTCGGACCTCAGACCGAAGAGTCGTGGTTGTCGAAACCGGTGACGCGATCGATCGGCGACGATCTAGGCCTCGGCCGCGACACGTTGGACCGCCCGAGCCCGAAAGTACCAAGGCGATGACGATACCCGCACTACAGCTCTTGAAGGACCAGGAAAGGCGGCTTCTCGCAGGGCATCTCTGGGTCTACAGCAACGAGGTCGACACACAGGCGACGCCGCTCAGGGGGCTCGAGCCCGGGCAGCTCGTCAGCATCTTGGATCGCCGGGGCCGGTGGCTCGGATACGCCCACGCCAATCCCCACTCGCTGATCTGTGCACGCTTGGTCAGTCGTGCCCGTGCACGACCGCCGGGCCCAGCCCTATGGCAAGAACGGCTGCGCATCGCACTCGAGCTGCGCGAGCGGCTTTACGCGGAGCCCTTCTACCGCTTGGTGTTCGGTGAAGGCGACCTGCTCCCTGGACTTGTTGTCGACCGCTATGACGAGCTGCTGGCCGTGCAGCTGACCACAGCCGGCATGGAGCGGGAGCGGGCAGTGATCCTCTCGGCCCTCGAGGAGCTGATTCGTCCGCGCACGATCGTGCTCCGCAACGACATCGCCGTGCGCGAGCTCGAGGGCCTGCAGACCGGTGTCGAGACCATCCTTGGCGCGGCACCCGATACTCTCTCGCTCCACGAGCGGGGGATGCGATTCCTCGTCTCGCCGCTGACTGGCCAGAAGACAGGCTGGTTCTACGACCAGTCGGAAAACCGCTCCAGGCTGCCGCGCTTCGGCATTCGAGGACGCGTGCTGGATGTCTTCAGCTATACCGGTGCCTGGGGTGTCTCGGCCGCCGCTCAGGGCGCCGACCGTGTCCTGTGCGTCGATAGCTCCGCTGCGGCACTGGAACGGCTGACGGAGAACGCCGCCCTCAACGGCGTAACGGATCGGGTACAGACGCGCCTCGGGGATGCCTTCGAGGCGCTACGGAGGCTGCGTGACGGCGGCGAGCGATTCGATCTGGTGATCCTCGACCCCCCGGCCTTCATCAAGCGGCGCAAGGATATCCGTGAGGGCGTGCTGGCCTATCGCAGGCTCAACCAGCTCGGACTCGAGGTCCTCGAAGCCGGCGGTCTGCTCGTCACCTCGTCTTGCTCCTTCCACCTAGACCGAGACACCTTTCTCGGCGCAGTGCAACAGGCCGCTCGCCGCATCCCGCGCACCCTGCAGCTCCTCGAGGCCGGTCAGCAGGGACCGGACCATCCAGCCCATCCGGCGATTGCCGAGACGGCGTATCTCAAGACCTTCGTCCTCAGGGCGCCGGCCGACGACTGAGCCACACCCTGACCGAGGGGATCGCCCAGAAGAGCGATGCCTGGGAACCTGTTGCATCCACCAAATCCCTGCTCGGATGTCCCTTTATTTTATTCAGTGTGTTGCGTAGAATTCTTCGTAAACAATTTCATTTCATCCAGGTCTTGGGGCAAGCATGGGGAACCGTCGGCTACAGCGAAATGGTCGTGTGGGCGCCCTCTGTTGCTGGCAGGGTTGGTGGCGCCGCGGGAGGACGATGTCCACGCTGGTGCTGATCGCCCTGCCCGTCTTACCGGTGCTCTTCGGCGGCTGCGCCTCGCGACCGACACCAACGGCGACCTTGGTCGATCAGGTCGTCGTCGAGAAATCAGCGCGCAGACTCCGCCTGATGGCCGATGGACAGGTCCTGCGCGAGTACCGCGTCGCCCTCGGCGACAACCCCCGCGGGCACAAAGAGCGCGAGGGCGACGAGCGCACCCCCGAGGGGGATTACATCCTCGACTGGCGCAATCCGCGGAGCAACTACTACAAGGCGATTCACATCTCCTACCCGAACGAGCGCGACGCCCTGTTCGCTCGCTTCATGGGTCACAGCCCCGGCGGCATGATCATGATCCACGGACTCCCAAACCATATCGTCTCCGAAGCGGTCCGCCGCGAGTACCAAGGACGCGATTGGACGGACGGCTGCATCGCCGTCACGAATCAAGAGATGGACGAGATCTGGTCGTTGGTCCGCGATGGCACGCCGATCCGCATCCTGCCTTGACAACCTGGCAACGCTGCGGGCGCCGCGGCGGGCGCACGCGTGGGCTCGAATGCGTGCCGACCCTACGTGCTACCCACAACGGAATAACGCGCGTCCTGATTAGCAAGATTCCTCAGCCAGGCGGAGCCAGCGCGGCGGCCACGAGCAGACGGGCGTGGATCGTGTCGAGGTGGAAGCGGCGGTTGAAGCGGTAGGCGAAGGTGCCGAGGTAGCCAGCAATTCCCGCCGAAAATCATTCCCTTTACGAAACAGCAGGATAGCTCGGGATAGAAAAGAGTTTTTCGTAAACTTTCGTCTAGGAATCAGTATACTGCCGTGCACGTCTAAGGTTGCGAGGCAGATTCCGGTGAGTGCGCGTATCCTCCGCAAACAACTGAGCATCGAAGGCCTGCTGCACACGGCGCGGCGGGTATTCGGGAAGATCCCCGATCTGCCCGGCAACGCGATTGCGCTGGTCGATCATCTGATGTCGGGGCTGGCGTTGTTCGGGCTGAAGTACCCCTCGCTGCTGCAGTTCGAGCACGACTGCCGGGAAGAAACGACGCGGGCGAATCTCAAAGCACTCTACGGCGTGGAGCGCGCCCCGAGCGACACCCGCTTTCGCGAGCGTCTCGATGCGCTGGATCCGAGCCACCTGCGCCCGCTGTACAAGACGCTGTTCGCCGAACTACAGCGCGGCAAGGGGCTGGAGGGATCTGCCTACCTTGATGGCCACTACCTGATCTCGCTCGACGGCACGGGCTATTTCTCCTCGCAGAAGATCCACTGAGCGCAGTGCGCCGAGAAACACCATCGCAACGGCACCACCACCTACTATCACCAGATGCTCGGCGCAGTGCTGGTGCATCCGGACTGCGCGGAGGTCTTCCCGCTCGCCCCCGAGCCGATCCTCAAACCCGACGGGGCGAAGAAAAACGACTGCGAGCGCAACGCCGCCAAGCGCTTGCTCACGGATCTGCGCCGCGAGCACCCACACCTGAAGCTGATCGTCGTCGAAGATGCCCTGGCCTCCAACGGCCCGCACATTCGCCACCTGCAAGCGCTTGATCTACGGTTTATTATCCAGGGAAAACCCCCGGCTCTGCCGGGGTGGCAGTAGCAGTTTGACAT
>CAZOWL010000076.1:0-21996 GCA_964583605.1 uncultured Chromatiaceae bacterium | reverse complement strand
TGCCCGCCCCCTGTGAGAACAATTGGGGGCAGCGGGCCGGAGCGAAGCCGTAGGCCAGGATGCCGCATTCGCGGCCGTGGCGGAATTCCCGTGACCCATAGGCCGGCATTCGCCGGCCGTTCTGATCGGCTGCGGGCACCCGCTCCCCGTCCCAGTCGTCTTCGCGTGCCAGCCTGAGGTAGGTCTCCAGGTGCTGCTGGATGATCTGGTAGAGGATGGTGTGCTCGGGACGGCGGCGGCAATACGGAATAGCTCGGCATCCCTGCGAGGCGACGGCCATGTCGGCGTTCGGATGGAGGCCACGCGGAAACCAGATTTGTACAGAATAGCAGGCCATTGCCGGTTGGGCGTGTAAATGGGTTCTGGAAGCGACCGCGGTTGAAATGTCTACGACAGTGGGAAGAATCGGCCTTGCGGGCGCGGTATTAATGTATATACATTCCTACTCATGGACATCGCGTTCGACGCCGCCAAGGACCGCCGGAACATCGCCCACCATGGTGTATCGCTGGCATTGGCCGCCGAACTGGAGTGGGATCTGATGCTGGCGTGCGAGGATGCCCGTGAGGCCTACGGTGAGCAGCGTTGGATCGGCGTTGCTCCGATCGGTCGGGTGCTCTACTGCGTCGTGTTCACCGAGGAGGACGATGTCTACCGCATCATCAGCTTGCGCGAGGCGACCACACGGGAGGTTCGAGACTATGCACGTGAAATCTAAGTCCGGTCGGGCCTTCGACCTGCCGAGCCCAGAAGAGGACGAGCGCATCCGCGCCGGTATCGCCGCGGATCCGGACACGCATGAGCTCTCTGGCGAGGAGATGGCCAGGCTCCGCCCGCTGGGGCGCCCCAAGGCCGAGGTCACCAAGCAGGTCATCTCCATCCGCCTCTCGCCCGAGGTGCTGGCGTACTTCAAGGCCAGCGGGCCGGGCTGGCAGACGCGCATCGATGTGGTGCTGCGCGAGTACGTCGCGGCTCGCCGCTGAAGCGCGCTCATCCCCTTGCCGTCCGCGCACGAGAACAGTGTCGGGTCTTGAACCTGTCCCCCGATCAGTCTGCGCGACTCCCCGGCGCATCCCCCATTTCCCCCGAGTGGCGCAGCATCCGACAGCGCGTCAATCCCCTGAGCGGTTGTGGGGTGTCCCGAGGGTCAGGCGCAGCACACGCATCAAGCAACACGCTGAACCGGCTCGCCGGAAGCCAAGAGGCGTGCATACTGGAGGCAAGCAATGATGTCTTCACGCTCCAGCTCTGGGTGATCGGTGAGGATGTCTTCGATGTTCATCCCCGATGCGACCAGGTCCAAAACCACCTCGACTCGCCAACGCAGGTGTCGAACGCAAGGCGTGCCGTGGAAGATGTCTGGGTCAAGGCAAAGCCGGCCAAGTTCAACTTGAGCGGCTCCGGGATCCAGCCGACGCCGTAGAGCGGGGCCAGGATTGCTGAGAAGGCCAGCAGCGAGGCGTCTTCGCGTGCGAGCGCGAGGAGTGCGTTGTCCAACAGCTGAGGCGTTTGGACCCTCGATCGGCTGCGCGAGCTGCCCGTCACCAGCATTGACGACCCGGAAGGGCTCTTCGAGCCGGCCGACCTCGCGGAGCTGATCGACCTGGCCAGCGAGCTGGCTGCCTAGCCAAGGTAGGCCGGCGCGGGCTAAGCTTCGTCATCATCGAGAAGACACGCCATGGACATCGCCTGGATCATCGACCGTGTCAAAGCTCAGCATTACCGCTGGTCCCGGCACGCGGACCGGGAGCGGCAAAGTGACGCGCTGACCTTGGCGGAAGTCGAACAGGCGCTGCTCACTGGCCGTATCCTGGAAGATTACCCGGATACCGGCCGCGGCGAGAGCTGCCTGCTGGCGGACTTCGCGGACAGCGGAAAACCCATCCACGCGGTCGGCGGCCGGCAAGGCGATTGGCTCGTGATCGTGACCGTCTACATCCCGACTCCGCCCAAGTTCATCACCCCCTTCGAGCGAGGCAACAAACCGTGACCGAGCAGTGCAGCTTCTGCGGCCATGCACACCTGGTGGCGACCACCAGCCGCTACATCCACCAGCAGGGCGATGACATCCTGATCGTGGACGATGTGCCTTGCCTGCGCTGCAGCTATTGCGGCGAGGAATACTACGACATCACCACGCTGAAGAAGATCGAAGCGGACCACGCCGCGCTGTCCGCGGGGCACAAGCGACCCGCCCGCACCGTGCAGGTGGCCGTCGAGCCCTTCGCGACCATCTAATCGATCCTTTTACCGCAACTCAGCACGAGAGGTTCTTGAAGCCAAGTCGCTGTGTTGTTGGCGCTACCTCCCTGCAAGAGCCGTCCAATCAAGTCCAATCAAGCAGCAAACGCCAAAGCGGTCAGGCTTCCGCTGTCGATGGCTCAATTCTGTCGACCTCGCGCTGCCGCCAGATCAGATAGATCGCCGGGATCACGAAGAGGCTGAGCAGGGGTGCAGTGACCATCCCGCCAACCATCGGGGCGGCGATGCGGCGCATGACCTCGGAGCCGGCGCCGGCGCCGAGCATGATCGGCAGCAGGCCGGCGATGACGGTCGCGACGGTCATGGCCTTGGGGCGCACGCGCATCACGGCACCCTCGATGATCGCGGCCTTGAGGTCGGCGGCATTGCGGAGCTGCCCGGCGCGCTGGCGGTCCTTCAGCGCATTGTCGAGGTAGACGAGCATGATGACGCCGAACTCGGCGGCGACACCGGTCAGCGCAATGAAGCCGACGGCGACGGCGACCGAGAGATTGTAGCCGAGGAGATCGATCAGCCAAACGCCGCCGACCAGCGCGAAGGGCAGCGAGAGCATCACCAGCCACGCCTCCCCAGCACGGCGGAAGATCAGGTAGAGCAGCACGAAGATGATCACCAGCGTCAGCGGCACCACCTGGGCGAGACGCTCCTGGGCGCGCAGCAGGTACTCGTACTGCCCCGACCAGCTGATCGAGTAGCCGGGCGGCAGGCGTACCTGCTCGCGCACCCGCGCCTGGGCCTCGCGGACATAGCTCCCAAGGTCGCGGCCGCGGATGTCGACGAAGGTCCAGCCGTTCAGGCGCGCGTTCTCGCTTTTCAGCATCGGTGGGCCATCGACGATCTCGACCTCTGCGACTTGCCCAAGCGGCACCTGGGCGCCACTTGGCGTGACCAGCGGCAGCTCCTGGAGCTCCTCGAGGCTATCGCGCTGCTCGCGCGGGAAGCGCAGATTGACCGGGTAGCGCTCCAGGCCCTCGACGGTCTGGGTGATGTTGAGCCCGCCGATGGCGGCGGCGACGATCTGGTTGATGTCCTCGATATTGAGCCCGACCCGAGCCGCGGCCAGGCGATCCGGGCGGATCTCGATATAGCGCCCGCCGGCGACCCGCTCGGAGAAGGCCGAGGTGGTGCCGGGCACTTCGAGCACCACGCGCTCGATCTCCCGGCCGATGCGCTCGATCGCGCCCAGATCGGGCCCGGCCACCTTGATGCCGACCGGGGTCTTGATACCGGTGGCGAGCATGTCGATGCGGGTCTTGATCGGCATGATCCAGGCATTGGTCAGGCCCGGGAAGTCGACCGTGCGGTCGAGCTCCTCGATCAGGCCCTCGACGGTCAGCCCCGGGCGCCATTCCGAACGGGGCTTCAGCTGGATCAGCGTCTCGATCATCGTCAGCGGGGCCGGGTCGGTCGCGGTGTCGGCGCGCCCGATCTTGCCGAACACCCGCTCGACCTCGGGGACGGTCGCGATCAGGCGGTCGGTCTGCTGCAGGAGCGCCTGCGCCTGACCGATCGAGAGGCCCGGCAGCGTGGTCGGCATGTACATCAGATCGCCTTCATAGAGCTCGGGCATGAACTCCGAGCCCAGCCCCCGGTGCCAGTCGTCGATGACCGGCGTCCCCTGGGTCGCGGCGCGCCAGCCCGTGGCCAGCTCCGCCTGCCAGCCCTCGATGGTCGCGAGCGCCTGGCGGCTCCAGGCCTGATCGGTCAGCCGCGCGGTGGCCTGCAGCGGCCACTTGAGCGGCTCCAGCACCCCGCTGACGCCATAGAGGGGGATCAGGATCGAGGAGAAGACCAGCAGCGAGGCCGCGATCGTGAGCCGCGGTCGCGCCAGCACCGCCTCGAGCAGCGGCCGGTAGAGCCAGATTAGCCCGCGATTGAGCGGATTGGCCTTCTCGTGCGGGATGCGCCCGCGGATGAAGTAGCCCATCAGCACCGGCACCAGGGTCACGGCCAGGCCCGCGGCGGCGGCCATCGCGTAGGTCTTGGTGAAGGCCAGCGGCGCGAAGAGACGCCCCTCCTGGGCCTCGAGCGTGAACACCGGCAGGAAGCTCAGCGTGATGATCAGGAGCGAGAAGAAGAGCGCCGGGCCGACCTCGACGGTGGCCTCCGTCACGACCCGCCAGTGCGCCTCGCCTTTGGGCGCGGCGCCGTGCGCCTGGCGGTAGCGCTCCAGGTGCTTGTGGGCGTTCTCGATCATGACGATCGCCGCATCGACCATGGCCCCGATGGCGATCGCGATGCCGCCTAAGGACATGATGTTCGCGTTGATGCCCTGCTGTTGCATGATGACGAAGGCCGCGAGGATCCCGAGCGGCAGCGTGACGACGGCGACGAAGGCCGAGCGCAGGTGAAAGAGGAATGCCAGACACACCAGCGCGACGACGATCAGCTCCTCGATCAGCTTCTCTTTGAGGTTGTCGACGGCCTCGAGGATCAGCTCCGAGCGGTCGTAGGTCGTGACGATCTCCACTCCGGCCGGCAGCCCGGCCTGCAATGCCGCGAGCTTCTCCTTGACTGCCGCGATGGTCGCGAGCGCATTCTCGCCGTAGCGCATCACGACGATCCCGCCGGTGATCTCGCCCTCGCCGTCGAGGTCGGCGACGACGCGGCGCATCTCCGGGCCGATCTGCACGCGCGCGAGGTCGCGCAGCAGGATCGGCGTGCCGCGGGCGCTCACCTCGATCGGGATGGTCTCGATGTCCGCCAAGGATTGGATATAGCCGCGCGTGCGGACCATGTACTCGGCCTCGGCGAGCTCGAGGACCGAGCCCCCGACCTCGCGGTTGGCATCCCGGATCGCCTCGGTCAGGCGCGCGAGCGGGATCCCGTAGGCGCGCAGTTTCTCCGGATCGACGACCACCTGGTACTGGCGCACCATGCCGCCGACGGTGGCGACCTCGGCCACACCTGGGACGGTCTGCAATTCGAGCTTCAGGAACCAGTCCTGCTGGCTGCGAAGCTCGGCGAGATCCCGCTCGCCGGTGCGATCGACGAGCGCATAGCTGAAGACCCAGCCCACACCGGTTGCGTCCGGGCCGAGGCGCGGCTGCACGCCGGAAGGTAGGCTCGCGGCGGCCTGGTTGAGGTACTCGAGCACCCGCGAGCGCGCCCAGTAGAGGTCGGTGCCGTCGGCGAAGATGACGTAGACGTAGGAGTCACCGAAGAAGGAGTAGCCGCGCACGGTCTGAGCGCCCGGGACGGCGAGCATCGTGGTCGTGAGGGGGTAGGTGACCTGCTCCTCGACGACGCGCGGGGACTGGCCCGGGAAGCTTGTGCGGATGATCACCTGCACGTCCGAGAGGTCGGGGATCGCATCGAGCGGGGTCGTGCGCAGCGCTTGCAGCCCCCAGGCGGTGAGCAGCCCGGTCGCGAGCAGCACCAAGAAGCGGTTGCGGATGGACCAGCGGATGACCTGTTCCATGCCTTAGTGACGATTCAAGAATAAACGGGACATCACTTTGGAACTACGAAACACGCGAAAAAACGCGAAGAAACGCGAGAAGGCTGAATATACATAGAAAAATCTGCTGTTTTTCGCGATTTTCGTGTATTTCGTGGTTTCTTGTCGTCTGCGCGTTTGCGTTAGTTGTTTCAGAAGAATGAATGGCTAGTGGCTAGTGGTGCGGATGGGCGTCGGCGGCATCGCCGTCGCCCATTCGCAGGAAGCTGGCCTGGAGGCTCGATTCGGAATCGATCAGGAACTGGCCCGAGACGACCACCTCGTCACCGGCTTCGAGCCCTGAGAGGATCTCGACCTCATCGCCGCGGTGCATGCCGGTGACGACGTCGACCGGCTGGAAGCGCCCATCACCGAGGGCCGTGACGACGCTCTCACGCTCGCCGGTGACGATCAGCGCCGCGCGCGGGATCTTGAGCACGTCGCGCTTGGGGCCGCCGTAGATGACGACATTGGCGAACATGTTCGGGCGGAGCTTGAGCTCGGGGTTCGGGAAGGCGAGGCGTACGCGCAGCGTCCGGGTCTCGGGATCAAGATCCGGATAGACGTAGTCGACGACGCCCTCCCAGGTGCGCCCCGGGTGCGCCGGCACGTCGATCTCGGCGCTCAGGCCGGGCTCGACCCAGTCGATCTGGTGCTCGAAGACGTCGACCATGACCCAGACTTGGCTCAGGTCTGCGACCGTGAACATCTCGGTGTCCTTGGTCACGTACATCCCCTCGCGGGCCATCAACTTCGTCACGACGCCGTCGATCGGCGCCAGCACCGGCACCGTGTTGCGGGTCTCGCGGGTGCGCTCGATCTCGCCGATGATGGCATCGGGCACGTCGAGGAGCCGCAAGAGATTGCGGGCCTTGTCGACCCGATCGGGCGCCACACCGCTGCGGCGCTCGGTGGCGATGAGAAAATCGACCTGCGCCGAGAGGATGTCCGGGGCATAGAGCGCGGCGAGCTCCTCGCCCGCCGCGACCCGCTCGCCCTCGGCGCGCACCGAGAGCCCTTCGATCCAACCCGGCGCACGCGGGTGGATATGGGCGATGCGCGTCTCGTCGTAGTCGACGCGCCCGACGGTGCGGATGTACTTCCAGAGCGTGCCGCGCTCGGCTTGGGCGGTGCGCACGCCCATCGTCTGGATCACGGCCCCGCTCAGGCGCACCTCGGGGTGCTTGCCGGTCATCGGGTCGATCTGCTTCGCAACCAGGTCCATGCCGCAGATCGGGCAGGTCCCCGGCTCGTCCTTGATGATCTGCGGGTGCATCGGGCAGACGTATTTGGGGTCCGAATGCTTGCGCGCGTGCTCGATCAGCGTGTCGTCCAGCGCCTCGGCGAGCGGCTCGCTTGGTGTGGCCGTCTCCTCGCCGCAGCCGGCGAGCGTCATCGAGCCGACCGCGAGGCCCATCCAGAGCACGGCCCTTGCGAGACGGGGTGTCAGGTATCGAGGCACGGGGTCTTCCTCTTGGCGGTTCTGCGCTCGGCCCTGGTTCGGTCCGCACAGCGGACCCTAGGTGGGCTCGGCGTATCTTGATCCGCACAGCGGACCCTACGGCGGTGCGGTGTCGGGTCCGCTGTGCGGACCGAGACGCTGCGCAAGCTCATTGCGAACGGTAGACCCTGAGACCAAGGTGTTGCTCCATCGCGTCGAAATCCCGGTCGGTATGGAGCAGCTCGAGCCCGTGCAGGAGGCAATGGCTTGCGATGATGAAGTCGACCAGGACCATCAGGCGTCATCGCGCCGCATCGCATCGAGGTCGCCTTCCCAGCGAAGCCTTCCGCGCGCCGCCCGGATGCGCTCCTGCTCCTTGAGCCGGATCAGGAGCCGAAGACCCTCCTCGACGGCTTCGCGCTTCGTTCGGCAGCCCGAGATGGCGAGTGCGCGCTCCATCAGTTCATCTTCGATGACGATGTGCGTTCGCATTGTTCGGGTCCTATGTGTCGATTGCTCGTGACTATACACATCGCGGCGGTCTTCGCGGTCGGGCCGGCCGGTCGTCGGTGCGTGCCCCGAGCGGCACCGGAAGCGGCGTGGTCCGCACAGCGGACCCTACCTGGGCTCGGCGTAGGCGTAGGGTCCGCTGCGCGGACCGCTCCTGGCCGCATGCTGCGTCACCGCCTCAAATGTCCGCCGTTCGCAGCCGCAGCGCATTGCCGATGACCGAGACCGAGCTGAAGCTCATCGCCGCGGCGGCGACGATTGGGGACAGCAGCAGCCCAAAGGCCGGGTAGAGGACGCCGGCGGCGATCGGCACGCCGAGGCCGTTGTAGACGAAGGCGAAGAAGAGGTTTTGGCGGATATTGCGCATCACCGCCTGGCTCAGCCGCCGGGCGCGCACGATACCGCCGAGATCGCCCTTGACCAGCGTGACGCTGGCGCTCTCCATCGCCACATCGGCGCCGGTGCCCATCGCGATGCCGACCTCGGCCTGGGCCAGGGCCGGGGCGTCGTTGATGCCGTCGCCGGCCATTGCGACCCGGCGGCCCTGAGCCTGCAGTTCTGCGACGACCTCGGCCTTGCGATCCGGCAGGACCTCGGCCTCGACGCGATCGATGCCGAGCTCGCGGGCGACGGCCTCGGCGGTGGCGCGGCTGTCGCCGGTCAGCATGACGACCTCCAAGCCCAGGTCCTGGAGGCGGCGGATCGCCTGCGGCGTCGAGTCCTTGATCGGGTCGGCGATCCCGAGCAGGCCGGCGGCTTGGCCGTCGACGGCGAGGAAGACGACCGTCTGACCCTCGCGGCGCTGCGCTTGGGCCTGCTCGAGAACGCTCTCCGCCCGGATCTCGAGCGCCGCGAGCAGCTTGTCGTTGCCGAGCGCGACCCGCCGGCCCGCGACCTCGCCGGTCACCCCCTTGCCGGTTTGCGAGGCAAAGCCCTTGACCTGGCCGATGTCGAGCCCGCGCTCCTCGGCCGCGCGCACGATGGCCTTTCCCAGCGGGTGCTCGCTGGCACGGTCGACGGCGGCCGCTAGGCCCAGCACCTCATCCTCATCGAAGCCCTCGAGCGCGGCCAATGAGACCACGCGGGGCCGGCCCTCGGTCAGCGTGCCCGTCTTGTC
This sequence comes from uncultured Chromatiaceae bacterium, assembly GCA_964583605.1. Classification (GTDB taxonomy): domain Bacteria; phylum Pseudomonadota; class Gammaproteobacteria; order Chromatiales; family Chromatiaceae; genus CAZOWL01. The sequence goes on along the minus strand of CAZOWL010000076.1, from coordinate 13,227 downwards.
GACGACCAGGATATCGACCTGCTCCATGACCTCGAGCGCCTCGGCGTTCTTGATCAAGACCCCGGCGCCGGCGCCCTTGCCGGTGCCGACCATGATCGACATCGGCGTTGCCAGCCCGAGCGCGCAGGGGCAGGCGATGATCAGCACGGCGACCGCGTTGACCAGCGCATGGGCGATGCGCGGCTCCGGCCCCCAGAGGCCCCAGACGAGCATCGTGATCAGCGCGACCAGGACCACGGCCGGCACGAACCAGCCGGAGACCTTGTCGGCGAGCGACTGGATCGGTGCGCGCGAGCGCTGCGCCTCGCTGACGCGCTGAACGATCTGCGCGAGCAGGGTGTCGGCGCCGACCCGCTCGGCACGCATCACCAGGCTGCTGTTGCCGTTCACGGTCGCACCGATCAGGCGGTCATCGATGCCCTTCGCCACCGGCATCGGCTCGCCGGTCACCATCGACTCATCGACATGGCTCTCGCCCTCGACGACGGTGCCGTCGACCGGGACCTTGTCACCCGGACGGACGCGCAGCCGATCGCCGGTCTGCACGTGATCGAGCGGGATGGTCTCTTCACCGCCGTCCTCGCTCAGGCGGCGCGCCGTGCTCGGGGCGAGCTCGAGCAGGGCGCGGATCGCCGCACCGGTGCGGCTGCGGGCGCGGAGCTCCAGCACCTGCCCGAGCAGGACCAGCGTCGTGATCATCGCCGCCGCCTCGAAGTAGACGGCGACGATGCCGGCCCCGGAGCGCATGTTCGCCGGGAAGACGCCGGGGACGAGCAGCGCGAGAACGCTGTAGCTCCAGGCCGCGGCGACGCCGAGACCGATCAATGTGAACATGTTCAGGCTGCGGCTGACGAGCGACTGCCAGGCGCGCACGAAGAAGGGCCAGCCGCCCCAGAGGACGACCGGTGTGGCGAGCAGCCCCTGGATCCACTGGCCCGAGGCGCCCTCGAGCATCGCCGGCAGCCAGCCGGCCGCGAAGTCGCCGGCCATCGCGAGCAGGAACACCGGCAGCGCAAGCGCGGCGCTGACCCAGAAGCGGCGTGTCATGTCCTCGAGCTCGGGGTTGCGCTCTTCACCGGCGACGGTCTGCGGCTCCAAGGCCATGCCGCACTTCGGGCAGCTCCCCGGGTGGTCCTGGACGACCTCCGGGTGCATCGGGCAGGTGTACTCGACCCGCCGTGCCGCCGGCGGGCCCTCGGGCTCCAGCGCCATGCCGCATTTGGGGCAGCTCCCAGGCCCCGATTGGCGCACCTCCGGGTGCATCGGGCAGGTGTGCTCGGCGCCAGCCGAGGACTGAGGCTCCGGTCTGCTGCGGGCCTGCGGCTCGTGCCCGCAGCAGGCGCCACCGTGCTCCTGCTCGGCCGGCCCGGCAGGGGTCTCGGTCGCGGCGGATCCGAGGTAGCGTTCGGGCTCGGCCTCGAAGCGCTCGAGACAATGGCGGCTGCAGAAGCGATAGGTCAGGCCGCCGTGGTCGAGCCGCAGCGGGGCGTCCCGCGGCACCTGCATGCCGCAGACCGGATCGGTGACTTGATTCGTGGTTGTCGGGTCGCCGTGCATCGGGATCTCCAGCCTGTTACAGCGTTCTGCGGAAGCGAATGATCCGCCAGCGGCCGCGCTCGCTGAGCGCACCGGCGGAGCCCGGCATGCCGTGCATCATCGCCTGCCGATGGCGCAGCATAGTCCGTGCGTGCCAGGCCCGTAGCCGCGCCCCAGGACCGTTGCCGCCCGGCATGCGGGGACCGCCGCTGCGCATGCCTCGGACATAGCACCGCATCCCCTGACCGCCCACAATGCTGCCCGGCATCGTGCCAGCCTGGTGCCCGGGCGGGCCGCTGCGCCCCGTCCATCGCTGCCTGCCACAGGTGCCGAGCGCGGCGGCAACCGCCCCGATCAGCCGAGCGGTGAGCGGGCGGCAGCAGATCGTCATTGCCAGCACTTCTCCTCCTTAACCTCTTGGACGGTGGCCAGGGGCGACCATGGCCGATGACCGGGCGGTGAAGCACAGTCTAGAACCTGAGCGCGACACACAGGTCAAGAGGGTCCCTCCGTGCGTCCAGCCGTTACATGTCGCGCCAAGTTCTCTGCTTCCGTATCATCGTGGCTTGCAGTCCACGACAAGCCTTGCCGGCACCATGCAGCTTGCCAAGTCCGAATCCCTCTACGAACGGTTGATCGCGTTGCCCGAGGGACTTACTGGGGAGATCCTCAATGGCCAGCTGAATACGCAGCCACGGCCGGCTGCGCCGCATGCGCGCGTGGAGGCCGTCCTGCAGATGGAGCTTGGCGGTTCCTACGACCGGGGCCGGGCCGGGGCGGCCCGGGCGGCTGGTGGCTGCTGATGGAGCCGGAGATTCATTTCGTTCGCGATCAAGAAGTTTGCGTTCTGGATCTCGCGGGATGGCGCCGGGCGCGTCTGCCTCAGTTGCCCAGGGATCAGCGTTTCGAGGTAGCTCCGGACTGGGTCTGCGAGATCCTGTCGCCGTCCACCGAGAGCAAGGACCGCCAGATCAAGATGCCGATCTACGCGCGCTGGCGTGCTCAAGACATCATTCGTCGTCGTCCGCCCCGACGGCCTCGATCAGATGGCAGATACAGTCGCCGTTGGGCTCAAGATCGGGCATCTGCTCCCAGGTCTCGAGCGCTGCCTCCATGCGCGTCTGCAACGCCTGCATCGCATCGAGGCGGGCCCGGTTCTCGGCGATGCGCCGGCGCAGGATCGCCCGCACCTCTGGGCAGGGCGACTCGCCGCGCGTTGCACGGCCCGTGATCTGCTTGATCTCGGCGAGCGTGAAGCCGAGATGCTTCGCCGCCCGGATGAACCGCAGCCGCGGTGCATCCTGCGGGTCGAACTCCCGATAACCATTGTCCCGCTCGCCGGCCGGCCGGATCAGGCCGATGCGGGCGTAGTAGCGCACTATCTGTGCCGGCACTCCGCTGTCGCTCGCAAGCTCGCTGATCGTCATCATTGTCGCCTCTCTTTCTCGCGTGCATAACCGGAGTCTAAGACCTATGTGCTGCTCACAGGTCAATCAAACGACGTCGTTCGCGCGGCTTGCCTAGCCTGATTATCGGCTGAGACACACAGGCTTCGTTCACACCCACTGGCCAGGATATGCATCCGTCACCGCTCGGCAGATCGAGATCGAGAAGGATCTCGGCTTAGGCTTACAATGAAATCCGCACAGCACGCTCGCTCCCTCACGCTCTGGGAGAGGGACGGGGTGAGGGAACGATCAGGGGCGAGGCGACATTTCATGGTCCGGGTTGGCTCGGCTCGCCCCATGATCGTTAGTGGCGCCGCAGAGCCAGGCCGCCACTCTTTCCCGCTCGCGCTGGATGATGAGCCCGCCGTCATCAGTGCGTCCGTGAGACCGGCGGCGAGCCGCGCATCGTCTTCGACCAGCAGCACCTGCATCAATCCGCGTGCTCCTCGCCGCGGATCTCAACCAGCGACCGCACCTCGCTGCGCTTCAATATCGCGGACATCGAAACCAAAGGCCACAGTCACCTCTCGGTTCCGGCGCTTCGGTGAAATTGCGGGAAGTCGCATTGCGATGAGAAGGGAGCCTGCCAAACGAAGAAGGGCGAGGCATTGAGTGCCGCTGCACAGTCCGAGGACCGACCGGATCGTGCAGGCGTTGACGGGCCTGTTAGCGGCTCAGAGCCGGGGGATCGCGTTGTCCCAGTTGCGTCGGTCGTCAACTCCAGTCGAAGGGTGAGCGGCTGATCGTGACGAAACCCCTTGAGTGTTGAAAAAAAATAAGCGAAATGCGGCCACCGGAGATAATGGATCATGGCCAACCCAAACCCTCAGCCTAGGATCACCAAGCCCGGGTGCCGGTTACCACGTGAACGTGAAGTGGACCCCATCGTAACCCAAGGGAATTCAGCCAATCTGCCGGTGGCGAGTCGCGCAAGCCCTGGCAGGCGCGGTGGCGTTGCGAAGATCAGTCAAGGGCTTTATCCGCGTTGGCGGACTGCATTAAGCTGAAAAGGATGTGCCGGAGAGAGAGCAATAACGATGCATGAGTCCGAGGCGCCGCCGACGCCGAAACCGCGCGATCGATTCCCCTGGTTTGAGCTTGACGTCCACCCCTACGTCTTCTTCATCTCTGCCGCGATGATTGTGCTCTTCGTCTTGCTGACGATCGGCTTCGAGCGGCAGGTCGACGACTTGTTCGCGGAGCTGCAGGGCGGTGTCTCCCACTATGCGGGCTGGTTCTTCGTCGGCACGATGAACATCGTGCTATTTTTTGTGCTCTCGCTGCTGCTCGGTCGTTTCGGCGACCTGCGCCTCGGCGGTGAGGGCGCGCGGCCCGAGTTCTCGACCCTGGGCTGGTTCTCGATGCTGTTCAGCGCCGGAATGGGCATCGGGCTCCTTTTCTTCGGCGTTGCCGAGCCGATGTTTCACTTCATAGCCTCGCCGCTGGCCGAGCCTGGCACGGCTGACGCCGCGCGGATCGCGATGGACTTCACCTTCCTGCACTGGGGCTTGCACCCCTGGTCGATCTACGCGCTGGTGGGGTTGTCGCTCGCCTTCTTTGCCTTCAACAAGGGGTTACCCTTCTCGATACGCTCGGTCTTCTACCCCGTCTTCGGTGAGCGTATCTACGGGCCGATCGGCAACACCATCGACATCATGGCCACCGTCGCCACCATGTTCGGCGTCGCGACCTCGCTCGGGCTCGGCGTGCAACAGGTCAACGCCGGTCTTAACTACATGCTCGGCGTCCCGCAGAATACGCTCGTTCAGCTTGTTCTGATCGCCGGCATCACGGCCTTAGCGACCTGGTCGGTCGTCAAGGGTCTTGATGCCGGAATCAAACGGCTCAGCGAGATCAATGTGATCGTGGCCGCCCTCCTGATGGCGTTCGTCCTCCTGGTCGGGCCGACCCTCTTCATACTCAATGCGCTGATCGAGAACATCGGCTATTACCTGCAAAACTTCTTTCACCTGAGCACCTGGAACGAGACCTACGAGAACACCGAGTGGCAGAATGGCTGGACCGTCTTCTACTGGGGCTGGTGGATCGCTTGGTCACCCTTTGTCGGCATGTTCATCGCGCGTGTCTCCTACGGGCGGACCGTGCGCGAGTTCATCAAGGGCGTGCTCTTCGTTCCGACGCTCGTGACCTTCATCTGGCTCACGACCTTCGGCAATAGTGCGCTGGACATCGAGATGTTCGGTGCCGGTGGCATCGCCAGGGCCGTCGAGGAGAACATCCCGGTCTCGCTCTTCGTGCTGCTCGAGAACTTCCCGCTCGTCGAGCTCACGGCGACACTGGCGATCGTTCTCATCGTCACCTTCTTCGTCACCTCGTCGGACTCGGGCTCGCTGGTGATCGACATCATCACATCCGGTGGCAATACCGATCCGCCCAAGCTGCAGCGCATCTTCTGGGCCGTAACTGAGGGCTTGGTCGCCGCCGCGCTGCTGCTGGGCGGGGGCTTGGTCGCGTTGCAGACGGCCGCGATTACGACCGGACTGCCCTTCTCGATCATCCTGCTCGGTATGTGCTATGCGCTGCACAAGGGCATGGCTGAATACCAGAATGGACAGACTTTCCGCCTCTCGCTCAACGACTACCAGGGCCCTGAGTATCGCACCCGTCCCACACGTCGGATGCCGACCTTCGGCCGCCGGCAATTCTGGATCGGTCGGCCGCAGGAGCGCCGGGGCGATCGATCCAAAGCCGCGGGTGCGAGGCGCTCCGGGCGGGCTTGAGCGTTGTTGCAGGGCGTCGGTCACAGAGCCCGCAGCGGCAGCATGAGGCTCATAAGCGATCAGCGGGGCCAGGTCGGTTGCCTTCGCTCCGCCTTCCGGCATCACTACTCAAGGTGTCTGCTCACGGCGGCCAAAACTATTTTGAATGAGAAGGGTTTGCCGGTGACGCTCTCCGCGCGCCCGCCTGGCTGCGTCCCGACGATTTTCGACCGCGTCGCCGCGGTGGTCGGCGCGCGAATCGAGACGCAATCGGGTCCGGTGTGACCGTGACCGTACTAGGGTGATTCTTCGATCTGCGCGTAGAGCCGCTGATAGCGATCCGCCAGGGCCTCGGACGCACCGCTCTCCCGGGCGCCCTGGCAGCCGCCCGCTTCGCGAAGCCAGACGGCGAATTCACGCTGCAAGCGGTCCTGGGCCTCGCGGTACGAGCGCTCGGGGAACAGCTCATCCATGACGCCGATCACCGTTAGGCGGTACTTGCTGGCGATCGTCTTGTTTAGGTTCTCAGTGCGGCGGTTGGAGCGGTCGGATCGACAACGGGCGTGAAAGAGATCGAGCTCGACTGCCGCCTCCACGGCATCGACCAACATCTCCTCAGTCTCAGGGTCGACAAACCGCTGAGCGTGCCCAGGTGTTGGCAGGGTAAGGAGCAGCGCCAATAGCGTCCAGTAGAGCATCGCGGCAATGGATCCTGTTCGACTACCCTAACGATCATGGGGCGAGGCGAGCCACCCCAGATGATGACGTGTCGCCTCGCCCCTGATCGCTCCATCACTCCAAACCTCTCCCGGAGGGCGAGGGCGTGAACGTGCTGCGCAAATTTCGTAGCTAGGGCAGCGCCGATCTGCACTCGGAGGAACGGAGGTCTGGCGCGTTATCCGATACATGAGCTGTGATCCGCTCCCAGCCGAGCGCCTCCGACAAGATGCTGCGCTAGCTGCGCCCGTAAACAGGGATGGCGGCGCCGGTCACGCAGCTCGCCGCATCGGAGACGAGAAAGACAATCACCTCAGCCAGGGCCGCTGGGGATACCCAGCGATCGAACTCCTGATCCGGCATCGCTGATCGGTTCTGCGGCGTGTCGATCGTGCCCGGGAGGATACAATTCACAGTGATCCGATCGTCCTTGTGCTCGGCCGCCAGGCTCTCCGTCAGGGTGATGACGGCGGCCTTCGCCGCGCAATAGGGGGCCATCCGGGGCTGACCCTCACGCGCCGCGCGGGCTGATATGTTGACGATGCGTCCGCCGCCTGCGGCCAGAAGGAGCGGAATCACGGCGCGGCAGCAATAGAATACGCTCCGAGCGTTGAGGTTGAGCATCTGTTCCCAAGCGGCATCCGCAGTCTCATAGAGCGGCGGACCCATGGCGAAGCCCCCGGCGATGTTGGCGAGGATGTCGACTCGGCCGAAGCGATCTTTGACGTCTGCGGCCATCTGCGCCACCGAATCGCTATCGAGGAGGTCGGCGACGAAGGTCGCCGTCCGATCGCTAGCGGGAGACACCGCCCGTAATGCTGCAGCATCCCGATCGACCTGGGCGACTCGAGCGCCGTGCGCCAGCAAGGCGTCTGTGACGGCGCGGCCCAGGTTCCCCGCCGCCCCGGTAACGATGGCCACTCGGCCAGCTAGTTGTGCCATAACTCAGCTCCTTGTTGAGCTCCCTCGGGCTTGCTCGCGGGTGAGCACCGTTCGCGCTGATCTGGGGCTCGCTCTGACGCTTCTCAAAGCCGGCCCCGCATCGAGCCCGTGCAAAGGCCGGCTGCGGCGACGGTTGGCCGGCGTTGACCGCGACGCCCGTCAGCCATGCGGTTAGCGACCGATACCTGTATGATAACGGCGAATTGACCTTCAGGTGACCCCGTGTGACCCCGTCAGCCCGATGCGAGCCAGCACCGGCCGGCCGTTCCGGTTGGGCAAGTCGGATCCGAGCCTGGGGCCTTACTATGAAATCCGCGAAGCACGTTCGCTCCCTCGCCCCATGATCGTTCGGAGCCTTCATGGCCGGTCTTTTGGCATCCCAGCGAGGATCGGAGCCGGCGCGTGATCGAGCTGCTTTTCCTCTTATTGCCGCTTGCCGCGGCGTCGGGTTGGTGGGCTGCACGACATGGCCAGTCGCGGCGCGCCGCGACGGCCCGCGGCAAGGGCCAGACATTCTTCGTCGGCCTGAACTATCTGCTGGACGAGCAGCCGGACAAGGCGATCGACGTCTTTCTGCAGCTCGCCGAGGTCGACCGAGATACGGTCGAAACACACCTGGCGTTGGGCAGCCTGTTTCGACGCCGTGGCGAGGTCGACCGCGCAATCCGCGTGCATCAGAACGTTGTCGCCCGCACCAACCTGGACCGTGAGCAGCGCGGTTATGCGCTCCACGAGCTGGGTCAGGACTACATGCGTGCTGGGCTGTTCGATCGCGCCGAGAGCATGTTCCGTGAACTCTTGGAGCTGAAGCTCCAGTCGAAGCGCGCCCTGAAGGCTCTGATGGAGATCTACCAGCAGGAGAAGGACTGGCTGCGTTGTTTGGAGGTGGCTCAAGAGCTACAGACCCTCGGGGTCGACTCGATGAAGACCGAGATCGCGCAGTACCATTGCGAATTGGCCGAGGAGGCTCTGCGGGCCGGGTCGACCCAGCGGGCCCGCGACCAGTTGGCCGAGGCGCAGGCGAGCGATCCGAGCTGTGTGCGTGCGATCATCCTAGAGGCGGAGATGGCGAGGGCGCATGGTGACGACGAGACGGCTTTAGGACTCTATAGGCACATCGTGGATCACGCGCCGCAATATCTTCCGGAGATCCTGCCAAACCTCTCTGCGGCACTCGCTCAGGGCGGTGACTCGAGCCTGGCGACCGCGCTCGCGCTCTTGCGCGATGATGAGCCGAGTCCGGCGCTGATGATTGAGCTGGCCCAGGCGCTCCGTCGCGAGCAGGGTGATGAGGCGGCAGCCGCAGTGCTGATGGACCACCTGTCCCGATTTGCCGATCTGGCGGCATTAGCTCATCTGATCGAATTGCGGACCGAGTCATCCCCCACCCCCGATGTCAGCATGGTGGCCCTGGGCGTGATCCGCCATCTGCTGGCCCGGCAGCCGGCCCATCTCTGTCAGCATTGTGGTTTCGCCGCGCGCCGTCTGCATTGGCAATGCCCAAGCTGTAAGCGGTGGGCGACGATTCATCCGTTTCGTCCCGAGCCTCTCGGCGTTCATCTGAGAACGGAGCCAGCATGAGCCGTCAGGATGCCCAGCGTGGGTGGCAGAGAGGAGTTGGGCTCGCGGGCTGGCTCCCGCGGACCAGCCGCTTTGGCCGATCTCCGCGCATCGACTCTCTGAACAACAAGAGCGTTCCGTGACCGACGAGCCCCGAATCATTGTCGCGATGGACTTCCCGAGTGCCGACGCTGCGCTCGCGCTGGCTGGGCGCCTCGATCCGCGGCGTTGCCGGCTGAAGGTCGGAAAAGAGCTCTTCACTCGCCTCGGCCCGCCTTTGGTCGAGCAGCTCCATCGGGAGGGCTTCGAGGTCTTTCTCGACCTCAAGTTTCACGATATCCCGACGACGGTGGCCGCAGCCTGTGCGGCTGCCGCGGACCTCGGGGTGTGGATGATGAATGTCCATGCCTTCGGTGGGCGCGCGATGATGGAGCGGGCGCGCGAACGTCTCGCTGATCGGCCTGATCGGCCGCTGCTGATCGGTGTCACCCTGCTGACCAGCCTCGACTCAGGAGATTTGGCCACCATCGGGTGTCCCGGCGACCCGGCAGAGATGGTGCTCAGGCTCGCGCAGCTCATCGCCGACTGCGGTCTCGATGGGCTGGTCTGCTCCCCGCAGGAGGCCGCCGCCGTGCGCCGCATCGTCGGACAGGAGCTGCGTCTGGTCACGCCAGGGGTGCGGCCGGCCGGGTCCGCATCTGGCGATCAGAAACGTGTCATGACACCGAACGCCGCCCTGTCTGCCGGCGCCGACTACCTCGTGATCGGTCGCCCGATCACGGCCGCGCCCGATCCGCTGGCAGCCCTGGCGGCGATCGAGGCGGAGCTTGAGATCTGAGGGCGAGCCCTGTCGAGGGCTCGCAACGGATCCGACCCGTGCTCAGGACACGGCCCGCTACCGTGGCTTGCCGCGAGGGTCGCGAATCTACATCGAGGAGAGACCATGTCGAGAATCCGCAAGGCCGTTTTCCCCGTGGCCGGGTTGGGGACACGCTTCCTTCCAGCGACGAAGGCGAGCCCGAAAGAGATGCTGCCCGTCGTCGACAAGCCGCTGATACAGTATGCCGCCGAAGAGGCCGAGGCTGCCGGCGCCCATCAATTGGTGTTCATCACCGGCCGCAACAAGCGCTCGATCGAGGACCATTTCGATAAGGCCTACGAGCTCGAGATGGAGTTGGAGGGTGCTGGCAAGAAGGCGCTGCTGGACATTGTCCGCAACGTCTTGCCTGCCCATGTGACCTGCATCTATCTCCGTCAAGCCGAGGCGTTGGGTCTGGGTCATGCCGTGCTCTGCGCCAGGCCAGTCGTCGGCGAGGAGCCCTTTGCCGTGATTCTGGCCGACGATCTGATCCGCGGCGAAGAGAAGGGCGTGATCGCCCAGATGACCGACGTCTACGAGCGTTTCGAGTGTAGCGTGCTGGGCGTTGAAGAGGTGCCCGCTGACGAGACCCAGAAGTACGGAATCGTGCAGACCGAGTCCGGGCCGGAAGGGGAGCTGCGCGTGGTTTCTATTGTCGAGAAGCCCGCCCCGGAGGTGGCCCCGTCGAATCTGGCGGTCGTCGGCCGCTACCTGCTCACGCCCCGTATCTTCGACAAGCTCTCTGCGACCCAGGCCGGTGCCGGCGGGGAGATACAGCTGACCGATGGGATTGCTGCCCTGCTCGCCGACGAGCCCGTGATTGCGTTTCCTTTCAAGGGCAAACGCTATGATTGCGGCAGTAAGCTCGGCTATCTCGAGGCGCAGATCGAGCTCGGCCTACAGCATCCAGAGCTCGGTGATCGCTTCGCCGCCTATCTGAAGGAGCTGTCGATCTAGCAAGGCTTTGTGTCTCAGACCGACGGGTCGTGATGGCCGGAATCGGTACCCTGAAGCGGGCTGCTCACAGGAGGCGTTTGGCAGTCGTTCGGCTGGGAGTCTAAGCGGTGGGCGCAGAGCTCCGAGAGCGGTTCGCGCTCCCCTGGATAAGCAATTCAACGCCATCACTCAACGCCATCACGCAGCGCCATCACTCAGCGATAGTGAACCGGATGCAAGACGGCGCGGATTCGGCCAATCTGCCATCCCGCGACCTGACCGACCGTATCGCCCGCACCTGGGCGGCCGATCTCTCGCTGCAGCTGGACCGTGAGCGGCTGGCATTTCTGAGCGGCATCCACGCCTACCTGGAGCTGAACCCGGACACGGTGCTGGGCGAGGCGGAGCTGCGCGACGTCTTCTCCCTCCTCAACGATGTCGTGCAGGGCGACCAAGCCAGCCTGGCCCTGCGCGGGACCCACGCGATCGACAGCCTGTGCCGTCAGCACCTGCTCGTGCGCGCCGATCTGGGCGGTATCGCCGCCGAGGGCGAATTCACCCTGAGCCCGTTGGGAAAGACCCTGGCCGAGTGGTTCAGTGCCCACGAGACCCTGACCCGCGAAAGCCTCGAGGTGATGTTGACGCGCGTCCGCGGCGACCTGGCCGTGGTCCGCGCCGCCGCCGCGGCGGGCGGGGACGATAGGCACTGGCGGACCCAGGTCGTCGCCCCGCTCAAGCTCACGGTGGCCGGACTGGTAAAGATGATCGACCGGCGCCAACGTGGCATGGACGTGCAGCAACAGGAGACCCGGGAGCGCATCGGCCATCTGCTGGAGGTCCGCTGGCTCGACGCCGTCGACCAATGCGAGGCGCTGCTGCAGGATACCAGCGCCACCCTGCACGAGCTGAATCGGACCCTGATGAGTGAGACCGAGGGCGTCTCCAACCTCCTCAACGAGATCTATGACGCGGCGGATGCCGCGCGCCGGGATGAGGCCCTGGACGCGGTCAGCCATGTCCGTACCCAAATCGAGCGTGTCGCCGCCTGGGGCGACAGCCGCTTCCAATCCTGGTCCGCCTACTATCAGAACGTGCACGAGCTCATTCCGCGGAGGGCTGGGCCTGGCGCCCGCTGGGCCCCCGTCTGGAGTTGCAGGACCTGGTCGTCGAGCGCGCGAAACGGGAAGGAACCAGCGATGGATGAGCCCGGTTTTCGGTGTCTGGAGGACGTCATGACCGATCTGCTGTTTCCGTCGCTCGATCATCGCCTGCGCAAAGGCTTCCATGTGGACAGCGACGACATCGCCGAATATGAGCTGCAGGAGCGCGCCGCCGAATGGCTGGAAACCTTCTACGCCGGCTACGAGTGCCGTCTGGTGCATGGGTCGGAAGGCTATTGGTACCTGCTCTCCGAGGGCGACCTGCTGGACTACCGCCAGTACCTCGACCTGACCGTCCAGGTCCAGCGCCTGGGCAGCGAGCTTTGGACCGAGGCTCGGGCGGGGGCGTTGTCCACCGGCGAATCCATCGGCGTCGGGGCGGCGCGGTGCTAGTGGTCATCCTCGACGCCTGGGAGCAGCCGGCCGCGCTCCTCAAGGGGCGCAACGCGGGACAGCCGCTGCGTTTTCTGTTTCTCGACGAGGCCAATCGGCTGAGCCCCGATTCGCTGGATACCCTCACGGAATTCTGTCAGCAGATGCAGGTCCAGCTGCTCGCCGCCGCCCCGGCCGCCGATCGGGCCCGGCGCGGTCACATCTACCGCCTGGCTCGGCGCAGCGCCGAGGACGGTCGCGAGGAGGTCGTCGTGCGCGGGCGGCGTATGCGCGAGGAGACCTTGTGAGCGCCCCCGACTGGTCGTGCCCCGAGCATCCCTGGACCCTGCTGGCGCCGCTGCAGGACGGTGAGGTGACCCGCAACAGGGCAACGCCGCGCTGTTGGACTGGCTTCACGGGGCCGGCTGGATCGGCCAGGCGCCCAGACGGAATCGGCTGAGGCTCGTCCCCGCGCGCCGCGCGGAGATCCAGGCCAGACTGGATGCCCTCTGCCCCGGCTGGCGAGCGGACCTCGTTGAGCTCGACCGAGTGGGCCTGCCGTTCGATCCCTCGGGATTGCGCCGGCTGCGCCGTCGCCGGCTGCCTCTGCGACGGTTGCCGGCGCGGATCCATCGCAAGACCTGGACGGCCCGTTTCGGCGCCCACTCCAAGGTCGGTATGCCCGTCGTGCAACGCCCGCCCTAAGGCGCGAGACCGCCGCGCATCGGGTCGATCATGTCATCCCGCCGCTGCCGGTGCGCCAGTAGCCAGTATCTGAACAAGCTCCTCCGTGCCGAAGCGCCTGCGCTGGTACCTTGAGCGCGAGCCCCGCGCCGTCAGTGCTGTCCTGCACATCTTTCTGCGGGCCATCGAGGCCCATCTTTGCGCAACCATCCCCACGGTCTCGCCCCGGGCGCGGCTCGGGGCCGTCAGCTTCGTGCACCGTTTCGGCTCCGCGCTGAACCGCCACGTTCATC
>CAZOWL010000075.1:0-22238 GCA_964583605.1 uncultured Chromatiaceae bacterium | reverse complement strand
AGGCGCGATGCGCCTGGCGGTACAGGATCAGGGTCCGATAGCCCCCTGAGCGCCCCTGTCCTGGGCGCGCCACACGCTGCTTGATGACCCCGCCGCCGAGGTCGGCGTCCACCAGGCCTCGCTCCGCTCGGCGAATCGCTTCGTGCAGCGCCGCGTCCTGGATCTCGTGCTTGCGGGCGAAACGCTCGAACCAAGCGTTCTTGAAGATCCTCACGCGCCCTTGCTCTCCGCCCTTAGTATCACACTTGGTATTATATCGAAAGGGCGACGCAGCCAAACGTACGCCGAGTCGATCCCCGCGTCCGTTGCGTCAACCACCGTGCCAAGCGGTCCACCAACCAGGACCGTCACCAAGTCGAGGGTCACTCAAGGCCAAGGCATGCGCCAGATGCCGACCCGCTCCGTTGTGCTGGGGCTAGCCCTTGCATGCCTGCACGCCCTCGCCCAGATGACGGGAAGGTCGAGACCGGGCTCTGGGTCTGCCGCTACACTGGTCGCGTCACCACAGACCCAGGGGACTTGGACATCGACCACCTGATCGCCCCCGGCAAGATCGACGCGGCCGGCGCGCAGGCCTGGACGCTTGATCAGCGCACAGCCTTCGCGAACGACCCGGACAACCTGATCGCTGTCTACAATGGGTCGAACCGCTCCAAGGGTGATCGCGACGCCTACCTCTGGCTTCCGCCGAACATCGCGAGCTGCCGTTGGTATCTCGAGGCGCGGCAGGCGGTGTGGGACAAGTACAGCGTGGAGGTCGACGCCGACGAGCGGAGGTCGGTGGCGTTCTTCGCGGACAAGTGTCCGCTGCACGAGAAGGGCATCAGGCTCAATCGCGTGCGGCGGTGGTTGGGGAGTTGGTTTGATGGGCTGTTCTGAAGCCCCTCTGAATGCGCTGGTTACCAGCTTCAGAAAGGCGCCTGGGGGCCTTCTAAATCGTCCGCAATCGGCCAATTCCGGTCGCTGGTTCATCCGACCTGAGCGTCCGGTAAACGCGCGTTGCGGTCACCGATCAGCTCTAGAGTCGCACGACCGGCGGGGCGAGAAGCGGACATTCAACGGACGGGAGCCATCCGGGCTACCATGCGTCGGCGGGACCGGGCCGTTTGAGTCGCATGGCACCGGACCCGGCCAAGAGCTGTCAGTCGCCGGCGGAATGGTTCTGTCCGCAGAGCTGCAAGCAAGAGACGTTGGGAAAGCTACACATCATAATTGACAGTAAAGGGCTTCTATGCTCATAGGCAGATGCTGCTTGCAGTACCACGTACATTCGTAGGACTATCGTCTACATGTCGCTCCATGCTAGTAAGAAACAGTATCAGCGATTAGCTGCTTGCCTGCGCGACAAAGCCCTTCGCGAAGCGGGACACGCGACGGTAGTCGGTTTCTTGGGAATAGCCGTCGCTGATATCACCGCCAACGGGACGTTGTATGCAGAAAATCTAACTGACCCAGAAGCCATCGCTGCGATTGCATGGGGAGGCTTCGCGATTGCTTACTGGAAGCTCGGATACTCATTTGAGCCTGAAGGTGTTTTCGCTCTGCTTGAACGTTATCGGGACACACAAGACTACGACATTTACCTGCTCAATGAGGTTCGCGATCGGTTTGGCGACGAACCAATCCTGCGGGGATTGGAGTTGGCTAAGAAGGCGATAAATACTCGTTGGGATACGATGGAAGCCTTAGCCTCCGAGCTTAGAACAGAACTCAGTCGAAAGAACGGGTGAGTTTACCGATGCGATCATCGGCAGACGTCTCCCCCGCAACCGCGCCAAACTCCGTTATTATTGCAGGCGCCGCTTCAAACTCGAAGCTATGCTAGCGCGGCCGGAGCGTGTGCGGATAGGCGTAAAAATGAACCCTAACGAGAAACGAATACCTTCTGCGGGGACCATGCTTCTGGTCGGATTCGATTCCGCATGGACACCCACAAACCGCGGAGCAATCATCGGGATATTCCGTGAAAACGATGGCTTACTTAGGGAACTTGAGAGTCCACAGATCGCAAATTTTACCGAAAGTAGTAATGTTATCGCAAAATGGAAAAATGAAACGGTTCCTGGCACAACCATAGTGCTGATTGATCAGCCCACCATCGTTGCGAACGGTGCTGGCCAGCGCCCAGTCGAGAATATTGTAGCGTCGCCGGTTAGCCGTCGTTATGGGGGAATGCAGCCCGCAAACACTTCGCGATCTGACATGTTCGGCACGGAAGCACCGATCTGGCAGTTCCTCAAGAGATTCGGTGGAGCATCAGATCCCTCCAGCCCAATGAGGGATGAACAGGTGTTCGAAACATATCCAGCGCTAGCATTAATAGCGCTTGGCTGGCTGCTGCCAGATAAGAGAGTAACCGGCCGACTGCCGAAGTACAATCCCGAACGAAGGAAGAACTTTTCAATCGATGACTGGCGGTTCGTATGCGACCGACTGTTGAAAGAGATCACCGCACGCCAGCTATCCACGTTGGTTGCGTGGATCAGTATGGCCAAAGCTAAGAATTATCCAAGGAAGAGAGACCAAGATTGTCTTGATTCCTGCATCTGCTTGATTGTCGCGCTGTACATGGCTGAATCTAAAGACTGCCTTATGGTCGGAAATACCAACACCGGCTACATCGTGGTGCCTCACGGAGATAATTTGTACCAGGAACTTGAGGAACGTTGCAAGAAAACCAATCGTGATCCTTCGTTGTGGGTAAGAAAGTTCTCACTCAACGCACTGCCAATAAAGTGTTGCAGATAATCGCAGCGACCATGGCATGCAGTAAATCTCGCATATGCAGAGTGCCTTGGGGTTGCCAGGCTTTTCCTATGCCCCAGCGGTAGGTGAACCTTAGCGGTAAGCGTCCCTTTAGTAACCCCTAGCTGCCGTTGGAGTTCCTTATCCGCCAGGCAACAGCTGGTTGAGACCTACCTGTCAGGTGATGCTCTCCGACGGATGGCAATTCGCGTGAGCCGGCCTCAAAGCACACCAGCGTGGCGTCCGCTTTCCGGAAACTCTCCCGGGTCGTTGCTGCCGCGGCCGGGGACCGAATAGCGTCCGAAGCAGTCACTCAGGACCAGTCGACCAGCGGCAGGTTTGGGTCGCTATGTAAAGCTTTACATAGCGACCCTATGCGGTCAGCTTCCTTGGCGACGTGAACGTCGGCTGTAGCGAGATCACCAGACGATGCTATCTGGTGGTTGCTTCTGCCACGCGCGCAGAAGACACGACCGCGGCACGCCGGGTCACTCCCCGGCCAGGGCCAGTACGCGCTCGACCACGTCGTTGGCGAGCCAACCTCCATGACGGCGGATACGCTCGACGGCCTGGGCCACCGAGTCCAGCTTCCCGCGCCGTTTGGCGCGGAGAAGCACGCCGAGGGAGCCCGTCATCGGGATGGAACTGCGGCGGGCAACGCGCCTTGCCTTGAGGTCGTCCAGCACCACGGTGGCCCCGGAAGATCCAGTGCGAGCTGAATCACCGCCGCCTCGCCGAGATCCAGCTCGCCAGCCAGAAGCGGCGAAACCCCGTTCGCCAGGGCGTACACCTCGACACCCGAGACGGTTCGCAGCCTCCGGGCGGTGTCGTCCCGTTGGGCACCGGCCTCCAACTCCCGGAGCACAGGCTCCGGAACCAACACCCGGCCGTATAGCGCCGGCAGGGCGTCGAGCCCACCCAAGGCGACGGTCAGGTGAATGACCGGGCTGCTATTGAGGATGATCACCGGCGGCCTCGGCAGCAGCGAGGTCCCCCTCCAACTCATCAGCGCCCACCTGGATGGTAGATACCCCTAGGCGGCGAAGCTCGGCGAGAAAGGCTACCCGCCCCATCCCGATCAGGCCGGCGGCCTGGCCGGAGCTGAGCCTGCCGGTCTCGAACAATTTAGCGGCCATGGCCAGACGCGCCTCACGCTCAAACTCCGCACGGGACATATGCAGGGCATCGGGGAAGGTCTCGGGGTAATCGACGGACAAGGTATTGCTCATCGCCAAATGCTCGAGGGTGCGTGGGCGTATCGCTAATGTTCGCCCAATCAACCGGGCGAAGCCAGGGCGGCGAGGACTTCCTAAGACAGTATGTGTAATCAATGGTACTGGCGAGTGTCTGCTGTCCTCGCGACTGCAGACCACAGGCAGCAATACACCAATGTCCGGACTTGGCCGAATCCCGAGGCTCCACCTAACGACCGTCAAGGTTCGCTCTTCGCCAACTTCGGCGTTGAGGTCTTGAGACGCAGGTGACCGCTCCGGGGAGCCGACAAAGGTCGCTCGCTGAAGCAACCCCTTGCATCACCAAGCACCCGTCGCCGCCAGATCCGAGCCCGCTCGGATATCATAGCGGCCCCTGGCTGCCACATGAGATCAGGGCCTGGGCCAGTCACGACACGACGCGATGCGATGCGGCGGCGCGCCGACCCCGGCCTCAGCGCCGCGCGCGGCGGGGCCGAACACCACGACGGGCTCGCCAAGACCGATGCGACCGGAACGGACGATGCGGGCCGTCACGCCACCATGGCTACTTCTTCTGCGGCAGAGTCATTGCGTATGAGCTCTTGACGCCGGCGCTGCGCTGGTTCAGCTCCTCGACACAATGGCTCGCATAATCGTTGACTTCCTCAAGCGACCCGCGGCGAAGGCCATTGACTCGGGAGGTTCCACATGACAGGACGTAGCGACACCAGTCAGTGCCCTCCGTACCGCCAGGCATCTTTGCCTCTTCAACCGAAACGACCTGATAGCGCTGACGCAAGCGGGGCCCTGGTTGCTCCTCCTCCGCAGCGGGCGGGGCTTGTGCGGGTTCGACGGTTTGCGTCTGCGCCTCCGTCACGCGCAGGATCGCTCCCATGAACACCGCGCCGTCGAGGGCGCTGATCGCGGTCTTGGCCGGGCGTCCTCTCATCATCACGTAGCAACGGCTGTCTGCTCGGCGATGACGAGCCCCGTGGATCAGCCGAATCTCCGAAACGGACCCAAATCGCCTGAACAGCGCTCGGACGTCCTCCTCTCCCGCATGGTCTGCAAGGTTGCCAACAAGGATGGTCGTGAGCTCAGGCGGACTCTTGGCGACCAAGGCATTCATGCGCGTTCCCTCTCGGAACTATTCGTCACTGCTGCAAGGAGCCAATCGAAGAAGGACTTGAGACAGGGCTTGTTCATCGCTGAAAGCAAGCGATTGTGAAGGGAGCACCCCTGCGGCGCCGAAGCGGCGAGCGGGTGTTCCCTACTAGGTTAGAAACGGCGCTGGGTTAGAAACGGCGGCCCTGCGAAGGGCGATCGCTGCGCGGCTTGGCCTGGTTGACCTTGATGTTGCGGCCCCTCAATGGGGTTTCGTTCAGGGCCTTGATCGCGGCATCGGCCTCGGCGTTGCTCGACATCTCGACGAAACCGAAGCCCTTGGACTCGCCGGTAAACTTGTCGGTGATTAGACTGGCGCTCTCGACTCGGCCATAGGCGCCAAAGGTGTCGCGCAGCTCGTCCTGGGTCACGCCATAGGCCAGGTTGCCAACATAGATATTCATCAGTGCTCGGTCTCTCGAAATAAATGTGCATCCATAAAGAGGCCCCCGCCCGCGGATGCACAGGCCGGCCGAGGGATTTGCGCTGCGACCAGGGCCGCCTCGCGAAATTGGAATTGTCCGCTGTCGCTTAGATGCCGCGGCTGAGCTTAGCGCCGCGGGGCTTGATGCCGCGTCCGCTCTCCTGACGGGGCAAGGCACCAACGTAGCGGGTCCGGTCCTGTTTACCCGATGGTACTCGTGCGTGACGTCGACCCTGTGCGTTTCCGGCACCGGGCCGATACTTGTTGTCCGTGGGTGCAACGCACGCGACAATCGTGCGCGCTTGCGCTCCTTCAGCTACGGCATACACAAAATGCTCCACGTTCTCGGCTGCGGTATTGCGCTGGGGGACTTCGACGCGCACGGGGTCGTCCAGCACCCTTCGACGAGCCGCTCGATCCGGTCCCAGTCTGGGCACCAGCGAGGACGTCGCGGCGCGACATTGCAGCCGGAATCGCCTGCACCTGGATGGGCGTGGGCTGCACGTAGCCTTGGGCGGCAACGGCGCACAACGATTCGGCCGAAAGGCCGAACGTAGAGAAAGGCACGACGACTCCTGGGTAGGCCTACCCAGGGGGTTGCTGGGCCAGTCTAGGCGGAAAGGGGGCGAATCGTTCCGGGTGCAGATCTAGGAAGGAGATTCCACCGAGATACGAGCGTGTGCCGACCGGATGGCGCACGACGACGACAACCATACGCGAAAAACGCCGGGTTGCATAGCGATTGTCGAAAGTGGAAACGCAGGACGACCGGGAATTGGGCTCAACCGGCCGGGGTGAGCGCGTGAGCCGCCTATTGGGCAGATCACTTCAACCCGCACCGTCCGCCGGAAGCGCGCATACAGTTTCTCGACCCGTCGCTCAAACGCGCGCGGCGATTGCCCGCAGGAGGGTCTCGTCTGGGCTCACGGTGGCTGCTCGACGATGAGGATGTGCCCGTCGGACCCAGCTTTGGTCGATGCCTGACAGGAGACCACATGGGCACCGTAGTGGCACTGGCAGTGGTCCGCAAGATCCATGAAGGTGACTCGGCCCGGATCCGCCAGCAGGATTTTGCGGATCCCGAGCGATAGGGCACGCGCGATCAAATGGCGAAGCGCGGTGCCCAGTTCGGGCCAGAAGCAGACATCGGCCCCCACAAGGATGTCGTGCTCGCGCAGGCTGCGATCCGTGATCCTCTCCAAAGCGACATGTTTGGTCTGCACGGAGACACGGTTCAGACGCGCGTGTGCCAGCACATAGGGGAACACCCGCTCGTCCGCATCAGTCAACAGCACCTTGGTCGCTGCGCGCATCGCGCAAAAGATGCCTAGCAGCCCCCATCCGCAGCCAATCTCCAGGACGCGCTGATCAACTCGCAGGGGGTGTCGCGCCAGGTAGTCCATGAGCAGGTAAGTGGATTGCCAGACCCTCGCCCCATAAAGCTTCGGCAGCGGGCCGGCCTTGTTAAGCGAGCGTATGATCAGATGCTGCGGCTTCAGGACCTGAACGCCGTGAGCAACCTTCACGTGCCTGGGCACAACCCCGGGGTCCGTCAATGAATCGAACAACAAGCTCATCGCGAGCGAAAGTCGAGCCACGCCAGAAGCTCGCCGAAAGCTTTGACATCCTGGACCGTGCCCATTTCCGATTGGGATTGAATCATCATGTTTCGCATATCCAAGGCAAAGCCGGTGCTCACGGTCCAGGTCAGCGTGCAATCTAGAATCAGCACAAGCGAGCACAGCAGCGTCTTTCTGGCAGTCATATGGCTACCGCCGTTCGATCTCTGTGGTCCGACGCCTCGGTCAGGCCCCGGACCCAGTCTAGGATAGGAGCTCCTGACGTTCCCGATCCGCTGCCCCCATCGCAGCCAGTCATAGAAGCCGCTGCGGCTCACGCCCAATACTCGGCAAAGCATCTTCACCGGATAGGCCTTCTTCTCGCGGGCGATGAACTGATATCTCAGCCCCTTAGGCTCTTGCGTGGACTTCTTGCGCGTGCTCATCTCTCACCTCAGTTACAGGAATTGTCCCTTAACCGGAGTGTCCGTCGCCGTCAAACCAGGTCAGTGACGGCTGGCTCGCGGATCGTGGCGGAGCAGGAACTGTTAGTCTCCGCACCCTGGTCTGACGACCTCGGCGAGGTAGGGCCAAGGCGAAACAGCGCGCTGGTGCGAAGTCTCGATGGCGCTGGCCAACTGGCTCAAGGCGTGGGTTGCCCTGAGTCTTACGGTTGCCCTGGCTGATGCGTCGAGCGATCACCCTGTGGCGTGGCGCGGTGCGCGTGCTGCCCGCGGCACGGCCTGGGCCGTCGCGACCCGGACGCGAGCGGATGCGACGCGCATAGGCCGCCGGCGAGGGCGTCTGCGCTGGCTCGGCCGCTACAGGATCACGAGCGTCCCGCCCGCCTCGATCCTGCTGTCCTCCAAGCCGTTCTCCACTTCGATCGCTTCCACCGTCGTGCCGAAGCGCCGGCTGATCTCGAGCAGGTCGTCCCCTTCTTAGGCGATCGTATAGATGCCAGTATCCGGGTCGTAGTAGGCCGTCGCGTGCTTTGGCGGGATCTAGATGACGGTTCCAACGGTGATCTCGTCGGTCTCCAGGCCGTTGGTCACCATGTAGTGAAAGCAGAGGAGCTTGACGATCACGGCCGAGGGCCGCCTTCAAGGCGCCGCGGCGGCCCATCCCGATGACATCCGCTGGTATGGATCTCGATCGCTTGATTGAGAGTGACCATAGATCGCATCCGCCGCAGGTTCCGCAAATTAACGCAAATAGAAATGGTTGTCTCTAAAGCACCTTGAAGAAACCCGAGGTGCGTGATGGAGCACGACGCGGTCGGCGGCGATTTCGTGGGTTTCATGTGCGCCGCTGTTGAGCGACTCTTACCCTTGGGGCAAGCGCAGCCCTGGCGCGTCGGAAAGGCTGTTTTGCTCGCCAACAGCCGGCAACCATGCACCGTGCTTGAATGGCCATGATGCGAGCCTGATAGGCCATGTCGACATAGAACCAGGTGACGCTACCGGTACCTTGGCATGCTTGTCGATCTTTGTCGTGACCAGCGCCTCGGAGAAGTTATCGTGCAGCTCCACCCCGGAGACCTCGCCGAGGGCCAGGCTCGCAGGCTCAAATCCTGTCGGGCGCGCCCGAGCGCCGCGGTCCGCGGAGTCCCAAGAAACTGCCGACCATCGCGGGCGTATAGTGGATGAGTCTGGTTCGCTGTACTCAGCCGACGGCCCGCACGATGTAGCCGCCAGACTTCTCGTCTTTCTCGAGCTCGATCAGCTTGCGCGCCTGGGCTTCCTCGAGCAGTTGGCCGAAGCTGCGGAAGCCGTGGTAGCTCTCGTTGAAGCCGGGGCGCTGGCGCTTCAACGCCTGCTTGATCATCGAGCCCCAGATCTTCTCATCTTCATCGCGGTCCTCGGCGAGTGCCTCAATGGTCGCAAGGACCAGGTCGAAGGCTTCCTGCTTCTTCGCCCGCTCGGTCTTGTGTGAATGCGATGGCGCAGCGGAGCCCTCGGACATCGCTGGCTCCATCGTGACGGCCGCAACAGGTGTCGCTTCGGCGGTTGCGGGCGCCGTCGCCGGTGGGGCGTTCGGCTTGCCCGATGCCTGCTTAGCCGGCGTCTTCTTTCGACCGCGTCGCTGCTCTTCCTTGCGCACCAGGTCGTCGTAGTAGATGAACTCGTCGCAGTTTGCGATCAGAAGGTCGGACGTCGAGCTCTTTACGCCCACGCCGATGACGAGCCGATTGTTCTCGCGCAGCTTGCTCACCAGCGGCGAAAAGTCGGAGTCGCCGCTCACGATCACGAAGGTGTCCACGTGGCTCTTGGTGTAGCAGAGGTCGAGTGCGTCCACCACCAGGCGGATGTCGGCAGAGTTCTTGCCCGACATGCGCACGTGCGGGATCTCGATCAGCTCGAAAGAAGCCTCGTGCATGGGCGCCTTGAATTCTTTGTAGCGCTCCCAGTCGCAGTAAGCTTTTTTCACGACGATACTGCCTTTTAGAAGCAGCTTTTCGAGCACCTTGTCGATGTCGAATCTCGCGTACCTGGCGTCGCGGACGCCGAGGGCCACGTTCTCGAAATCGCAGAACACGGCGATGTTGTTGATCGTGGGCTTTGCCATTGCCGCATCCTATCACCAGCTCTCCACCGCGGCCGCCGAAGTCACTGTGAGGACGACGGCCGGCGTCACGAGCCGCTACAGCCAAACCTTTCGACGCAAATACAGGTAGGGCACCACGGCCGACGCGCAATGGGGCCCTTGAGCGGCATCTCAGCACCCGAGTCGACCCCGAAGGCAGGTCGGCGGGGCATGCCTTTGTCTGTGACGCTGACCCTCCCGGCTAGCCGCGACCCTGGCCGCGCTGCTGGCGCCGCAGTGCTAGCTGGTCGTCGTTGGGTCGTCCCGCTCAGCCGAGCCGTTCGCGCCGCGCCGGCGCGCGGCAGGACCGCCGCTTCGCGGAATCGCGCTCAGCCGTCTTCTCATCCATATGGATCAGGATCCTCTCAATGACCTCGGCGTCTTCGATGCAGGCGACGATGCGCACGGCCCCGCCACAGGCCGGGCAGGTCTCAATGGCGATGCTGAAGACCCGCTTCAGGCGTTGTGTCCACGTCATCGCCGCGCGCCGTTCGGCGGGTGTCGGCTCCTGCGGATCCTCCCGCGTATTGGGCCGAGCGCCCGCCCTCGCTTACCATGAAATTCGCGTAGCACGATCGCTCCCTCGCCCTTTGGGAGAGGGATGGGGTGACGGAACGATCACGGGCGAGGCGACATTTCATGGTCCGGGTTGGCTCGCCCCGCCCCATGATCGTTAGCCGGTGTCAGCCGCGCACGGCAGCGGCTGTTCGGCGCACCAATCCCGTGACCAATTCATCGGGAACGAATTTGGGCCGCTTCAGCTGCCCGCGAAGCGGGCGAGTATCAGGAGGATACGAGCAAAGCGAATGAGGTCAACCCGCGGCTTCAGCGAACTATTGTTGTACGTCCCCGTGTTCTCGCAGACGCTGTCGGTGACCATCCGAGTCTAACCGACCTCCGGCGGCGTGCCCTCCGCAAGCGCGGATGCAATCTAGAGACCGGCGATAGGGAGTAACAGAGTCATGTTTGGCTCACGGGGCGTGCGTTGTTGTTGGGGGTTCCTTCGTCACCCCAACCTACCCGAGGTGGGATTGATCGCTGGGGAGGGCCGACGGAGGGCGCCGGGGCTCAGGAAACTGTCCCTGTATCGGCAGTCGGTGGCGGCGCTCCCGGCTCCGGGCTGTCCTTGCCTGCCGGATCCTCCCGCGAGCCTATCTTGCGCTGGCGCTTCTGCTCTTTCTTCGCCCTTTTTGCCAGATCTCGCTGGCGCTTCTCAAACGCGTAATTGGGTTTTGCCATCGGGTGCCTCTCTCGGCGGAGCCTTGAAGGCTCCGATTGTACGGCAGGTGTCAATCTCGAAGAGACCCACAAATATTGGAATCGAAAATGGATTAGATTATAGATAACGGTTATGCTCCTCGTTGGAAGGGGGGCCAAAGATGCCCCCTGGGCCATCCAGAGACACATCGCGAAGGAATACTCAATGAAAAAGCTTGCTACTGCCGCGGCTGTCGCCGCTCTGCTCGGCGCTTCCGCTACTGCTTCAGCATTTTGGGGCGGCGGTCCCTGGGGTGGCGGTCCGGGCTACGGCTCCGGCGCCAACGACTGGTGGAACGACATGATGGGTGACGGCTACGGCGACTTCAGCATGAACATGAGCGGCAGTGGCCGCGGTTACGGCCGCGGCCATAACCGCTACCGTGATTACTACGGCTACGGCCCCTATGGCTATGGCGGCGGACCCTATGGCTATGGCGGCGGACCCTATGGCTATGGCGGCGGACCCTGGGGCGGATATGGCGGTTACCCGGGCTACGGCATGCCCTACGGCGTACCCTATGCTGCCCCGGCGGCTCCAGCTCCCGCCGAGGCCAAGTAAGGAATTCTTGCCGATCTGAACGCAGCGTGCCGTACAGGACGTACAGGGAGTTGCATTCCCGCAGCGGGGTTTCGCGAAGCGCCTTGAATCGTATCAACGCAACGCGGATACCCCTACGCGAACGTTCTGGCGTCGGTGGAGGGTTGGTCGGCAGCAAGCACTGTCGCAGTAGCAAGCTCCTTCGTCTGACGCCGCCGCCAGCATCTCTCATGGTGCGGCGATTCTCCGCTCCACATCTCCGCAAGGCGCTTTGCGCCATCAGCTATCGGCGAGTGACGCCCGAAACGAGCGAGCGAAGGGTAGTACCACCCAAGGCGCTCTTCGATGCTGGCTACGTCG
Organism: uncultured Chromatiaceae bacterium; assembly: GCA_964583605.1. Lineage (GTDB taxonomy): Bacteria > Pseudomonadota > Gammaproteobacteria > Chromatiales > Chromatiaceae > CAZOWL01. The sequence goes on along the minus strand of CAZOWL010000075.1, from coordinate 10,409 downwards.
GCGATTCCCGGCTACCCGTGGACAACTACCTACTCGCCCGTGCCAAAGGCCTGTCGTGGGATGTCGTCTCCCTGCGTCGGGCTCTCGGTGCCGCCGACCGTCAAGCTCGCTCGTAGGCATCGGCACGCCGATACAGCTAGTGCGCCACTGCGGAAATCCCGGGACCATTAACGAACCGACCCGCTGCGACGGCTGGGTGCTGACTGCGGCCACTGGGGCCTCTACTAACGGCAGGCAGGATTGATGGCAATGCCGTCACTGGCCCGAGCGGCGGTAATCCGGCGAAGGTTCCGGAATGCAGAGATCGCGAGCTCACGTCCGGTTTCTAATCGCCGTCCGGTAGATCGAGCAGAATGTCTTGGGATGAGCGCACCTGAAGGTAGAGGCCGGTGAGGTCGCGAGTCTGTGTGGGCGCATGGAACGTGAACAGCCTGCCCGTCACGAAGACCTTCGTGGCTCTCCGCGCCCGCGCATCGGCCACGAAGCGCTCGAGGAGGTCCTCCCTCCCCGCATCGTTCGCGATGAGCACTGCGAACGAGTGTCCCACCGGGTCGTCCGCCTCGGCCTTCAGGTCGAAGCGCCAGGTGTCGGCATCCGGTCCGTCCCCGCTCCACCACTCGGCAAGGACGCCCTTCGCACGCCCGTCCCCGTAGAGGTTGCCGTGGTCGACGAAACCCCAGAGTCGCACCGGACCACCCTGCATGTCGGAGATCGACTGGTGATCGAGGACGAAGCCCTTCCGGGCAATCGAGGACGCGGAGAGGTACTGGCCTCTTGGCTGGTCACAGCCAGCGAGCCAGGCCGCGGCGAGCAGCAACAGAATCTCCAGCCCCGGACTCCGGCACATTCCGCTCCGAGACGGAGGTATGGTTCGCATCATGCGGCGGTCGTTATCAACGTTGTCAGAGGCCAAAGGGCCGATCGGCCCGGACGTAGCAGGATGTCGTGAGCGAAGCGAACCGCACCGGTCGCGTCTCCGCATCCTCTCGCCAACCGCTGCAACCGTTACGGGATTCGCAGCCGGAGGTGCCCGGGCTCCATCAGGCAGCGAATCGATCCCGGCTCCGGGGTCGCACGGCGCCCGCCGAAGGCCTTCCGAGCGCTCACCCCCCTTCGATGGCTGCCAGCGGCACCTCGTAGATCTCCCGGTTGTCGCCGGTGACGACCCAGGTGTCACCTTCGAGGCTCGCTTCGACCTCGCCGACCGTGACGTTAAGGTAGTCGGTCATGAACAGGAAGATGCTGATGTCCGGGAGACTGTTGGCCGCGCTGTCACGCAGGGCAAGATGGAGCAGCCCAGATATGCCTCACACCCCGTCTGCTCTGAGTCGCAGACGGCACAGTCGGGTCGGAACGGCGAGAAAAAGACCGCAAGTGGCGTTGCCGTCGACAGAGAAGCGGTCGCGGGCTGCGCGACGGTCGCCTCGACTCGCAGCCCGGGCGGGCATCAGCCCCCGGTGATCACCGCATCGGCGAAGCGATAGTACTCCTCGCCATTGGCCGCGACCGTCCACATGTCGGCCTCTTTGCTGACCTGCAGCGGGACCCCGTCGCGGGTGATGAGCTCACCCTGGGAGAAGGTCAGCGCCCGGTAGGCGGGACGGTCTCTGACGGCGATGTTGGAGATCCAGATCTCCGCGCCCCCGCCGAGCTGACGTACGACCCGCCAGCCGCAGGCCTGGTCGAACGTCGGCGGCCCGGCCGAGCAGGGCATGGTGCCCGATGCATCGTAGGTGGTCGGGCCCATGTCCGTCTTCGCGCTGGACTGATCCACGCAGCCGGAGAGCGGAACGACGAACAGGGGTGCGGCGGCGCCCGACACGCTAAAGCGGAAGCGGTTGTTCATGGAACAGGCCCTTGTTGTTTACCAGTGAACGCTGATGGTCTCCGTGGGAAAGTGGAAGAGCACACCCGAGAAGTCGCAGGTTCAGCGGCTCATGTGCGGGCTGCCGCCCCCTTTCACGAAGGTCGGCCAGGACTGGCCCTCGGCGTAGAAATTCACCAGCGTATCGCCCGCGGCGTTGTAGGAGCTCTGAAAGTCCTCGCTTCGGGTTTCGAGATAGATAGTGCCGTTGACGGCGTGGGTGCCGTCGAACTGGTTCCCGGAGGTGGAGCCGATGAACATGGCCTCGTCGGTCTTTCCCGGGGCGATGATGTTGAAATAATTGGCGGTGTTGTCGGTGGCCATGCTGACGTTCATCGCTTGGCCCGCGCGGGCGCCGAGCACATAGTCGACGCCCTCGTAGCCCTTGATGGTGCCCGCCACCGTCGCGCTGGTGGCGCCCTTCTTGAAGTGCACGCGCTCGGTGCGAATGTCGTCGGCCAACGCCGAACTCGCGGCGAAGAGAGCCGCGCTGAGTGCAAGAATCAGTGGGTTCAAGGGTCGACCCTCCAAGAGTCGAGGAACGCCCCGCTGACCGCATGCCGAGGCCATCGGTGGCGCTACCGAAAGAAAAGCTCTAGTCAGGCTTTCTTGATCAGCCCGACCACGAAGAGCACCACAACGGCGCCGACGGTCGCCGTGATGATCGAGCCCATCAGGCCGCCGGCCGAGATCCCCAACAGTCCGAAGACGAAACCGCCGACCACGGCACCGATGATGCCAAGGACAATGTTGATGAGGAGCCCGAAGCCGCCGCCCTTCATCAGGGTGCCGGCGAGCCAGCCGGCAACGGCGCCGATGGCGAGGAAGATCAGGAGGCTCGTGATATCCATGGTGATTGCCTGCGTGGGGTGATTTGACCGGTAGCTGTGGGAAGCCGAAAGCACCAGCTTCCCACACCTGCGTGGTTAATTGCCGGCGACGCTCAACTCCTGCACGCTGCCGTCGTTGGAGACCAGGCACTTCCAACGCTCGGTCGCCTGTCCGCCCCTTACCCCAACCGCGTCCACCATGACCATGGAGTTGGCCTGCGAGAACTCGGAGCTGACCACACGCAGCTCGCGCACCTCGCCGCCGTAATTGCTGTTGACCGCGCTCATGCAGGCACTCTCGGCGGCGTTGCTGGCCTGGTGCATCCCGGTCGGCTCGGAGCGGATCATCTCCTCCTCGACACAGGCAGTCAGGCTGAGGGCGGCGAGCAGCGCCGCGGTGATCTTGGTAAGGTCGTTCATGTCTTTTGATTCCGTCTGCTAAAGGGTTAGCTCACTCTGCGACAGCCAGCGCGAAGTTCGCCCACTTGAAGATGCCGCCTTTGCCTAGATCCCTGAATTCGACCTCTTCCGGACCATGCATCCAGCGCTTTCCGTCGGAGCTGGCGAACATGAAGGGCTCGGCAGATCCCATGTTGATGGTGAAGATCGTCGAGGTGCTGGTGATTTCTTCGGTGACGCGACATTCGCCGTCGTAAAGCACGATACCTTCGGCGACGTTCGTGAGCTTGCATTGCGCGGTTTCGCCAACTTTCAGTCCCGCGGCTGAAACCGTGGATGTCAATGTGACGGCGATGGAGTCGGCCGAGGGCACGGGCAGCCGCTTCTGGTTCAGCCTGACATTCCCCCGCGCCGCGGGCGGGGCCGCGGCAGAACTGGCGCCGGCACCGGTGGACCTGCGCTGCGCCCGGGTGCTGGTGGCGGAGGACGACCCGACGAGCCAGGTGGTCGCGCGCGACCTGCTCGGCAGGCGCGGCGCCCTGGTCACCGTCGCCGCCACGGGTGCCGAAGCCGTGGCCGCGGCCGCCGCAGGCGGCTTCGACATCGTGCTGATGGACATCCGTATGCCCGAGATGGACGGACTGGAGGCCTGCCGAAGGATCCGCGCCCTGCCGAACGGAGAGGCGCTGCCCATCATCGCCCTGACCGCCAACGCCCTCGCCGAGGAGCGCCAGCGCTGTCTGGCGGCGGGCATGGACGGCTACCTCACCAAGCCCCTCGAGCCCGAGGCCCTTTATGCCGAGTTGTGCCGCGGGCTGCGCCTGCCGGCCGAGGAGACCCGCGGCCGGCGCCCGGCGTCTGTCGCCGTCGCTGCGGAAACCGCACTGCCAGGATTTGATGCGGCCAAGGTGCGGCGCTGGCTCACAGAAAGTCCGGACGCCTGGCGCACCATGGTGCGGATCTTCGTCGCCGGGTATCCCGAGGCGGTGGCGGCCATCGGCACTGCCCTGGATCACCTGCCCTGGCTGAAACGCTGTCTCGGCGCCGAGGCGCCCGGGGACGGAGTCGAGCTAGCGCGGCAGATCGAGGCGCTGGACTTCGCGGCGGCCCTGGAGACCCTGCACGGGCTGGAAGAAGGCATTTTCACCAGGCTCGGGGAGCAACAGGAGCCAACTCCGTCGACGCCGCAGACGTGACCGTCGCCACCTCCGACATGCAGCTCCAATCGTTCGCTTCGCTCCTCAGCTTCGATGTCCGCTTTTTCCTATCGAGGCCTGTGCACCATCCGGTCTGGCGGTGACCGCTGTGAGCGATAACCGACCATCGCCTCGTCAGTCTGGACGGTCCGCTCACCGCTGATTGCTGCCGCTGACGGTGGGTCTCTGAGGAGTCCGGGCCTGTGGCAATTCGGTCACCGACTGCGGTGGATGACGGTCCGGTCGAGGTTCCGGAGAGCGGACGCTGCGCCGCGATTCGGTGCAGCCGACTCCACGCTCATTGCTCAAGAACGGTTGTTCTTGTGGCCTTGGCCCCGACAACCCGCTTGGCCTCTGTATCGCGGAGGAGTCCGGCTTCGACGGGAGCGGCCTTGCGGTCTCTCTTGCCATGTACGGCGCTTTCGCCGTACAGTTTGGATGTGGCAGGCAGAGGACGAAACGATGATGAAGACCAAATCCAAGCGCATCGAGGCCCGGGTCAAGCCGGATACGCTCGTCCTTGTGCAGCGGGCCGCGGAGCTGCAAGGCAGCTCCGTGAGCGAGTTCGTGGTCTCCGCGGCCGAGAAGGAGGCCCGCAGGGCCTTGGAAGAAGCGTCGACGATACGCCTGTCGGTCGAGGATCAGCGCCGCTTCGTGGAGCTGCTACTGAATCCGCCCGAGCCGACGCCGACCGTGGAGCGTGCGCGGGCCGCGCATGAGGCGCTGATCGGTCCGGTATGACGGATCACCCTTTCGAGATCAAGCTTCTCGGCAAAGAGGATCGGTCGGATTTTTGCTGCGGCAGCGAGCCACTGGACCGCTACTTCAACACCCAGGTCGGCCAGGATGTGCGCCGCCGGGTCAGCGCCTGCTACGTGGCAGTCGAGAAGGCCACTGGACGTGTCGCCGGCTACTACACGCTGTCGGCCGCCGATGTTCCAGTTTCCGACCTCCCCGCGGGTATGGCGCGGCAGCTGGCCCGCTACCCCTCTGTACCAGCGGCCCGCATCGGGCGGCTTGCCATCGATCGGCGCTTCCAGGGCCGCAGACTCGGGGACGCCCTGCTGCTCAACGCGGCGATGCGCGCCCTGCGCTCCGAGATCGCGGTCTTCGTCCTAGTGGTCGACGCCAAGGACGACGGGGCCACGGCCTTCTACCGCCACTACGGCTTCAGCGCTTTCCCCTCCATTCCGCTCCAGCTCATCGCGCCGATCGAGACCTTCCGCAAGCTTCTCGATTGAGAGGCGGCGTGCCCCCGATGCTGCTGGTGCGCGTTCGGGATGGGTAGCCCTGGGCGATCGAGGCCGCGGCCGGAATGCCCATCAGGCCGCGGGCAAGGCCGTTAGCAGTCAGCCGCACAAGCCCCCAGAAAGGCCACGCGTGGCGCCTTGGCCAGATCGATGTCGCGCTGCTGGCGTTTCTTGGTCCCGCCGACCAGCAGCAGGACCAACCGCAGTCGATGGTTCCATCGACGTGTCCATTTTCTCGGCTTGCCGGTCCTGCGCGATGTTGCCGAGGGCGGTACCAACGCGGAGGTCTTCCCGCGCGGTTTCGTCGTCGATGATGAACCCGTGACCGAAGTGCTCCTTGAGCCGGTAGTGGAATTCCTCATAGACAAGGCCGGCAAGGGCGGCAGCGGTAGTGGCAAAGCTGACCTAGTGGGCATGATAAAGACCGGCCGCCAGGAAGAAGTCGCTGCCACCCTGTCCAAGCATCTCCAATAGGGGAGCAAAGTCTGGGTTGATCGTTGGTGTAGGCATGGCCGAGCTCGCCTCACCCCATGATCGTTACTATGAAATTCGCGCAGCACGTTGGCTCCCTCGCCCTCTGGGAGAGGGTTGGGGTGAGGGAACGATCAGGGGCAAGGCGGCATTTCATCATCCGGGGTGGCTCGCCTCGCCCCATGATCGTTAGGAAGTCGATCAAGCCTGCGGCAAGCAGTGCAGTCCAAACGCGCGAAAGTCCGAGTCGACAGCCTGACAAGTCAAGACCTTGAGGCGCTGCACTAAAGCGAAGCTGGTGCAATCCGTGAAGCTGAAGCGCTTGTCGTCGTAGCGCTCGAAAATGGACCAGGCGGTCGCTTCGTCCTTGAGTGTGACACGCTCGATCCCCGTCAGGCTTCCACCGCGCAACTGTTGACCGAATCGATGGGCGACCTGCCATCCCAGCTTGTATCGCATCAGAGTCAGGGTCTCATCGAAGACGAAATTGCTGGTCAGTAGCTGTCCGCGATGGGCGCGAAAGACGGGGACGAGCCGATGATGATCCGGGTCATCCGCATCGACCAGGGCGTACCAGGCCCCGGTATCGACGAAGATCCGATTGAGGTCCGCTCCTTGTCGTAGAGATGGTGGTTGTGGTCACGTCCAATGGGGGCTCCACCGCCCCGACCGATTCCCGTGATCGAATCGAGCGGATCCTCGGGCGAGGGCTCATTGGCTCTCAGATGCTCGTCGATGAGGCTGCGTATCAGCGCGGCGAGGCTTATGCCGCGGCGACGGGCCCCTTCCCCTAGTCGACGGTGCTGCTCTGGCTCGAGAGAGATTTGTGTTCGTTGCATGGTGGACTTCAGGTCGGCCGTTTTCCTTCATTCAGCCTAGATCAGACAATTAATGATGTAAATGTAATTCGGCGCCGAAAGTCCATGGGAGCGGGTCTCCCCCGGGGTCTCTGTCACTGTAAGGAGCTTGACCACAGGTTACACGGATGCCGCGCCATCATGGCTCGACACCGTACCGCTTGAGCCAATTGGTCAGCGTCGTCGCGTTGCCGAAGCCGAGGAGCTTGGCGGCGCGCGCCTTGTTGCCGCCGGTGTTCTGCGTGGCCTGCCCCAGATAGTGTCGCGCGACGCGGTCGATGATGCCATTGAGATCAATCCCTTGGCGGACATCGTGAGCGAGGATGTTATCTTCCGCCCGGGCTGGGGTCGGGCTGGGCAGCAGGGCATCGCGGCGGTCGTCGACATCGATGATCGGGCCAGGCGTCCAGACGGCGGTGCGCCGCAAGGTGTTGAGTATCTCGCGGACGTTGCCGGGCCAGGGGTGATCGAACAGAAGCTTTCTTGCGGTAACGGAAAATTTCTTCGGCTCAAAGCCTGGCTCGTTGGTGCTCTCGCGGTTCACCTGATCGAGCAGGCGATCGAGCAGCAGGGCCGCGTCGCCATCGCGCTCGCGCAGCGCCGGCATTGTGATGACCGCGACGGCGAAGCGGTAAAACAGGTCTTCGCGGAAGCGGCCTTCGCTGACCTCATGGATCAGGCTCCGATTGGTCGCCGCAATGAGGCGAACATCCGCATGGATCGGTGGGGTGGCGCCGACCCGGGTAATCTCCCCTTCCGGCAAGGCGCGGAGGAAGCGGACCTGGGCCGGCTTGGGCAGCTCACCGATCTCGTCGAGGAACAGGGTGCCGGTATCGGCGGCCTCGAAGACGCGCCCTTGCGCGCGCCGGAAGCCCCGGTGAAGGCGCCCTTCTGGTGCCCGAAGAGCTCCGATTCGATCAGCTCGGGAGCGATCGCGCCACAGTTGACGGTGATCATGAGCCGATCATGGCGCGGGCTGGCCTGGTGGATCGCCCGTGCCAGCAGCTCCTTGCCGGTCCCGGACTCGCCCTCGATCAGGACCGGAATCGAGCGCAATGCGATCCGTCGGGCCCGGGCAACGACCCGCTGCAGGACCGGGCTTTGGTGAATAATCGCGTCGACGGCTGGCGCGGCCGGCGGGAGACCGGCAGTGAGGCGGGTCAGCTCGGCATCCGGGCGCCTGAGCAAGTCCGGGATGAAGTCCGCCGAGATCTGGAACGGGACCGCGACCGGCCCGACGCCGATCTGGCTACTCTCGGAAACGGCTCGAAGATCCGTACGCCCGAGCCAGCTGACGAGAATGCTGTCCATGCCTGGATGATATCCATCTCCGGTTGGTCGGCACAGAATGCCTCAGCTGCTTCGGTTTGGCTGGATGTCAGCTTACTGAATGGCTGCGGATATCGCATTGGGTGGGTTCAACTCGATCGTCGCGACCACACCGGTGCGGTAAATCTCACCGGCGTTAGTGACCGCTGAGTGGGACGAAGCGGTCATTGGCCCTGAAAGGTCCAACGGCGGGATCGGGTCGGTAACCGTCCCCTGAAACGCGCGACACTGATGTTTCCTCAAACCCCTGGAGGAAACAGACGATGTCGACATCAAGCATTCAGCCCGGCGATCCAACTGGCCGTGCGCCGTGGAACAAAGGGAGACTCGTCGGTCAGAAACCACCGTTGAAGCTCCAGGAGATCCGGGCGATCCGCATCCGGCTGCAGCTCAGCAAGCGGCTGCGCGACCTTGCCCTCTTCGACCTGACCATCGATAGCAAGCTACGCGGGTGCGATCTGGTGCGCTTGCGGGTGCACGATGTCGCCCACGGCGGCCATGTCCTCGCCCGCGCCACGGTGATCCAGCAGAAGACAGGCCGTGGCGTGCGGTTCGAGCTGAGCGAGGAAACACGGGAGGCCGTTCGGGCATGGATCTACTCGCGGCACCTTGCCGCCGGGAGCTTCCCGTTCCCGAGCCGGAGCCGTCAGTCGCCGCACCTCTCGACACGGCAGTCCGCGCGGATTGTCCGGGAGTGGGTCCGCCCTCATCGGGCTAGACCCGGCAGACTGCGGCACACACTCCCTGCGGCGCACGAAGGCGACGTGGATCTACCGGCGCACCAAGAACCGCCGCGCCGTGCACCTGCTACTCGGGCACACCAAGTTGGAATGCACCGTGCCAACTCGGCATTGAGTTAGACGACGCCCTCGAGATCGCCGAGCATATTGAGGCATGAGGGAATCGGCTGGGGGCTAGCTCATGGCCTCCAGCCCCTCGGGCGGGCGCTTGCCGGCCAGAAGCGGGCCGCGACGGTGCAAGCGGCAGTCAACCCCGACACGCGCATGCTCCGACGCGCAGGTGTGCCTTTTCCGTATCGGGGAAGTAGGATACCCTCCATCCGGGCAACCCCGGAGTCTCCATCGTGAAGCCCTTGGCCACTCGCTCCGCCTCGCGGAATTAGACTGAGTCATCTCTAGATTACTTTTGGCAGGACGATCAGCAGGATGTACAACTTCCCAAAAACTGAGAAGGCGTTAAAGAAGCGAATCTCAAGCTACAAGGCATCGTTCTTAAAGGAGAAGAAGGAGCACGGCCATGTTAACGACGGTGCAGGCAAGAGATATCTGCTCTTCTCCATGTATTTGGTATTGAATAACACTGAAGAGTCGCAAGACTATATCGAATGGTACGAAAAGGAGTTTCCAGACGATGTAGGGGAGCCAATACAAAAGCTATGCTGGGCTTTAATCTTGAGAAGGATTGGGAAAGAGGCCGAAGCAAAAAGGATGTTGGCGGAAACAATGCTAGCCAATCTTTACGTCATCCCGAAAGTTTTAGGCCAACAAATAGCAGCGTACGACATCTGGCATTCCTCCACTGATGCGCAAATACACTATGCCGAGTATGTGCCACATGAGGTCCTAGCCTCTTTGACGGAAGCCGAAGTCCTATGGATTTCTCATGAATATGAGTCACTGGATTTCCAACGCATTAGAAAACGCTACATCGAGATATACCAAAAGCTAAAAGACATCAAGAATATTGCCGAGCGGAAACAATTATTGGATGAGTCTTATTCTCTCCTCAGCGCTTTTGGCCAGGGTGAGCAGACCGGTGTGTAGGCCGATGGTCTGTGTTCGGCCAAAGCAGGCGTTGACGGGCGCGACATCGAGCGGCAAGATCCGACGCGTAACAGGCAGGGCGGGCACTCCCGAAGCCTGAACGAAAAACAACGCTCGACTAACGTTACAACAAGCTATGCTAGTTCTTCCGTTGCTGTTCGGGCGTGCCATGTGAGTTAGCGTTGGTGCTTCCGAAAATCCTGAGCGCGAGAAAGAACAGAATATACAGAAAGGACGGCAAGCTCGTCGTACAGTTCACATTCGCAAACGACGCGACCCTTATTGAAATGGAGCATGAGATCGAATCCCTTATCGACTTTATAGATGATTCTGTCACAGAAGGTCAAAGGGTCCAGAAGGTCAGAACGTCACAGGGTCACCCATTAGCCGCCCCTTGACAAGTGCACAAAGTTACCTAGAGGCCATTTT
>CAZOWL010000074.1:0-22247 GCA_964583605.1 uncultured Chromatiaceae bacterium | reverse complement strand
GGTCGTCGTCTCACGCGCCTCCCGTGCCGAGCGGAGCTCGCGGTCGCGCAGCACCTCCTCCTCGATCAAGTACTTCGCGACATCGAAGACGGCGATGGCCACCACCACCAGCCCGATGCCGTTGAGCAGCGCCTGCTTGATCGGCTGACCCAAGCCCAAGGCATCCCAGATGCCCATGACTGCGGCACCGATCATCGCCAGACTGATGACCGTTAGGCCGACGCTCGCGACCCCGTAGAGGATGCGAACTATGACGGTGAAGAATCGTTCGAGGCCATGCATACGGGTTTCAAAGCATTTTTCGCGCCATCCTCTGCTTGAGAGCTCGTCGCGCAGTCCGCCACGCACCCGGCGGCCCTGTAAGAAGAAGGCTGATCGTTGGCCACCCCGGTCGAGCCGGTGCATTTGCACCTACAGCGGGGCATATGCCCGCGGTCCCGACTCGGCCGTCGCCCGCACAACGGCCCCCGCCAACGTCTCCTAGGATGCTCGCGGCGCCACCGAGCCCGCAGACACCCGCGTATCGGCCCAGGTGTCTGAGCAGACCTGTCGCAACATCGATGACGTATTGTGAAAAATGGCCGATGGCCGCTCGCACTCGGGTCCAGGGTCAGGTATGCCGCGGCATGCCTCCTGCTTCGTTGCGAGATGGTTTAACCCCGGACGCTAGAGGAGGGCCTGTGTTTCCTTGGAGTGGTCATCTCCACCCTAACCGCGCGCAGCTTTCCAGAGGAAAGGCGCGGCGGTCTGCGTCGGTCAGGCCGCTGACCTGGGCTGCCTGCCACTTGCTGGTGGCGTCGACATTGGTTGCCGGCCTTGCCCCGGCGGCCGAGCCTTGGACGGGGAGCCTGCAGGGCGGCGGGGAGGTACGCGTCGATCCAAGGACCAATCGGCCCACGGTGACGCTCGACGGCGAGCAGACGCAGCTGTGGGATGGCGTGCATAAGCTCGAGGACGGACGCGAGCTGCGGGTCGAGTCCGGACGCGTGGTACCGAACCAGGAGATCCTCGAATCGCGGCGACTGACAGCGCCGCCCAGCGAGGCCGGCGGCGAGCCGGTCGGGGAGCGCATCATCGGCCATTCGCCCTGCGAGGAGCTGGTCCGGAAGGTCTGCGGTGCCGATCGGGCCTGTGCCGAGGCGCGGGCGTGTGAGCCGGCACGCCAGCTGCTCCGCATGGAACGTCAGGAGCAGCGCGATGCTGGCACACCAGGGCGGACGACCTTCACGAGCGGCAAGTGCCGTGAGGCTGAGCGCGACGATTTCTTCGCGCCCTGCGAACCGGGAGCGGATTCGTCTGCCGATGGGTCCTGAGTCCCCTTGGATCGCCTGAGGCAACAGGCTCTCGCGCAAGACGCGGGACAGCGGACCTGCGCTCCGGCCTGAGTCTTGCAGAGTGGCTTTGGACACAAGAGCGACATCCACAGGAGCCTCGCTACCGAGCCGCTGACCAGTGCCCCCCCGGAGGCGCGGTCGGTCGCGCTTCTGCCGCACCCAGATCATGCTCAAGCCTTCGCGTCTCTTCTCCGCAATGCAGCCCACGGTGTTCTTGGGCTCCGCGGGCCTCGTCATCGCTTTCGTCGGTCTCGGCGTCGGCTGGCCGGACCTCGCGCAACGGGTCTTCGGGACCATCCAGTCGGCGATCGTCGAGCACTTCGGCTGGTTCTACGTGCTCGGTGCGAGCGCTCTGCTCATCTTCGTTCTCGGGATCCTGTTTAGCCGCTTCCGCGAAATCCGACTCGGCGGCCTCGACGCCGAGCCCGAATTCGGCTACCTATCCTGGTTCGCGATGATGTTCAGCGCTGGGATGGGCACCGGCCTCGTCTATTGGGGCGTGGCCGAGCCGATGATGCACTGGATGGAGCCACCCTTCGCCTCTGCCTCCGGTGAGAGCGATGTCCGCCAGGCGATGCGGTTGAGCTTCTTTCACTGGGGGCTGCACCCGTGGGGCGTCTACATCGTCTTCGGCCTGTCATTGGCCTATTTTCACTTCCGCCACGACCTGCCATTGGCGCCACGCTCCCTACTCTACCCGGTGATCGGCCGCCACATCCATGGCCCGCTCGGACATGCCGTCGACATCCTCGCCACCGTGGGCACGCTGTTCGGCGTCGCGACCTCCCTTGGTCTGGGCGCGATGCAGATCAATGCCGGCATTTCCAGGCTGGTCGATATCCCCCAACAGGCGATGGTGCAGGTGATCATCATCGCGCTGATCACGCTCGTTGCGACCATCTCGGTCGTCAGCGGCGTGCACAAAGGGATTCGGCGGCTCTCGCAGCTCAATATCGCCCTGGCCGGACTTCTGCTCGCTTTCGTCTTCCTTGCCGGACCCACAGTGCGTCTGCTCGAGATCTTGATCTCGTCGACTGGTGACTATCTGCAACACATGCTGGGGATGAGCCTCTGGCTCGATCTCCGAACCGATAGTCGGTGGCAGGCCGATTGGACCCTCTTCTATTGGAGCTGGTGGATCTCCTGGTCGCCCTTCGTCGGCGTGTTCGTCGCGCGAATCTCGCGTGGACGGACCGTTGGCGAGTTCATCCTCGCGGTCCTGCTCGTGCCGGTCCTGGTGACCTTCGTCTGGCTCGCCGTCTTCGGCGGCACGGGTCTGAGCCTGGAGATCGCCGGTCCCGGCGGCGTCGCTGAGACGGTGAAGGAGAACCCTTCCGGCGGCCTGCACGCCATGCTCCAGCAGCTCCCCTTATCGACCGTGACTACGGTCCTCGCCACCCTTCTGGTCGTGATCTTCTTCGTCACCTCTTCGGACTCGGGCTCGCTCGTCGACGACATGGTCACCTCGGGCGGGCACCCCAACCCGCCCCGCGCGCAGCGTATCTTTTGGGCGGTCTCCGAGGGGACAGTGGCCGCGACGCTGCTGCTCTCGGGTGGCCTGCAAGCCCTGCGCACCGCCTCATTGACGTCCGGCCTGCCGATGACGGCATTCCTGCTGATCGCCGCTTGGGGACTCTTGAAGGCGCTACGCGTCGATGCGGCGGAGGAGGGCATACCCGACCGTGCCGCGCTTCGCCGGGGCCGGGACTCGCCGTCCGATTAAGCGGTCGCGACCGTTGCGTCTGAGTCCAGCTGGTGAATCCACCGCTGCGCCCTGCGATATGAATATCCTCAAGCCAAAACGCCTGCGATAGGGGGCATCCATGAGCAACGAGCACCAGCCTAGGAATCAGCGCCCGCCCGAAGACGCGAACGGCGCTCGCCGTCGGCGCAGTATGCTGATCGCAGCAGCCGCTTTGTTGATCTTCGCGATCTTCGCGATGCCCTTCTTGGGCTCAAGTGCCACCGAGCTGAGCTACACAGCCTTCAAGCAGGCCGTGCGCGATGGACGCATCAGCCGCGTGGTGCTCGAGGGCGAGCGAATCCGTGGCCACATCCTCGACGCCCGGCCGGCGCCACAAGACGCCACCGATGCGGGCGGTGGTGCCTCCCTCATCGAGGACGGCCCGGAGGACGGGGCCGAGCCGGCCGGCGACCGCTTCACGAGCACGATGCCACAGGTTGAAGATCCCGATCTGCTGCCGCTCCTCGAGAAACAGGATGTCGAAATCGTCGCCGAGCCGGCGCGGCCCGGGCTCTGGGCCCAGCTGCTGACGGGCATCTTGCCTTGGGTACTGCTGCTCGGCGCCTTCTTTTACCTGAGCTACCGCATGCAGCGGCGGATGATGGGCGGAGACTCCGGAGACGGCGGCGGCATCTTCGGCTTCGCCAAATCCAAGGCGAAGCGGTTCCGCGCCGAGGAGAGTCAGATCGGCCTCGACAAGGTCGCCGGGCTGCAGAACGCGAAGGCGGATCTGCGCGAGATCATCGACCACCTCTCCGAGCCCCAGCGCTTTCGCGCCCTGGGTGCGACCATGCCCAAGGGCGTCCTGCTGGTCGGGCCGCCTGGGACCGGGAAGACACTGCTCGCACGTGCCGTCGCCGGTGAGGCAGGGGTGCCCTTCTTCAGCATCAGCGGCTCCGAGTTCGTCGAGATGTTCGTTGGCGTCGGGGCCTCGCGCGTGCGCGACATGTTCGAGGCAGCCAAGAAGGAGGCGCCCTGCGTCATCTTCATCGATGAGATCGACGCCGTCGGACGCAGTCGTGGGGCCGGACTGGGTGGCGGTCATGACGAGCGCGAGCAGACGTTGAACCAGATCCTAAGCGAGATGGACGGCTTCACGCCGAGCGAGGACGTCGTTGTGCTCGCGGCCACCAACCGTCCCGATGTCCTCGACAAGGCCCTGCTACGACCCGGGCGCTTCGATCGCAAGGTCTACCTTGAGCTGCCGGACCGCGAGGCACGACAGGCGATACTAAAGCTGCACGCGCGCCGCATCCGCCTGGCCGAGGACGCCGATCTGGGCCTGATCGCCGCGCGCACGGTGGGCTTCTCCGGCGCAGATCTCGAGAACCTGGTCAACGAGGCCGCGCTCCTAGCGGGACGGGCCCGCAAGGAAGAGGTTGGCATGGGGGATCTCGCGGCTGCCCGCGACAAGCTGGTCCTCGGCGCCGAGCGCGACCAAGACATCGGCGACGAAGAACGGCGTCTGGTCGCCTACCACGAGAGCGGGCACGCGCTGATGGCCTGGCTCCTGCCTGACGCCGATCCGCTCGATAAAGTCACGATCATCCCGCGCGGCCGAGCGCTAGGGGCAACCGAGCAGCTGCCCGATGAGGGGCGGCGCACCTACAAGGAACGTTACCTGCGCGATCGAATCGGCGTCATGCTCGGGGGGCGAATCGCCGAGCAGCTGATCTTCGACGAGGTCACAACCGGCGCCGAGGCCGATCTGGCGCAGGCCACCGAGCTCGCGCGCCGCATGGTCTGCCGCTGGGGTATGAGCGAGCGCATCGGTCCGGTGTCCTGGAAGGGCGACGGGGGCCCGGTCTTTCTCGGGCGCGAGATGGCGCAAGGTCCCGACTACAGCGACGCCACTGGACGCTTGATCGATGAGGAGATCAAGCGCCTGATCGAGGGCATCGAGGGACAAGCGCGTAAGCTTATGGGCGATAACCGCTCGCGCCTGGAGCGACTCGCCGAGGCCCTGGTGGAATGCGAGACCTTGGGTCGTGAGCGAATCGCCGAGCTGCTCGAGACCCAGCCCGCCAGGACGCGCCATGTCGACGTTGGCGCCTGAGAGGCCCTTACAATGCAATCCGCGCAGCACGTTCGCTCCCTCGCCCTCTGGGAGAGGGTTGGGGTGAGGGAACAATCAGGGGCGAGGTGACATCTCACGGTCTGGGGTGGCTCGGCTCGCCCCATGATCGTCAGCGACACATGCCCGCGAGGTGGGTCCCACCGGATGAGACGCCCAAGCCAGGAGGCAGCTCCGGCGAGCCGGGCATCTCAGGAGACCGTCGTCTCCGTCCACGATCGTACAGCGGCCAGAACAAGTGGCCGATTGCCGGCTTTCAGGCATACTCGAGAAGACGCCGCCAACGCCGCTATTCGCGGGAATCGACGACCGCGAGCGCCATGCGCACAGGCAAGAAGATAGATTCTAACGATCGCGAACTGCATGGGGTTTCATATTTCTGATTGTTCTATTTCAGTATTTGCTTATATTATTTACCTCCGTTGGCGTGATGAACGCCTCCGGTTGCTGTTCCGAATACGACACGAACTACTAGGAGAATTTTATGAAGAAGCTCGCTACTGCTGCCGCAATCGCGGCTCTGCTCGGCGCCTCCGCCTCCGCCAGCGCCTGGTGGGGCGGTCCGGGCTGGGGTGGACCTGGCTATGGCAGCGGCTGGAACGATTGGTGGAACGACATGTTCGGGGATGGCTACGGCGATTTTAACATGAACATGAGCGGCGGCGGACGTGGCTGGGGCCGCGGCTACAACCGCTATCGTGACCATTACGGGTATGGCCCCTACGGCTGGG
Source organism: uncultured Chromatiaceae bacterium (assembly GCA_964583605.1). GTDB lineage: Bacteria > Pseudomonadota > Gammaproteobacteria > Chromatiales > Chromatiaceae > CAZOWL01. The sequence continues at coordinate 16,364 of CAZOWL010000074.1, read as the reverse complement.
GTGGCCCGTACGGCGGGTATGGCGGCCCGTATGGCTATGCCCCGTATTATGGCGGTGGGTATCCTTACGGCTACGGTGCTCCGGCTGCCCCCGCCGCTCCGGCTCAGCCCGAGGCCTCTGAGGCCAAGTAAGGAACTGAGCGGTTAGATCCTGTCGCGACCTGAAGTCCCGTCGCGACATCATGCCGCGAAGCCGATGGTCGGTTGACCGTCGGCTTTCTCATTTCAGCGCCCGGATCATCGCCGGCTGGTCTTGCTCCAGGTACGCCACTTCCTCGGGAGTCAGCTCCACCTTATCGAAGCCGGTGATCATCGGTCGAACATGCTCTCGGAACGAGTGCCCCGTCGTGAGCAGGTAGACATGGATGAAGGCGAAGGCAAGGATCGCGAAGGCCGCACCCGTATGTATCAACGCGACCACCTCGAGTAATTGGCTCGAAAAGGAGAAATCGCGCCAGAGGAAGTAGAGCAGGTACGCTATCCCTGTCATCCAGATGAGCGGGAAGAGCACGATCTTCAGCATCAGGTAGGCCAGGGCCTGCAGCGGGTTGTGCTTGCGCCAGTAGGCCTTGCGATATGGGTGCCGCTCACCTCTGAAGATGCCGTAGGTATAGAATTGCAGCACCCGCCAGAGACCTTGCCCGGTCGGCAAGAAGTGACGCCAGGTCTCGGTCGTGAATAGCCAGAAGACGCTGAAGGCCCACAGGACGAGCAGGGCAAAGGCCGAGAAGGTATGCAGGGTCACGGCCAGCTCGAAATCGAGCAGCGAGTGGAAGCCATGCAGGCCGAAGCCGGTGATCATCAAAAGCACGATCAAGGCCATCTGCGCCCAGTGCCAGAAGCGCTCGAAGCGCCCGAAGATCAAGACCTCACGCGTGACCATCATGCTTGCGTCCCCTCTCTGTGAAACGGCGGATCAGGGCATGTCCGAGAATACCGGCGAGGGTCCCGAATACTGCCAGAATGCCGATCTCGTCGAGCCAGCGGCTGTGGTCGCGGCCCGGCAGATAAATGTCGTCGACTCCATCCAGCCGACCGTTTGCTGAATGACAATCCTTGCACGCGAGGGCATCCTCTTTCGGCGCCACCATGTGCGTGATCGGCCACCAGGATAGGGTCTCGGCATAGCCATACTCTCCTGAGTAGCTCAGGTCGAACTGCTTCATGCCCGTCTCGATGGCGAGGCCCATATCGTAGCGTCCCCAGTAGGCCGCCTCGTCCTCGCCCCAGAGGTGCGCATAGACCAGCGTGCCGTTGCCCAGATCGACCGGCTGCCAGGTATGCATACGCTTGAAGGGCCAGATCCGCGCGCCGAGATCCTGGCGCGAGCCCTCGAAGCCGTTGATCGCGATCGGCTGTTTGTCGAGATCGAATCGCGTGTCGATCGTCGTGTAGATCATCTGACCATCGAACCAGGCGTACTCGGGCACCACGTCCTCGTCGTAAGTGAAGTTGCCCTTAATCGACTTGTAGACGTACCGGTCCTCGCCGTTGCCCTGCACGTAGCCGTGCTCATGATAGCCCTCGCCGTCGCGGGTCTTGCCGGCCGTACGCCAGTCCCAGTCCATCATCGTCGCCACACCACCTCTGGCGAACTCCGGGATATGGCAGGTCTGGCACGCAACACTGGAAATGTGGTCATTGAGCTTGAATCTGGCCACAGAGGTCACCGGATGTGGGGAGAGCCCGTGACAGGATTCACAGGTGGCGACATCGCGCCGCTCTCCGGGCTTGCCAGTCCCCTCCTTATCTTTGGCGATGATCCGATAGCGGCTGCCGGCCCAGACGTGCCGCTTCGTCAGATGACAGGCCGTACAGGCGAAGTTCAAGCCGTCGGTGGCCATATGCACATCGAGCTCGCGCGGCGGATCCGTCAGCGCAGTGGAAAGGTCGCCGTGCTTGACGTTGTCGCCTCCGCCCCCGTTGAAATGGCAGGTGCCACAGTTGGCGCGCTTTGGCAGACCGACATTGCGGGCGATATAGGTGAGGTCGAGCGGCGGGAGATCGTCGAACATTACCGAACAGGCAGGATGCCCTTCGCTGTTCGGCGTCTTGTAGTAGGTCCCCGTGTTGTCATGACAGACGAGGCAATCGATCTTGGTCTCGTCAGTGAAGTCGAAGCTCTCGTCCTTCCAGCCGTAGCCCGCATGGCACTGGGCGCACATCCCCTCGTTGCCGCGGGCGTTGGTGCAGAAGTTGTTAATTAGATGCTTTTTTCCGAGCAGCTGACCCGTATCCGGGTTGACGACCTCCCAGGTCCAATGGATGTTCTTCATGAAGTGCTTGCCGGCCTCGTTGTGACAGCTGAGGCAGGCCTCGGTGACGGCCGGCCCGTCGGCGAATTCCTGCTGCAGGGCCTCGAATTTGCTGTGATCTGCGGTGCCTCCGGTGAGGGGTCCGGAGACCTGCGGCGTCGTGGGTTTGACCGGCGCAGTGGCGGGTGCGTGCTCGGCGGCAGTCAGCCGGCCCGAGACGATCCCGAGACACAGGCCGACCAACAGGGCACTGTGAAGAGGTCGCATGGCTGGGGGCTCTCAGTGGGGTCGATTGGTCCAGGACGCATCGTCCTAAACTCGCCTTGTCCGGATCAGGAGTTGTCGATCTGCTGAAGGATCAGCCGGAGCATAGTCCCCTAATGATGCCTCGTAAACCCCGCTAAGTACTCCGTTTTTGCCGACGCGGACCGCGCCGACCTCACCTCACTTCCCACAGCCAACTAGGTGCCCCGATCCGGCACCTCGATCGGCATCGACGAGCGAGGCCCTGCGGGAGGGCCGGCCTCGATCTCAACGGGGGCCTTTCCGGGCGCCTTGACCCGCACGTAGAGGCTCGCGATCAACAACAGCAGGTTGATCGAGCCGACGACTATGAACGGCGCCCGAGGATCGACGGCGTCGAAGAGCCGGCCGCCGCTCGTGGTAATCAAAAGGATCCCGATCGCACCACTGATGTTGAACGCCCCGAGCACGCTGCCGCGCTTCGCCAGCGGTGCCTCCTGGCCGATCAACGACTGGGCAGAGAGGAATACGCTGATCTGCCCGATCCCGAGCAGAATGAAGAAGAGGACCCCGTGCCCCGCTAACGGGTCATCCAACAGGATCACGGCCAGGTTGCCGAGCGCGCCGAGCGCCATGCCGAATGCCAGCGCGCTCACGCGGTTCAGGCGATCGATGACCGGACCGAGGATCGGTGCCCAGACCAGGGCGGCAAGCTGGCTGATCACGAAGATAAAGGTGCCGTGCTTCACCGCCTGGGCCGACGCCATGCCGGAGGCGATCCCGGCCGTCGTGCCCCACAGGACCAGAAAGGTGGCGTTGATGGATTGGTCGCCGCGGGCCACGAAGGCCGCCGCGTAGGCGAGCAGGATACGTGGATTGCGCGCCTGCGCGAAGCCGCTCAGGACCAGCTCCTTGAGCGGCGGACGGTCCTTTCTGGCCACGGGCGTACCGCCTTTCAGGCCCAGCGCGATCACGAGGGCCGACACCGCGGCCAACCCCGCTACGATCAGGTGCGTGAAGAGGCCGGCCTCGGTGCCACCGAAGCCCTGTTCGGTGAAGAGCTCGGGCAACATCCCGAAGCCCTGATTGATGAATACGATGCCTAACCCATTGAGCAGACCGACGATCGCGACGAGCTTGCCGCGCGAGCGCTCCGCCGGGTAATCGGCGAGCACCGTCGAGAGCCCGCCCGCGACCGCGACGATGCCCACAGCATAGATGGCGCGGAACAGAAAGAGCTCGAAGGTTGAGGCCGCCAACGGGTAGAGGATGTAGGTTGTCGCGAGCAGCAAGAGCCCAGCAACCCAGACCGGTCGGCGCCCGATGCGATCGATCAAGACGCCGGCCGGGACGAACAAGAGCAGCGCGACGATCTCGGTCAGGAAGACCAGATCACCGCTGATGCGGCCCTGCTCGGCGACCGGAACCCTGAGGTGCTCGTTGAGTATATAGGTCTGCCCGACAGTGATGAAGGTGAGCAGCCCGATGGAGACGAAGGCGGCATAGAGGAACGTCCAGGCGTTCGTCCGCGTAATGCTCGGTGCGAAGGTGATCGGTCCAATCTTCTGCGGTGTGCTGTCGCCTAACATCGCGTCTTGAGCTCCCCGGTCGCGGCCGTGGCAATCGGTCCCAGGGCGCCTAATATAGAGCAACAGGGCGCGAATGCCAGCACGGCGGGCCAATGGCTCGCGCCGTCCGCGACACCAAGTCCATGATAGGGAGATGCAACATGCGCACACTGGTCTTCGGCGCCACCGGATACATCGGCACCAATCTCGTCCCGTATCTCGTCTCGCGGGGGATCTCGGTGCGCGCCGCCGCACGCAACATCGAAGTGCTCACCGGCCGTGGCTGGGACGGCGTCGAGCTGGTTTCGGCCGACGCGCTTCAGCCCGAGACCCTCACTGCGGCGCTATCTGGCATCGACATCGCCTACTATCTCGTCCACTCGATGGCGGCCGGCCGGAATTTCGGTCGTCTGGATCTAGAGGCGGCCGACAACTTCGCTCGGGCCGCCGCTGCGGCGGGCGTGGGACGGATCGTCTACCTTGGCGGCCTGGTCCCCGCCGATGCGCAGTCCGAGCACCTCACCTCGCGCCGCGACACCGGCGAGCGCCTGCGCCAAGGGGCCGTCCCAGTCACCGAAGTGCGCGCCGGCATCATCGTCGGACCCGGCTCCGCGGCGTTCGAGGTCATGCGCGACCTGGTCAATTATCTGCGCATCATGGTCACCCCGCGCTGGGTCGCATCGAAGGCGCCGCCGATCGCGCTCGATAATCTGCTCGAATACCTGGTGCAGTTGCCGCGGCTGCCGGAGACCGCCGGCAAGATCTACGATGTCGGCGGCCCCGAGATACTTTCCTACGGCCAGATGATGCGTGAGCTTGCGAAGCTCCTCGACAAGCCGCTGGTGATCATCCCAGTGCCGGTGCTGACGCCGGGCCTCTCGGCCAAATGGCTGCGGCTCGTCACCTCTGTCCCAACCAATATCGCCCGCGCCCTGATCGAGGGCCTCGCCCACGATATCGTCGCCGACGATGCGGCCGCACGAGCGCTCGTCCCGCAAGAGTTGCTCGATTTCCGTTCCGCCGTGATGGCGACGCTCGAGGCCGAGCGCACGCACGCCGTTGCGTCGCGCTGGACCGAAGGTTCACTGATGTTCCGCGACTACCGCCCGGACTACAGCTATTACGCCAAGCGCATCCGCGGCACGGCCGTCGCCGAGGCCCCCATCGAAGCGGTTTGGAAGCAGGTATCCAGCATCGGCGGACCTCACGGCTACTACTACATGAACTGGCTCTGGCGTACCCGTGAGGTCTTGGATTGGATCATCGGCGGCCCCGGCCTGCGACGCGGCCGACGACATCCCTCGGAGCTCCGCGTCGGTGATATGATCGATTCCTGGCGCGTGGTGGCGATAGAGCCGCAGCAACGGCTGACACTGCGTTTTGGCATGCGCGCGCCTGGCGCTGGCGTGCTCGAGCTGGCTCTCAAGACGCTCGCGGCCGATCGCACCGAGATCAGCGTCACGACCTACTGGCATCCCGCCGGGGTGTGGGGACTCCTTTATTGGTACGCCTTGGCTCCAGCTCACCAACTCGTGATGCGCGGCCTGCCGCGGCGCATCGCCGAGCAAGCCGAGAGGGTCGCGCCGAGCAAGACGGCACCCGCGCTGTGAGCGCCGTGGTGTGACGCCATGCTGACAGAATCCGTGTTCAGATAGAACTAGAAACCACTCGTGCGCGATCGTAAGCGCGGCTTGCCGCCAATCATCGGCGGCCAGCCGGGGATATTGATCCTTGGCTCGATGCCGGGGGAGGCATCACTGCAGCACCAACAGTACTATGGCCATGCCCGCAACGCCTTTTGGCCCATCATGACAGGGCTACTCGGCCTGACGCCACAGGTTAGCTACGCCGAGCGCGCCGCCGCGCTGATCGCAAACGGGATTGCGCTGTGGGACGTGATTGCCGAGTGCGAGCGTCGCGGTAGCTCGGACGCGCGGATTCTCCCAGACAGCGTCCGCGTCAACGACTTCGGCGCCATGTTTGCTAAGTATCCGAGCATTGGCATCGTCGCCTTCAACGGCGCCACCGCCGAGCGCGAATACCTTCGGCGCGTGCGTCCACTGTTGGCGCCGCGGAGCCAGCGCCTGGAGACGATTCGGCTACCTTCGACGAGCCCCGCCTACGCCGGCCTGAGGCTAGCGGACAAGGCACGCGCCTGGGAGCGGGCGCTCCAGCAACGTGGTCTCGTCGTGCAGACGCCGAGCGCACACCCAGCGCCCGCTTGATGGCCGTGGTGTCGCTGAGGGATCATGGTGTCCCGTGTATTCGACCGATCAGCGGAGGCGTGTCGATGGAGACCAATAATGGAGTGACGGCGACGGGTCCGGATGCGACCGCCGGCCACGCCCGCGATGATGTCACGATCGCAACGCTCGCGGCGGAGCTGACCGCGCACCAGCAACGTCTCGAGGAGATCGAGCGCTCTCTGGTCGAGCGTATTGCCGACGTCGACGACGACCGCCGGCGCACCGCCGTCCTGCTGCAACGGGCGAGGCAGGGCCAAGAGGAAGAGGTCGCGGAGCAGCTGCGGCGACAATCCGGCGCCCACCTCCGCGCGATACTAGGCCTAGCTCTCTTCGTCATCGTCGCCTTCGGACTCTTCTACTGGCACACCGACTCTCGCCTGCGTGCCCTGTCAAACGAAGTGGCCGCCCTAGAGCATGGACAGGCCCAGGCACAGGCCGGGCAGACGGCCCGGGCCACGCTGGATGACGAGATACCCAAGCGCCTCGTCGCCCTGAGCGCGACGGTGGCCGAGATCGCCGCGTCGGTCGCGCGGATCGATGAGCGGGCGACCGCGGAGATCGCGCCGCTTGCCGCCACTCTCGAGCGCCTCGAGGAAAAGCAGCAGCAGGCGGCCACCGCGTTGGCGCGACTCAATGAGGAGCAGCAGCAGGTCGCCTCAGAGACCGACGCGCTGCTGCGCCGCCTCACCGAGACCGAGGCCCAGGCCTGGCAGGAGCCCGAGCGATCGCCGGCAGACGAGGTATCGTCCGATCATGCGACCGAGGCGGCCACGACGCGCCCGGGCGATGAGATCGGTCCCGACGAACCGGCGGCCAGGCCCGATACCGCTCGCGGTGATCCGGCAGCGTCCCGCGACCCGGGAAGCAGCGCGGCGCCAACACCGGCCGACACACCAGCGCCGACGACGGATACAACCGCGCGCGGCAAGGAGACGGAGCCGACCGCCGCCCCGCCGCAGGCGCCGACCGACCTAACCCGCGCAGCACAAACCGACGACCAGGCGATCCAGGTCGGCGATCGCCCCTACGCCCTGCAACTCATCGGCTATTTCAACACCGAGAGCTTGCGCGCCTTCGCCGGCCGCGACGACCTACCCGATCGGATGTACTACCGTGAGGAGACGCATCGTGGGCGCCCCTGGTATGTGCTGATTCACAGCCTGCACCGCAGCGACGAAGAGGCCGCCGCGGCCCTCGCCGGTCTCTCGGAGGAACTGCTGGCACTCGAGCCATTGGTGCGCCGCTTGCCCGACGATGCCGTCCTGCGTGTGCTGGAGCCCTAGTCTCAAGCCCTAGTCTGGGATCTCAGAGACTACACAGATGAGTCATTTGCGCGGTGCGCCAGGAGGGAGTCCGTCGCTGAGGCTCGCCGTGGTGTCGGCGGGTGGAGCGCACGCCGCGCCCTGGTACCAATGACGACGCGCAGACGGCAAATGCGGGAGCGAATCGGCGCACGCGCCGGCAAGATCGTGGCTCGCGGCGGCCTTTTTGCCGCGGCCTGGCTAGTCATCGCCGGGACCGATCCAGCATCCTGGCTGATCGGCATCCCGGCTGTCACGGCCGCCAGCTGGGCCCATCTGCAGCTCTCGCAATCGAGCGGGCGACCGCTGTCCCCGCGGGGCTTGATCGGCTTCGTTCCCTTCTTCCTCTGGGAGTCTTTGCGCGGCGGAGTCGACATCGCCGTGCGCGTCGTCTCGCCCCGACTGCCGGTCGCGCCCGGCGTGCGAGACTACCAGATAAGGCTCGTGAGCCCGGCCGCGCAGGTCCTGTTTCTCGACTGCATCAGCCTCATCCCGGGCACGCTGAGCGCTGACCTACGCGGCACGAGCCTACGGGTGCATACGCTCGATGCGCAGGCCGACGTAGACGGCGACCTGCAGGCGCTCGAGCGGCGCGTCGGGGCGCTGTTCGGCGAGGACGTCGAGCGGGGCCAGTCGCGAACGCAGGCCGACCCCTCTGGTCCAGGCCTGGAGCGGCAGACATGACGCTTTTCATGCTCGCCACCGCGCTGGTCCTCCTGTCAAGTATCGCCGCAGGCCTGGTGCGGATCGTCATCGGACCGACCCCGTCCGACCGCATGATGGCAGCGCAGCTCCTCGGGACCTCGGGCATCGCCGTGCTTCTCGTCCTGGCGCCAGTCGTCGCGGTGCCTGCGCTGATCGATGTCGCCTTGGTCTTCGCGCTCCTTGCGGCCGTCGCGGTGACAGCCTTCACGCGGCGGCGCACCGGCGATGAGGGGTCCGAATGACACCGCTCGATTGGCTCTCGGCCGGTCTCCTCGGGACCGGTACCTTGTTCTTCCTCGCTGGCACGCTGGGTCTCGCCCGTCTGCCAGACCGCTTGAGTCGCCTGCACGCGTTGACGAAGGCAGACAACACTGGGCTCGGCTTCATCGTTCTCGGGCTGATCGTCAACGCACCGAGCCTACTCTACGGCATCAAGCTGGTCTTGATCTGGATCCTGGTGCTCGGCGCCGGCGCGACGGGCGCCCATCTAATCGCGAAGCGCTCCTTACGCGGTGACGGGGAGGACGCCCGTTGAACACCCTGTTGGCGGCCTTCGATCTCCTGCTCATTGCGACATTACTCGGCCTGGCCGTCGCCGCACTGACGAGCCACGAGCCGCGCCGAGGCGTAATCCTCTTCATCGCCTTCGGCTTCATGCTGGCCTTGATCTGGGCCCGTCTTCGCGCACCAGACCTGGCCCTGGCCGAAGCCGGCATCGGTGCCGGACTCGGCGGCGCCTTGATGCTCGCGGCAGCACGGCGCGTGGCCGCGCGCCGTGCGGAGGCCAAGCGCACGCCGACTGGGGACCCTTCCTGATGGCCCGACGCGCCTTGATGCCGGCAGTCGTCACCCTGTTCTGCGCCGTGCTCTTCGCGTTATTAGGTTGGATATTCTCGGAGGCCATCATCGCTGACCCCGGCCAGCGACTGGCGCAGATCGCACTGGAGGCCGTGCCACGCACCGGCGTCAGCAACCCGGTGACCTCCGTCCTGTTGAGCTTTCGCGCCTACGACACCTTGCTCGAGCTGGCCGTGCTCCTCAGCGCAATCCTGGGCATCTGGTCGCTCGGCCCCGCGCCGCAGGGCTATCAACCGGCGGCGATTGTCCTGCGTGGTCTCGTCACCTGGATCGTCCCGTTGCTGATCCTAACGAGTGGCTACCTGCTCTGGGTGGGCGCCCACGCGCCGGGCGGGGCGTTTCAGGCCGGTGCGCTGTTGGGGGCCGCGGGCGTGATGATGGCGCTGGCCGGCCATCCGCGCGCCACCTTGCCAGCAACATCGTGGCTGCGCGTCGGCCTCGTCCTCGGCGTATTCGTCTTCACCGCCGTCGGTCTCGGGACGATGGCCGCCGGCCTGGGCTTCCTCACCTATCCGCAGGCCAGTGCCAAGTGGCTCATCCTGGCCATCGAGTCGGCCGCGACCTTGTCCATTGGCGCAACCCTCGCCGCGGCCTATCTCGGCGGCTCGCCGCCAGTCCATCATCGAGACGACGAACGCGGAGCAGATCTGACCGGATGACCACGCCGTTGTTGTACGTCGGGGCGGGTGTGCTGCTCTTCATCCTCGGCCTTTGGTCGTTCCTGATGCACGCGCCGCTGTTGCGCAAGCTGATCGCGATCAATGTCATGGGCAGCGGCGTATTCCTCGTCCTGGTGGCGATCGCTTACCGCGGCACGGCCATGCCGCCCGACCCGATCCCGCACGCCCTGGTCCTGACCGGCATCGTCGTCGCGGTGAGTGCCACCGCGCTCGCGATATCGTTCGGGCAACGGGCCGGAGACGACGATGATTGACCTGCTCCCCGTCGTCGTCGCATTGCCGTTGCTCGGTGCGATCGCAGCCGCGGCGGCCCCGAGATCGGGACCGGCCGTCGGGCTCGTCGCAAGCCTGCTGACCACTTCCGGCGGTCTGATGATCGCGGCGGCCGTGTGGTCGGGGGACCGGTTGCGCTCCGAGCTTGGTGACTGGGGCGCCCCGCTCGGGATCGCCCTGCAGGCCGATGGGATATCAGCCGCCCTCCTGGCGATGACCGGCCTCGTCGCGCTGGCCGTCAGCATCTATGCCGGGGGCTATTTCCATGATGCCGAGAGACGTCGGCACTTCTGGCCGCTCTGGCTGTTGCTGTGGGCTGCGTTGAACGGCCTCTTCCTCTCCGCAGACCTCTTCAACGTCTATGTCACGCTCGAGCTCGTAGGTCTAACTGCCGCCGCGTTGGGCGCCTTGACCGGAACCCGCGACGCGCTGGTCGCCAACCTCCGCTACCTGCTCGTTGGGCTGCTCGGCTCGATGATGTACCTGATGGGCGTCGCGCTCGTCTATACGGCCTACGGGGTCCTGGATCTCGACCTCGTCGCCGAGGCCATCACACCTGGCCCGATCGCGGCGATCACCTTTTCGATGATGATCGGCGGCCTCTTGCTGAAGGCCGCGCTCTTCCCGCTGCATTTCTGGCTCCCACCGGCCCATGCCAATGCCCCGGCCCCGGTCAGCGCCATACTCTCTGCGCTGGTCGTCAAGGCCTCCTTCTATCTGGTCCTACGGCTTTGGCTAGACGTATTCGCTCCAGCGATCAGCGGGGCCACCGCGAACCTGCTCGGCCTGCTAGGGGCCGGCGCTGTTCTCTGGGGCTCCTGGCAGGCCCTGCAGGCGGCACGGCTCAAACTGCTCGCGGCCTATTCCACCGTCGCCCAGATCGGCTATCTGTTCCTGTTCTTGCCGCTGATCACTGCCGCACCCGCCGGCCCGGCCCGCGATGATCTGATCGCGGCGGCCGTCCTGCTCGCCGTGACGCACGGCCTCGCCAAGGCCGGCTTTTTCCTCGCCGCCGGCATCGTACAGCAGACTGCCGGGCATGATCGGGTCGAGGAGCTCGGCGGCGCCGCTCAGGGCTTGCCCGCCGCGACGCTGGCGATTGGCCTAAGCGGCATCGCACTGATCGGCCTGCCGCCTAGCGGCACCTTCATCGCCAAATGGATACTCATCCAACAGGCCATGGCGCTGGGCCATTGGTGGTGGGTAGCGGTCGTCATGGTCGGAACACTGCTCGCGGCCGCCTACATCTTTCGGTTCTTGAGCCACGCCTTCAATCGTGAGCCGACACCCTACCGCTTCGTGACCGATCCTCGCACCGAGCTACCAGCGATGCTGCTCGGAATACTCGCCGCGCTCGGCCTGGGTCTTGCCGCGCAACCGATCTGGGGTCTCTTGGGCCTCGAGACAGGACGGCCATGAACGCGGGCTCAGGTTCGTGGCTGCCAGCCACCATCGTGCTGACCTCGCTGATCCCTGGCCTGATCATCTTCGCCTTGAGGGAGGAGAGCCGGCGGGCGCGAACCGTCCTCAACATCGCCGGCGCATCGATCAAATTGGGCCTTGTCGGTTGGATGATCTGGGGCGTATACCAAGGCTTCACCTACGAGAGTCGCTTCACATTGGCCCCGGGACTCGAGCTGGTTCTGAATGCCGACGCGTTGTCGGTCTTGTTCGTGACCCTATCGACCATCCTGTGGATGGTGACCACGATCTATGCGATCGGCTATCTCGAGGGTTCGCCGAACCGCAGCCGTTTCTTCGGGTTCTTCAGCCTGTGCGTCTCGGCCACGGTTGGCATCGCCCTATCTGGGAATCTGCTGACCTTCGTCATCTTCTACGAGATCCTGACCCTTGCGACCTACCCGCTGGTCGCCCATCGCGGCACGCCGGACGCCACTCGCGGCGCCCGGGTCTATCTCGCCTATACAGTCGGCGGTGGTGCCGTGCTGCTCGTCGGGGCCATCTGGCTGCAGACGCTGATCGGACCCGTCAACTTCACGCAGGGCGGACTGCTCGGCGAGGTCCCAGAGGCGACCGAGCCCGTCCTGGTCGTGGTCTTCTTCGTCCTGCTTGCTGGCCTCGGTGTCAAGGCGGCGCTCGTGCCCTTGCACGGCTGGCTCCCTCAAGCGATGGTCGCCCCTGCCCCAGTGAGCGCGCTGCTGCATGCGGTGGCCGTCGTCAAGGCCGGTGCGTTCGGGATCGTGCGCGTCGTCTACGACGTCTATGGCGTGGAATTCGCCGTTGAGCACGGGCTGCTCGTAGTCGTCGGCGTATTGGCCTCGACCACCATCCTCTACGGCTCTCTCAAGGCCCTCTTGGAGGACGGGCTCAAGCGGCGGCTGGCCTATTCGACGGTGAGCCAGGTCTCCTATATCGCCCTGGGCACCTCGATCTTCGGCCCCATCGCCACGATCGGTGGTCTTGTTCACATGGTCCACCAGGGTCTGATGAAGATCACCCTCTTCTTTTGCGCCGGCAACTACGCCGAATCGCTGGGCGTGCACAAGGTGAGCGAGATGGATGGGGTCGGCCGACGCCTGCCCTGGACGAGTCTCGCTTTCACCGTGGCCGCCTTGGGCATGATCGGCGTACCGCCGCTTGCGGGCTTCATCAGCAAGTGGTACATCGCCCTCGGGGCCGTCCAGGCCGGCGCCAATTGGGTCCTGCTCGTGCTCATCGCCAGCAGCCTTCTCAATGCCGCCTACTTTCTGCCCATCCTGTTCCGCGTCTGGTTCCGTCCGCCGCCACGGCACTGGCCTCACGAGCACCACACGACGGGGCGCTTCGAGATCGCCGGGGCGCTGCTGTGGCCACCGATGATCACCGCCCTGCTGGCTGTCCTGGCCGGACTCTTTGCCTCAGCACCCGTCACGCCGCTCGAGTGGGCCACGCTGATCGCCGACCGGGAGTACGACGGCCGATGAGCCGCGAAGCCGAGCGAGACAACGGCATGCGGGAGCCGACTATTCCCTCCCAAGTGCGCGTCATGGCGCGCTGCGCCGCTACGGCAACCCAGCTGGATGGCCTCGGATGGACATCCTGCTGATCCTCGCCTGGACCCTGCCGCTCGGCCTGGCCATCCCGGCCGTGCACAAGCGCGTGCCTTGGAGTCCGGCCCTCGCCGCGGTCCCGGCCCTGTGCGCGGCCCTCCTCGTCCCGATCGGCACCGAGCTCGAGCTTCCTTGGCTGCTCGCCGGTGCCTCATTCAGGCTCGATGAGATCGGTCGGATCTTCCTACTCTTTACAGCGATCCTGTGGCTCGTCGCCGGCGTCTATGCTTGGGCCGGGATGCGCGGCGATCCCCAGGCCAGCCGCTTCTCGATCTTCTTCCTGCTGGCCATGGCCGGCAACATTTGGCTGATTGTCAGTCACGACCTCATCGGCTTCTACACCGGCTTCGCCCTGATGGGGCTCTCTTCGTACGGCCTGGTGATCCACCATGGGGACCGCGCCGCGCTGCGCGCCGGCAAGGTGTATCTGGTGCTTACCCTCTGCGCCGAGGTAACCCTGTTCGCCGCCATCGTCCTGATCGCGGCCAAGACGGGCTCGCTCAGTCCATCGGCCGATGAATTGGCGACACTCGACGACCTCACGATTGCGCTCCTGCTCCTTGGGCTCGCCGTCAAAGCCGGCCTCGTGCCGCTGCATGTCTGGCTGCCGCTCGCCCATCCGGCCGCGCCGATCCCGGCGAGCGCCGTCTTGAGCGGCACCATGATCAAGGTGGCCATCCTCGGCTGGCTGCGTTACCTGCCCGTCGGGGCCATCGCACTGCCGGAGTGGGGACTCCTGTTCATCTTCGTTGGGCTCCTGACGGCCTTCGTCGCGATCCCAATCGGGCTGGTGCAATCGGAGCCGAAGACCCTCCTCGCCTATTCCAGCATCAGCAAGATGGGGCTGATGGCCCTCATCCTTGGCGTTATGCTGATGGAGCCGGGCGTCGCACCGCTGGCGACAGTGGGACTCGCCCTCTATGCCGGCCACCATGCCCTCACAAAGGGCGGCTTGTTCCTCGGCGTCGGACTACGCCGATCGGCCCCGGCGCAGCCCTTCGTGCTGATCGGGATCACCTGGCTTGCCCTATCATTGGCCGCCGTGCCACTCACCAGTGGCGCCGTCGCCAAATACGTCGTCAAGCCGGCGCTGACTGGGATCGATTGGAGCTGGTTCGGCGTGCCGATTGCGCTGACGACGCTGGCCACGGCCTGGTTGATGGCGCGGCTCTTGTGGATCATCTGGAGCCAGCGTCCGGCGCCGCGGTCGGAGCTCAAATGGGCCGTCGTCGCCTGGGCCGCACTGCCGACCCTGGTGCTGCTCTATCCGTTGGTGCTCGGTTCCCCCGGCGCCTGGCTGACGGATGCCGGCCTGATCCTGGCCGCCGTCGTGCTGGCCCTGCCGGTCGCGCTGCTCGCCCAATCCAGGCCGCGCGCCCCGGCCACCGTGATCGAATCGGTCCCCGCCGGGGACCTCCTCCGCCTGGTGCGCCCGACGATCATCGCCTGGCGTTGGCTCGCCGCCCGCATCCTGCGCGCCGCAGATCGAGCCCTTGGCCGGGCGCGCATCCGGGCCACAACGATATTTCGGGCCCTCGCGCAGCAACCCCTGCCGGACCTTGATCGCACGCTACGTGCCTGGACGGTCAGCGGGGGACTTTGGCTCGCCATCATCGCGAGCCTCACCGGTCTCCTGATCGTCGCCGCACCGCAATGGCCGAGGTGGTCCGCGAAAGAGAGTCGCGTAGAACGCGCGGAGCCGGGCGAGAGGTCGGATCGGCCAGCCGCGCCGGGCGGGTCGGCGGCGATTCCGGCGGATGTCAACGATCAGATGGGGCCACCCTCACGGACCGCGATGACGCGGTCAACCGAGACCGAGACGAAGCCTGAGCCCGCGTCGCCGCCGCAATCCTCGCCTGGCCCCGAATCGGCACCCGTGACGGAAGCGGGATCCACACCAACGCCGGTGCTGCAGCCCGAGCCCGGACCTCCTCTGATAGCCGGCGAGGAGCCTTCGAAGGCTGCCGACGAACCTCGAGCCGATGAGCCGATACCGGACGGACGGCCCGATGACGCCGGCGAGCGCCCGGCTGCGTCGAGCGTCTGCGACGTCGATAAGCCCTATCTGTTCCGCCATCAGGCGAGCGACGAGGCCGTAAGCCTGGTGCGCTGCATCCGCGTCGACGGGATGCCGACGCGTCTCGACGCCCCGCAGATCACCGATCGCCTCGTGCAGCTCGTCCAGTGGCAGCTCGCCGACCTCGGCTTCACACCAGGGCCGATCGATGGGCTCCTCGGCCCGCTGACGCGCGAGGCCATCCGTCGCTTTCAGACGAGCCAGGGGCTGGAGGCGACTGGCGCCATCGACTTCGATCTTCTCGATCGGCTCCAACAGGCAGCGGACGCGGCACCCTTACCATGAAATTCGCGGAGCACGTTCGCCCCCTCGCCCTCTGGGAGAGGGTTGGGGTGAGGGAACGATCAGGGGCGAGGCGACATTTCATGGTCTGGGGTGGCTCGCCCCATGATCGTTACCATGAAAATCGCGTAGCACCTTCGCTCCCTCGCCCTCTGGGAGAGGGTTGGGGTGAGGGAACGATCAGGGGCGAGGCGACCTTTCATCGTCTGGGGTGGCTCGGCTCGCCCCATGATCGTTAGGCGAGAATGAGCCACAGGGAACCGATCAGGTGCCAGCAGCCGACTCCCGATAAGGCGACGCCGGGAGACAGACGCCGCCTCGCATCGGCTGACCCCCCTCTAACACGACCTGGTGGTGCCCCCAGGGAGCTCTTGCAGCAAGCTGCTGCAAGATTTGCTCGTCTGGCCAGGCGAAGGAGCTCCGCATGTAGGCGAGGTTGCGGGCGGAGAAGCCTTTCTGTACCGGGAGGGCGCGTCGCAGATAGCATTTTGACCCGGCCGGGTCCGATCTTGAGCTGCGCTTGGAAATCCCAGCCAGCCGCCTCGAGCGCAGGCTCGATGCGCTCCCTGCAGGTCTGGATCTCGTTCTTCAGCATGTGCTTCTCAGTCCTTGGCTTTCCCTGTTCGAGCTCGACGGCAGCACGACGCGCCGTTGCTATTGCTGATCCTGAAAGTCGGTGGCAGGGTGGGATTCGGGCGGCGCTACAGATAAAGCAAGTTGCATGCTACAAATCATCCAGGCCGAGAATTCCCGGGGTCAGGTCTTGTCTTTCGCCCCTGGCGCGCGAAGGTTCGAGCATGGCCCGCCCCCTCAGGATCGAGTTTCCC
>CAZOWL010000073.1:0-22694 GCA_964583605.1 uncultured Chromatiaceae bacterium | reverse complement strand
CCCTGAGGATCTTTCATTTTCCGGGGTGGGGACAGCCCCTCCATGATCGTTAGGCGACGGTCTAGGTACTGACGAGGGAATCGCTGTTCCGCGGTGCTCGTGAGCACGTCACTCTCAAGCCTTATCCGTCATGCTGCGGTTCGGACGCTGTTCGGCTCCTCGACGCGGTGATGACCTCCGCCGGCCTGAGAATATGCTCGCTGCGGCGATAACCGTTGCGCACGACCGCTAGGATGGCCCCCTCCTGCATCTCGTCCGTGGTCTGGGTTTCGATCACCTTGCAGCGCCCGGGCTGGGCTCGGCCATCGGGAAACTCGAGCCGCTCGATGCCGCGTGCTTCCAACAGACGTCTGAGCTTTCGTTCAATCGCGCCGACACTCTTGAACGCACGCTTGTTCGATTTGTCGAGGGAATCCAGGTTCAGGTTGTTGAGCACATTCTCGAAAGCGTCAAGCACGCCGACGAGCTCCAGGAACAGATCGTTCTCCTTATCCAGCGTCTCGCGCTTGTGGGCTTCCAGCCGGGCGCTCAACTCGATCGCTCCCCTTTGGATCTCGATCAGCTTGTCCCTGAGCCGTTCTTTCTTCGCCGTCACTCAACGGAGCCGTTCAAGTCGCGGCTGATCGTTCTCTCCGATCAGCTCGGACGCTTGGTTCTGCGAGGGGCCGCACGCGTCAAGGCTATGCTCGAATTCGGCAACGGTGCGCGCGAAAGGATCGAAGAGGATCTTTTGCGCCTCGGCGATGACGCGCGCATCGAAGCGCCCGGCGCGTAATGCCGTGGCGACCGCCGCCAAGATTTCGCGCTTGGTGGCCGCGGGGCCGAGAGATAGGATGGCGAAGGGGTTCGTCATGGGTTCTGAAGCTCAGTGATCGCATCCGCGATCTTGTTTGCCAGAGGATGGCCTTCATCCACGATATTACAGCTTTCGTGGAGTTCAGCCAGGAGCGCCGCCTTCATCGGGGGCTTCATCGCCAGCGCTTGTTGATACCACAGCTCGATGGTCTGGTAGAAATAGTCGCGATTGTGGGTATCGTTAGAGGTCCGCACCAATCGCGCTGCGCGCACGGGATTCTGACGCTTGAATGCCTTTTCGATGTCGTCGCTGATCCGCCGCTCCTCGAGGGCATCCAAAGTCGATCCGGCAAGCTCGGATTCGGGGAAGATTTGCAGCGCCCGCTCCAACAGCTTCTTGACGACTGCGGGATTCGCTCCCCGATTCAGCATGGCGACAGCCTTGATGCCCATGACGTGCGCCGTGGCCTGAGGGAGGCCGGGGTGGTCGATGCGATCGCATAGGGCCTCCAGGGCGTCGGCCAGCCCCTCGAAGAAGGCAGAAGGTTTGTCCGCGTAGGCCAGATCCAGGATCTCCTGTACCCGCTTGGGCTCGGCCTGGAGCAGCGGCAGGGCATCAAGAAAGTGACGCTTGATCTGCGATTCTCCGCGGCGGGCCTTGGCGATACCGCAAGCCAGCGCGATGCGCTCCCGGCAGTAGCGCACCAGATCAGTGTCGGTCTCCCGCGGGAGCGTCGCCAAGGCGCGCTCTTCCTCCCCCGCTTCCATGCATATCATGGCCTGTCCCGTCGGGCCGAAGTAGGCGCGCAGCTCGTGCAGGTCGATGCCCGAATCGGTTGTTGGGCCGGGGGGCGGCGGACTGGGCTGAGCATCCAGAAACGCAAAGATCTGCTCCGCCAGTCCATGGCGGATTGCAAAGCCGGGGGTGCAAGGATAGCCGGCCGGTGGCACTCCGTGCACGGGGAGCTGCGAGAGCTGCCGGATAATGCGCTCCTCCATCCGCCAGATGCCCTGGACGCGGGAGGAAAGCCGCCCTTCCTTGGCATGGTCTTTCACAAGGGCGCCCAGCCGCTCCACCAGACGGTCGCGCATGGCTTGCCGGTCAAGGGGTGCCGGCGCGACACGATGGACGGCCAGCGCATCGAGCAGGCCATCATCGTACACCGAAGTTAGCCAAAGTCCGATGGCGGATTCCACATGCGCCGGATCACGCTCGGCTCGCTTGAAGCTAACCTTGGCATGAATCGCAAGCGCGGCCCGCTCCGGTGGTTGTCCCAGCGAAGGCAGCAAAGGCAACATCTCGTCAAAGAGCTCCCGCTGCCACAGCGCCTCGATCTGGCGGCAGGTAGCGTGCGCCTCCCACGCCTCGAGCCTGGGGCTCTTCTCTGCCGGGTCGATGCGCCGCGCCAGCCCGATGATGACGCCGTAGCCATCGGTATTGATCCGACAAGAGATCGAGCGATCCGCCTCACGACAGGCGAAGGGGAGCAGCTGCTCCACTTGCCCCGCCAGCCCCTCTGGCGCGGCCTCGATCCCCTGCCAGGACGCGAGCGCATCCAAGTAACGGCCGACCGCGGCACAGGCATAGCCGTGGCGATAGCGGGAGAGATCCGATGATGGCGGCGCCGTCGCATACTGGGCAATGGCCTCGTCGAAACGCTGGAGCTCGACCAGGCAGTTGGCCCGTTGTTCCGCGACGGTCGGGTCGGCACCCGCGGTCAGTGCCTTGTCGCAGGCCTCGAGGCGCACCTGCGGATGTTCATTCTCCGCGACCGCTTCGAGCAGGTTGCGCGCCTCGGCCTGGTTGAGGGCGAGCCGCAGCGCTGCGATCCGTTCCTCGATCCAGCCTTGGTGCTCGATCGCCAGGGCCTTCTCGAACTGCTCCAGAGCCGCCCGACACTGGCCCTTCTTCTCGAGCTTTCTCGCGCGCTTGACCGCTTCGCGCCCCTCCCAGACCCTGACCTCCCGCGCGCAGACCTCGAGCTTGCCCTCGATCGCCTGCGCCTGCGCCTCGCTCACCCCGAAGGCAAGCGCGGCCTCGAATTCGCGCTTCGCCAGGGGGAAATTCCCTTTCTGGAAGAATTTCTCGCCCCGCTCCAGCGCCAGCTCGAGCGGAGGACCTTTGACCTTACGGGACTGTGCCATATCAACGAGATACCGTCACTCTTCACCTGAACTAACGATCATGGGGCGAGGCGAGCCACCCCGAATACCGAAACGTCGCCTCGCCCCTGATCGTTCCCTCACCTCAACCCTCTCCCAGAGGGGCCCAGAGGGGCCCAGAGGGCGAGGGAGCGAACGTGCTGCCCGAATTTCATAGTAGTAGATTCATCCGTCGGGGTGGCGACCCGCACCCGCTGCTGATGGGCGCGCTCGCCGCTATTCGAGAGGAATCAGGATTCGGCTCCCCGGAGCCAAATCGCTGCCCGGATTGGGCGCCATCAGCTCCGGGGCACGGTCCGGCCGACCGAGAAAACGACTGGCGAGCCCGCGCCAGTCATCGCCCGGTTGCACCTGGTAGCGAAAAAACCGGCCCTCTGCCCCCTGCGGGGTGATTCGCCGATATAAATTGAGCGCTTGTGCCGAGTCCGCGAAGAGGCCCAGCGTGCCGGTGCCATCGTGGTAGACGCCGAGGCCGGGGTTTTGTGCGATCAGCACCGGATAGAGCCATCCGTGCCCATAGTAACGCTTGGCGATCGACCACAGGGTGTCGCTAGGGCGCAGGTGGTGATGCAACGCCACCTCGGGCGTCGTGTCGCGGCCGGGGGCGGTCTCCCTGGCCGGCGCGTCCGGTGTGGGCGACTGTGCCGCCGTTGACTGCGGCGGGACCGCTTCGTCCCGGCCCCCCTGGACGAGCGCAGCGACCTGTGCGACCCGCCGGCTGGCAGCGCTCGCCTGCTCCAAGGTCTCGGCTTGCTTGGCGCGCAGGTCGCTGAGCTGTCCCTCGAGGGCCTCGAGACGGTCGGCGAGCTGCGCAATCCCGCCGACCATGGCCTGGAGCGCGGCCGCCGTAGAGTCCGGCTCCCGTGCCTGGACGACCGGCGGTTCTGCGGGCAACTGCCGGATGACCAGCATTTGCAGGACGAGCATCGCGAAGAGCATCGACAGGACCAGGCCCATGACTGGGACGAGCAGCGGCCTACCCCAGCGCGCGCCTCGGCTGACCCCGCCGTCGTCCCGCATCTCTCGCGCAGGGCCGCCGGCCCGGACTTGGTCCTGAACATCCTGGACATCCTGGGCCTCCGGCGACGACACCGGCTCCCCCTCGTGGAGGGCATCGAGAAGCGCAAAGCATTCCAGGTCAGCGTGACACTGGGGACACCGGGTTGCCTGTTCGTCGACTCCGCCCTTGCCGCAAACCGGGCACTCGATCATACGCCAGGCGGCTGCCGGTCCCTCATTTACGCACCCCCTTGAAGATGCGCAGCTCCGCCTTGTCCCTGTCTCTGAGGATGGCGCTCACCTCGGGCATGATTGCTTCGCTTTGACGCACGAAGGTCTCGAGATCATTCTTAAGCAGGGCATCACGCAGGTCGCGCGCATGTTTGTCATAGCGTGGCGCCTTCGCGGGATCCGTCTTCGCCAAGGTCTCGGCGGCATCGGCCACGCGCATGAGGATCCCCAAGGCCGGATACTTGTTGGCCTCGTCATGTGCTTTGTCGCGCGCGTCCAGGATTTCCTCGACCGTGCCGGTGCGGTTGAGGCCGCGGAATTTCTCGATCCGCTTGCTCAATCGCTCTCGCTTGTCCTGTTCCAGCAGCGCTCCATAGGTCGCCAACAGGTCCTCCAGGTAGAACAGATTGGAGCTGGGATTCTCTTCCCGCGCCACCAGCTCGGTCGCGACAGCCAATTGCTGCTCGGCGCGGCGACTGGCCTCGAGGTCTTCGGCCCCCGTTTCCTGGTCGATCACCTGATTGATGGCCCGGGCGATCTCACTGGAGCGGAGGAGGAAATCGTACTTGGTGAAATAGGCGTGGTCTTCTTCGTTGACCCGCTGAATGGCGCTCTCGAGCTCCAGAAAGAGGCGCTCGTCGGCATTGCCTCGGGAGAGGGTGCGGCTCACGCGCACCTCGGGTCGATCCGCCAGGCTCGCGCCCACGGTGATGAGATTGTCCTCGTCGATCTCGAAGTCGAGCACCACCTCGCCTACCTCCTCCGTAGAGCCATTCTCCGTGCGGTCATCACCAGGGTCGAAGCTGAGCCAGAGGTCGCCGATGGACTCGCGCTCGTCATTGACGAGGTTGACGAAGCGCAGGTGAGCGAGCCGCTGCTCCGGATGCACCAGCCGGAAACTGACCTGGGTCTTGAACGGCAAGGGCATATTGCGCTCCACCAGCAGGTGGTCGCTGTCGTCCTCCAGCTCCAGGTAATAATCGTGGGAGGTCGTATGCACGATGTCTACGACCCCCTTGCGCGCGAGATCCTGCACCAGGTCGAAGCCGCAGGCCGCGCAGCGCTGATCCGACTGGCTCACCTCCTGCCCGCAGCCTGGACATTCGTAGGTATCCGCAAGGCGATGCGCCAGGATGGCCGCCCCCTCGGCGATGGCGAGCAACGGGCGCTTGTGCACCAGCACCTTGTCCTCGCCGAACAGCCCTTTCATCTTGTCCACGATGAGCGGGATGTAGGACGAGCCCCCAACCATCACCACCCGATCGATCAAATCCGGCTCGAACTGAATCGATGCAAGCACCGCTCGGGTGAGCTCCGCGGCGCGCTCGGCGAACGGCCCCAGCAGCGCCTCGAACTGCTCGCGGGTCAGCTCCACCTCGACGTCGAGGATGTCGCCGTCGGCGTCCTTGAGCAGCCCTAGGATCTCGATGACCGCCGAGCGCTCTGTGCTGAGACGGATCTTGGCCGCCTCCACGCCGCTTCGCAGGTCACCGAGAAAGCGGTTCTTCTCCGCGGCGGGAAGCCGCTCGATCAGCTCCCGCAGGTTCGCGATCTCGCTTTCCTCCTCCGTCTGGCGCAAGACGTAGTCGGTAAGGAGGTGGTCGATATCGTCGCCACCCATCCACATGTCACCGCCCTTGCCTTGCTCGATGAAGCGACCCTCGGTCATCGTGAGGACGGAGATGTCAAAGGTGCCGCCCCCCATGTCGAACACCAGGACGGTCTCCGATTCCCCTTCGCCCAGGTCGCCCACGCCGAAGGAGATCGCCGCCGCGGTGGGCTCGGGCAGCAGGCGTTGAACCTTGAGCCCAGCGATAGCCGCCGCCATGCGGGTGGCGCGCTTTTGCCTGTCGTTGAAATAGGCCGGTACTGTGACCACCGCGTACTCGACGGGCTCGCCGAGGTGCGCTTCGCAGTCCCGTTTGAGCTTGGCGAGGATCTCCCCCGAGATCTGCTCCGGTCGGTACTCCTCGCCGTCGAGCACCACCGCCAGGCTCTGCTTGGAGCCGGCAGCCAGCGGCTTGACCTTGTAGGCGTAGCGCCTCTCTTGCAACAGGCGTTGCACCTCTTCGTCCTCGAAGCTTCGCCCCATCAAACGCTTGACCGAGACCACGCAGTTTTCTGGGTCCTGGACCCGCCACTCCAGGGCGTGCTTGCCCACGATCATCGCCCCCGATTTCGACCACCCCCCGCGTTGGGAGCAGCCGACCACCGATGGCGTCAACAGCTCGCCCTCGGCGTTGGGGATGATGTCCGTCTCCAACCGTTTCAGCCCCACAGCCGAGTTGGTCGTACCGAGATCAATACCGATTGCTCTTGCCATGTCTCAAACCTCAATGCCGGTACAGAATACCGAATCGGCCCCGCCGCTAGCCGGGGGCGCGATCGGCGCAGCGTCTGTGGAAGGCCTCAGATGCGCATTACGGAGCCCACTTTACAATGAAATCCGCGCAGCACGTTCGCTCCCTCGCCCTCTGGGAGTCGGTTGCGGGTGAGAGAACGATCAGGGGCGAGGCGACATTTCACGGTCTGGGGTGGCTCGGCTCGCCCATGATCGCGGGAGCGGCCGATTTCTCGCATCAAACACTCGCGAAACCCATTCTTGTTCATGAAGGCTGGGATTGCCAGCACGCCTGGGCGTGCGCCGGAGGGCTTGCGCGCGGACAAGCTCACTCCTCGAGTGCGCGCAGGTGCGCGTCGACCTCGTCGCGTTGCCGGCGCACGTGGTGGAGCTGCGCGCACAGAGGTGGCAGGGGTCAAAGGTGGCACGAGTCAGATCTCCCAAGTAACGCCTCCACCCGCCGGAACGCCGTCGCAAGCCTGGAAAGTCTCTCGAGGCCTTGTGGGGTTACGCTGGTCGCCTCACCGTCATGCAACTGCCCCCGCAATGCCCGGCAATCGACCGAGTTCTGTCGGCGCCGGTCCGATAGGCTAGTCGTCGCCGAGCAGGGCACCCAAGTCAAGCTCGACGGCATCAAATGGCGGGGCCGGTGCACGGTCCGCGCCCTTGAGCGTCGCGATAACGCGCCAGTCTCCGTCGTCAAGCGCATAGGCGATGAGGGCCCGGTCCTCGGGCCAAATGACCCAATAGTAGGGCACCCGATGCCGGCGCAGCACTAGCGGAATCGACCGGGTGTCCTTCTTTTCATGGCCGGGCGAGACAATCTCGCAGACCCAATCTGGCGGCAGCCCGATCGGCCCGTCCGGAAGGCGCGGCAGGCGCTCGCGGCGCCATCCAGCGATGTCGTGGCAGGGACATTCGTGCAGATCGTAGGCGACACTGATCTCGGTCAAGATCCACCAGCCACCCGGCCTCACTCCATCGTCGAAGGTACCCAGTTGGCGGTTGACCTGGCTTTGGGCCCGAGCGTGGCGCGCCCGCGTCATCGGGCGCCGGACGATTTCGCCACCGATCAGCTCGACCCGCTCGTCGGACGATAGGAGCAAGTCTTGGACGGTCTTAAGCTGAAGTGCTTCCATCGGTCACCTCGAATCGGGTTCGGGCGCGGGGGGCTTCCACGCATGCATATTGCCAGGCAAGGCGGCCGCCTACCACGCACACCACCCCGCGGACGCGACCGCCCGGAACAACACCGCAGCGGTCATCCATTACCATGAAAATCGCGTAGCACCTTCGCTCCCTCGCCCTCTGGGAGAGGGTTGGGGTGAGGGAACGATCAGGGACGAGGCGGCATTTCATCATCTGGGGTGGCTCGCCTCGTCCCATGATCGTTAGCCGCTCCCAATCCATCATAGGCTGCGCCGTTCCGTTCAAGCGACGCGATCGCCTAGCGGGGCGACATGTGCTGCGCGCGCTCGACGTGTTCCAGGAGTGTCGACCTAGTACGGGCTCACGAGTGCGTCCTCGATCCGATAGCCGGCTTCAGCCAGCTCGCCGCTGAAGCGCGCGACACGCATCCGTCCGACAACCCAGACGGTGTCGAAGAGGCCGCCTTCGTATGGGCGGCTGGGACGGGTCGTCACCAGGACGATCTGATTGGCCGGTGGCGGAGGGACGTGGATGCAGGCGCCAAAGTAGGGCACCAGCAGAAGTTCGGTGATTGCACTCGCGTCCAGCTCGAGTGGCACGACGAACCCCGGGAGCCTGACCTGCCGGCCGTCCAGCTCGGCGACCACTGGTGCCCCGGCCCAGAGTGCCCTGAGCCTCTCCATGAGGTCGAGGGCAAGCGGGTCATCGTCGCTCAGCCTGTCGACGTCATAACCCGCGAGCAGCCGCTCGGGGCGCCACTCGGGGGGGATCAGGTCATTCCAGTCGAGTGTCTCCGCCTCTTGCAGGAGAGCTGCGTCCTCAGCGTTGCTCGTCACCCGCAGTTCTCATCGGGGGCGGCTTGATACGCCGACGGGTCGGGCGTCTCGCTGCACGCACCAGTCAGCAGCGTGAGCAGCAAGAGGATGGCTGACGGCCCGAAAGGCCGGGTCGTGATTGTGCGGGATCGGTCTCTCATTACTTCCGGGACGCTTGATAAGCGGGTAGCGTCTGGATGCGGGGGTCATGGACGGCACGATCGATGGCGATGCCATTGCACTGCAGCGGCGTGACAATCATGAGGCAGGGTCAAAAGGCAAGACCAGACCCCCCAGGGCGCACTCGCGATGAGTGGATCGACTGGCCTCCGGGCCTGAGTTGATCGGCTGGTCGCCGTGCAATTAGGATACGGCGAGGCACGGACCCCTATCGTTGTCCAGCGATGCGGTGGGCGCCTCACGGCGTGCTCTGTGACGTCCTTTCCCGGCAGCCGATGAGCACCCACCCGCCCCAACCCGCGACTCGGCGTGAAGATCATGAATGCCCCCATCCGAACCGCAATACCTGAAGCCCTGCTGCGGCGCGCCCAAGAGCATGTGGCCCGCGGCGAGGCGACCGATCTGGACGCCTTGATCACCGAGGCGCTGCAACGCTACCTCGACTCCCACCGCGAGCATCTCCAAGAGACCTTCGTGCGCGAAGATATCGACTGGGGCTTGCATGGAAGAGACTGATTCGGAGGGCCTCACATCACGCCTGGTCGTCTTGGATGCCGGGCCGCTGATCCATCTCGATGAGCTCGGCGCGCTGGATCTATTAGCCGACTTCGGTAGGTGCCGCATACCGCCGACCGTGGTCTCGGAAGTCGAGCAGCACCGTCGCGGCGTCCTCGGGCGCATCGGCGCCCACAGCGAGATCGTAGCGCCTACGCGGCCAATCCCGTCTCCGGTAGCCGCCCTCGCAGGCACCTATCCGCTTCACGCCGGAGAAATCGAGGCCCTGGCGATCGCCTCGACGCATCACGACAGCCTATTCCTGACAGACGACGCGGCGGCAAGGCTGGCCGCGCAACGACTGTCGATCCCAGCTCACGGAACCATTGGCATCCTGCTGCGCTCGATCCGCCGCGGACAGCGTTCATCGCGAGAAGTCGAAGCATTGCTGCGAGCCATTCCGGTCCGATCGACGCTCCACATCAAGGGGGCCTTACTCCTGGAGATCATCGACGAAGTCCAGCGTCTCGCCTGACCATAGGGTACCAGTCCAAACCATCCTGGCTCGGGTGTTCGCTGCTCCATCGCGGCTCAGCGACAGCGACGCGCGCAATTGCACTACTGGCCACGTCTGTCAGGCCTGCGGCTGGGTGTTGACGGCGCATCCCGCCCCCGCCAACCTCAAGTCCCAATCCCATCTGGACGCTCAGGGTGGCTTGGATCTCCTATCCGTCGGCGTCCGGGCCGGTACGAGCGCGCGTGCACGGCCGGCCGTCCAGCGCGGTGCATCATCGGCGACCCTCCTGGCTCCAGCGCCGCTGGGCGTTCCCAGGCGTGCGCCGCGCTAGGTGCGGCCCTGCGCCGCGGCCTCGATGCGGTGGATCAGGGCCTGGGCATCGTCGATGTCGCGCTGGGCCCGCTCGCCGTAGCGCTGGAAGCCGTGCAGGGCGGCGTGGGCGTAGTCCAGGGCGTCGGCGTGGCGGTGCGCTTGGAGCAGGGCGATGGCGACGTTGAAGCGGGTCCGGGCTGCGCCGTAGTGGTCGCCGCTCCCTTCGCAGATGCGGATGTCCTCTTGATCGTGCGGGAGGGCCGTGTCGAGCTGGCCGATGCTCATGTAGATGACCCCTAACGCGTTGTGGGTCACGGAGAGGTCGTTCACCGCGTCGGCAGGCAGCAGGTCCAGGGCCTGGTGATAATGGCCCAGGGAGGCGCGGACCCGGTTGTCGACCTCCCCGGCGTCCCCGCCGGCCTGGGCCTCTTTCGCCTGCTCCCAGGCGATGGCGCCGAGCTGGCCCAGCGACCTCGCCCGGCCCTGGTGGTCGCCGTCGGGCCTCAGCGTTAGGCTGCGGCGGTACCAGTGCTCGGCCTTGGCCAGGTCGCGGAGGGCCGGGACACCACCCTGAGTTCCCGTGTAGACGTGCCCCAGGTTGAAGGCGCAGCTGGCCGCGCCGGCGCTGTCCCCGATCCGCTCGGCCAGCGCCAGGGCCTCTTCATAGGCGCCAACGCAATCCGGGTGCTCCTGCTCGCGTTGTATGTCGGCCAGACCGCTCAGTGACACCGCCAGCGTCCGCAGCCGGTTGCGCTCCGCGCCGTCGAGCCCGTCCACCGGCCGGTCGAGCAGCGGCGCCGCGCGCTCGCCGTCCCAGTCCACTCTGCGGCGCTGCAGCCGCTCCGCCTCGGCCCAATCGCGGTCTTCCCGGGCGAGCCCGACCCGGTACTCGGTGACCAGGCCCCAGTGGTCCTCGTGCCCCGGCCGCGGGCCGTCGTCGTCGGCCACTAGGTCCGGCAGGACCGCCGCGACCAGCGCCGCCCACTCGGCGCGGCGGCCGGTTTGGTCGTAGAGTGGGCGCAGCCCCTGCATGGCGCCGATGACCTCGTCCCAGAGCCCGTGCCGCCGGGCGAGCCGCCAGGCCTGGAGCAGGTTGGCCTCCTCGGCGCGCAGGGCGCCGATGACCTCGCGGCGGCCGGCGCCGTATTGATTGTGGTAGTAGTTGCCCAGCAGGCCCATGGCCGCGCAGAAGGCCCGCACGGCGGCCTCGGCTGGGGTCGGCGGTGGTGCCGCTGCCGAGCCGCCGTCGGCCGGGTCGGGGTCGGCCGCCGGGGCCTCGGCGGCGGGATAGCAGGCATAGCAGGCATCGAACAGCCGGCGGAAGAACCAAGGCAGGGCCGGGTGGATGCGGTAATAGCCACCGCCCAGGGCCTCCAGCAGGCCGAGGTCAGCGGCGCGCTCCAGCAGGGGCAGGAGCCGTTTGCGGTCTTGGCCGCGCAGCGCGGGCAGGGACCAGTCCGACTCAGGTTTGCCCATGAACTGCAACACATCCACATCGACAAACCCCTGAAAGAACACCAGCAGCGCGAGGATGCGCTGCTGCGCGTCGTCGAAGGCCTGGTCCAGGCCGTAGCCCAGCGAGGCGGCCAGGGAGCGGTCGCGGCGCTCGTCCTGGGCATCGGCGATGCTGGCCTCGCCGGCGCGCAGGCGCTCGACGAAGGCACGGATGGCGGCGGCGTCGGTGTCGGGCTCGCCGAGCCCTTCCGAGAGCGCTTGGCGGACGACGATCAGCAGGGTCAGCGGGTTGCCCTCGGTGAAGCGCAGCAGCGGGCGCCAGTCCGCCAGGGGCAGGCGCTTGCGCTGTTTGGCGGCCAGGGCCTCGGCGAAGGCGGCGCGCTCCGCCATGGGCATCGGCGGCACCCGGATGCGGGTGGGCAGGTCGCCGAGCCAGGCGGTCTCGGGGCGGCGGGAGGTCAGCAGGAATCGGGCCCGGGTCTCCTTGGCGGCGCGCAGGAAGGCGAGCAGCTCGGCCTGCTCGGCGGTGGACCAGGCGGACTCGGCGCCGGCCGGGAAGCCGGTGACGGGCTCCAGGTTGTCCCAAATCCAGAGAACCGGGACCTGGGCCATGACCTGTAGGGCCAGGTCGCGGCGCTGGGCCGGGTCGGTGATGGCGGGCCAGTGGATGCCATGCTGCTCCAACGTCGACGCAAAGACCTCGCCGAAGTCGCCGAGGACCCGGGCCAGGGGCCGGTAGCTCTGGAAGCTGCTGAACAGCACCGGGCCGTCGTCGTCGCCGTCGCTTAAGCCCCCGGTCTGTCGGTACCAGCGGGCGAATTCGCCGGCGGTGACCGTCTTGCCGGCGCCGGCGTAGGCGTGCAGCAAGACCACGCGGTCGCGGTCGAAGGCGCGGTCCAGCGCCAGCAGGGTCTCGTCGCGGCCGATGAAGCCGATGTCCGGGGTCGGCGGGAGCTGGCCCAGCTCCGAGTAGCCCATCTCGGACCCGCTCTGGCCGGCGTCGCCGAGCCGCAGCTGCCAGCCGCCAGTCTCTTGGGCCTGGGGCAGCAGGCGGATGGGGGCGGCCTCGAAAACCACGGGCACGGGCCAGTCCTGCAGCGGGATGTCCTGGTAGGCGATGCGCCGCCGCGGCTCGGCGTGGAGCTGCTTGCGGCCCTGGCTGACGGCGCTGCCGAGGCCTTGGCCGCGGACCAGGGCGCGGTAGAGCTCGAAGACGAAGCGCGTGGCCGTGACCACCCAGAGGTTGTAGCGCATGGCGACGACGCCGGCGACGCCGGCGACGCCGGCGTCCATGACCTCTTGGGCCAGGGAGCCGAAGGCGGGCTCGGCGCCGGCGGTGCCATGAGCAGCAGTAGATTCGCCGCCGGGGTTCGGGTCTTGGGCTGCGTCGTCGTGCTCGGGGGTCTCGGCATGGGCGGAGCGGCAGGCGTTCAGCACCAGCACCGGGGTCTGGGTCTTGACCAGCAGCTCGCCGATGCGCGTGCCGCTGATGAAGGCGCTGTTGGTCGCGGAATCCGGGTCCTCGAACAGCAGAAAGCCTTGGGCGCCCTTGCGGCCGGCGTCGAAGCGCAGGGCGTCCAGGTCGCCCAAGCTCGTCTTCAGGGCCTCGGCGTCGGCATAGAGCCCGTGGCCGTCGAAGTGCAGGACATGGAAGGGGGCACCGGCGTTGTTGGCGTCGTGGAGGGTGCGGCTCAGCTGCTCGAAGGTCGGCGGGCGCAACACCGTCAGGCTCACCTGGCGGCGGGCGGCGTCGTTCAAGCCGCGCACGAGCTGGCCGGCGACGGAGCGGAAGGGGACGTCCCGGTCCTCCCGCGGGCGGCAGATGACCAGCAGGATGCGCAACGGCTCAGCCGGTGCCGGCACGGCCGGCTGGCGTTTGGCGTCGCGGTGGCTGCGCACGAACTCGCTCGCCTCCAGCGCCAGCGCGGTGCCGGTGACCGGGTCGCGCAGCAGCTCCCAGGGGATGGCCGTGGCGGCGGCGACGCTGGTGGAGACCTCGATGCGCAGCTCCGGCAGACGATCCTTGGCCCGGCCCCACCATTCGATCATCTTGCGGCCGTCGAAGAGCCGCTCGAACAGCGCGCTACCGAGGGCCGCCATGCGCGCCTCGCTGCGCGCGGCGATCTCCGGGTTGGGCGCGAAGGGCTTGTCCAGGTAGTCCTCCAGGTACCAGCGCATCGCCTCCCGGTCGTCCGCGCTCAGCCGGTAGTCGAAGTCGACGCTGTGCTGGAGGGTCATCGACGGCAGGTCGCTGAAGACGACGATGCGGTAGCGGTCGCCGCCGAGCTCTGTCTGCTGCAGGTTCAGGGTCGGCATGCCGGGGCTCCTTGGGTCTTGCCGCGTCGGTCTGGGTCCGGGTGTTGGCACCGTAGGGCGGATCAGGCCTAGCGCATCCGCCGGCTCGGTCTGTGGCGGATGCGCTATCGCTGATCCGGCCGACATCGGAAAACGCCGCCGAGGCTCAGTCGCCGGGCTTCAGCAGCTCGGCGAGCCGCTGCCACTGGCCGCGGGCGTCGGCGCCGGTGGTCTGCTCGAGCTCCTGCATCAGCGCGCGGCTCTCGGCCTCCAGGGCGTCCGGGTCCAGGCCGTGGGACAGGGCCTCGGCGTCGATCCAGTCCTCGACCCGGCGCCGCTGGACCTCAGAGTATCGCTTCAGCGCGGCCAGCCAGGGCAGGCCGATATCGATCAGCAGGAACCTGACCAGCGGGAAGAGCAGGACCAGGGCGGCCATGTCGATGACGATGCCGTAGTCCTTGGCCGGGGCGGCCCGGGCGGCGCGCTCCAGCCCGGCGCGTACCTGGTCGTGCTCGGCGAGAAAGGTCTCGAAGGCTTGCGCTTGCATCGGCGGACTCCATGCGGGGCGGATAGCGCCTGATTCTAGTGCACCACTGCGAAGAATCCGAGGTCGCTCAGTTTTCGCGGTCGGTATCGGTATCGAACCGGCATCGACGGCACTTTATGATATCGGTACCGACCCCGATCAGGCGCTCGAACGGTCTGCGCCGCACATGGGTCAGCTCTCCCATGCAACGTCTCCACCCGC
This sequence comes from uncultured Chromatiaceae bacterium, assembly GCA_964583605.1. Lineage (GTDB taxonomy): Bacteria > Pseudomonadota > Gammaproteobacteria > Chromatiales > Chromatiaceae > CAZOWL01. Next base: position 8,199 of record CAZOWL010000073.1, on the reverse strand, counting down.
CGAAACACCGTCGCAAGCCTGGGATGCTCCCGAGCGCTTGTGGGGTTAGATTGCTCGGCGCGCCGTCACGCAACTGCCCCTGCAATGTCCTGCAATCGCCCGCGTTCTGTCGGCGCCGGTCCGATACCCCTGCGAGCATCTGGGGCAGCCAGACTAGTAGGGGCTCACGAGTGCGTCCTCGATCCGATAGCCGGCTTCAGCCAGCTCGCCGCTGAAGCGCGCGACACGCATCCGTCCGACAACCCAGACGGTGTCGAAGAGGCCGCCTTCGTATGGGCGGCTGGGACGGGTCGTCACCAGGACGATCTGATTGGCCGGTGGCGGAGGGACGTGGATGCAGGCGCCAAAGTAGGGCACCAGCAGAAGTTCGGTGATTGCACTCGCGTCCAGCTCGAGTGGCACGACGAACCCCGGGAGCCTGACCTGCCGGCCGTCCAGCTCGGCGACCACTGGTGCCCCGGCCCAGAGTGCCCTGAGCCTCTCCATGAGGTCGAGGGCAAGCGGGTCATCGTCGCTCAGCCTGTCGACGTCATAACCCGCGAGCAGCCGCTCGGGGCGCCACTCGGGGGGGATCAGGTCATTCCAGTCGAGTGTCTCCGCCTCTTGCAGGAGAGCTGCGTCCTCAGCGTTGCTCGTCACCCGCAGTTCTCATCGGGGGCGGCTTGATACGCCGACGGGTCGGGCGTCTCGCTGCACGCACCAGTCAGCAGCGTGAGCAGCAAGAGGATGGCTGACGGCCCGAAAGGCCGGGTCGTGATTGTGCGGGATCGGTCTCTCATTACTTCCGGGACGATTGATAAGCGGGTAGCGTCTGGATGCGGGGGTCATGGATGGCACGCTCGATGGCGATGCCATAGAGCATTCTGAAGCGACCGCCCGCGAGCCCGAGAAGCGCGTGGATGGCGTGATCGAAGAAGCAGCCAATGCCCGTTGCGGATAACGACAGGGCCTCCGCTTCCAGATAGAGCACCTGCCCAGTCGCGCCGGCCTCCCAGTGGAGATACCTCCAGGCCGGGGCACCGAAACGAGCAAGCTCATCGTCGAACGACGCGATCATCGAGGTGACCAGCGCTCCTTGCGCGGCAATGTCTTGATGACAGTGTGCTGCACGTGGGATCTTGCGTCCACGGGGTCTCACATTGCACGTCCGATTCCAGTGCGCTGGCGTCGCGCCGACGCCCTCTGAGCAACCTCATAGAACCAGCAGCGCCAGTCCAAGAATCCCGAGCTCGCCCGCCCCGCCCTCGACGCACCCACCGCATCGAAGTCTCCACCTCCCTCGGGTGAGAGGCGGATTGAGACGGGCTGCTTGGTCACCTCGGCCTTGGGGCGCCCTCAGCGGGCGTAGCCGGACCATCCCCTCGCCGGAGTCCTCGTGCGTGCTCGGATCCGCGGCGATACCGGCGCGGCAGCTCTGCGGCCGTCAGTCCGCTGCTCAAGCGTCCGGCGCCCGGCCTGCCAGACGGGAGATCCTTGTTGAAACGAGCGCTGAAGCCGCGGCCAAGCCGCATCAACGAGCCAGGCGCCCCGACGCCTCGGCCAGATAAAACCACTCCTGATCTACCTGCGCGGTCGGGTTCGGAAACACAATCCAGCCATCTTTGTCGGCGGTCAGCTCAGCGTAATCGTGGCGATAGGCGAGCACTTCGCCGCGCTTGATACTCTCGAAGCTGCGCCAGTCCCTGCTGAAGCGATCATCCGGGTGCAGCCGATCGACGACCTGGTATAGCCGTATGACTTCGGGCTCGTTGGTCGGCGAGGGCGCCGTGTCGGTCACCATGCCCAGATGCGCCAGCGTGCGCCGGAGGGCGTCGTAGGCCACCCGTGGCGCCTGTTCGTCTTCATGCTGGCCGCATTCGAGGGTGATGGCGATGCCCCCATTGCCGCGCACGGTCTCTGTCGTGCCCACCCCATAGTCGACGCTCGCGGCGGCGCCGCGTGCCTGGCGATCCATCACGCCTTGGGCATAGGTTTCAAGCCAGCCTTCGACAAAACGTTTGACACCCAGGCGTAGCGCCAGCGCCTCTTCCGCGTCGGCCTTTGAAAAGGGCTGCAGGTCACCGCGGTTGTCGCGCGGGCCGATCAGGGCGAAGGGGACGCCGGGGGTGTGGAAAGAATGCAGATCGAGCAGCACGTCGTGGGCTTGCAGCAGTGGGCAAAGCACGTTGGCTACTCGATCCTCGAAGTCCTGCGGAGCATCGGTGATGCGCATATTGCGGTTCAGGTTACGGTCGCCGTGGCGGCGCTTGAGCTGATACGCGAGCGGGTTGGCAATGGGCACCATCGTCAGGGTGCCGCGCTCGATGCACAGCGTGCCTTGCTCAAGCTCTTGCAGCAGGCGCCGGATGGCTTGAGTGCCGCAGGTCTCGTTGCCATGCACCGCGCCGAGCACGATCAGTTTCGGGCCTGGGCTCAGGCCGATGACCTGATGGATCGATAAAGCCGTGGGCATAGGTGACTCGACCATATCGCCCGCGGATCAGCCTAGGTTGGTGGCCCGAGACCAATCATTGCCCTGTGCGTGGTGGGGCAGGGAGTAGTCTGCAACGGAGCCACTGGTCCTGCTTGCATGGCTGACGAATCGACGTAGTGTAGCGGTGCAGAAATTCCGAGCCCCCGATTGTAGGGTCCGCTGTGCAGACCACTGTCCGTAATGTTGATTGCAGAAGGTCCGCACAGCGGACCCTACCGGTCTCGGCCATCGTCGATGTCGCCGTGAGCCGATCCCTTGTCCCTTGTGGCCTGCTCCACCGCTGCCAGCACCGGCCAATCCTGATGCTCCGACGAGAGCGCGCTCGCCGTGCCCAATGCTGGTGGGCACAGGCCGGTCAGGGCGTCGTCGGGCAGCGTGAGGCGGACCGGTCCGTGCGCTGCGGTGGGGAGAGGCGCAATCGCCAGCAGGACATCGGCGCTCTCAGCCTCGGGCCCAGCGCTGCCGTCAAGCGCGAGGAGTCGATCCAATTGGTCCGCGGTGAGTCCCTCGATACGACGCGCTTGCCAGCCCAACATGCGTGCGGCAATGACTATGTATTGCATCGCGTGCCCGACATCGTGCATACAGTAGCGAAACGCACGCTCGCCGTATTTCCACGCCTCGCGCCATACGATGCTCGACAAGCCGAGGACGAAGGCACCGGTGGGCAGCTGGCGACAGAGGGCTTCGCAGACAGGTGGAGCGATCCATCGCCGCACTTCTAACGCGTGATCCCTTGGCGCATAGTGGAGCAAGGCGGGGCGAGCGGTCAGCCCGGTGATCGGGCCGACGAGCGCATAGGCCTCGGTCGGGTGGAGGTTGCCGCTCGAAGGGTTACACCGCAGCGCCCATTGCGAGTGCCCCGCCCGTTTCCAGGCCGAGATGGCCAGCGAGTCGTAGAACAGCTGGGAGAAGGCATGGATGTCGAGGGCAGCGGGCGAGATGGGCGCGTTCGAGCGTGTCACCGCCCACGAAGGCTCAGTATCGTGCGATGGCTCGCACAAGGGTAGCTCGATACGCTCCGCGCCCTCGTAACGGCGGAATGGATCGGGCTGGGTCTCCCAGTCGAGATAACCCAGCGACGCCGCGAAGCGATCGGGCAGTCGATGCTCGGTCCGCTCGTGATAGCCGGTGACGGTCGTGACCTCTGCTCGGCGATCGCTCATGGCCCCGAACCCGCCTGACCATGTCCAGTGAGGCGCCTTTGCTTTGCGAGCCCTATCGCCTCGGCTAGGCGGCGCCCCGAGACAGCGAGTCGATGAATTGATGACGCGATAGACCCCTTGGAACACTTGCGCCCGCCATATTGCCCCCTGATCACAGCACGGTGGGATTGGAGGCATCGCCGTAGACCTGCTTGGGGTCGAAGGTCTTTTCCGTTTCAGCATAACCGACCTTGCCCGTCTTGAGATCGACGGTGCGGTAGAAGCAACTGCGGTAGCCGACATGGCAACTGGCCGGTGCGCTGTGTGTGCCGGCCGCAAGCGAAACGCGCAGCCACAGGGCATCCTGATCGTCGTCGATGCGCATCTCGACGACACGTTGAAACAGGCCGCTGCTCTCCCCCTTGTGCCAGAGCACCTGCCGACTGCGGCTCCAGTAATACGCCTCGCCGGTGAGTATTGTCTTCTCCAGGGCTTCGCGGTTCATGTAGCCCAGCATCAGAACCTCGCCGCTCGTTGCATCGGTGGTCACGCAGGCGATCAGGCCGTCGCGATCGAACCTGGGGGCAAGCTCCTGGCCCTCTTCGACTTGCTCGACAGAGGTCCGGGGCGCAAAGCGGATCGCGTCCGTGAGTGGAGCTTGAGCTTGATCGGATGGGTTGCTCATGCGGCTTCTCTTTGGGTAGGTGTAGGGATTCAGACGCCCACAGTCGTTTCACGGGGTATCTCTAGAAAGCGGATCTCCCTGCCTTGGGGCAGGCCCATCAATTGCCCATCGCGAACCACCACCTGGCCGCGAATGACCGTATGGATCGGCCAGCCGGTGACGGCCATCCCGTCATAGGGGGTCCAGCCGCTGCGGCTGGCGATCCAATCGTTGCGGATGGTGCGCTGCGCCGCGAGATCGACCAGGGTCAGGTCGGCGTCGTAGCCGAGCGCAATCCGCCCCTTGCCCTCGATACCGAAGATGCGCGCCGGGCCGGCACTGGTCAGGTCGACCAGTCGCTGCAGGCTGAGGCGGCCGGCATGCACGTGATCGAGCATCAGCGGTAACAGGGTCTGCACGCCGGTCATCCCGCTCGGGGATTGCGGATAGGGTCTGGCCTTCTCTTCCCGTGTATGCGGTGCATGGTCGCTGCCGATCACATCCACCACGCCTTCGCGGATGGCTTGCCACAAGGCATCCTGATGGTGTCGTTCGCGCACCGGCGGATTCTGCTGGGCGAGGGTGCCCAGTCGTTCATAGCATTCAGGCGCATGCAGGGTCAGATGATTCGGCAAGACTTCCACTGTGACGCGGCGTTTGTGCTGCGCCAGAAACGCCATCTCCTCGGCTGTTGACACGTGCAGCAGATGCAGGCGGCGGTCGGTTTCGGAGGCCATGCCGACGATGCGCCGCGCGGCCTTGAGGGCGCTTTCCACATCGCGCCAGTGGTGATGCTGGCGCACATCGCCGCTGGCTTCGACCAGTGCCTTGCGCTCGCGCAGGCGGGCTTCGTCCTCGGCATGCACGGCCATGCGGCGGCGGCCGTGGCGCAGGATCCGGCGTAGCAGGGCGTCATCATCGGCCAGGAGGTCACCAAATGAGCTGCCCATGAAGACCTTGACGCCAGCGCAGCCGGGCAGATTCTCCAGGGCTTGCAAGTGCTCGGCGTTGACCGCCGAGCCGCCGACGTAAAATGCATAATCGCACCAGGCACGGCCCTGGGCGGCTTCCAGCTTGGCCCGCAGATCGGCTTCCCAGAGCGTCAGCGGGTGGGTGTTGGGCATCTCGAAGATGCTCGTGACGCCGCCGAGCACCGCGCCGCGCGTGCCAGTTTCCAGATCTTCCTTGTGGGTCAAGCCCGGCTCGCGGAAATGCACCTGGCTGTCGATGACCCCCGGCAGCACATGCAAGCCCGTCGCAACCAGGGTGGTGTCTGCACTCCAGGTGCCTTGCAGATCGCCCAACGCAACAATACGACCACCCGCGCAGGCCACGTCGATGCGCTCGGCGCCATTGGGTGTCAGGACCGTGCCGCCCTGCACCAGCAGGTCGGCATGGCGATGAGCACGAGTTTGTCGTCGGATGGCCAGGTCACTCATGATGTCGTCTGCGGCGAGGGGATGACGCCGATGGCTCAGGGCCTGCTCTGAAGGCGCTCGCAACTGAGCGCTAACTCGCTTTTGGTCTGGCCGAGCTTCTCGAGAGCTCGCTCTTGGCGCCGGGAACCCGCGGCAGGTTGACGCGGGGATGTCTTTCGATCAACCCGTGAACGTGATCGGAGCGCCAAACGCTTGCTAGGCCGGAGTCGTTCAATCAAACCAGGGGCACTCCAGCGCGCGGCGGTCGCCGGGGCTAACTCAATAGTCGCAAGGTCAATGCAGCCCATGCGCAAGATGTCGGTGCCCGCGCGGAAGCACTGCGCCTAGCCTGACATAGGGGGCCTGAACCAGATCGCTCCTTTCAGCCACTGAGGAATTCAGCCCGCGTGTGGATGTTGTCGCGGAAACAACCGCCTAGAGCCGTGGTAGTGGTCTTGGAGTTGGTATCCTGAACACCGCGAGACTTGACGCAATAATGTACCGCCTCGATGCTCACCGCAACATCCTCGGTATCCAGTAGTGTTTGCAGGGCGACCAGAATCTGGCGCGTCAAGCGCTCCTGCACCTGCGGACGCTGACCGAAGAATCGCACGATACGGTTGATCTTTGACAGACCAATGATCTTCCTGGCAGGGATGTACGCGACACGCGCAACGCCATCGATGGTGACGAAATGGTGTTCGCAGGTACTCGTCAGGTCGATGTTGCTGACCTTGACCATCTCATCAGCCCCCATCTTATTGTCGATCAGTGACAAGCGTGGGAACTGGGCATAATCCAGGCCGGAAAAGATTTCGTGCACATACATCTTGGCGATGCGGTGCGGGGTCTCCGCCAGGCTGTCGTCACGCAGGTCGAGACCGAGGGTGTCGATGACCTCGGTCATCAGTGTGCGAATGCGTTGGTATTTCTGCTCCGAAGTAAGCCCGGTGTCGATCATCGGCGTTTCCAAGCCAGTATCGATCAGCGCCTGTCGAACCGATTCCGCCTCAGGGCTGAGCTGCTCGGTTTCAGTGGGTAGTGCTTGTGCCAACTTGAGGGATCTTTTGCTCATGATGCTTTGACAGCGGTGTTGCCGGGTGGGAGTCCCAGGCCGGCGCCTGGGAATCTGGGCTCTTGAGGCTAAATTCAAGCGTCAGGGAGACAGGATCCACAACCCTGAGCGCATGGGGTCTATCGGCTGATGAAATATAGAATCGTCGGCTGCATCAAAAGGCTGGAAGAATGACGAGGGCACGGCCGCGAAAAGGATATCTCGGGCCGAGACGCATCGGCGCAGAGAAGGAGAAGAGGGGCGCACTCGTGATAGCGACCAATGCTCTTTCTTCACCTCACACCTCTGCGCGAGCCTCTTCCTGCGAAGTCGCAACAGCGTGGGACGGCAAGGCAGATGGTCTCTGCAGGGCAAAATGCGCTTTGTACGGCCGGCAAGAGGCGCTGTGAGCCCGCGTCCTCGCATCGCGCATAAAGTTCATACCAGCCATCTTCCTCCCCAGGCCAGGATCAGGGCAAACAGGGTTGCGAATCCCGCCTGTCGCGCAAGGAGTTTGGACGTTGCCTTCCAACCGGTTTCCCGCGCAATCGTCATGGCGGTGACCAGACAGGGCAGAAGAACGCCTGCCAGGTATACCGCCGTCAGCGCCTGTGCCGCTGTCATGGGAAAGGACGGACCGGCATCCGCCGCCAGCAGGAGGATGCCGTCTTTGCGGATTGACGCCAGCACAACGGCCAGAGCCGCCGGCGCGGGAAGGTCGAACAGCCTCATCACAGGGCCCAAGGCCCCAGAGGCCAGGTCAAGCGCGCCGACATGAGCCAACAGGGACGCGGTGATACAGATCGCGACAAAGACGGGCATCGCCAGCAACAAGAATTGTCGAACTGTTCCCCAGGCCTCTCGCCACAAGGCTGACAAAGCCGGCCATTGCAAAAACGGCCGGCTGGGTGTCATCAATGCATTCAGCGAGCTACGGGCCTCTGCCCCCGACGTGAATCGCAGGTAAACAAGGGTCGTGACGAGCAGATACGCCAGGAACAGCCACGTCAGCCACAACGCCGAGGTTCCCGTCGCGGCGGCCGCCGCAGACAGAACAGCCAGGGTGGCTGGAAGCTGGTAGCTGCATGCCGATCCAAACGCGATGGCGGAAATGGCGGGGCCTCGCGAACAGCTCGAGCAGGAGCGCGTGCTGATCACCGCCGGCACGTTGCAGCCGAACCCCATCATGACGCGCACCAGGTCTCGCCCGCTCAAACCGAACGGGCGTACGAGCGGATGGAGCGCGACATTGATTCGCTCAATCAATCCGCTCGCCTTGTAGGCGCCGAGAATTAGAGCGAACAGCAGCACCGTGGGCATTGCCCAGACCAGCAGGAAGGGTCCCATGTCAGGGCAAACGCATCATAGCATTATGATATACGTCTAGAAAATACATGATATAACCTCCGCAAAGTTCTGATGTAAAAATTGCGGAGGCTCAGAAA
>CAZOWL010000072.1:0-23140 GCA_964583605.1 uncultured Chromatiaceae bacterium | reverse complement strand
TTCTGAGTCCAGCACCGGTAGGGTCAGCTGAATCTGCGCCCGTGAACGGTTACGGAGCGGATCCTCGAGCACCTGGCCGTGCTGCGGCTGAATCCCGAGGCCCACGCGCCGATCCTCTGTTTCGTCGGACCGCCCGGCGTCGGCAAGACCTCGCTCGGTCAGTCGATCGCGCGCTCGTTGGGGCGCGCCTTCGAGCGCTTCAGCTTGGGTGGCCTGCACGACGAGGCGGAGCTGCGCGGCCATCGCCGTACCTACATCGGTGCCATGCCCGGGCGGATCATCCAGGCGATGCGCCGTGCCGAGTCCAACAACCCTTTGTTGATGCTCGATGAGATCGACAAGCTCGGTCACGACTTCCGCGGCGACCCAGCCTCGGCGTTGTTGGAGATCCTGGATCCGGCCCAGAACCACGCCCTTCGCGACAACTACCTAGATCTGCCGTTCGACCTGTCGCGAGTCTTCTTCATCACGACGGCGAACACGCTCGACACGATCCCTGGGCCCCTGCTCGACCGCATGGAGACCCTGCGGCTGTCCGGCTACAGCCACGAGGAGAAGCTCGAGATCGCGCGCCGTTATCTGCTGCAGCGCCGACGTGAGCAGGCGGGCCTCCAGACGGAGCAGTTCGAGGTACCGGACGAGACCATCATGCAGATCATCAACCGCTGGACACGCGAGGCCGGGGTACGCGAGCTCGAGCGCATGCTCGGCCGCCTCGCGCGCAAGGTGGCGCTGACCATCGCCGAGAAAAGACCACAGGCCGTCACGGTGACGCCCGAAGCGCTCGCCGAGATGCTCGGTCCGGAGCGCTTCACCGAGGAGGAGGTCCGCGAGGACCTTCCACCGGGGGTGGCGGCAGGACTGGCCTGGACCCCGGCAGGCGGCGATGTCCTCTATGTCGAAGCGATACAGCTTGCGGAGGGGAGCCGATTGACGATGACCGGTCAGCTCGGCGACGTCATGAAGGAATCGGCCCAGGCCGCACAAAACTGGGTCTTCTCGCAGGCGGCACGTCTCGGCATCGCGAACCCGCGTCCTGGGATTCACATCCACGTACCGGCCGGCGCCATCCCCAAGGACGGGCCCTCGGCCGGTGTCACGATCGCGGTCGCCATCGCCTCGCTGCACACCGGCCGGCCGGCGCGCAGCGATACCGCGATGACCGGGGAGATCACCCTGACCGGGCTGGTGCTCCCGGTCGGGGGCATCAAGGAGAAGCTTCTCGCGGCCCGCCGGGCGGGGCTCAAGCGGGTGATCTTGCCGCGTCGCAATGACAAAGACCTCCGCGACCTCCCCGCTCAGGTGCGAGAAGACATCGAGCTGGTATTCGCCGGACGCATCGAGGAGGTGCTACAGGCCACCATTCCGGATCTTGCCCAGGTCGCCGTGGACACCCGCGAATCGGGGACCGAGGGCAAGCCCTCGGGCTAGAACCCCTGCGCGCAGACCCGGAATCCCCTTGAGAAGCCCGGACCGATCAACGCGCCGAGGAGGACTGCAATGCAGACCCCGCTAGAGCTCAACTACGGTCGAACAGAACTCGAATCTGCGCACCGTCATCACGGCCGCCTTCAGCGCCATGGAGCGACGCCTGCAGAGCGCCGGGGAGCCGCGCCGACGTGATGCCCTGGCACCCGGCTCCGGTGAGTCACGCGGGCTGGTCGTGAAGCTCTTCGACGAGCCGGGCTACGGATTTCTGCGTACACCCGATGGGCAGGAGCTGTATTTCCACGAGAACGCCGTCCTGCACGGCGATTTCCGGCGCCTGGCAATCGGAACCGAGGTGCGTTTCGAGCCCTCCGAGGGCGAGGCCGGCCCGCAGGCCAGCAGCCTGCAGATCGTGAACAAGCCCGGCGTGCGGGAGAGTGAGGATACCCGACTTCGCGACGACGTCACTCCGGGATGGAGGAACACTACGGAGTGACGTTGCGCCAGGCGTGTCCGTAGCGCGCCAGCAAGCTTGTCGGCCTCCTCGTACCCCCAAGCTGCCGGCGAGGTAGCTCGCAGGGCTCCCGGTCCCCTCCGGCGGCCCATGCAGTGAGCGCCGGGTCGATGATGCGCCGGCCCTCGCCGCGATGCTGTCGGCCCGTAGAAACAGCGTCGACTCACCGCACAGCGCCTCGTAGAGCAAGGTCTCATAGCCTGGGACCGGCGCGACTCCCGACGCCGATATCCTCGGCGACGGTGATCTGCACATGATCGACATAACAGCGATTCCAGATCGGCTCGAAGATGGCGTTGCCGAAACGGAAGACGAGCAGATTCTGCACCGTCTCCTTACCGAGATAGTGATCGATCCGATGCAACCTCGAATCGGTAGTGACCGTTATGCTCGACATGCCCAAAGCAAATGCCGAACCAAGCCGTCCGGTTCGATCAGAGATCGGAGCCCGGGTTGGAGGCCTCCTCGGCAGTCCCGGTGTGAGCGGCGATGTGCCGGGCGGCGCCCGGCAGTCGCTCGGCCGGCACCCGGTCCCTGACGGGCGCGGTCATGACCGTCCACATCGGCACCTCGGGGTGGTCCTATGACCACTGGGTCGGCCCCTTCTATGCTCCCGGCCTCCCTTCGGATCAACGACTTGCGCAGTATGCGCGGTCGTTCGATACGACCGAGATCAACAACTCCTTCTACCATCTCCCCGCGCAGGAAACGCTACGGGGCTGGCGCGAAGCTGTGTCGACGGATTTCCTCTTCGCCGTCAAGGCGAGTCGTTACATTACCCATATGAAAAAGCTCAAGGATCCCGAGCAGGGTGTCTCCCAGCTCCTCGAACGCATGGGCCGACTCGACGATCAGCTGGGACCGTTCCTCTTTCAGCTGCCGCCGCGCTGGCGCTTCAATGCCGAGCGGCTGGAGCGCTTCCTGGCGTCCCTCAGCCGCGACTTTCGTTATGCCTTCGAGCTTCGCGATCGTAGCTGGCTCAACGACCGGGCGATAGAGCTGCTGACACGATTCGGCGCAGCGCTCTGCATCTATGAGCTCGATGGCTTTGTCTCACCGCGCGAGGTGACAACGGACTTCGTCTACATTCGCCTGCACGGGCCAAACGGCCCATACCGGGGTGACTATTCAAAAGAAGACTTGAGCGCCTGGGGCCAGGCCATACGGGATTGGAGCGGGCAAGGACTCGATGTCTACCTGTACTTCGACAATGACGAGGCCGGCTACGCCGCGCGCAATGCCTTACAGCTGCGCGAGAGGCTTGAACAGGCACGTCGCGAAGGATCTCCTCCACGCAACGGGTGATCTCCGCACGGCTGGGCCTATTTGGAAGGACGGCATGCGCTGCCTGCGCGATGTGGCGTACGCGGTTTTCAACCGGCCCGCGCCCAGCGGCTCAAACGCACCCATGCCGGTGGAAATGACCAGCGTGATCGCCGCGCGGGGATCGCGACGCGGCATCAGGCAGATGCGGACCGGTTGTTGCTTGCACCATTCGGTGAACCGGCAGGAGCCGCGAACCGACGGGAGGCACGAAATCCGCTCGAGCCTGGAAACTGCCCATGCATAGTCTGAAACACCGAATCCGATACGCCAACAGTGTCATGGCGATGGTGATGGCCGGCGGGCAGGGGTCGCGACTGTACCCCCTCACCGAGAAGCGGTCGAAGCCCGCCGTCCCATTCGGCGCCCGCTATCGCATCATCGATTTTGTCCTCAGCAACTTGGTCAACTCGGGCATCTACACCATCTACCTGCTGGTCCAGTACAAGTCCCAGTCCTTGATCGAGCACGTACGCAACGCGTGGACCATCTCGCCGTTGTTTCCAGACCAGTTCGTCACCGTTGTGCCGCCACAAATGCTCAGTGGCCATGGCTGGTTCACTGGCACGGCCGACGCTGTCTGGCAGAACCTCGACCTGATCGAGAGCCAGCACCCCGAGCTGGTCGTCGTCTTCGGCGCCGATCACATCTATCGAATGGACCTGAATCAGATGATCGGCTTCCATTTGGAGCGTGAAGCGAGCGTCACGGTCGCCGCCCTGCCCGTCCCGATCGAAGACGCGTCGAGCTTCGGAGTCATCGCCGCGGATCCGGACGGCCGCATCCGCGACTTCCAGGAGAAGCCCGACCCGCAGCACGCGATCCCGATGCCCGACGACCCCAGCCGCGTCCTGGCCTCGATGGGCAACTACCTGTTCGACGCCAGCTGTCTGGTGCGCGTCCTGCGACGCGCCGCTAAGCGCGGGGACACGGATTTCGGCTCGCACGTCCTGCCCAGCATGCTCAAGTCGCAACGGGTATTTGCCTACGATTTCGCGACCAACGACGTGCCTGGCATCAAGGCCCATGAGGAGCCCTCTTACTGGCGAGATGTCGGCACGCTGGATGCGTACTTCGAGGCGCATCGGGACACGCTCACCGCCACCCCCGCATTCGACACCTTCAATCCGCAATGGCCGATCTACTCCAGTAACTATCAGGGTCCGGTCGCCCGCATCCTCAGCAGCGATATCGACAACAGTCTGTTGGGTGCCGCGACCCTCGTGCAGGGCGCGCGCCTGCGCAACACCATTGTGCGGCGCGAGGTCGTCATCGAGGAAGGCGCCGAGATCGAGGACTCGATCATCATGGATTATTCGCGGGTCCGCAAAGGCGCCCGGCTGCGCCGCACCATCGTCGACCGCCACAATCTGGTGGAGAAGGATGCTCGGCTCGGCCTCGACCCGGACCGCGACAAGCGCCAAGGCTACGTCGTCAGTCCCGGCGGCGTGGTTGTCGTGCCGCGTGGCCAGTCACCCTTCTTCGCCCGCAACGGTCGCGGCTTCGGGCTCGGTTACTCCGAGTAGTCACACCGGATATCCTGGAGGCGCCGGTGCGCGTGACGGATATGCGCCCGGCGCGAGCCGTCAAGCGCCTTCACGACGGATGCGTGCTTTGCTCTTGGATCGTGCCCTATAGTGACATCGCCAGGTGGAGGCGCTCCGAGCAGGAGATCTTGATGGGCTCATCCACCCCTCCCGCTCGGAGTGCTAGCTTGGTCCAGATGCGATCAGGTCGAGGACGGCTGCGATCGGGATCGCGACCCAGTCTGGCCGGTTGCTGAGCTCGTAGCGGATCTCGTAGAGTGCCTTCTTCACCGTGAAGAGCCGCAACAGAGCGTCCGCCTGCGCTGCATCGGTGGGGACGAAGGGAGCGCCCTCGGCCACTTGGCGATACGCGGCCAAGAAACGCTCGGTCATCGCGGCCCGCCAGCGCTCGAGCGGCCGGCTCAACAAACCGGGATCGGCAGGATGTTCGCGTGGGGCCATCTGCGAAGCGGTCTCCACTGCATAGTCGAACGACCTAATCACGCCGGCGACGTCCAACAACGCGCACTGCTTCGCCCGACGTTCCTCGAGGGGTCGCGCCGGCTCCCCCTCGAAGTCGATGATGACCACGTCGTTGGCGGTCACCAGCACCTGGCCCAGATGGAGATCGCCATGACAGCGTATCTTGTGCAGCTCACCCGTCGCGGACAGGCTCACGGCGGTTATCGCGCCGAGTGCCTCGGGCTGGGCCAGTAACCTCTCGGCCAGCGGGAGCGCCGGCGCCGGGAGTCTCTCGTGCTGCTCGGCCAGCGCCCGCAGCGTCTCCGCCGCCTCGGCCTGGATCTGCTCACGCCAGTCGCCGATGTCGCGCTGCGATATCGGCTCCGGGTCGAAGGCGGGGACTCCCGCGGACTGTGCCAGTGCGCAATGCAGCTCAGCAACCCGTCGTCCGAAGGTGTCCATGAGCTCGGCGTAGCTCAGCTGTGCAATGTCGCCATCCCAGTCCTCGATGCGATCGCCATAGGCGTCACAGAGCCGGTGGAGCAGGGCCAACGTGAATTGCCAGAGATCGCCTTGGTTCTGCATGTACCCCTGCAGGATCGCGACGGTCATCGTCGTGCCGTCCGGACGCTCGTAATCGAGCGTCCCGGCCAACGGGGCGACGTGCGCGCAGGGCGATACCTCGGTGAGGAACTTACCCATCTCGACCTCCACGCTGACGCCGCGTCGTAACCGTCGATAGGCCTTCAGAAACAGGCGACCGCCGAGGATCGCGGCGCTGTTCGATGCCTCCGGGGCCAGGCGCACGTCCGCGCTGCCCCACTCGCCCGACAGGCGGTCGATCGCCGTACTCTGCTGAAATACCAGCCGCCCCTCATCGAACGGCGCCTCGCCGCCGGCGATGATCGCAGCGACGAGCTCGGCGAGGAAACGCTCGTCCGCCATCGCGTCGCACAGAACGCCTGGCGTGGCATGACGGCGAGCCCGTGCGAGCGCCGACGACATCACCAGACCCGTCATGCATTCATCGTCGCGTCCCTCCCAGAGGATGCTTAACGGCAGGAAGTAATCCTGCTCCGAGCCGTCATCGAGCACGACCCGGGTGATCGTCAGCAGCCAGTCCCGCCACTCCTGGCGCGGCCCGAGCGAGATGGCCTGGGGCTGCGCGCCCTTCGCGCCGTACCAACGTCTTGTCGGTAGGTACTCGGGCAGGACCTGGCCTTCGAGGGCGGCGAGCGCCCGCTCCATCGGCTCGCGGCGCGTGGCCTTCAGGGGCTGCAGCGTCGCCCAGCCCTCCGGTATGACCAGCGTGGTGAGCTTGAGGGCGGGCAACCACTCCTCGTGCCAAGACGGTGCAGCTGCTTCGCTGGAAAGGAGGAACCAGTAGAACCCATGCCCCGGGAGCGTGAGCAGGTACGGCAGCTCGCCGATCGGCGGGAATGGCGTCTGCCCGAGCAGCTCGATCGGTACCCGCCCCTGGTAGCGGGACAGGTCCAGCTCGACCGGCTGGGCGCTGCGTGACAGGTTGGCGACGCAGAGCACGTGCTCGCCGTCGTCCTCGCGCACATAGGCCAGGATCTTGCGATTGCCGGGCGCGAGGAGGCGCAAGGCCCCGCGGCCGAACACGTGACGGGACTGGCGCACCTTGATGATCCGCCGCATCCAATGCATCAACGACGCCGCATCGCGCTCCTGGGCCTCGACGTTGACGGACTGGTAGCCGTAGATCGGATCCATGATCGGCGGCAGGTAGAGCCGTTCAGGGTCGGCGCGCGAGAAGCCAGCGTTGCGGTCCGGCGACCACTGCATTGGCGTGCGCACGCCGTTGCGGTCGCCCAAATAGATGTTGTCGCCCATCCCGAGCTCGTCGCCGTAGTAGAGGATCGGCGAGCCCGGCATCGACAGCAGCAGGCTGTGCATCAGACGGATCTTGTCCTGGTCGTTGTCCAGGAGCGGTGCGAGCCGGCGCCGGATGCCGACGTTGACCCGCATCCGCGCGTCTGCGGCATAGGTCTTGTACATGTAGTCGCGCTCACGGTCGCTGACCATCTCCAGTGTCAGCTCGTCGTGGTTGCGCAGGAATATCGCCCATTGGCAGGTCGCCGGGATCTCGGGGGTCTGCTCGAGGATCTCGACGATCGGGTGACGGTCCTCCTGCGCGACCGCCATGTACATCCGCGGCATCAGCGGAAAGTGATAGGCGACGTGGCACTCGTCGCCATCACCAAAATAATCGCATACGTCCTCGGGCCACTGGTTGGCCTCGGCCAGGAACATGCGATCGGCGTAATGCTCGTCGACGACGGCACGCATCTGCTTGATCACGGCGTGCGTCTCTGGGAGGTTTTCGTTATTGGTCCCCTCGCGCACGCACAGATACGGGATCGCATCCAGCCGCAGACCGTCGACGCCGAGGTCGAGCCAGAATCGCATCAGCCTTACGACGGCCTTCACGACCTGCGGGTTATTGTGGTTCAGATCCGGCTGGTGCGAGAAGAATCGATGCCAGTAGTATTGTTGGGCAACCGGATCCCAGGTCCAGTTCGACGACTCGGTGTCGGTGAAGATAATCCGCGTCTCGGAAAAGCGCCGGTCATCGTCGCTCCAGACATAGTAGTCGCGCTTCCTCGAGCCTTTGGGGGCATGGCGAGCGGCCTGGAACCAGGGGTGCTGGTCGGAGGTGTGATTGATCACCAGCTCGGTGATCACTCGCAGACCCATCCGGTGCGCCTCCCTGACGAAGCGGCGGAAATCCCGGCGCGAGCCGTAACGCGAATCGATGCTGCGGTAATCGGCGATGTCGTAACCGTCGTCACGCATCGGCGACGGATAAAAGGGGAGCAGCCAGATGGTATCGACGCCGAGATCGCGGACGTATCCCAGCTTCTGCGTCAAGCCGCGGAAGTCGCCGATCCCATCGTCGTTGGAGTCGAGGAACGCCTTGACGTGCGTCTGGTAGATGATAGCGTCCTTGTACCAGAGGGGGTCGCGGTGCATCGTGCCAGTGGGCTCACTATAAGTAGTAATCGAAATCCCGCTCGGTCCGCTGCCGGCGACGCATCCGGAACAGCTTTCCTGGGACCTTGGCCGGATCGAGCTCGACATAGCCATGGCGCCCGCCCCACAGGTAGCGGTCGCCACCGATCAGATCGTGCATCTGATAGCTTCGGTGCGGCTCCATGCCAAGCTCTTCTAACGGCACCTCAACCCAGCCGCTCTGGCGATGCCAGGGATCAAGATTGACGACGACGAGCACACGGTTGCCGGTCCGCTCGTCCTCCTTGCTGTAGGCGATCAACTGCTCGTTGTCCACGCTATGAAAGCGCAGGCCCCAATCCTGCTGCAGCGCCGGATTCTCGCGACGAACACGATTGATGCGGGCGATCAGATCACGCAGGCTGTCCGGGCGGTCGAGGTCCCAGTGTTTGACCTCGTACTTCTCGCCATGGAGGTACTCCTCGCTGCCCGGCTCCTGCGCCCGCCGCTCGCAAAGCTCGAAGGCCGGGCCATAGATGCCGTAGTTGGCCCCAAGTGTCGCGGCCAGGATCAGCCGCACGGCGAATGCCGGGCGCCCGCCGAGCTGCAGGTACTCGGGCAGGATGTCTGGCGTGTTTGGCCAGAGATTGGGACGGAAGTACTCCCGGGCCGGCCCGCTGGTCAGCTCGGTCAGGTACTGCGTCAGCTCCCACTTCGTGTTGCGCCAAGTGAAGTAGCTGTAGGACTGGCTGAAGCCCGCCTTGGCGAGACGATGCATCACGGCCGGGCGCGTGAAGGCCTCGGAGAGGAAGATCACCTCGGGGTCGCGCGCCTTGACCTCGGCGATGACCCATTCCCAGAAGTACAGAGACTTGGTGTGCGGGTTATCGACGCGAAACACCCGCACGCCCTGCTCCAACCAGAACAGAAAGACATCGCGCAGCGCATCCCACAAGGCCGGCCAGTCGGCGCTCTCGAAGCTCAATGGGTAGATATCCTGATAGCGCTTCGGCGGGTTTTCCGCGTACTGAATGGTCCCGTCCGGGCGCTGAACGAACCACTCGGGGTGCTCTTGGACCCAGGGGTGGTCGGGGCTGCACTGAAAGGCGATGTCGAGGGCGATCTCGATCCCGCGCCTGCCGGCGGCCGCGAGCAGGCGGCGGAAGTCATCCAAGGTCCCTAGCTCCGGGTGCACGGCAGTGTGGCCACCAGCCGGCGAGCCGATCGCCCACGGGCTGCCCGGGTCGCTGGGCTTGCTCTCGAGCGTGTTGTTCGGCCCCTTGCGCGATGTCAGTCCAATCGGATGGATCGGCGGCAGATAGAGCACATCGAAGCCCATGTCGGCGATATAGGGTATCCAGCGCTCGCAGTCGCGCAGGGTTCCGTGCCGGCCAGGCTCCGGGCTCGTCGAGCGCGGAAACACCTCGTACCAGGTCGAGAATCGTGCCCGCGCTCGGTCGACGATCACCGTCAGCTCGGGCTGGGACCTGCTCCGAAGGGCCGGATTCGGGTACCGCGCCATCAGCCGCAGCAGACCCTCGTCGAGGGCAGCCGCGGTGCGCACCTCGATCGCATCCTGCCCGCCGACCCGCGAGGCCCAGCCCGCCAGCTCGGCCGCGGCCCCGGCCGGTGCGCGGCCGGCGGCGTCGGCGATCAGCGCCGCCCCCGTCGCCAGCGCGATGCTGATGTCCTGATCGGCTGCGATGCGCTTGATTAGATCGCGGCGCCAGGACAGGAAGTGGTCGATCCAGGCGCAGACCCGATAGCGATAGGTTCCACAGCAAGTGACCTCGAAGGCACCGTGCCAGCGATCATTACCGAGCGGGCGCATCGCGGTCTCGTGCCAGATCGAATCCGCGTCGGCGCAGTGTTGTAGCGCGCAGCTGACGACATCGTGCCCGTCGGCGAAGGCATCCGCCTCGACACTCACCAGCTCACCGACCGTGCGTTTGATCGGGAAGCGCCCGCCGTCGAGCGTCGGACTGACGGCGTCGATCACGACCCGACGCCGCTCCGCCTCACGCGGCTTCATGGCCCCCCCGCCGGCAGTCGCCGGTGGGCCGCCCTCACTGTGGAGACCGGGGCCGGTCTCTCCCCCGGCGCTGCGCGGCTGGTCGCCGCCCGCCTGCCCGCGTGAAGCACCCGCGGGGGCCATTCGATGATCGCGCTCGAATCTGGACATAGGATGCTGATAATCCGCACACGTTTCGCGACACAGGGCCTCCGATCCCGATTGGCATCGGCCGTAGTCCCGAGACCGGGAGTCGCCAGTTGGTAACCTTAGTTCGTATCCTTGGAGCAACAAGCAGGGTGCGCGCCACTTTGCAAGCCGTCGGCAGCGCCCGCCGCCGTCCGCGCCGCTCTTTGCGGTCCAGCAACCGTCCAGGCGGGCCCCAGCGGCAGCCCGACGGGAGCGCCGGTCGAAACCAACCGGCTGAGGCTCATTTGAGCCGGCGCACGGCGAATCGCCAAGCACAGTGACACCGAGTACCCTCACCGAGGCCGTTGGCGCACGGCCATAGCCCGAGCCCGCGGTCCGCGAATTGCTTGCCACCTCAACGGAGGCCGTCCAGATCGCCGCTGGCCATGCCCGGCTGGCAGATGCGGGATCCGGCGAAACGATGAGCGCGACGGCCCTCAAACCGAGTCGCGCAACAAGGGACGAGTCAGAGCATGATGACCTGGAGACATCAGATGCCGTTCGGGGCCGAGCTGTGCGACGACGGAGTCACGCGCTTCCGGCTCTGGGCGCCGGCCGCGCGGCGCGTCGAGCTGCTCCTCGAATCGGCAGCGGCCGAGCGCGCGCTGGAGATGGAGCCGATCGGCGGCGGGTATTTCGAGCGCATCAGCGAGGCAGCGGGGGCCGGCTGCCGTTACCGGTTTCGCGCCGACGGGGGCCAGCCGGTGCCAGACCCCGCGTCGCGGTTCCAACCCCTTGACGTGCATGGCCCGAGCGAGGTGATCGACCCGACGGCGTTCGCCTGGCCGGACGGACAATGGGCTGGGCGGACGTGGGAGGAGACGGTCATCTACGAGCTGCACGTCGGCTGCTTCTCGGCCGCCGGCGGCTTCGCCGATGTCGCCGAGCGCCTCGACTCTCTCGCTGAGCTGGGCGTCACGGCGCTAGAGTTGATGCCCGTCGCCGACTTCCCCGGGCAGCGGAATTGGGGTTATGACGGCGTACTGCCGTTCGCCCCCGACGGCAGCTACGGCCGCCCCGAGGACCTGAAGGCCCTCGTGGCGGCTGCCCACGCGCGCGGTCTGATGGTGTTCCTGGATGTCGTCTACAACCACTTCGGACCGGAGGGAAACTATCTTCACCTCTATGCCCCGCAGTTCTTCACCGATCGCCACCAGACCCCGTGGGGAGCGGGACTCAACTTCGACAGCGACGACAGCCGTGCGGTGCGCGACTTCTTCATCCACAACGCCCTCTATTGGCTCACCGAGTATCGCTTTGACGGCCTGCGGCTCGACGCCGTGCACGCGATCGCCGACGACTCCGCCTCGCACATCCTGGTCGAGATCGCGGAGGCGGTCCGGGCAGGGCCCGGCAGGCAGCGACAGGTGCACCTGGTCCTCGAGAACGATCTCAATGAGGCCCGCTACCTGCAGCGGATGTTGGGCGGGGCGCCCCGCTGGTATGTCGCCCAGTGGAACGACGACTTCCACCACGCCGCGCACGTCCTGGCGACGGGCGAGAGGGACGGCTATTACACCGACTACGGCCAATGTCCAGCGGCCCAGCTCGGCCGCTGCCTGACCGAGGGCTATGCCTTTCAGGGCGAGGCTTCCCCGTTTCGCGGCGGCCGGCCGCGCGGCGAGGCGACCACCGGGCTGCCGCTGAGTGCCTTCGTCAACCTGCTGCAGAATCACGACCAGGTCGGCAATCGCGCCTTCGGCGAGCGTATCGGCGAGCTGGCCTCCCCTGAGGCCCTGCGACTGCTGACCGCGATCCTCCTGCTCGGCCCGTCGCCACCGCTCCTGTTCATGGGCCAAGAGTTCATGGCAAGCGCCCCCTTCCTCTTTTTCTGCGATTTCGGCGACGACCTCGCCGATGCCGTCACCGAGGGGCGCCGGCGCGAGTTTGCCGGGTTTTCCCGGTTCACCGATCCGCACGCGCAACAGCCGATCCCGGATCCCAACGCGCCCGAGACCTTCCTGCGCTCCAAGCTCGACTGGGAGGCGCTCCGAGGACCCGAGCACCAGCAATGGCTGGCCTTCCATCGCCGTCTCCTGGAGCTGCGTCACCGCGAGATCCTGCCGCACCTGACTTTCGGCCAGGCGCAAGGGGCCGAGGCAGTCGTCCTCGGCGAGCAGGGACGCGGACTCTTGGTGCGCTGGCGTTTTCGAGACGGCGCTTCCCTGACCCTCGTTGCTAATCTCGATGACCAGGAGCTGCCGATCGATGACCTATCTGTGACCGGGCAGACACCGCTGTTCAGCGTGCCTGACGGCACGCACGAGGCACTGGCGGCAACCCGGCTGCCGCCCTGGTCCGGGTCTTGGCACCTGGCGCGCGGAGGAGCCCGGCCGTGAGCGGCGAGTCTGCGCTCGACCTCCTCTGCGACCTCTATGGCATCACCCCGAGCTATCGGGATGCCGATGGCCAAGAGCACCACGCGACGAGCGCTGCCCGGCGTGCCCTGCTGCGGGCGCTCGGGGTCACAGCGGGCGACGCGGCAACCGAGCGGGACAGCCTGGAACAGGCGCTCGACCGGACGTGGCAGCGGATGCTGCCGCCGGTCGTCGTGATCTGGGGGGATGCCGACGGGCTCGCTCTCCCCGTGACCTTGCCAGAGCGGACCAGGATCGATGCGATCGAGTGGCGCCTCCACGAGGAGGGCGGAGACCTGCGGCGCGGTCCGCTGCAGACGGCCGCGACCGAGCCCTCCGGGGAGACCAGGGTCATCGACGGCGCGCCTTGGCAGAAACTGCGGGTCACGCTGCCACGCCCGCACGGGATCGGCTGGCATCGACTGGAGCTGCACGCCACGCCTGAGGGTCGGCGGCTCGCCGTGACGACCCTCATCGTCGCCCCGACGCGCTGCTACGAGTGCGATGGGCTCAGTGACGGCGGCACCGCCTGGGGCCTCGCCACGCAGCTCGATACATTGCGCTCGGCGCGCAATTGGGGCATCGGCGACTTCACCGACCTGACCCGTCTCGTCGAGCTAGTCGCCGAGCGCGGCGGCAGCGCCCTGGCGATCCCGCCGCTGCATGCCCACCTCGCCGCGCGACCGGGAGAGCGCGATCCAGGCCGGCCCGCGAGCCGCCTCCTGCTAGATGTGATGCACATCGACGTCGAGGCCGTCCCGGAGCTGGGTGAGTGCGAGCAGGCCCGCACCGAGATCGAGCGGAACGAGCTCCAGGCCCGCCTGCGGGCGTTGAGGGCCGCGCCGGTACTCGACCATGCGGCAGTCGCCCAGGCGAAGCTCGACGTGCTGCGGCGGTTGTACCGGCACTTCCGCCGCCACCACCTGGTTGCGGGGAGCGCACGCGCGGAGGCGTTCCGCCGTTTCCGCAAAGCCGAGGGCGAGCCCGTCGAGCAGCATGCCCTGCTCGAGGTGCTGGCGTCCCGGTCCAGCGAGACCACCGGCGACCCACTTGGCGAGGGGCTGAGGGCGGACTCAAAGGAGGCGGCGCGGCTCGCCGGCGAGCAGGCAGACGAGATCGACTTCTACGTCTGGCTGCAGTGGCAGGCACGCCAGCAGCTCGCAGCGGTCGGGCGGCGCTCGCTGGAGCTGCACCTGCCGATCGGCCTCTGTCCAGCGCTGGCGGCCGGCACCGCGCCACACGGGACCGAGGTCTGGGCCAACCCGGACCTCTTCATCACGGCGGCGCGGCCCGCCGTCGCGCCGGAGGGCGGAGACCCGCAGGCGCGGATGGCGCCTGGCCTGTCATGGAACCCGATCGCGCTGCGCGACGCGGCCTATGTGCCCTTCGCCCGGCTTCTTCGGGCCAACATGCGCGACGCCGGCGCGCTGCGGATCCAGCAGATCGGCTGCCTGGTGCGGCAGTTCCTCGTCCCGCAGGGCCTAGCGGATGAGGATGGTGCCTACCTCAGCTATCCCCTGGAGGACCTGCTCGGCGTCATTGCGCTCGAGAGCCAACGGCAACGCTGCCTCGTCATCGGCGAGGAGACGGGCCGGATACCGCAGGCCGTCAGCGGCGCGCTCGAGCGCATCGGTGCCCTCACAATGCGCTTCCTTTTCTGCGAGCAGACACCCGACGGCGGTCTGCTACCGCCATCGGACTTCCCGCGCCAATCCGCCGTCGCATTGGGCAATGAAGACCAGCCGACGCTCGCCGGCTTCTGGCGCGGGAGCGACCTGGAGCACCGCCGCTCGCTGCACCTGTTCGCTGGCGATCGCGACTATGAGGAGCACCTGGTCCGGCGCAGCCGTGAGCGAGCACAGCTGTTCCTGGCCTTGGGCCGCGAAGGTCTGCTGCCCGAGGGCGATACCATCGACCCTGTCGCCGTGCCCAAGCTCACTGCAGACCATCGCCGCGCCGTCCACCTCTATTTGGCCCGTGCACCGGCACGGCTCTTGCTGATCCAGGCCGTCGATCTGCTGGGCCAGATCGATCCCGTCATGCTGCCTGGCAGCGGCAGCGCCTACCCCAATTGGCGCCAACGCCAACCCCTGGAGCTCGAGCGCTGGCGCGATCGGTCGGAGATCCTTGAGCTGCTCGCGGCCGTGGGGGAGGTGCGCCGGGGTCCCCACCCGGCACCGGCTGCCACCGAGGCGCCGGTCGAGCTCGCCCTGGCCAGAATCCCGCGCGCAACCTACCGCCTACAGCTCCACGGCGGCTTTGGCTTCGCCGCGGCAGCCGAGCTGGTCCCTTATCTCTCCAAGCTCGGCATCAGCCACTGCTACCTGTCGCCCTATTTCCGCGCCCGCCCGGGCAGCACCCACGGCTACGATGTCGTCGCGCACGACCAGCTGAGCCCCGATCTCGGTAGCCCGGAGGATTACGAACGCCTCTGCGCCGTGCTCGCCGCCCACGACATGAGTCAGATCCTCGATGTGGTCCCGAACCACGTCGGTGTCATGGGCGCCGAGAACCCATGGTGGCTCGATGTCCTAGAGAACGGGCCGGCCTCGCCCTTCAGCGCCTACTTCGACATCGATTGGAGGCCTTTGAAGCCGGAGCTTCAGGGCAAGCTCCTCGTCCCGGTGCTCGGTGACCACTACGGCAACGTGCTCGACAGCGGGATCCTCAAGCTGGTCTTTGCGGAGGGGGCCTTCCGCATCGAGTACTACGAGCATCATTTTCCGATCGATCCGCGCGAATACCCGCGGATCCTCGCGCCCGAGCTGCCCCGACTGCGCGAGCGTCTCGGCGAGACGCACCCGGATTTGGGTGCCTTCGAGAGCCTGGTGACCGCCTTCGGCAACCTGCCGCCCCGCAGCCGACTCGACGAGCAGGGTCTTGTCGAGCGCCGGCGTGACAAGGAGCTGCACAAGCAGCGCCTCGCCGAACTGTGCGCCGCCAATGCCGACCTGGCGTGGTATCTCCAGGAGTGTGTCAGTCGCATCAATGGCGCCGACAGCTACCCGCCCGATCTCGGGCGCCTGCACGATCTGCTCGAGGCCCAGGCATACCGTTTGGCGCACTGGCGAGTCGCCGCAGACGACATCAACTATCGCCGCTTCTTCGACATCAACGATCTCGCGGCCCTAAGGATGGAGCATCCGGATGCCCTCGAGGACACCCATCGCTTGGTGCTCGACCTGATCGCGAAGGGTCTCATTTCGGGCCTGCGGATCGATCACCCGGACGGGCTCTATGACCCGGCCGCCTACTTCCGGTGGATCCAGCGCCGCGCGGCGGCAGCACAGCGCGCGTCGCACGGCTCCGGCCGCCCGCTCTACCTCGTTGTCGAGAAGATCCTGATGGGGGACGAGTCCCTGCCAACCGACTGGCCTGTGCACGGCACGACGGGCTATGACTTCGCGGCGCTGACCGATGCCCTCTTCGTGGACGCCCGGGGCGCGGGCCTGATGACTCGCTGCTACCAGGATTTCACCGGCGATACGGTCACCCTCGAGCACAAGATCTATGAGGCGAAGCATCTCGTCATGCGTAACCTGCTCTCGAGCGAGCTACAGGTGTTGGCGACGGAGCTCGCACGGATCGCCGAGGCCGATCTACACACGCGAGACTACACGCTGAGCTCCCTGCGCGACGCGCTGAGGGAGATCGTGGCCTGTTTTCCCGTCTACCGCACCTATATCGCCTCGAGCCAGGTATCGAGCCGCGACCGCAATCAGGTGCTCAAGGCCGTGGCTGAGGCGCGGCGTCGAAGTCGCGCGGCTGACCTCTCCGTCTTCGATCTCGTCCGAGACGTGCTCCTCGGCGACATCGCACTGGGCAAGCCGCTGCCTTTCCAGGAGCAGGCACTCCGCCTTGCGATGAAGCTCCAGCAATACACCGGCCCGGTCACCGCGAAGGGTGTTGAGGACACTGCCTTCTACCGCTATCACCGCCTGACGTCTCTGAACGAAGTCGGACAGGACGCTGGTCGCTTCGGCGTCGCTGTCGACGGCTATCACCGCGCCAACCGACAGAGGTACGAGCGCTGGCCTCATGCCTTGCTCGCCGGCTCCACGCACGATGCCAAGCGCTCCGAGGACGTGCGCTCGCGCCTGCACGTGTTGTCGGAGGTGGGCGAGGCGTGGCGGGCGCACGCGGCGCGCTGGTCCAGGTTGCATCGGCGCTTCCGGCGCCAGATCGAAGGGCAGATCGTGCCAGACCCTCCGACCGAGTATCTGCTCTACCAGACCCTGCTCGGGGCCTGGCCGCTACAAGACCCTGCCAACGATGACGACCGGCAGGTACTGCGCGACCGTTTTCGCGCGTACATGGAGAAGGCGGCCAAGGAGGCCAAGATCCACACCTCCTGGACGAATCCTGACAGCGACTACGAATCAGCCATCGCGGCATTCACCGATGCGGTGCTCGATCGCGACCGCAACGCTGCATTCTTCGAAGATTTCCTCCCGTTTCAGCGCCGCATCGCCCGCTTGGGGCTCTACAACAGCCTCTCGCAGGTGCTTCTGCGACTCACCGCGCCGGGCGTGCCGGATATCTACCAGGGCTGCGAGCTCTGGTCCTTCAGTCTCGTCGATCCCGACAACCGCCGCCCAGTCGATTTCGCCCGCCGCGCCGCGCAGCTCGACGAGATCCAGGCCGCAGACAGCGGGGATCCTCAGCAGCTGAGCGCGTTGACGAGCGCGCTGTTGAGCTCGCTGGACGACGGACGCGCCAAGCTCTACCTCATCCAGCGCGCATTGGAGCTGCGCCGCCAGGATCCCCAGCTCTTCGAGCAGGGGGACTACGTACCCTTGAAGACCCAAGGCCCTCATTCCGAGCGGCTCTGCAGCTTCTCCCGATCATTCGAGAACCGCTCCGTCATCGTGCTCGTCCCGCGCCACCTCGCCCGTCTGACCTTCGCTGATGACGCGCTCGACACGGACGTCATCGACCCCTTCTCCCACCAGGGATGGTCGTCAACCTTCATCGAGGTCGAGGTGGCGGCGGATCAGGTCGAGGATCCACTGTGCGGCGGCAGGCTCACGACGACCGCGGGACCGGACGGGCCGCGCCTATGCGCCGCGGACATCCTGCGCCGCTTCCCGGTCGGGCTTCTGACCCATGTCGGCCCGGAGCATGGGCAGGCGTGAGTGCGCGTCCGCCAAGGGCCGACACGCTATCTTCATCGGTCGCCAGCCCCGGAACAGGCCCGAGATGAGTTAGCGAGCCTCTCCGTCTTGAGGCGCAGTAGAGCCAGTCAAGAACGCGCGCGTTGCCCTATTACCGCTCAGTCGCTTGCGATGTTGGGCGCCGCGCTCTCAAAGCAAACGGAAAGGGCCATCGCGGAAATGACATATTCGTTTCGTACTTGGAGCGTGCGGCTTCTCCTTGCTGTGCTGGCTTCCTCTGCGGCTGCGCATCTTACAATTTGCCCCGCTATTGGACAGGAAGCCGCTAGTGGACAGGCCGCTCTTACAGTGGCCCCGTTGGCGCCAGAGTACCTGCGCGTCCAGGGGCTGCACCGCGTTGGTACGCCTCTATCAGCCGGAGAGACTTGCCGAGCACCCTGCCCTCGTCATTGCATTACATGGGTCGGGCGGTGACGGCGAGCGTTTCCGGCGCTTTACGGACAGCGCCTTTGATGACCTGGCCGACCAGCACGGTTGGCTCGTAGCCTACCCTGACGCGCTCGGTGGACAGTGGAACGACTGTCGCGCGCAGGCACCCTACCATTCCGCCCTGGCAACCGTGGACGATGTCGCTTTCCTTCGTGCGGTCATCCGGCATGCCAAAAAAGTCGCGGCCAAAGACCTTGCAGGCGTTTTCGTCGTTGGCTACTCCAATGGCGGGCACCTCGTCTTTCGTCTTGCCCTGGAAGCTCCGTCTGACTTCGCTGCCCTCGCGGCTATCGGGGCTCACCTCCCTGTCCCCGACGAGCGCGACTGTGCCGCCTCCAAACAACCGATCGCGATCCCAAAGACGGGGCTTGGGTGGAGACCCGGCGATGGGCTGCTGCCGGCCGCGCGAAGGTGGTCATGATGGTGGTTCATGGCGGTGGGCATACCTTGCCTCACCCAACGGCACCCTTTCCGACCGATCTAGTAGGTACGATCAGCCGCGACATTGACGGAGCAAGGATCATATGGAGCTTCTTTGCGCGGCACCTCCAAAACGGCTGAGCTGATCGGGTGGGGGTGTCTCCAGCGGGAGCGTTATGCCGCTCTCATTTTCTCTCGTGCATCGAGCGCAACCGGCGAAAGCCGTCGCTTCGTGGTCGAAGGGATCGGCACCGCGGGCCCATGGCATGCGCTCAAGGCCCAGCTCTACCTCGGCTTCGAGCAGTTTATCGCACGTATGCAGGGCCTGATCGACCTGAAGCCCGCGCTGCAAGAAGTCCCGAAACGCCAGCGCCGTGGCTTGGCAAAGCCCTCGGGGCCTAAGCCTCCCGCTATTCCGACCGCGATCGCGCCATGGCCGAGGCGTATCGCACGCGAGCCCATAGCATGCAGGTCATCGCCGAGCATTTCGGCGTCAGCCGAATGACCGTCAGTAGGGCAGTCAAGCGACAAGAGGCCGCCGAAATCGATGGCGACGTTACATGAGAGACCTGACCCCTACGATGCTCTGGCATAATGCTGCATTATTGTTCAGAGTTTGATGCGCGGTTTTGGGTCGGCGCTGAGCCAGTTGTTAGGCTTGTAGATGCCTTTGCTATCCTGATAAGAGACAATAGTGCCTCATTCACAGCTTCCTCTGATGGAAAAGCTTCAGCTACCTCAGGTCTTAGCAGGACGATATTATGTGACTCCATGTAGGATCGATAGTGTTTACCACGCACACCAACTCCTAAATCCTCGCGCTTGTACTCCGGACGCATTTCGTCACCGCTAGGTTCAGTCGTTTTCATAGATATCTCTTTCTTGCTTGCTCATCTCGCGGGCGCTAATAATTCGAGTAACGTCTTGCCTTTCAGTATAAGACACGATCACGAACTTATTGGTTCTCGTCACTCCGAACGTCAGGAAACGCATTTCATCTGTTGAGTGATCTGGATCATCAAACGTAAGTGCCATCGGATCCCCGAAAACGGTGCCAGCTTCTTCAAATGAGACGCTGTGCTTTCGGAGATTTGAAGCGGCTTTCTTCGCATCCCAATCAAGCTTCACGGTGATGGACTCTTGAAGGAAAAGGGGACGTGGGAAAAGGGGACGGATTTAATTGCGAGATTCGTGTGGGAAAAGGGGACGGATTTAATTGCGAGATTTGATTCTGATCACACACGGTGCCAACCGCCTCCGGGCTGGGACTATGCCCAGTAGCCGGTCCGGCGATGCGCGCTTCTTAGCCTTACCATGAAATTCGCGAAGCACGTTCGCTCCCTCGCCCTCTGGGAGAGGGTTGGGGAGAGGGAACGATCAGGGGCGAGGCGACCTTTCATCATCCGGGGTGGCTCGCCTCGCCCCATGATCGTTAGCCAAGAACTCCACGAAGCCCTCCTCCTCGGCAAGTTGCTGAGGTGAAAACACTCGGATCGCCGACATCGGGTTCTGTTCGACGGCCGCATTCATCGTCGTCACGATCCCGGAAGGAAAACTAGGAAAAGGAAAAAATGCCTGCGGCGGGGGATTTACTTTCCCCCATTCATTCCCCCGATCCTTCGGCCGATATTGCCTTGCGAGGGCGACCGCGCTGGCGGTTCTCGATCCGGCGGTTGGTCATCGCTTCGACTTGATCGGTGAATCGCGCTCCTCCAGTCAACTGGCCACGCTGCAATGCTTCACGGATGAGTGTCCACTCGCCCTTGGGAATCGCGCCTCGCACGAACTCACGATACCGGAGTGCACGCTCGTCAGCGGTCGCGCCCAAGGCCTCGTAGCAAGGGTCGGTGTCGAGCCAACCGTAGTCTGCGTGCTCGCCAGCATGCCAGCGATAGCTGGACCACGGATATGCGGCGGGGGTGTCGGTCATGCGCGCACGCACCGGGTTCAGCTCGACGTACCGGCAGCACGCGAGCAAGTAGGCATCCGTCTCGATCGGGCTCGATTTGTATCGCCCCTCCCAGAGTGTTCCAGTGCGGGCCGCCTGCCGGTTCACGAACCGCGTCTGCCGCCCAGCTAGACGCTTCATGAGCTGTCCCAGGCTAGCGACCGCCTCCCCAGGCTGCAGAATCAGGTGCACGTGGTTCGTCATCAAACAGAATCCATAGACCTTGATGTTGTAAAGCGCCTTGAAGGTTTCCAGCGACTCGAGGTAGTACCGGTGGTCTGCCTCTTCGACGAAAACCACCTGCTTGTTGTGTCCGCGCTGCACGACATGATGGGGATAGTGCGGGAGAACCACGCGACCGACTCTGGGCATATTGTCCACCTGGCACTAGTACCTCATTCCTCCTTAAGTTGCGGATATAGGCGCTTGAGCTTGATGCGTGCATTGTCGGTCGTGAACTGCCAGTCGACAACGGCCCCGGAAGTATTGCGGCGATCCGCCCAGGCCTTGGCCTCGCTGCGCAGGGTGTCGATGTCCTCGATGCGCCGATCCAGACACTGTTTGGTGAAGACGCTGAGTTCGATCTCGGCGATGTCGAGCCAGCTGCCATGTTTGGGGGTGTAGTGAATCTCCAAGCGGTCCAAGGGTCGACGCGCTTCCTGCGGTGGGAATGCCTTGTACAGCGACGCCGGTGCATGGGTGTTGAGATTGTCCCAAATCAGAACGACCTTCTCGGCCTTGGGGTAATCGACGTCCAACAATTCCTTGATCTCATGCGCAAGATCGAGTGCGGTTTTGGTGGCGCGGACATTGACCTTGCGCCAGCCGGCCAAGGGCTCGACGATCATGAAATTGTTGGCGGTGCCGATGCGCTCGTATTCGTAGTCGTAGCGTTGCGCTTGGCCCGGTTGCAGCGGAATCGGCGTGCGGGTTTCCCCGATCAACTGGGTCGGCTGCTCGTCGAGGCAGATCACCGGGCGCTGTGGATCATAGGGGCGGCGATACACCTCCAGCACGTCTTCCATGCAGGCCACGGACTCGGCATTGTGCTCGGGCGGAATCACCCAGCAGGTGCGGTTTCAGAACGTTTTTTTAGCGTGCGCATGACGGTTTGCGGCGAGATCGTCTCCACGACCTGCAACTCGATCAGGCTATCGGCCAAAAGATTGAGGGGCCAACGTGCCTGTCCTTCGGGAGGCGCCGAGCAGGCGAGGCGCACCAGCTGTGCTTCGCCGTCCCCGTCCAGAATCCGCTCGCGCGGCGGGTGTTCGCGCTTCTTTCGTTCCAGCGCCGCATCCAAGCCGGCTTCGACAAAGCGTTGTCGGATGGTGAAGACCGTGCGGGCGCTGCAGTCGAAGGCGTCCGCGGCTTGCGCATCGCTCCAACCGGGCCCATCGGCATCGAGCTTGAGCAGTACGTTCGCGTGCTTGATCTTCCGGGCCGCCGCCTTGCCTTTACCGATCACCTCCGTCAGCGCCGTCCGTTCCCCTTCGGTGAGCCGCACAACATGCTTGATCATCGGGAGTCTCTCATGATAACCCGCCTTAAGAAATACTCCTACGATCATGTTTACGAGAGATTAGGTGGAACAAGGTACTAGTGCCGATGCGGGTCAGGATAGCAGCTCGCAAATAAATCTGTCCCGTTTAGCCCTCCTCTTTTGGCTTCTAACGCCATGCTCAGCCGAGCCGGTTTAGCGAGAGCGAAACCGGCTTCGGCTGGAGCAATTCGTTAGGCTTTCTTGCATTCAGTCACCAACTACACCACTGATTTTCACAAGGAATGCCATCACCATCACCGTCCATCTTGGTGCCAGGGCAGTTGCGTTGATAATATTTTGCTTCATCACATGAAGTCATTTCTGAACAATATACCTTGCCTTCACAACTATAATTATTCCGATTTTCTTCTTGTTCTGCATGAGAATATGTTAATGCAGTTGGTTCCTTATGAAGTGGGTTGAGGGTGGTGAATTTATTGTATGCAAATGACCCAATCGATACTACCAAGGCAACAGAAAGAATTGTAGACACCCAATTATTCTTGCTTCTTTTCTTATAATTTTTCCGAACTGGTCTTGCTCTGATCTCCGCAACTCCTTCGATCTTTGCATTAACTGCCTTTTCGTTCCCATCTTTACCTATGTCAATTTGATAGATAATAACGTCGCCGACTTCAGGACGGCGTTCCATCCGTTCTAGTGCCGAAATGTGGATGAAAATATCTTTTCCATCATCCGGAGTGATAAATCCAAATCCTTTGTCGTCGTTCCAGCGTTTCAACTTTCCTTTCTGAGGATATTGATTCATAGAGGTATTTTCTTGTAAGCCATCGCGGTAGGACGGCCAGTTGCCCGGCCGCCCCCGCACAGATCCCGGCGTGC
>CAZOWL010000071.1:0-23794 GCA_964583605.1 uncultured Chromatiaceae bacterium | reverse complement strand
CGAAGCACGTTCGCTCCCTCGCCCTCTGGGAGAGGGTTGGGGTGAGGGAACGATTTGGGGCGGGGCGACCTTTCATCGTCTGGGGTGGCTCGCCTCGCCCCATAATCGTTAGGCAGTCGTCGTTGGGCAATCGTCGGCCTTAGCGTATACACTTGATCGGCAGCTTTACTGAGCCAACGCCCTGGCCCGAGCAACGGAGAAGCGGACCGTGACTGCACAGACAGACTTGATGTCCTCTGGCGTGCCTGGTCTCGATGAGGTCTTGGGCGGCGGCCTGCGCACCGGCCACCTCTATTTCATCGAAGGTGAGCCCGGCACCGGCAAGACGACACTCGGCCTGCAGTTCGCACTGGAGGGTGTCCGCCATGGCGACACCTGTCTGTTCGTCTCACTTGCCGAGACGACGGTCGAGATCGAGCAGCTCGCCAGCTCGCATGGCTGGAAGCTCGACGGTCTGGCCGTGCGCGACCTCGCCGAGTCGGGTAGGGAAGTCCGGGCCTCGGCGCTGTTCGACCTCTCCGAGGTTGCGCTGGAGGAGCGCGTGCAAGCCCTGCTGAACGAGGTCGAGACCTTACGGCCGCAGCGGCTCGTGCTCGATGCGCTGGGCACGCTGCGGGTCATGAGCGATCACCCCGGGGAGTTTCGCCGTCATGTCGCGCTGTTTCGCAGCCAGGCCAATGAGATCGGCTGTACGCTAATCGCGACGGATCACCCGCAGGGCGAGGACGAGCGACATCCGCGTAGCCTTGCCTGGGGCATAGTGCGCCTGCAGCAGCGGGTCAGTGACTATGGCCCGGTGCGGCGTCGACTCTGGGTGCCGAAGATGCGTGCCCAGGGCTTCCCGGGCGGCTATCACGACTTCCGTATCGCGAAGGGTGGCCTCGTCGTCTTCCCGCGACTCAAGGCCGCGACGAACGCCCGCGAGCACGACCCGACCCCGGTTTCGACCGAGATCGACCAGCTCGACACCCTGCTTGGCGGGGGCCTGCGGCGCGGCACCAGCACGGCCCTGATCGGGCCGGCCGGCTGCGGCAAGTCGACACTGGCCTGCACGCTGGCCTTGGCGGCAGCGGCCCGCGGGGAGCGGGTCGCCTACTATCTGTTCGACGAGCTGGTCGAGACCTTCCGCTTGCGTGCTACCAGTCAAGGGCTCGAGCTCGATGGTCCAGTCAGCTCCGGGCTCTTGGTGCTGCGCCGCATCGACGTGGGCGAGCTCTCACCGGGTGAGTTCGCCCACGAGCTCGCCCGCGAGGTCGAGGAGCACGGCGCCAAGCTGATCGTGATCGACAGCCTGAACGGCCTCGTGCAGGCGATGCCCGATGAGCGTTTCCTGGGCCGCCAGGTGCATGAGATCTTGAGCTTTTTGAGCGCCACCGGAACCCTGTCCGTGGTCACCATGGCTCAAGGTCTTGCGCCGATAGGCCCGGCCGAGCCCTGCGTCGATCTGAGCTATCTCGCCGATACGGTCATCGCGCAGCGCTATTTTGAGGCCTACGGCCACATCCGCTACGCCATCTCGGTGCTGAAGAGGCGCTACGGCGGCCACGAGCGCACGATCCGCGAGTACCAGATCGGCACTGGCGGGATCCGCCTCGGCGAGCCGCTGGCCGATTTCCGCGGCGTCCTCAGCGGGACACCTGAATACGTCGGCGAGTCGCGCCCGCTCCTGTGAGGGCCACTGCCCACTGATGGACGCAACGGCCTGCGAGCCCGAGCGCATCCTGGTTCTGGCCCCGACGCAAGGCGATGCCGAGCTGTGCGACCGGGTCAAGGCCTCGGCCGGCCTGCCGCTGGTCGTCTGCACCTCGGCCGCCGAGTTCTGTCAGGCCCTGACGGACCCTGCGAGCGTACTGGTGATTGCCGATGAAGCCCTTCAGGCGCCATCGAGCGATTGCGTGCGTAAGGCCCTCGCCGCACAGGCCCACTGGTCGGCCCTGCCGGTAATCATCCTCGCCCGCCCGCAAGCGCGCGCCGACCCGCGCCTCCTCGGCGATTACGAGGGGTACGGTCACATCACGTTGATCGAGCGGCCGGTCAAGATGGCCAGCTTCATCGGCACCGTCAAGATGGCCCTGAGCGAACGGCGTCATCAGTGCCGGATCCGCGATCTCCTTGTCGAGCGGGAGGAGCGGCTCCGGCAGCGCGACGAGTTCTTGGCCACGCTCGGGCACGAGCTGCGCAACCCCCTGGCCGCGATCATGACCTGCGCTGAGGTGCTCGATCTGACGGCACCCGACGCCGAGCAGGCCGTCCGCTGCCATCAGGTCATTCTGAATCAGGCTTATCAGATCAAGCGGTTACTCGATGATCTGCTCGACGTCTCCCGCATCACGAGGCGCAAGCTAGCGCTGCAGCCAGAGATGATCGCGCTGGACGAGGTGCTGCAAGACGCGATCGACCAGGTACAGGGCCGGATCGCTGAGCAGAGCCAGGTGCTGGAGGTGGAGTGGTCGCAAGCCCCCATCCCGGTGCGTGCCGACGCGATGCGCCTGCGCCAGGTCTTTGCCAACATCCTGAGCAACGCCTCTCGCTATTCACCGCCCGGCGGACGCATTTGGGTGCGACTGGAGGCCGCGGGAGGGCTCGCCGAGGTGCGGATCCGCGACCAGGGCGTCGGCATGACCCAGGAGACAGCCGCCCGCGTCTTCGAGCCCTTCTTCCAGGGCCAGGACGAAGGCCGCGGCTCGCTGAGGGGCCTGGGCGTCGGCCTGACGCTTGCGCGGACGCTCGTCGAGATGCACGCGGGCACCATCCGGGCGACGAGTCCTGGGTTGGGGCGCGGCAGCGAGATGATCGTGACGCTGCCGGCCGAGCCACCCACGGCCCTCGACGCAGCCTCTGGGCACCCGGCCACGCCCCTCGCGAGCGGGACCCGGCCGACGCAGCGGGTCCTGTTGATCGAGGACAACCTGGACTTCGGCTATGGGCTGAAGCAGCTGCTCGAGAACCGCGGGCACGAGGTCTACCTGGCTGAGAGCGGCAGCCAGGGCATCCGCGCGGCGCAGCGATATCAACCAGATGTCGTGATCCTCGACCTTGGGCTGCCCGACATCGACGGCTATGAGGTTGCAACGCGGCTGCGGCGGCTTTCTGGGCTATCTGCGGCTCGGCTGATCATGGTCACGGGCCAGGCGTGTGACGAGGAGCGACGGCGGCGCGATCAGCGTGCCGGCATCTATCGACATCTGGTCAAGCCGATCTCGTTGTCCGAGCTCGAAGCGGCGATTGCTGAGCACTAACGATCATGGGGCGAGCCGACCCACCCCGGACGATGAAATGTCGCCTCGCCCCTGATCGTTCCCTCACCCCAACCCTCTCCCAGAGGGCGAGGGGGCGAACGTGCTCCGCGAATTTCATGGTAAGAAGCAGTTCAACGGCAAGCTGAACGTTCTGGCGAACTGCGCGTGAGCTTGTACCTACGGACGGTGCGGTCACCTGGGAGACGAGATCCTTTTCTCCCTTTCCCTATGGGCGCTCGGGCTCAGGCCTAGAGGTCACCGAGCCCGATTTCGACCGCACTGAACGGCGGCGGCGAGACGCCGCTGTCGTCTCGATGGCTCTCCAGTAAGACCCAGTGTCCCGACTCCAGGCCGTAGACCTCGAGGGTGCGTAAGTCGGGGTCGATCAGACAGAGGTGGCCGACCCCAGTCCTTGCGTAGGTGGGCATCTTGACCACCCGGTCGTCGCGGGCGGTGGAGGGGGACAGGATCTCGCAGACCCAGTCGGGCGCGATCTCGAACCAGGCGGTCTCAGGCATTGCCGGCATGCGCTCACGCCGCCAGCCAGCAATGTCCGGAACCAGCACGTCGACTCCCAGGTGCAGCTCTGGTTTGTCCAGTATCCACCATCCGCCGGGACCGCCCCGGCCCATCTGGCAGGGCCCGATGAGATCATAGCCCAGCGAGGAGCCAGCCAGTGCGGGCTTAGGGGCCGGCCGCGGACGGGTGATCAACCTACCTCCCAGGATCTCCGCGACCAAGTGAGGCGGAACGTCCAAGAGGTCCTCGTAGGTTGCGAGTCGTGCGGCTGAGTCGGCCATGGCCGTCACCAGAGGTCACTGAATTGGAACAGGGCACGCCTGTAATTTGGCCGGAGGTTAGGCGATTTCCCAACCGCCGTCATCAACGCCGGATCCGCGACCAGGGCGTTGGCATGTCCTGCCGAACGGTTGGTCGGAAAGAACCAGGACAAGGTGGTTTTGCGCCAATTGGTCTCGCGTCGGCCGGGTAGATTCTGGCTGCGACAGGACGAGGGGCCTGCGGCGGTGGCGGTCGCGGCGTCTGGGCCTGCTGACGTCGGCGCGTCCAACGCTTGCGGCATGCTATTTGCCTCTGATCACGCAGGGACAATCACGGCGCACGCCCTGTCGGCACTATCGACCTTCGTTCGGCCCGGACCCCTTGCGGACCCGCGTGAAGACCGGGTCCGAGACTCCGTTCGGCGATGCCGCGGTCGTGACGTCGCGCTGCACGGCGGCTCAGCCTCAGCGTCAACCGGGCTGGAGAGTCTTCTCGAGTTCGCTCGCTGAGGTTTGGCAAGACGGCCGTACGTGATCGAACTACGGGAGATGTTCATCGAGCCGAGGGAGCAAGCCATGGTACGGGGAATCAAGAAAGGTGCAGCGTTGGCCATCAACCAGGCTGCTATCGCCAATGCACCGGAGTCGTTCGAGAAGATGGAGCGCGTCGGGCCGAAGGTGTGCCTGACGACTGCCAACGAGCCGGGGTTTCTCGGCTTTCATGCCTTCCTGCAGACGGGTGTGCACCCGTTGGGCGGGCGCTTCGGTGCGGCCAAGCTCATCAACGCGGACAGCATGGAGGCGGTCATCGAGTCGCCGCTGAATCTGAGGCTCAATCCGCTCAACCTGTGGCAATACACGGTCTGGGAGGATGCCGAGGCGCACGAGCGCATGCACTACGAGCAGTACGAGCGCATCTTCGAGCTCTGCGCCGGCTGCCTCGATATGGTCGTCGACGGCCCGTGGGAGCCGGTGTACCGGATCCTGGAAGAGGACATGCCGCGGCTCATGGGCATGACGGATGACTACAACACGCCGCCGATCCCGATAGGTGGGCCCAAGCAGTACCTGGTGCATACCGAGTGGGAAAGCCCCGACACACTGCTGTTCGGCCTCACGCTCACCGGCGTCAATCCCGAGCTGCGTAAAATCCACGATGAAGGGGTAATGGCTCATCTCGCCAGACTACCACCCTACTATCGTATCTTCGCGCCGGCGATGGAGGACATGATCTTCTTCCACTAGCCGCCATCCGGGCGTCTTGGGCGAGCCAAGGCGCACGGCGTGAGCTCTCCGCTCGGTGTCGCTCAGGCCCATGACGGGCCGCGGCATGTCTCGTCGATCGTCACGTGGCTTGCAAGCCGCGTAGAGGCGGCGACGTTGCAGCTCGGGTGGCGCTGACCTGACCGGCGGTCAGGGGCCTTCCACGGCGATCGGCATATCCGCGATCGACACGACTTCCGCGTCGCCGGGCCACAGGGTCAGGCTGCGCGCGCCGACCTGGATGCGGGTCGGGCTCAGTTGCGCCGAGATGGCCCGGATCTGCATCTCCCGATGGCCGATCGCGAGCAAGAGCGTCTGGCCGCGGAAGCGCAGCCGAATCGACAGACGTTCCAGCTCTTCGGGCAGCTTCGGGTTGAGCCACAGGCGCCCATCGCGCATCTCGATGCCCGTTTAGCAGCGCTGCATCAGGTCTACGGTGCCGGCGATGGCGCCGAGATGGATGCCTTCGGAGGTCGTGCCGCCTTGGATATCGGCGACATCGCTCTCGATCGCCTCAGCGAAGAGCTGCCAGGACCGACGCCGGTCCGAGCGCGCCAGGACCCAGGCATTCACGACGCGGCTCAGTGTGGATCCATGACTGGTGCGCGATTCGTAATAGGCGACGTTGCGCGGGATCAGGTCCGGGTCGAATGCGTAGCCGAGCCGTTCGAACAGCCTCACCACCTCCTCGGCCGAAAACAGGTAGAACAGCATCAGCACATCCGCCTGCTTGGTGGCCTGGTAGCGATTCGGCGAATCGCCCTCGGCCTCGAGGATCCGATCCAGGCGCTGGATGTCTCCATAACGGGCCCGGTAATCCTCCCAGTCCAGCTCCTTCAGTTCCGCGAACCCCTCGAACTGGCTGATGATGCCATCGCCGTGGAAGCAGACCCGGAGCCTGCGGCTCACGCGGTCCCAATGCGCCAATTCGTCGTTCGTGATGCGGAGCTGCTCGACGAGCTCGTCCCAGCGCTCCCGCGGCAGGTGCTGCGGCAGCTCCAGCGCCCGGCACAGCACCCAGGCCGCCATCACCGTCGTGTAGGCGTGGTTGTCGAGTCCCGGCTCAGCGCGGGCCGGCACGCCGACATCCAGGTCCATGACCTGCGGCCCGGCGGTCACCAGCAGATGGAACAGATGCAGATGGAGGATGGCAGCCGCCCGTCCGCCGTCGTCGTCGTTGGCGAGCTGGAGCTCCAGGTCGAAGCGCTGCCACATCTGCTGCCAGATCAACGCGCTGCCGGCCAGGAGCTGCTCGAAACGCGGGGCCGCGATGATGGCCTCGCGCGCGGCCAGCCCGCACTCGCTGATGGCCGCATCGCGCGAGGTGTAGAGAGCGACGAGCTTCTCGATGACCACCGGCCGGCCTGCCTTGAGCCGCAGCGCGAAGGACTGACCGATCTGCGCGTCATCCTTCGCCAGCGCCGGCTCGGTGTCGAGCCGCTGGTTCTCGCGGTAGAGTCGGGTACGGGCGGCGAGCGCGATCTTGAGCCGCGATTGGCGCGTGCGGACCTCGAGCAGGATGCCGTCCTCGCCGATGCTGTCGGTGGTGAGCGGCTCCAGGTGGCGGCTCGTGAGCCCCTGGTAGCGCTCGACACCGGCGTTGACGATGCGGCCGTCCAGGGCGCTCTGCACCGTGACGCCACCCGACCAATCCAGCGCGGTGATCTCAGTCTCCAGCGCCGCAAGGTGATGCAGCGCCATATGCACCAGCCGCCGCTGGCGCAGCGCCGTCGTGCGCCCGCTGGCGTCTCGGAAGCGGACGTCACGCTCCAGGATGCCCAGACGCATGTCCAGGGTTTGGCGGTAGGCGAGGATCTCGACCTCGTCCGGATCGAACCGGCTGCCGTCGTCGAAGATGATCCTGAGCGGCAGCCAGTTGGGCAGATTCACGAGATCCTCGTTCTCGACGACGCGGCCCCGCACCTCGCTCTCGGCCCGGTCGTAGCCGCCGGCGAGGTAGGTGCCGGGGTAGTGATGCTCGGATGCCTCGGACTCCGGTGCCGCGCCGCGCGTGGCAAAGTAGCCGTTGCCAAGCGTGCAGAGCGCCTCGCGCAGGCGCTCCTGCGCCGGTTGGTAGTCGTGATAGTGCCAGTGCCAGTGCGACATCTCGGGGCTCCGTGCTTGCCGAGCTCAGCGCTCGTCGCGGCCGTGGACCCGGCCCTGAGCTTCGCCGCTCATCGGGGCTAGCCGGGTCTCGCCGCGTGCCGGCCCGGATTCGGCGACCTGTTTCTGCCTCCCACGCCGCTCGGATTCGGTCAGAAACGCCAGCAGCGCGCGTACCGCGGCGGCGTCGGGGATGCGGAAGGTGGCGAGGCTCGCTTTCGGTGTCTCCGCCACCAGGACGCCGATGCCGCCGCGCTCGGCGAGCGCACGGAAGGCGTCCTCATCGGTGTCGTCGTCACCGATGTAGATCGGCAGCACGTCCGGCCGGTCCAGGCCCAGTCGGCTGAGCAGCCAGCGCACGGCATGGCCCTTGTCCCAGTCGAGGGCGGGGCGCAGCTCGAAGATCATCTTGCCCCCGGTTCGCCGCAGCGCCGGCCGGCCGTCGGCGGCCGCGGCGACGGCGCGCTCCACCCGCGCGACGTCTGCATCGGCGACGCGCCGGTAGTGCACGGCGATGGCGAAGCGCTTGCGCTCCAATCGTGCATCGGCGACACCCGCGAGCCGCGCGCGAAGCTCCCCCTCCGCTTGCTCCAAGTCCTCCAGCGCGTTCAGGGCCTCGGGCAGCTCGAAGCGGAGATTCGGCCCGCGGAGGTCGAAGCCGTGGTTGCCACCATAGACAAGACCCTCGAGACCCACCAGTGCGCGCACATCCTCGAGGTCGCGTCCGGAAATGATGGCCACCGGCATCACCGCTGCCGCGGCGCCGAGCGCCGCGCGCATCGGCTCGTCGAGCTTGGCGTCCTCAGGGCGGTCGACGATGGGCGTCAGGGTGCCGTCATAGTCCAGAAAGAGCGCCGGGCGGCGCGCGGTGAGCAGTCGCGCGAAGCCGGTGGCCTCGGTCAGCAGCGGTGGGCCGACCGAGCTCATCTCTAGGGTTGCAGCTTCGACTCCCAGCCCGCACAGGTCACGAACCACCCAGTCGGCGCCGGCGTTGGCGAGGGCGTCCGGTTGCCCGTCGCGGTCGACACCGACGACCAGGCCGAAGTGACCTCGGTGCGCGGCGCAGACACCCGCAATGGCATCCTCTAATACCGCCGTGCGCGCGGGCCCGCAGCGGAGCCGGGCAGCGGCCTCAAGGAAGGTGTCCGGGGCCGGTTTGCCAGCGAGGCTCAGACGCTTTGCCTCCACGCCGTCTACGCGCGCGTCGAAGAGATCGGCAATGCCCGCCTCTCGCAGGATCAGGTCACAGTTCTTGCTCGCCGTGACCACGGCGACGCGAAAGCCCGATGCCCGCAAGCGCTGCAATAGCGTCACGGCGCAGCCATAGAGATGCACACCCTGCTCGCCGAGGGCATCACGGAACAGGCGGTTCTTGCGATTGCCGAGCCCCGACAGAGTCTCGCGCCCGGGCGGGTCGTCGGGGTCCCCCGTGGGGAGGTCGATGCCGCGTGACGCGAGGAAGTGCTCGACGCCCTCGATGCGTGGTCTGCCATCCACGTAGCGCCGGTAATCGCGATCCGCGTCGAAGGGACCATGATCTTCGCCCTTCCGAGCCCCGTGCGCGCGCAGGTAGTCGTCGAACATGGCCTTCCAGGCGGCGGCATGGACTCGAGCGGTGTCGGTCACGACGCCGTCGAGATCGAAGAGGACGGCATCGAGCCGGGCTCGGGACAGGGTGAGGGCAATCTGATGATCGGGCATGGTGGCTCCGCGGGCCGGCCGGCCGCCCCCGTCGCGCTGACGAGCCGCGGTCGCGGTAACGATCATGGGGCGAGGCGAGCCACCCCGAACCATGAAAGGTCGCCTCCCCCTGATCGTTCCCTCACCCCAACTCTCTCCCAGAGGGCGAGGGAGCCAATGTGCTTTGTGAGTTTCATGGTAAGGGCCTCTGTCTGGCAGGAAGAAACGCAAAAAGAATGCCGATAACCTGCCAGAGGGCCGTGGCCGTGCTGGTGGCATGCAGGCAGCGCAGTGGGCAAAACCCCCGCGGCCGCACGACGCCGAGAGGCACCCAACGGCCCTCCGGCTGGGAGCGAGCGCCTCAATCCTTCGCTACCCAGCGATCGTTCTCCTTCCTGTAGGACCTCTTGACCGCCGCCCACGCGACCCGGTGAGCCGTCTCCTCGCGCGAGGCATCATCGAGCCGATCCTCCGCGCGGCTGTATTGCTGCCAGGCGTTGTTGAACGCCTTCCGGTAGATCGTTTGAGCGGCGCTCGGAAGGCTGTTTCGCACCGAGTCGGGCAAATCGGAGCTCTGGTCGTAAGGCATTGCTTCACCCTTTTTCATTGAGGCGGTTCACGCCGTCCACCCGCCCTTCGCCCGCGCCGCGGCGATCGCGAGACAGGCCTCGGATGCGCGGTCGCCCGGATGGACTTGACGGACCTGTGCTCGAGGAAGGTTGGCGCCTTCGCCTCTAAGGGCCAGTCGCGATGCTTGCCACCTCGCCGGAGAGACGCCAGGTCTCGCCGGTCTCGATGCGCAGCTGATGTGCGAACGGGTGAGCGTCGGGATCGGCGGCGCGCGCCTCGCGCACTCGGCGAATGTGGGTGAGAATGTGGGCCGGTGTCTGCACGAGCAACCTCCTGAAGTGGCGTCTAAATCCGTATTGGATACGAACAGCCCATCTATAGCTCATCCGTGAGCGTTAGGGAGCCGCCGGTCAACACGGCCCGCATCGCCTGGTCGGCACTGATGCCCAGGGGTCGGACACAGTCCCGGCTCAGATAGAGCGTGTAGCCCCCCACCTGGTAGCTCATCGGCAGGTAAACGGCGACCCGGTGTTCCGCGTCCCCGCGTTGTTGGCCTGGCAGATGGGCCCTCTCCTGCATGACGAAGCCGACCAGTTGCAGTCCCTGAATCTCAACGGCAACGGCGCGGCCCAGCTCCTGATCGCCGCTCTGGGTAAGGAAACGGGCGACATCCTTGAGCCCCTGAAACAGGCTCTTGACGAGCGGGATGCGATCGACGACGTGCTCGAAGAGCCGGACGAGCCAGCGCACCAAAAACAGATTGGCGATCAGGCCAGCGCCCAGCGTGCACAAGACCGCGGCGCCGAGCCCCATCCCCGGCACGTACCAGTCTGCCGGGAGCAATTGGCGCAGGAGGTCTCCGACGAATACCTCGACGGACCGGATGACCCAGATGAGCAGCGCGATCGTGACCACGAGGGGCGCCAGCAGCGCGATGCCCTGCAGGAACAAGTTGCGCAAGCGGCCCGCTATGGTGGCGAGGTGCATTGGTCTACTCCCGAAGCTGTGTGCAAACTGTCTCGCCACCTTTTGCAACTCGCGTACAATTCGAGTGGCATGGCGTTTACGATTCCCTCGATGGCAGAAGGGCAGCCGCGATGAAGCACGGCAAGCTGGCCTGCGATAGGGCATGAGGAGGACACGCCTTGGAATATTTCCTAATGAAGAGCGCACACCTGATTGGCGTCATCTTTCTCTTGGGCAACGTAAGCGTCACCTTCATGTGGAAGCTGTTCGCTGATGACACCGAGCAACCGGTAGTGATCGCCTTCTCACAGCGCATGGTCCTCTGGAACGACTGGGCCTTCACGGTCACCGGCGTGGTGCTCATCGTTGTTAGCGGCTATGGAATGGCCTGGAGCGCCGGTCTGGATCTGGTATCCCAAGGTTGGCTCTTCTGGAGCCAGGTCTGGTTCTACGGTGCTGGGCTGATCTGGCTGTTCGTCCTGGTTCCTATCCAGGTCGTGCAGGCGCGGCAGGCACGCCGCTTCTCGGCGCATGGGGTCATCCCGGAGTCCTACCGGCGCCTCTCATGGCATTGGAACGTCTGGGGCGTCCTGGCGACGGTGCTTCTACTTATTCCGCTTTACTTGATGATTGCGAAGACTGCGTGATCGGCCAAGCGGCAGGCCCTCCGCGGTGGCCCTCCATGGCCGCGCCGAGTGGGAGGATAGCCGCTCGGCGAGCATGTCGGCGCTACGCATCCGGCGCGCGGGCCCGCCCGCAGACTGTCTGCGGCCCCGAGCGGGCACAAGGAGCGGGCACAAGGAGCGGGCACAAGGAGCGGGCAAAAGGAGTGGGCACAATACCCGGGCCCGCGATATCCTCGGCGATGCGTGCCGCCTGTCGATCTGACTAGGACTGACTGATCGACGGGATCACACGTCGGCGCAGTTCCGCGTCCT
This sequence comes from uncultured Chromatiaceae bacterium, assembly GCA_964583605.1. Taxonomy (GTDB): domain Bacteria; phylum Pseudomonadota; class Gammaproteobacteria; order Chromatiales; family Chromatiaceae; genus CAZOWL01. The sequence goes on along the minus strand of CAZOWL010000071.1, from coordinate 12,256 downwards.
TGCTCAAGAAGGCAGCGATCTCGTTATAGTCCGACAACGAGATATTCGCGCTCTTCATGGCCTCCAGCGCCTTGCGATGCGCCTCCTCGCGAAGCGATTTTGTGTCGTCGGCATTGGCATTCGCGGGTAGCGACTTGGTGAACTCCTGGGAGATCGCTTCGGTCTTGGAGAAGACGCTCACGAAGGCGTTGAGTTCCTGTTCGCTAACCGGCTCCTGTACGGCGGCCACATCGGGTGCGTCAGGGGTCTCGCCCCAGAGCACTGACTCCCCTTGTGACGGGATCTTCGCCGGACTGCACACCTGCTCCCCACCCGGCCTGGCACAGGTCCAGGCCGAATATGGGAACTGGGCCGCAGCCAGGGCGGGGAGGCACAGGGCGGTGGTCAGGGCGCACAATTGGATGATGGTCGTGTTTCGCATGTCTTAGCTCCTCCGTTCTGTTGGACGGATGTGTTGGTGAGGATGGTCCGCCCGCCCGTAAGCGGCCGGCACGGAGCTTTAAGCATGATGTATGCCACGCGTACTGCCGCTAACGATCATGGGGCGAGCCGAGCCACCCCGGACGATGAAATGTCGCCTCGCCCCTGATCGTTCCCTCACCCCAACCCTCCACCAGAGGGCGAGGGAGCAAAGGTGCTTCGCGAATTTCATAGTCAGAGTCCGGCGGCGTACCTCGGCCTAGCGCGCGCGAACGGCCGGTTTTGTCGCGCGCAGCGGGGCATTTGACGCACTCGGTGGGCAGGACCACCAGGCATTTCGTAGTTCGTTGCCGTCCGCGGTGATGTTTGGGTTGCTTAGGAATCGTCATTCAGGATCCGAGGCGCTTGGCCCGATCCGGCTAACCCGCCTCCGCAAGCGCTCGCACGTGCTCGCGGAGGGCGTCGGCGAGCCGTTCGGCTGGTGTCTCGCCTGCCCCTTCCTGCTCGAGGCGCTCGGGATCGAGCGGGGCCCCGAAACGCACCGTTACCGCATGCGGGCGCAGGCGCCAGCTTCCCGGTGGGAGCGCCTTGCCCGTGCCTGAAATATGTACGGGGACGATGGGCACCGAGTGCAGCAGAGCCAAGGTCCCGATGCCTGGCCGGAACGGCTTGATCGAGCCGTCGGTTGAGCGAGCGCCCTCCGGGAACCAGACCAAGATCTTGTCGCGCGCGAGCACCGCCGCGCCAAACGCCAGGCTCGAGATCGGGGCGGCCTGCGGGTCGATGGGGAGCACCTGCAGGGCGCGGCTCATGAGGCGCGTCCAGGGTCGATGAAAGAGGATTCCTGTCCAGCCGCCCCAATAGGTCTGACGGCGGCGGGCCGAGTCGAGGCAGGCGATGATGGCCACTGGGTCGAGCGCGCTGAGATGGTTCGGCGCCAGCAGGCACGGGCCGGTCTCGGGAATGTGCTCGCGTCCCGCGATCTGAAGGCGGAAGACTATCCGCATTGCCCACCGCGACAGGGCATGGAGCGCGGTGCCGAGCGGTCGATAGATCCCGTCGGCCGGCGCCAGCCAAGCACGCCCGTCGTCATCGAGCTGTGCCTCCGGATCGCGCAGGCGCTCCTCGATATCTGCCCTCGACGCCGGGGCCTCGCCAGCGGCCGCGGCCTCCTGCAACAGATCGCGAACCGTCTCGATGCGGGCGATCGCCGTCTCCTCGAGGGCAATGCCGAGGCGCCCCTGAAGATCCATCGTCAGGCTGACCCACTCGAGCGAGTCGACATTGAGATCGAGACGAAGGCTCGTATCCGGCGTGATCCAGTGTTGCTTGAAGCGTCCGCCAAGCCAGGACCAGACGCGCTCGGCGACCGGATCCTCGAGGAGCTGGCGGTCCCCGGGGGCGAGCGACTCGAAGGGCGCGAGACCGGTCGCTGATGGCCTCTCGGCCTCTGTGCCGCTCGCTCGAAAACGTCCCTCCAGGAGGTGGCGACGCAGCTTCCCGAGTCGGGTCCGCGGCAAAGGCGTCTGCGTGAGCCGGATGGTGCCGATCTGCTGATGGCTCGGGGCCTCGCGCGAGGCCTCGGCGACCTCACGACGGAGCTGTTGCTCGAGGCCGTCACTGCCATACTGCCGCGAGGCCTCCGGTGTCGGCACGAGCAAGGCTGCCAAACGGCCTTCATGCTCGAGCACGGCCGCCTCGCGCACCGCCGGGCTGCCCGTTAGGCGGTTCTCGACCGCTTCCGGATCGACGTTCTCGCCGCCCGACAGGACAATGCGAGCCGACGCCCGACCGCTCAGGTATAGCCAACCTGCCTCGTCCAGGTGCCCGAGATCGCCGGTGCGGTACCAACCATCATCGGTGAAGGCGGAGGCTGTCTCCTCAGGCAGATCGAGGTAGCCGCCGAAGACATTGGGGCCCTTGGCGAGGACCTCTCCGTCACGGGCAGCCCCTTGCGCTGGTGCGATACGCAGCGCGACGCCGGGCAAGGCGCGCCCGGCCGAGTCGTAGCGGCGGGCCTCGGGCGGGCCTACGGTGAGGATCGGCGAGGTCTCGGTCAGGCCGTACCCGGTCGCCACCTCCCAGCCCAGGCCGTCGAGCCGCCAGGCCAGGTCTGCCGGCAGGGCGGCGCCCCCAGAGGTCAGCATGCGCAGACGCGGCGCGAAGCGGCGCCGCAATGGTGCAAAGAGCAGCTTGCCGGGGCGCCATGACGAGTGCCGACTGATCAGCGCGGACAGCCGCAACAGCCCGCTGAACAGACGAGCCGCGGCCGGCCCGCCCGCCGCGGCGATGCGTTGCTCGATCGCCGAGAAGAGGGCCGAGTAAAGCCGTGGGATACCGAGGAGCGCCGTCGCCTGCCCATCGTTCAGGGCGCGGACCAGCTGCGGCCCGGTCAGGGAGTAGGGCAGGATGATCGGGATGCCCGCCGCCAGCGGCGCGAGCATCCCGAGGGCGAAGGGGTAGACATGGTGGAGCGGCAGTGGCTGCAGCAGACGATCTTTCGGGGTGATGAGGCCTTCATCGAGGATCGCGCGGAGGTTGCTCAGCAGATTGGCGTGCGTGAGCGGCACCCCCTTGGGTTGGCCCGAGGTCCCGGAGGTAAAAAAGAGTACCGCCTCCGCTTCAGGATCGACCCGAGCAGGCTGGCCGTCGCCGGGTGTCGCGAGCGGCTTCTCGAGCCCGCCGTCACCCGTCGCGGCCGTCTCCTGATCGTCAAGCGGCAGCAGGCGGATACGCTGCGCCGCAGAGGACTGCTGCACGCGTGCGGCCTGCTGCGGGCCGACGAAGGCCCAGTGGGCACCGCTGCTCGTCAGAATCGTCGTCAGGTCGTCGCCACCGGCCTGACTGTCGACGGGCACGGGAACAGCCCCGCCTTCGAGCAGTGCGAGACAGGCGATCATCCACCTCGGCGAGCTCGGCGCGATGAGGACGACGCGCTGACCCGCCCCCACCCCTAGGGCGCTGAGCCTCGCCCAGAGACTTGACGCCTGTCCGCTGAGCTCCGCGTAGCTCCAATCCTTGCTGTCGTCGCGGCGCAGTTGCGTGACGGCGACCTGCTGGGCTCTCTGCGCTAGCCCCGCGGCCAGCTCCTGAAGCGTCTGCGGCCAATCTGAAGCCATCGTCCTGCGCTCGCGCTGTCACATCAATCGAGCACGAAGGTCACCTTCATGTCGACGCGATAGGCGCTCACCTTGCCGTTATCGATGACGACCTTGTGCTCCTTGATCCAGGCCCCCTGGATGTTGCGCACGCTTCGCTGAGCCGTCTCGATGCCTTCGCGGACAGCCGCGTCAAAGCTGTCCGGCGATTCGGCGCTGATCTCGATGATCTTGGCTACGGACATGGGTCTCTCCTCGGTCTGCAGGCTAGATGATTCGGTTAGTTGTGCTCGAAGGTTCCTACTTAATCGATGATTGACGGAATCGATTGGCGCAGGGATCAATCGACCTGGTCTCCCGCCAGCGGCCAATGAGCTCTCTGGCTGGCATGCTGACGAGAGTAAAGGCCCTGCGCGGTGGCCGCGGAAGGCCAACCGCGCAGGGCCAACGGGTCTCAGGCTAGGAGTCCGTCGTGACTGCTAGTGGACCGATGGGATGACCCGCATACGCAGGTCGAAGCTACGGCCCAAGTACGCCGCGACCTGGTTGTAGTCGGACAACGAGATGTTAGCGCTTTCCATCGCCTGGAGCGCCTTGCCATGCGCCTCCTCTCGCAACGCCTTGGTATCGTCGGCGTTGGCGTCCTCAGGCAAGGAATCAGTGAAGTTCTGCGAGATCTTTTCGATCTTCGAGAAGGCGCTCTCGAAGCGAGTGACCATGTCCTCGCCGACCGGCTGCGGCATCGCAGTCAGGTCCGGGGTCGACGGTGTCTCGTCCCAGGTGATGCGCTGGTCCTCCCCCGGGATCATGGCCGGACTACACCAATGATCGTCGCCGCGGGTCTCGCACGTCCAGGCAGAGTAAGGGAACTGAGCAAGGACCAATCCCGGCAGGGACAGGGCACTGGATAGGACGAACAATCGAGCGAAGTTCAGGGCTCGCATCTTTTGGTTCCTCCGTTCTGTTGGAAAGGGTAGTGATTATTGAATGCCGAGCGCCTTTACGCGTCGGCACTCACTGCGACGCAGCATGCGTGCCACCAGTGCCACCGCTCCCCAACGCCGTCGCCTGGGCCCGCTTGCCGCGCGTTCTTGCCACGGCCGTGCTCAGCGCTGGTCCATTTCACGCGATTGCTGGGCAGATCCACCAGGCCGCCCTGGCCCGGGTGGCTAGCGCACCGACGAAAACGGACGGCCTTCAGCCCGCAGCCGTTTCGGATCGAGCTAGCTCATCGCGTTGCTGCTCGAGCTCCCGCGCCAGCGCGCCGCGCGGCCGGCTGCGCCTTGCGAGCAGCAGATAGAGCACCGGTACCAGGAAGAGGGTGAGTAGCGTCGCCGAGAAGATCCCGCCGAGGATGACCTGGCCCAGGATGCGCCGCGTCTCGGCGCCCGGGCCGAATGCCAGCGCCAGCGGGACGGCGCCGAAAAAGGTCGCGATCGAGGTCATCAGGATCGGGCGGAAGCGCACCCGTGCGGCGTCTTCGACTGCCTCACGCAACTCGTCGCCACGATCGCGCAGCTGGTTGATCCGCTCCACCAGCAGGATGGCGTTCTTGGCCATCAGCCCGACCGCGAGCAGGAAGCCGATCTGGCTGTAGATGTTGATCGAGCCCCCACCGACCCAGAGGGCCGTGAGGGCGCCGAGCAGGGCGAGCGGCACGCCGGCGAGCAGCACCACCGGCTGGACGAAGCTCTCGAACTGGGCCGCCAGCACCAGGTAGACGATCACCAAGGCCAGCGCAAAGGCTAGCAGGAAGGCGCGACTCGAGCGCTGGTAGTCCTCACTGACCTGCAGGAAGCGGATCTGGGCCTCCGGCGGCAGCATCGCGCGCGCCTTCGCCTCGAGCCGATCGAGCACATCGCCGAGGGCCGCCCCGCCGGCCAGTGAGCCCTTGATGGTGACCGCCGGCAACCGATCGACGCGGATCAGCTCCGCGGCGCGCCCGATGAGCTGCGTGCCGATCAGGCCAGCCAGCGAGACGAGCTCGCCGTTCTCGGCGCGTACATAGACGTCCGCCAGATCCTCCGGCACGGCCCGATCCGCCGTCTGTGCGCGCACCATGACCTCGTAGGTCTCGGCATCGATCGAGAAGTCGGTGATGTCTTCGCCCCCCATCAGGATCTGCAGCGTCCGCCCGATATCGGCGATCGATACGCCGAGCGCGGCGGCGCGATCCCGGTCGACCGCGATCTGCAGCTGGGGGCTCGTGGGCTGATAGTCGAGCCGCGCCTGCGCGACCCCGGAGAGCTTCCTGGCCTCGGCCAGGACCTGCTCTGCCCAGCCGTGGGTCCGCTCGAGGTCCTCGCCGATGATCGCCATCTGCAGCGGCTGCTCGAATCCGGAGCCGGTCAGGCTCGGCGGGTTCACGGCAAAGGCCTGCGCGCCACGGATCGTCGCGAGGCGGGGCAGGATGGACTCGGTCACGTCGAACTGGCTCTGCTTGCGCTCGCCCCAATCCTTGAGCCGCAGCACGACGATCCCCGAATCGACCGGCCCCTGCCCGGCGCTACGCGGGGCCACTAGCGAGATCACGTGCTGCGCCGGGCCATCTGCTGCGGTGAGCGGCATCAATATGGCCTCGATCTGCTTGAGCACATCGACCACGTAGTCGAGCGTGGCCCCCTCTGGGGCCGCGACCGGGATGAAGACGGTGCCTCGGTCCTCGCGGGGGGAGAGCTCCCGCGGCAGCTCGCGGTAAAGGAGCCAGGCCCCGACGGCCAGCAGAACGGCAAGCCCGAGGACGAGCCAGCGGCCTCGCAGCACGATCCGCAGCAAGGCGAGGTAGCCGCGCCCGGCGGCATCGAAGCCTGCCGAGACGCGCCGGTAGAGCCAGGCGTCGCGGATCCGTTGCGCGTCGATCAGCTTCGAGGCGATCGTCACGCCCAGGGTCAGCGCCACCAGGCTCGAGAGCGCGAGGGCGCCGCCGAGGGCCGCCGCGAGCTCGCCAAACAGCCGTCCCGCATCACCGGTCAGCAGGCCTAAGGGCGCGATGACGGCGAGCAGCACCGCGGTCGTAGCCAGGACCGCGAAGACGACCTCGCCCGCACCGCCGTCGGCGGCCAGCAGCCGCGGCCGGCCCTGCTCGGACCAGCGAAAGACGTTCTCGCCGACGACGATGGCATCGTCGACGAGCAGCCCGATCGCGAGGATCAGCGCCAGCAGCGTCAGGACATTGACCGAGAAGCCGAACGCATGAAGCAGGATGAAGGCGCCGACGACGGATGCAGGGATGGTCGCGGCCGGCACCAGGGTCGCCCGCCAGGAGCCGAGCGAGAGGAACACGACGGCGACGACCAGACCAATCGTCAGGGCCAGTGTCAGCAGGATCTGGCGGATCGAGGACTCGACGAAGACGGCTGCGTCATAGGCGATTGTCAGGCGCACATCCTCGGGGATCCGTGCCTCGAGTGCGGCGATCCGCGCCCGTGCACCATGCGAGACGGCGACCAGGTTCGAGCCCGGTTGCCGAATGATCCCGAGCCCGATGGCCTCCTCGCCGTCGAAGCGCGCGGCGGTGCGGTAGGTCTCGGGGCCGTACTCGACGGTCGCGACATCGCCGAGCCTCACCTCGGCGCCCTCGCGATCGAGCAAGATCAGGTCGCGGAAGGCCTCGGGGCGCTTGAGCTCGGTCATCGTGCGCAGCGTCAGCTCGCGCGTCTCCGAAACGAGGCGGCCGGCCGGCAGCTCCAGGTTCTGGGCGCGCAACGCCTGCTCGACATCGAGGACGGTCAGACCCCGACCGGCGAGCTTCGCCAGTTCCAGGTGGATGCGCATCGCATAGCGCCGCTCCCCGCCGAACAGGACCGTGGCCACGCCGGGGACGGTCGAGAGCGGGTCGATCAGCACCCGGTCGGCGAAGTCCGACAGGGCCAGGCGATTCAGCGTGTCGCTGGTCAGGACCAGCCACATGATGACCTGGGCCTCCAGCGCCCGCTGGGCGATCTCCGGGGCCTCGGCCTCGTCGGGGAGCTCAGTGCGGATTGTTGATACCCTGTCGCGGACATCGGCCGCCGCCAGGTCCAGGTTGCGCTCGAGCGTAAACTCCACCTCGACCCGCGACCGACCGTCGCGAGAGCTCGAGCGGATCTGGCGCACGCCATCGATGCCACTCACGGCGTGTGCCCGTCTGCACCGAGCGGCGCTCGGCCCGATCCTCATCGTCGACGACGTAGATGCGCTCGGTAGGTCCCTGGGCCACCAGGGCCTCCTCCGGCACACGCACGGTCCGGCGCTGGTCGACGATGAGCTGAGCCTGCATGAAGAGCCCCGGCTTGAGGAGCCTGCTGCTGTTATCGATCCGCGCCTCCACGGGCAGCGTGCGCGTGGCGGTGTCGACTTCGGTGCCGATGAAGCGGATCTGCCCCTGGAAGACGCGCTCGGGATAGGCGGGCGTCGTCGCCCGCACGCGCTGACCGAGGTGCACCCGGGCCAGCTCGGTGCCTGGGATATCGACAAGCAGATCGATCCCGTCGGCGCTGACCAGCCGCGTCACGACGGTGCCCGGCTCGACCAAGGCGCCGGGACTGATCAGGCGCCGGCCGGTGACGCCATCGAACGGGGCGCGCAGCAGGCGATCGGCGAGCGCATCCCGCGCGATCTTCAGCCCCGCCTCGGCGTCCTCGACGGCCGCGATCGCCGTATCGAGCTCGCCCTCGGAGACGAAATCCTGCCCGTAGAGCTCCCGGCGGCGCTCCAGCTCGCGCTCCTGTTCGGCGAGCCGGGCCGCCGCCCGTGCCACCTCGGCCTCGGCCCGCACCGCTTCGAGCTCGACGATGACGTCGCCTTCTGCGACTCGGTCCCCTTCTTCGAAACGGATCGCGGTCACCCGGCCCGCGGCCTCGGCAGTGATCATGACCGCCTCCGGTGCGATCAAGGTCCCGGTTGCGGCGAGGCGCTCCTCGATGCGCGCCTGCTCGGCTGGTGTCACCTCGACAAGCGGTGGCGGTCGTCGCCTTTCCCTACCATCACCCGCATCGCGGAGCAGCCAGAGGACGGCCACCCCTACCATCGCAAGGGCCACCAAGATGGCGACGACGGCGGTTCGGCTCGAGGCGGACATCGCTGGCGATGCTCAGGGCAGGTCGCAGGGCACGCGGCATACGCGTGGATCGGCGTCGGATTGGTCCGTGCAGTCGATCATGGACCTGGCTTGCGCAGTCGGATCGACCGTCCGCGAGGGCGACGCGCTCAGTCCCCGGCCTCGGCCAGCGTGCAAATGGCCTCCGGCTCCTCGAGCAGAAAGACCAGGCTCTCCGAGACGAATAGCTTGAAGTGCGTGCCGTCGTTGCTCGAGTAGCCGACCTGGAGATCCTGTCCGATCTTGAGATCGCCGACCCGCGGATCCACCAAGACGGCGCCCTCGATCGGTGCCTTGAACAGCCCGCCTTCGCACAGCCGGCGCAGGTGATCGACCTGTAGCATGTCGGAGCCTTCGTAGCGTCTGAAGAGCTGATTGAAGCGGCGCGGCGAGAGCGCCAGCGCGTAGGGTCCGTTGAATCCGTTGGCATCGAGTCGGTTGACGGCTGCGAGCACATCGGTCAACGCCTGCTCGACCTGCGACCAGTCGCCGCAGCTCACCTCGGCCCGCCCTGCGGCAGTCGTCAGACCGACCAGACCGAGCTCGTGGATGCCGTGGTAGATGACCTGCTCCTCGCGGCGAGCGACGGCCTCGGCGGCGTCCTCGACGGGACGCAGATCGAGCGGCAGGCCTTGGCGCAGATGGCCCTCGACACGGCGGATGCTGAGCGCGCAGGGCTGCTGCAGCATCGGCACCGGGATCGAGCGGCTGCCGACCGTGCCGGCCAGCTGGCAGTCGGCCTCGCTGACGTAGGATTCGGCCCCGATCTCGAGACTCGTGAGGCCCAGGCCAAACGGCCCCTCGAGATCGAGAAAGCGCCGCGTAGTCAGGAGGTCGCCCGCGGCACTCAGGGCCGCGCCGTCGATGCGCTCCCACAGGTCTTCGGAGAAGCTTGCGGCCTCGCGATTCAGATAGCTCATGACCGATCCCCCTTGAGGCTGCCGAGCGTCAGGCCGAGGCGAGGCTTGGCTGCGGGCTGGCCCCCCTGCTCGGCCTCGCCGACCTGCTCGGTGTCATCCTTACCCGTCGCGGCCTCCTCGACCTCGGTGATCGGCCCGTTCGTAAACAGATAGGTGCTGAGATGCCGATCGAAGTCCGGGTCGCTCCGTCGCAGCCATTCCAAGATCATCGCGGCATGCTCGATCTCCTCGCGCATGTTGTGCGCGAGCACCGCGCGCAGCTCGCCGTCCGAGCAGGCCTCGGCGCGCTGGCGGTACCAGTCGACGGCCTCCAGCTCTTCCTGCAGGGACACGAGGGCGCGATGGGTGTCGCAGGTCAGCGCGCTGAGCTGGGCTGAGTCTTCGTGAAGGGAGGTCGACGCCTCGGCCATCGCTTATCTCCTCTTAGGAGTGGATTCTTTGGGCTTGCCTTGTCTCTGCGGCGTTTAATGGGTGGCCTGTCCCGACCACCACGGCGGTGCGCAACCCTGAGTGCGGCAACGCTCATGCCATCCTCCAGCTCGACCGTTCGACGCCACCCAGATCCCCCCGCGGACCGCGGGATCGAGGCTGGGGTGGATCCGCGGCGGGTGGCAAGAGACCGCGCCAGCGCGCTGCTTGGGCCTCATTCCCCGCCCCCGCCTGCGGGCGACTGGCTCATGGCTCACAGTAACCAGCGCGAGCCTTCAGCGGCGCGCACGAGGTGTGATCCGCTGAGCTGAGGGGGCAATTGGCCCGACGGTGGGGGATATGCCCCATTGCTGCGGCGAAAGCGAATCAGCTCATTGGCTGCTACCAGTGGCTCGGACCGAGGGATGCCAGTCGACCGCGGTGACTCGCACGCGAATCGCGGCGACCGCGACGAGGCTCTGCGCGGACCAGGAGGTCTTGCCCGGGGAACGCGCGGCGAAGGCGCTGGGGCACCCGCGGGACGGATCTGGGGGTCGCACGATCGCCGCTGCAACGGTGTTTCGCACTGGCATCGTGCCGAGGCACGCTGGATGCCTCTCGACTCCTGAAGCTCCGTCTATATACCGAGTCCCTCGCCGACACGGTCAAACGCGTCGACGAGTGCTGGCAGCATGTGCTGGCACCTGAGATCCGCTCAGGAGGCCGACTTCTCGTGGTCGCCCACGGGAACAGTCTGCGCGCCCTAGCCAAGCTGCTCGATGGAATCAGCGATGAGGAGATCGAGCAGCTCGAAATCCCAACTGGTATTCCGCTGGTCTATGACCTAAACGCCGATTTGAGACCGATCGGGCATGCTTATCTCAGGGGCTCGGGAGGAGACAGCACGTAAATGCTGTGGCATTGGGTCAGCGCGGTGGACTGAGATGGACCGGCTTAGATGGGCCGGCTCCGGGGGCGTGGCCTACATCGCACGCGTGTTGGGGATGAGCCGGCGAACCGGTGTTCTCGTCTGTGGAGGCACGGATGTTCCCAGCTACCGTCCAGGATAAGCCGACCCGCGCGTGGCACCAGGCAGCTGGCGCGCCAAAAAACCTCGTGAAATGCGCTTAAATTCGGTACAGGTTCGGCCGCGCTTTTCGGGTCGCACCCGCGCCGCTTATTGGACTCTCTTATTGTCCGGTTATCCCCGAATGCTGACGGATGAGCCTGCATAGGGTCTCTTTGATTTCCGCATGGCGCGGAACTGGAGCTTGCTTTCCCGTTTGGGGATTTGCGTATACGTCGTGTCTGCCTCCACGTCGTTTCACATAGCACCCAGCGGTAACGATCTCGCGAATGAACTGGCCGCGTTTCACGCGACTTCCAGGACGATGCCTTTTGTTTGTGCTGGCGGGTGATCGCTGCTCGGGGTCTCCTCGGAGATCATCCGATATGCATCAGCAATATTCTCTTCCAGCTCAGTAAGAGTTTCGCCTTGGCTGAACACCCCCTGGTACTTCTCGCAGCTTGCCGACATACCATCCGTCGTCCTCCCAGAACTCCAATGTGAATTCATGTTTCATCTGTGGCACTCCATAGAGTGGATTGATGGAAACCCTTTGCCGACAGTCCAACGTCAGGCACAGCTCATGTGCAGCGGCAGGACCGCGTTGATGCGGTCGGCCGCGCGCTTGTCGCGCGTTTGTCGCGCGTTTGGCGATGGGCGGCCCGCAGTTCAGCACGCTCCTCAGCGTCAAGTGTGTAGTCGTTGGTGCCGCCAAGGGTATTCATCTTCAGAAGGTTGCGCTAGATGCACGAGAGAAGATATCAAATGAAAGCGGTATAACGCCCGAGCTGGAGACACCCCCACCCGATCAGCTCAGCCGTTTTGGAGGTGCCGCGCAAAGAAGCTCCATATGATCCTTGCTCCGTCAATGTCGCGGCTGATCGTACCTACTAGATCGGTCGGAAAGGGTGCCGTTGGGTGAGGCAAGGTATGCCCACCGCCATGAACCACCATCATGACCACCTTCGCGCGGCCGGCAGCAGCCCATCGCCGGGTCTCCACCCAAGCCCCGTCTTTGGGATCGCGATCGGTTGTTTGGAGGCGGCACAGTCGCGCTCGTCGGGGACAGGGAGGTGAGCCCCGATAGCCGCGAGGGCAGCGAAGTCAGACGGAGCTTCCAGGGCAAGACGAAAGACGAGGTGCCCGCCATTGGAGTAGCCAACGACGAAAACGCCTGCAAGGTCTTTGGCCACGACTTTTTTCGGATAAACCGGGACAGTGCGGCCTGGCAAGGCCGCGTGTTCTAGCGGGTGGGAGTCCCGCCTGG
>CAZOWL010000070.1:0-23903 GCA_964583605.1 uncultured Chromatiaceae bacterium | reverse complement strand
CTGCTGCGCCAGGCCCTGATCAATGGCTACCGTGCCCGCTTCTACAAGGCCCAGGGTCCGGCCGGTCACGAGCCCGAGTGTTCATCTTGTTGTTGCCGCAAATAGCCGCGGCAACGGTTGGCGAGCTGGCCTGATCTTTCTTCTCACCAACCGCACGAGTCTGATGACACCGATGCCGCGATCGTTGGCCTTGCTTGCGCTGTCGCCTTGCCAGGCACTCGATGAGCAGCGCGATCTCGCTACTGAACGCTCCGATGACGAGATGGCCCTGGAGTCGGTTAAGGATCGCAGGACACCCGATCCAGCCGCCCGATAATATGGGCCAGTGCCCGCGCCAGCTGGCCCGCTGCCGAATGTCCCTGACGCCCTAGCTTGAGCAGGTCGGGAAGATCGCTGGGACGCTGGATCAAGCCGCCCAAAGCCAGGCCGACGCGTCGCGCCGGGGAGCGCTGTACGAGCCAGGCCTCGATCGCCTGCGGCAGTTCGTCGTCCACCGCATCGCTGATGACGCGGAGCGACAGCAAGCGTGTCCCGGAGTCGGCACAGGCCCGCGCCACAGCAAGCGACTCCATGTCCACCGCCAGGGCGCCGTGCGCAACGCCGAGCGCACGCTTCTCCGCCGCCCGACAAATGGGCCGATCCACCGTCAGCAAGGCGCCGCGGTGCACCCTCTTCCCGCTCGCCTCGAGCGCAGCCACCCAGCCTTGGCCGAAGGCCGCGGGGGCTAGGCGGCGTCCGTCTTGCCCAAGGATCGCATCGGCCAGGATCAGGTCCCCCCGCGCCAGACCTGCCTGCAGCCCGCCCGACAGACCGGCGGCGACGATCCAGTCGGGCCGATACCGCGCGATCAAGGCATCCGCCCCGCGGGCGGCCACCCGCTGACCGACACCGCAGCGCAGGATGACCGCTCGCACCCCTGACAGCGCGCCGCACGTCACCTGTAACCCCGCGCTGCGTACACGCTCGCGATCCTGCAGCAGGCCCTCGAAGCTGCGGGCCTCCATGCCTAGCGCGAAGAGGAGCCCGACGATGGGGCGCGCATCGAGGACAACGGTTACCTCACGCCGGCCAATAGCCGCCGGCGCTCGATCCTCTGCAGCGATCTCTGACGCAGGTGCCGTTTCAGCCATCGCTAGCGTCATCACCCTTTCCGGACCTCAGGCACAGGCTGGCACTCGACTGGCAACAAGTACTCGCCGCAGCCGTTGGGCCGCAGCGAACGGACTGTGCAGGCGTCCAGCACCCACTTGAACTCGCGGCCGGCGTCGACGCGGGGAAGTTTAGATCGTGTGCCATGGTCATGCGGCGCTGCGAAAAACGCGTCATCGATTTGAGGGACGTCCGTTATTCGGTTATGGTCTCCTGGAGAGAATCGAGAGTTCTTCAGAACATTTTGAAACGGCATGGGCATTGAGGGGCTCAAGCATCTGGCCGAGTTCGCCGAGCGCAACGAGGCTCGCTCGCCCGCGCTGCCCCGCACCGACATCTCAACCGTTCGCCCTCTCGCAGCAGATCACCGCCATCGGGCAGTGTCAGGCCGCATCGGCCGCCCTGGGTCGAGCTTGGGATCTGGCGGACCCTTTGCCCGGCGATGCCTGCCGCCCTGGCCCATGACGCCACATCTGGGAAGACGGCACGGCAAGCCCCGCAGCGCTGCCCATCCCGTGTCGACCCGGCCGCTTGAACAATGGACATCGCTAGCCTCGACCCGAAGCACGAGACCAAGATCTGCCCTCGTTGCGGGCGGCTGTTCGTCTGCAAGGCCAACCGCGTCATGCATTGCGACTGCATGAGCCTATCCTTAAGCGACGAGGTGGTAGATTATATCGCGGCGCACTACGACGACTGCCTGTGCCTGGACTGCCTCCAAGCGTTGCAGCGCGCAGCAGAATCCCCTGGCTGGTCCAATCGCCGCTAGACCGCTCGCGCGTCCAGTGTCCGGGGTAACGGACCGCGTTGTCGCTCCGGTGTCCGTTCAGGTGCGGGCATCGGGATCGCGGCCGAGGGCATTGATGGCGGCGGTGGCCATGGCGCTGCCGCCACGCCGTCCGCGAACCACGACGAAGGGTACGCCGCGCCTGTTCGCGGCCAGCTCGGCCTTGGACTCCGCCGCGCCGACGAGGCCGACCGGAAAGCCCAGGATGAGCGCCGGGCGCGGGCAGCCAGCATCGAGCATTTCCAGCAGCCGAAAGAGCGCAGTCGGCGCATTGCCGATGGCCACCAAAGCGCCATCGAGATGGTCACGCCACAGTTCAACGTCGCGGCTGAGCGGGTGTTGCCCAAGGTTCGCGCCAGCTCCGGCACGCGCGGATCGTCCAGGGCGCAGATGATCGGATTCTCCGCCGGTAAGCGCGCGCGGGTGATGCCCCAGACCACCATGCGGCTGTCGCACAGAATGGACGCACCGGCCTCCAACGCAGTGCGTCCGGCCTCGCCGGCATCGGGCGAGAACCGCAGGTCACCGATGATGTCCGGCATGCCGCAGGCGTGCGCCACGCGCACGGCGAGCGGCTCCAGGTCGGCCGGAATCTGGGTGAGATCCGCCTCCGCGCGGATGATCGCAAAGGACTCGCGGTAGATGGCGTTAGGGTCGCGCTGATAATCCATCGGTGTGGTAAGCGGCTTGTCGTCGGTGGTCGATCGTCGGTAGGAGGTTGTTCGTCCCCGGCTCATCTCTCAGCCGGAGCTCCGGCGCTGGCATCAGATCAGCGAATTGCCCCGCCCTCACCGATAGGCTCGTTCGCTCCGTTCCCCTGTCACGGTTTTTCGGCACCGCATGACGAAGGGCCGCGACCCGGCGGGCGGTCAAGCTAGTCCTCAGCACGAGGCCGGCGCAACAGATAGGTATCCATCAGCCAACCCGTGGCCCCGCGCACTCGCTCCAGGGTGGCCAGCAGCTCATCGGCCACGGCATCCAGCGGGCCGGCGATCAGCACCTCGTCGGCCATGCCCAGATTTCCGCCCCAGTGGATGTCCAACCCCTGGCCGAGGCAGCACTGGAAGGCCCCCTGGCCATCCAGCATGACGACGGTGTTATCGATGCTGGACGGGTCGCATTGCTCGAGCTGCCGCCCGGTGGTGACGGTGATGGGCTCCCCAATTCGATTGAGTGGTATCGCGTGCCGCGCGGTCAAGATCTGCACCGCGGTGACGCCGGGAATCACGACAAGCCGCAGCTCGGCCGGACGCTCCGCGACCACCTGCGCGAATAGGCGGATGCTCTGGTCATAGAGCGACGGATCACCCCAGATCAAGAGCGCTCCGGTCTCGCCCGGCTTGAGCTCGCGTGCGATCAGCTCGACGAAGAGCCGGCGCTTGCGTGCATGCCAGTCCCGCACCACCTCCAGATAGCCATCGGGGGCACGCGCGCGCGGCGGACTGGGGGCATGCACGACGCGATAGCGGTTCGGCTCCAGATAGCGTGCCATGATCGCCTCGCGCGCCGCGACCAGCGTCTCCTTGCCGCGACCTTCCTTATCGAGCAAAAAGAACAGATCCGTCGTGCGCATGGCCTCGACCGCCTGCACGGTGACCAGATCCGGGCCACCGGGGCCAATGCCGATCAGAGACAGTGTCTTCATGCGATCAGACTCATCGCGCGCATCGGCCGATGGCGCAACAATGGGCGAGAGTTTGCGCCCGGCTCGCGCACGTGGTCAGGCCCGGCAAGAGAATGTATCCGCTCAAGGTGTTGACCTCGACGCCATGACCGCCGAGGTCATCACGCCGCATCGCTGCCCAGCGCTGCTGCTCGCCGCCATCGCGTCCTGGGCGGGCGAAACCAGCCTGATCGCGGTCACGGGCGCGCCGGGCGGCGGGTGCACAGGTTCAGGGCCGGCCCGAATCAGCGCGCGGCATCGTCAAGGCCGGTCCCGCCATTCTAATCCAGACCGGCAAGGGCCAGCCAAACCGCCATTTTGTGTTGTCGCGATGGCCTGCGCTTCGCGGGGATGATGCGACCGCACCCGGTGGGCGCGCAAGCGAGCTGAGCGCAAATTAATTCGGACGCGCACAACAAGAAGCTCGCGACGGAAAGGGGCCTCGTTCCCTCACCCGTCAAAGTGCTATCCCATTTCGGTCGGCTCTGATGCGGGCTCACGCAGCACCGACGCTACAGAGAGCGACCGATCCAAGCGGCGCACTGTTGTTGCATCCACTTCCGCGGCGAGTGAGCGGATCGAACGCCCGAGCACCGGATGGTGCAGGTCATCGACCAGATCGAGCAGCGGAATCAGGACGAAGGCGCGACCGCGGATGCGCGGATGGGGTAGCGTCAGCGTAGGCTCGTCGAGCACGAGATCGTCGTAGAAGAGCAGGTCGATGTCGATCAATCTCGGCCGCCAGGCCGCATCTTCGGCCCGACCAAGCGCGCGCTCCAGGCCCTTGAGCAGGTACAGCAACGCCCGCGGTTCGAGCGTGGTTTCACCGCGCAGACAAAGGTTGTAGAACACGGGTTGATCGATCAGGCCCCAGGGCTCGGTTTCGTAGACCGGCGAGAAGGCCATCGCATCCAGCACCTCGGTGAGGCACGCGATGGCGCACTCGAGATTGCGGGCCCGGTCACCTAGATTGGTGCCCAGGCTCAGATAGACGGTCGCCATGATGGACAGCCTCGACTGGCGAGAACGGGGGACGAACGCCAACGCTGCATCGGGCAGTCAGTGCCGGCATGTCGGCAGGGTACCGGCCGCGATCCACGGTGGCTCTTCGGAGCGGATCGCGGCCGGAGCACGAGTGGATGCCTCGGCGCCGGCTCAGGCCACTTGTTTGTCGCCGAGATCACGGCGCAGCGTCTTCGCGGTGGCGACCATCTGCGCGAGCGCCGGGATGACCTCGTTCCACTGGCGGGTCTTCAGACCACAGTCCGGATTCACCCAGAGACGCTCCGCCGGAATCCGCTCGGCCGCCTTGCGCATCAGCTCGACCATGTGCGCCATGGTCGGGATGTTCGGCGAGTGGATGTCGTAGACGCCGGGACCGATCTCGTTCGGGTAGTTGAAATCATCGAAGGCATCGAGCAGCTCCATGTCAGAGCGCGAGGTCTCGATGGTGATGACGTCGGCGTCCATCTCGGCGATCGAGGCGATGATGTCGTTGAACTCCGAGTAGCACATGTGGGTGTGGATCTGGGTCTCGTCGGCGACGCCGTTGGCGGTGATGCGAAAGCACTCGACCGCCCAGTCGAGATATTCCCCCCATTGCGAGCGGCGTAGCGGCAGGCCCTCGCGCAGTGCCGCCTCGTCGATCTGGATCACACGCACGCCGGCTCGTTCCAGGTCCAACACCTCTTCGCGCATCGCCAGCGCCAGTTGCCGACAAGAGACTGAGCGCGGCTGGTCGTCGCGCAAGAACGACCAGTTGAGAATGGTCACCGGCCCGGTCAGCATGCCCTTCATCGGCTTCTCCGTCAGCGATTGGGCATAGGTCATCCAGTCGACCGTCATCGCCCGCGGACGGCTGATGTCGCCGAACAGGATCGGGGGCTTGACGCAGCGGGAGCCGTAGGACTGCACCCAGCCGAACTGGCTGAAGGCGTAGCCGTCGAGCTGCTCGCCGAAGTACTCGACCATGTCGTTGCGCTCTGGCTCGCCATGCACGAAGACGTCCAGTCCGAGGGCTTC
This sequence comes from uncultured Chromatiaceae bacterium, assembly GCA_964583605.1. GTDB lineage: Bacteria > Pseudomonadota > Gammaproteobacteria > Chromatiales > Chromatiaceae > CAZOWL01. Next base: position 18,282 of record CAZOWL010000070.1, on the reverse strand, counting down.
CTGCTCGCGCACGCAGCGCGCGATCTCGCCGCGCATGATCTCGGTGTAGGCGGCCTGATCGATCTCGCCCGCCTTGAGCTGGCGGCGGGCCTGACGGATCTCGCTCGTCTGCGGGAAGGAGCCGATGGTCGTGGTGGGGAAGCTGGGCAGCCTCAACCGCTCAGCCTGCTTGGTGACGCGCTCGGCATAGGGGCGCTTGCGCTGACCGAGCTGGGCGTCGATCCGGGCGATCGCGGCCTTGATGTCGGGGTTGTGGACGCGCCGGGAGTTGCGGCGTGCCTCACAGGCGGCGCGATTGGCGTCGAGCTCGGCCTTGACCGCGTCGCGCCCCTGATTCAGCGCGCTGGCCAGGACGCGCAGCTCCGCGAGCTTCTGCTTGGCGAAGGCGAGCCAGGAGCGGATCTCGCCATCGAGCTTGCGCTCGCTCTCGAGGTCCACCGGCACATGCAGCAGCGAGCAGGAGGGCGCGATCCACAGGCGCTCGCCGAGCTGCTGCTGAATCGGCTCCAGCCAGTCGAGCACGGCGTTCAGGTCGGTCTTCCAGATATTGCGGCCGTCGATGACGCCGAGCGACAGGATCTTGCTCGAGGGCAGCAGATTCACCAGCGGCACGACATCGTCGCGCCCCCTGATCGCGTCGAGGTGCAGGCCGGCCACGGGCAGGTTGGCGGCCAGGTAGCCTTGGTCCTGGAGCGTCCCGAAATAGGTCGCGAGCAGCAGCTTGACCGGCGTGCCCTTCAGCTCGTGGTAGGCGACCTCGAAGGCATGGCGCCATGGCGCATCCAGCTCGGTGACGAGGATGGGCTCATCGATCTGTACCCACTCCGCCCCCTGCGCGGCTAGCGTGGTCAGAAGCTGGCCATAGATGGGCAGCAGGCGCTCGAGCAGCGCGAGCCGGTCCGAGCCGTCCTTGGTCTTGCCGAGCGCCAGATAGGTCACTGGGCCGATGAGGACGGGCTTGGCCTGGATGCCCTGAGCGTTGGCCTCGGCAAGCTGTTCCTGTAGACGCGAGGCGTCGAGCCTGAATTGGGTATCAGCGGTGAATTCCGGCACGATGTAGTGGTAGTTGGTGTCGAACCACTTGGTCATCTCGCCGGCGGCGACGCCACCGCAGTTGGCATCCGCATCTGCCACCGCGGCCGAGCGCCCGCGTGCCACACGGAAGTAGTTGTCGAGCAGATCGCCTTTGAGCCCGCGCACGCGTTCGGGCAGATTGCCCAGCGTGAAGCTCATATCGAGCATCTGGTCGTAGAAGGCGAAATCGCCGACTGGTGCGAGGTCGATCCCCGCCTGGTCCCGCCAATGGCGCGCACGTAGCTCGGCGCCGACCGACTTGAGCGCGTCCAACGTGGATTCGCCCTTCCAGTAGGACTCCAGCGCGAACTTCAACTCACGCTTGGCGCCGATGCGGGGGAAGCCGAGATTGTGTGTGATCGCCATGTCGATTGTCCTGGTGGATAGATAACGGATGCGACCATTCTCGGAAGCTCATGGTATGAAATAAAATGGTATTATCTCATATAGACATGCACAACATTCATATATCTCTATGGCTCAGCTCGAGCGATCCCATTTGTCGATCATCCGCGCCGTCGACCAACATGGCTCCCTGACCGCCGCCGCCGAGCAGCTGCACCTGACCCAATCGGCCCTGAGCCACGCGGTGCGCAAGCTGGAGGAACAGCTCGGCGTAGCGATCTGGACCCGCGAAGGTCGCCGCCTGCGCCCCACGCAGGCGGGTCGCTATCTGCTGGGGGTGGCCAATCGCCTGCTGCCGCAGCTCGCGCACGCGGAAGACCGCTTGCGCCAGTTCGCCCTGGGCGAGCGCGGCACGCTGCGCATCGGCATCGAGTGCCATCCATGCTACCAGTGGCTGCTCAAGGTGGTCGCGCCCTACCTCGCGGCCTGGCCGGACGTCGACGTGGACGTGAAGCAGGAGTTCCAGTTCGGCGGCATCGGTGCGCTCTTTGGCCACGAGATCGACCTGCTAGTGACGCCCGATCCACTCTACCGGACGGGGCTCGTGTTCGAGCCGGTGCTCGACTACGAGCAGGTCCTCGTGGTCGGTCCGGGCCATCGACTGTGCGGCGCCCCGTTCGTGCAACCGGAGCAGCTCGCCGGGGAAACCCTGATCACCTATCCGGTCGCCATCGACCGGCTCGACATCTACACGCAATTCCTCCTGCCGGCCGGCATCCGGCCCAAGCGACACAAGCCGATCGAGACCACCGACATCATGCTGCAGATGGTCGCCAGCGGCCGCGGTGTGGCTGCCCTGCCGCACTGGCTGGCGGAGGAGTACGTCGGCAAGCTCGATCTCACGCCCGTGCGGCTTGGGGCTCAGGGTGTTGCCAAGCAGATCCTGATTGGTATCCGTAAGTGCGAGGCTGACATCGACTATCTGCGCGCCTTTGTCGCGCTCGCGCGTACCCACCGCGACCCAAGTGGGGGAACGACATGACGCAAACGACGGATATCAAGCGCGACCCATTGCCCTGGCCATGTGGCGAGCGCAAGGTGCTGCTGCATTCCTGCTGCGCGCCCTGTAGCGGCGAGATCATCGAGGCGATGCTGGCCTCGGACATCGACGTGACGGTCTTCTTCTACAACCCCAACATCCATCCGCGCGCGGAGTACGAGCGCCGCAAGGAGGAGATCATCCGCTTCGTCGAGACGCTCGGCGTGCCCTTCGTGGATGGCGACGATGATCGCGACGCCTGGCTGACGCGGACGAAGGGCCTGGAACAGGAGCCGGAGCGCGGTTCCCGCTGCACCCTCTGCTTCGAGATGCGCCTTGACGGCAGCGCGCGCCAAGCCCACGCGCACGGCTTTCCCGTCCTCGCCACCTCTCTGGGCATCTCGCGCTGGAAGGATCAGCAACAGGTCAACGAATCCGGCCAGCGTGCCGTTGCCCGCTATCCGGGGCTGCTTTATTGGGATTACAACTGGCGCAAGCGCGGCGGCTCGGCTCGCATGGCCGCGATCAGCGAGCGCGAGCACTTCTATCGGCAGGAATACTGCGGCTACGGATAGGAAATCCAAGGCGCCCTGAGGGTCCAGGCCGGGGCTGAAACACCTGAGACAGGACCGTAGGAGAGGTGGGAGATGAGGTCAAAGGCCGGAAACATGGCGCACCGCCCTCGCGCGACGCCCGTTGCCGGCCGAAGCGGTGCCCTGGAGCGGGTTCGGGGTCATGCCGGACGGAGGCGAGACAAGGGCGCTCGGCACCTCCTCCCGCAGGAGACGGCGGCTACCAGGCGATATGCTGATCGAATTCGGGCTCGGGCTGGGGCTCGGGCTGAGCGACAAGGTCCCAGTCCGGCGCCGGCTCGGGTGCCTCGTCCCAGCGACGTGCTGAGTTTAGTGGTCGCCGAACGTTCTTGCTGGCGAATGCCAGGTCGGCGAGGATTGCAAGTATTCGCGCAAAGAGGTGCGGCCAGAGCAAAAGATACAGTCCAGTGACTCCAATCCAGGCTGTCCATCTGGGCAAGTCGCAGGGCTGGCGCTCAGGGCAACGGATAGGGAGTTGGTGCGCATGAAACCCACGCCGGCGTTTGGGAAACTCGACCGTGACGAGTCCGGTATTGTCTTGGCCTGGCATCCACTCCTTGATCATCTCATCGACGTGGCGGCCTGCTTTACCCGATTGGGGCGCTGTCGGTCGATCCGTCGCGCGCTGGAGCGCACGGCTGGCCGCGCGCTGAGTCCGCAGGATCTGGCGCGTCTTGCCGTGCTGGTCTTCCTGCACGATCTCGGCAAGGCCAACAGTGGATTCCAGGCCAAGCGCTGGCTTCAGGGATCCATCCCGAAAGGTTGGCCGAATCATGCCGGACATGGCCTCGAAGCAACCAAACTCTTCGCCGATGAGGACTTTCTCCAGGCATTAGTCGCCCTGTTGCCGGTCGATGCTATGTGCACCTGGGGCGAGGCCGTCGAGCCGCTGCTGAAGGCGAGTATCAGTCATCATGGCCGTCCCATCATCGAGAATACGGGAGACTGGAACCGCGCCATCTGGAAACCCGTCATCGGACCAGACGGGCAAACCCTCTACGATCCGTCACCAGTGCTTGCCGACATTGGGCGGCGTGCAACCGAACTGTACCCAGAGGCCTTCGTACCGAACGGCGATCCGTTGCCCGGCGCGGCGGCCTTCGGTCATCTGTTCGCGGGGTTGGTGCAACTGGCCGACTGACTCGGTTCCGATACCGCCTTTTCCCCTTCTCCGCTGCCGGCGAAGATCGAGCCAAGGAGTCGGTCGGTTATGCCGAACGCGCAGTTATGTCGCTGGGCCTGGATGCCGACAACTCGCGCACGGCGCTGAAGACCCTTTCACCGAGCTTCGCTCAGATTTTCGGCAAGGCCCACAAAGACGAAGCGCGCGGAATGGGAGCGCGCGGTTCCCCCGCGCTCGCGGGGATAGGCCCCCTGGAAGTCTTTTGGGACGATCGACGACTCAGGTTCCCCCGCGCTCGCGGGGATAGGCCCTCGACATCCGCCGAGACCTTGCTGGGCTTCTGGGTTCCCCCGCGCTCGCGGGGATAGGCCCAAGTGCCTCGCCTGCGCCGCGCTCCGCGCCGTGGTTCCCCCGCGCTCGCGGGGATAGGCCGCACGAATTGCCACCATCAAGTCACTCGATCTGGGTTCCCCCGCGCTCGCGGGGATAGGCCCTACCCAAAATAAATCCGTCCCTTTTACCCGGATAGGCCAGGGTCCGATTGGCCATGACTTCGGCGTCGCGTTCAACGAGGGCATCCAGCACGTCGAGCACGTCGCGGCGGGTGATCCTGGCCAGCGGCCGATCGCGCCAGTCGGCGAACAGGTCGGACGTCAGGACGCGCTTGATCTCGGCCAGGGTGCGCGGCGCGGGTCGGCGATTCTGCCGGCCGCGATACTTGGCCAAAAATTCATCGCGCACGCTGGCGAAGGTGTTGCGGCTCTGGGCGGCCTGGGCGGCCTTGCGCTAGACCTTCACTTCGGTGGGCGCGAGGCCCTTTGCGGCTCGCTCCAGCGCCTCCTCGGCCTGCGTGCGGGCCGTCGCAAGGTCAAGCGTTCCGCTTCGCCGGTTGGTCAAGCGATTGCCGGAGACTTTCGTGCCAGATGACGCAGGATTGAGGTTCGCCTTCAACGCCTTCAAGAAGGAACGGCGGGTGCATAGCGGGCTTTGCGCGCGTCGGTCCGACACAGAAGGCGGGCGTCAAGACAAGTCAGATGGCATGAAAGTCGACAGAAATCGCCTTAATGGCGGGCGCCGTTTTGAATCGAATCGATTGTGAAGCCCCACACCCCGAGCCCTCGCTCCCTGGCGATGCGCTCCATCGCGTGGTACTCAAACGGGGCGTCGGGCCGCGCCAAGGCCCAACCGTTCTCGATGAGGTGGGCTCCAAGATCGATCCCCGAATCGAACTGGGTCCGGTCAACGTGGCAGACGGCCTCGAGCTGTCCGTGGACCCGCTCATGCCGAGGCTCGCAATGCACGAAGCCCCGCACCAAGGCGTCTAGTTGCAGGACGGCGCGCGCGTCGCAGCGTACTGGTCGAATCCACTCCCGGCACTGGCGATTGGTCCTTGGGATGTAGATACCGTGGAGGTGCACAACCCGCTCCCGAATCAGGAGGCTGCCGTCGCTCCGCACGAGCGCATGCCCGACCAGATCACCGGCCGCCACGGCCTCGCCTAGGAGAAGCGACGCGGCGATCAAAACAAGGTCTTGCAGAACCTTCATCGAATCGTTGATCTACGAGGCATTGGTTCATTCGGTTAGACTTCTGACCTATGGCCTCCCCGTCAGCCAAGCCGCCGAAGTCGCTCCTACGACAAGTGGCCCGAGCCATTCTGGACTTCGACATGATCCGCCCGGACGACCGAATTCTGCTAGGGGTCTCCGGCGGCAAAGATTCTTTGTCCCTCCTGGCCATCCTCCGCCACCTTCAGGCCTACGCGCCGGTGCGCTTCGAGCTGGCCGTGATTACAGTCGATCCGGAGATCCCCGGGTTCGACCCCGCACCCCTGCGGGACTATTACCGATCGCTCGGCCTGACTTGGATCTACGAGCGCCAACCGATCATGGACCAAGCCAAAGCGCACATGGATGGCGACTCGTTCTGCGCCTACTGCGCGCGCATGAAGCGGGGCATCATGTACCGCATCTGCCGCCGAGAAGGTTATGGGGTCCTGGCGCTCGCCCAACACCTCGATGATCTCGCCGAGAGTCTCTTAATGTCGCTTTTCCATGGCGGTCAACTGCGTACGATGAAGGCCCACTATCGCAATGACGCCGGCGACGTGCGCATCATCCGACCTTTGGTCTACTGTCGCGAGCGCCAAACCGCCGCCTTCGCCGGAGCCGCTGGGCTTCCGGTCGTCCCGGACAGCTGCCCGGCCTGCTTCACCAAGCCGACGCGGCGCGAGCACATGAAGGCGCTGCTGGCTCGCGAGGAGGCTGGGCACCCTCAACTCTTCGCCAATATCCGCCATGCGCTGCGACCGTTGATGACTGAGGGACCCGAGCCATGAGGGATGCGAGTCAACCGCGAGATCCGTCCGGCGTCGACCTGGAGAATCCAACTTGGCGGAAACAGTCAAAGGTAAGCCGGGAGATGCTTGCGGATCGTCACCGGATCCTGAACCGACAGATTCTTGTCGATCTCATCCGCGACAAGGTGACGGAGGGCGCTCGATTGATGGCGCCGTAGGAAGCCGAGAAAGGTCGGCGCAGCGACGACATAGAGCTTGCTCAGCTCACCCCGGCCCCGCGCGCCCTCCAGCTCCTCGCAGATCTGAAGCGCGAACCGGTCGGCACCGTCCTGTTTGCGTGTGGTACTGGGATCCAGCGCATGCCGGACGCCGCTGGCCGGATTCTGGTCTCGCCCGCGCTTATCCGTTACAAGATCGCCCTCATGAAGGCGACCTTCGGGGTAGGCGAGATCGCGAAACTCTACCAAAGGGCTCCCTGGCCTTTCCGCCGAGAAGAAACGCGCACGGCTATTATCGGCAACGAGGACCCAGATTGACATGGCGCGACGACCTCCATCCGGATGCCAGAACACGCGGCCCTGACAATGGCGGGATATGTTGTGTCCGGCCTCCCGCAGACGAGCACAAAGCAAGAGGCCTCGCATTTGAGTGTAACAGCTTTGTCACGGATTGGCAGGCGCCCGAGGGGTGACGCGAGCGCCCTTCTCAAGCCCGCTCTGACGGGCCGGAACACCGAGCCAGGGGAGTGACCCGCGTGCGACCATCGCACGCTCCGGTCCGTTGCACCGACGATCACTTGGCGCCATATCGAGCGCGTCCGCGCCGTACTCTGGCGCCTGCAGACCCAAGCGCTCCCGGGCTTCGTCAAGACCGTGCTATGGCTTGCGCAGACGAATCAAGATCACAAACGATGAAGATATTGTGGAACGAGGAGACAACAGCCGGAGCGCCCGTCACCGAGGCGACGATGCGCCGCGTCCTTCGCGAAGCCACTCGCACGGTCGAGGAGGAGCTCACCGACGTGCCGCTCGCCATCGAGGGCGAGCTGCCGAGCGACCTCGATGGTGTGCTGTTCCGCAACGGCCCGGGCCGTTTCGAGCGCGGCGGACAGCGCTACCTGCACCCTGTCGACGGGGACGGACACCTGGCGCGTTTCGACTTCACCGCCGGCGGCGTGCGCTATCGTAACCGTTTCGTCCGCACGGTCGAGTATCTCGCAGAGGAGCGGCTGGGACGCCTGCAATACCGCGGCCTCGGAACCAATCTCCAGGGGGGCCTAGCGACAAACCTCTTCAAGGACTGCAAGAACACGGCGAACACGAACGTCATTTGGCAGGCCGAGCGTCTATTGGCCCTTTGGGAGGGCGGAGCACCACACCAGATCGATCCCGATACGCTGGCTACCCTCGGCAAGGAGGACTTCGCCGGCCGCCTGCGAAACCCACTCGGCCCACCCACCCGCTGGCTAACGCCGTCACTGATGCCCTTTTCGGCACATCCCCGGCTCGACGCCGAGACCGGCGAGCTGATCGGCTTCGGCATCCTTTACGGCCCCCTACATCAGCTGCTGATCTATCGCGTCGGCATGGATGGCCGCATGGCCCGACCTGAGATCCACAACCTGCCCTACTTGACATTCGTGCATGACATGGGGGTGACGCGGCACTGGCTGTGCTTCCTGTTGCCGCACGCGAACTTCGACACACTTCGGGCGATACTCGGACTCAATACCTTCTTGGGGTCGATCAGGCTCGCCACCGAGAAACCGATGATGGCCTTGCTCATCCCTCGCAATGGTGGCCGATCACGCCTGATGGAGACCGTACCTGGCTTCGTGTTCCACGTCGCCCAGGCCTTCGATCGGTCAGACGGGACGATCGTGCTGGATGTGATTCGCTACGACGACTTCCCGGCCAGCACCGACGTGGATGACATGTTTCGGGGATCACGCCGGGAAATGGTGCCGCACCTGGACCGCTTGGAGCTGCATCCCGACACCCGCCGCTGCCGAATGCGTCGCTGGACAGACTACGCGGCGGAGCTCCCCAATTGCATCCCCGCGGCCATTGGCTCCGAGCGGCGCGTTCTGTACATGGTTGGCGCCCCGCCCGAGCGCTCCGCGCCGTTTCTCTCGACGATCCAGAGGCTGGACACAGCGACCGGAGAGCTGCGCGTCTGCGATCTCACGCCGGATCTGCCCGGCGAGCCGATCATCGTCCCGGGCTCTCGCGGCGATGAGGGCTCCCTATTGAGCCTGGTATACCGAGCGGGGCAGCATCGCTCGGACCTCCTCGTGCTGCGCGCCTCGGACCTCAGCATCGAGGCGACACTGGCCTTGCCACACGCTGTACCCTACGGCTTTCATGGCTGTTGGGTGTCTCGTGCGGCCCTCTGTTCAGGAGCAAAGATCGGGTCTCGCACGCATCATCCGGGGCCGTTGCCTTTCGGCGCATTGGCTTAGTCGGCCAGAGCAAGCAGGTCGCTCGGGGAACCGCAGCGTGACATGGCGGTCGACCACACCCTTACACGGATCTTCGTCATCGCAGGAAAGGCTCGAGCAATGCCACCGCCTCATCGACGCCGGTCGCCGGCAGCGGCGTAACAGGCGCAGCGTCGAGGATGGCCTGCAACGGCTCCGCGAAGTGACCAGCCGCAAGATCGTCGGCACTGACCTCCCGCGTCGGGACATGGGCCGCGAGCCAACGGACGAGGTAGGGCTGTTCCGGCCAGTCAGGTCGGGGCACGTAAAGGACGGGTATGCCGTGCGTGGCCGCCTCAGCAAAGGTGCCATAGCCAGGCTTGGTAATGATCGCATCGCACGAGGCCAGGACATCGAGCACACTCAGGCCCGGACCGCCGATCAGACTGATCTCGTCGCGCCCCGCGGCGATCCTTGGATCGGGGGTCAGGAAGTGCAGATCATCCGGCACCGGCGCGAGAGGCCCGACCGGCAGTCCGCCAGCACCACCGAATTGAATCAACACCAACCGCTTGGTCGGCTGCAGCCCCAACCGCGCGCAGAGCGCTTCTTTGGCGCGTGTCCGAGGGCGCGCGACGGGCCCGATATCATGTCCGTTGGGCAGCCAGGTCATCGGCATCGACGGCTGTGCCCTCAAGAATAACGCGGCGCCGGCATAGGCATCGCGCATGCGCTCAATCAGCGATGCGGGCACTTTCGCCCCGACCGGGCTTTGGGCAAGGATGTCGAGCCAGCTCAGTGAGCACAGCGCAACGGCTGGAATGCCAAGCTCCCGAGCGGCGAGAAGCGGCATCCAGGGCACGTCAGCCAAGAGTAGATCCGGTGGGTCTTGAGCAAGCAATGCGCACTGGCGCTCGAGGTGCCGCTCGTGCTCGGCATCGAATGCGATATAGCGTGCGAGCCCCTCGTCCCAACGCACGCGGAGCGGCCCGTCCATCGGCAGCGCGACATCGGCCGCCTCGTCAAGATGCCGGAAATCGCGCGGCAGGCGAGCGACGGCCACGGCTGGCTCGATGGCCCCGTGCAGCGTGATACGCAGATCCGGCTGGCGCTCGGCGAGCGCGTGCGCAATGGGCGCAACCTGCGCCAGGTGGCCGTAGCCATGAGCCGTGATAGCGATGTGCAGGCTGGCCATCGTCGCCCCCGAAGGATTTGGCAAACAAAATACTTCCCGCGCCGGCCCACAGCCAACGTTCAGTCACCACGACGGCTGCCCGGTCCCCGCGCAGTGCGCATGGTACACTAGCCCTTGGCTCCGCCTCAGCTTGCCTGCTCCGCGCTGGATATGCCGGGCAGAGAGCCTATGACCGCTGACGTGCGCGATTGCACTGAGACGACGTCGTCGCCAGCCGACCGGACCGCGACAGCTCGGCTGGTTTGGAGACCGCGCCGAGCCGAAGACCGGTCGCGTCCATCCGCAACGAATGCTACTCAATGAGCTGAATGAATCGCGCAACATCGCATCCCGCACCGGATCGAGCGGCCGGCCTTACCCACCGAGAAGATGGAGCTGTGACGGGGCTGCTGGTCGCCATCTTCGTCTTCGCCCCCTTGCTGCGCAGCGGTCAGCCGCCGATCGCCCAACTCATCCTTGAGCTGCTCGCACTTGCTCTGGTAGTGGTCCTCGCCTGGGACCTGAAGCCGCTTCGGCTGCGTCCGGCGGAAGCTTGGCTGCTGCTGTTGCTGTTCCTGTACCCCACCCTCTACCTAATACCGTTTCCGGTCAGCTGGGCGGATTGGCTGCCTGGACGCGAGCTCTACATGGCCGCCGAATCTTATTTTCCCGACGCAAGCTCGCCCGCGGTCGCTCGACTCTCCATCCTGCCTTTCGAGACGGAAGCAGCCTGGCTCTTGCTGCTTGTGCCCATCGCCGTTTTTATTGCGACCCGCAGCCTAGAACCGCGCCAGCACGAACGCTTAGTCCTGGTCTTGCTCAGCTTGGCCGCATGCCAGGCGATCCTTGGCCTGATGCAATACGGCGCGGGGGCCGGCCCCTTGTATCTCGGCATGGAGCACGCACGCGGCCAGGCCGTGGGCACCTACACAAACCGCAATCATCTCGCGGGACTGCTCGAGATGGTGTTGCCCGTCACATTGGCGCTCCTTCTCTACTCCGTTGGCCGACGGACACCGGGCGAGCGGCAGGCGTGGCGCAAGCGCGTGGCCTTTCTCGCCTCCCTGCGCGGTCACGCAGCGGTCGGATACGGAGCGCTGGCGCTGCTCTTCCTGCTAGCGATCGTGTTCACCCGCTCACGCGCGGGCATTGCACTCACGATGCTTGGCGTCTTGCTCACCATCGCCGCCTTCGCACGCCGCCTGGGAGGTGCAAATGTCTACGGGATGGCCGGCAGCTTAGTCACCGCCACCGTTGGGATCGGCATCGTCATAGGGTTGGCGCCTGTACTTGATCGCTTTACCGTCTCCGGAGCTATCGAAAACGCACGCTGGCCCATCTTCTCGGCAACGCTTACGGGCATCGGCAGCTACCTCCCTCTCGGCAGTGGGCCGGGTACCTATCCGGAAGTGTTTCCAGCCTATCAGCCGTTGGAGCTCGGACGCTGGCTCATCAATCACGCACACAATGATTATCTCGAATGGCTGTTCGAGGGAGGGGCGCTAGCCGCGGGCCTGTTACTGCTGGCGCTGACGTTATTCTTGCTGCAGTGGCGCCGCCTCTTGACGCGTGGGGTCTGGTCGCGCATGCGCTTCGTTCAGGTCGCAGCTGGCATCGGTGTGACCCTGATGCTGCTCCATTCATTCGTGGACTTCAATCTGCACATCCCAGCCAACATTCTCTACTTTTCCTTCCTGGCTGGCGTATTCCTAACCGAGCCGACGCGGGAGGAATCGAAAGCAAGATCGCGCCGCACACGCCGCACCCCTGAATTGGGCAAGGAGCCAGATCTCGATCTCGGTGCGACGGCGACGTCATCGAGGTTCCCGGCGAAGCCTCCGCCCGACCAAATCCGCAACCCGTTCCTTGATTAAGCGGCCGCTCAGAGGCACATGACAACCGCTCAACGATGCAACGATGCGTGCTCCCGTTGGCGGAAATGGCCCTTGCAACGAACAGAGATTGTGTGTAGGTTTCTGTTCTCAGGGGCGAACAGGGCCGCCTGACTACGAAAGCCGATTGGGGATACGGGGATAGTTGTCATGCTGCAATCGTTTCTTCTCAGTGGCCTTGTCGGCTTTGTCGCCACCGTTTTCTTCATCGAGATCCTGATGCCGGTGGCCCTCCACATCGGTCTCGTTGATCACCCTGGCGGACGTAAGCACCACCCCCACCCGACGCCCGTAATCGGCGGTATCGCGATCTTCGCCGCTTTCGCGCTAGCTGCTTTGACGCTAGACATGCCTTTAAGCAGCTTTCGCGCCCTTTTCGCAGGGGCAATCATTCTGGTGTTTGTAGGTGTCCTTGATGATCTGAAGGACACGCCGGCCAACATGCGGCTCTTTTCTCAAATTGCCGCCGGCGCAATCATGACCCTCTGGGGGGGGGTGGTGTTGGCTGATCTTGGCAACCTGGACCTGCGGGGCGGGGTGCTGGAATTGGGCCTAGTGGCAGTGCCGTTCACGTTATTCGCCGCTACAGGCGTAATCAACTCGGTCAATATGGTCGACGGACTCGATGGCCTCGCGGCCTCGTTGACGCTGGTTACCGCAGGCGCGCTGCTGCTGCTAGCCTGGACGGGTGGAGCCTGGGACCACCTGGCGCTGCTCGTCGTGCTGGTCAGCACGCTGCTAGCCTTCCTGCGCTACAACCTGCGTCTGCGCCGCCCAGCGCTCGTTTTCATGGGCGATGCGGGCAGCATGTTCCTAGGTTTCATCCTCGCCTGGCTTCTGATCTATTTCTCTCAAGGTCCGGAGCGCTTAATGTCGCCGACGACCGCCCTCTGGCTGTTCGCACTGCCCTTGCTGGATACTTTGTGCGTGATCCTATGGCGCATCAAGCAACAGCGCTCCCCCTTGTCTCCTGATCGCGCCCATTGCCATCATCTGCTGCTAGATGCCGGTCTCAGCCGCCGTAATACACTTGCCGTCATGGTAGCCTTCGCAGTGGGTGCCGCCAGCATCGGCCTTCTCGGCGAGTGGCTCGGCACGTCGGATCCCTATATGCTGGTCGGTTTCCTGATTCTCTTCGGGTTTTATGTCTGGGCGATGCGCCGTCTCCAGCTGCGCGGGTCACGACCGGAATCGGCACCCTTGTGCCTCCAGCCGCAGGAGGAAGCCCGGCGGTAGCCGCGCTCGCTCGATTGCCGGCCGCGCAACGAGCAGGTCATCGGTGCTCCAACAAGACCTTCACATTGACACCGCCTGGTCGCCCGGGGGGTCGATAGGGTGCTCGGTTAGACTGCGATTACCGGATCTTTCATTGCTTTGACCGCAATGCCGGCTGCGGGGCTCTGGATCCCCCCCTGGAAATACCGGTGTCATCAGACCCGGACGGGGCGATGAGCCCGCGGAAGACTTGCAAGAACGGCCGCAGATCTCGAGCGTCAAGCAAACACGCTCAGCGACAGACAGTCTGGATCAACTGGTCTCGGAAGCAGCAACCCCGTCCCAAGGCTCGCGCCTGCGTCGGGGTGCTTTCGTGCACCGGGCTCCGTCCCTACCCTCCGCCAGGATAGGACGCCAGATCATCGGCTACTCCCGGTGTGGCGAGGTCACGCGCTGACGAGACCCTCAAAGGCGGGAAGAGCCAACGATCTGATGCGCAAGCTCGACGACACGATTGGCCATGTCCATGTATTCCTGACGATACTCCGCGAGAAATCCGTCCTGAGACGCCCAATAATCCTTCCCAGAAACGCCATGCTCATGCTCGTGCTCAATAAACTGTTTCTGCATGGCCAGCATCTTGTCGATTAAAGCCTGCTTTTCTTGCCTCAAGGCCTCAACATCGCTCATCAACGTGTCCTCGCATCAATGCCTTAACAGCGGTTGCGGTCATATTAAGTGTATATCGAATAGTTAATATAGCATGAGAGATCGAGCCCCGGTCAAGACCTCGCCGAGCTGTCAGTCGGCTCGTTCAATGTGAGCGTCCCGGTCAGATCAGCGACCCGCTCGAAGCCGTGCCGAACCAGGTAGTCGCTGATCGACTGGTTGATCGCCGGACAAATCAGCGGATCGTAGAATAGCGCCGTACCGACGCCAACCGCCGTCGCCCCGGCGATGAGGAACTCCAAAGCATCTTGGCCGTTCTCTACGCCGCCCTGGCCGATGATCGGTATGTCGTGAGGCCGACAAACCTGGTAGACCTGATGCACCTTAAGCAGCGCAATCGGCTTGATCGCGGGACCGGATAGGCCGCCCTGATTGTTGCCGAGAACCGGCACGCGCCGCTCGACATCGATTGCCATCCCCATCAAGGTGTTGATTACGGAGAAGGCATCCGAGCCGGCCTCTAGGCAGGCGCGCGCGCTTCCAACGATATCGGTTTGGTTCGGTGACAGCTTTGTAATCAGTGGCTTCCGCGTGGCCCTTCGGCACATCGCGACGACCTCAGCCGACATGCGTATGTCATTGCCAAAGGCCACCCCGCCTTCTTTGACGTTAGGGCAGGAGATGTTGACCTCGATAGCATCGATGGGCGAGTCGTCAAAGCGGCGCGCCACCTCATAATATTCTTCGACTGTCGAGCCGGAGACGTTGGCGATGAAACGCGTCTCGGAGGGATCCAGCTTGGGGAGAATCTCGCTCACCACGTAGTCGGCCCCAGGATTCTGTAGCCCGATAGCATTCAACATGCCACATGGTGTCTCATAGACTCGATGCGGGGCGTTGCCGAGCCGCGGCATGAGCGTCGTGCCTTTCAAGCAGACGGCTCCCACGTCCCAATGCGAAAACCCTCGCACGCGAGTGTATTCCTCACCGAAGCCAACGCAGCCGGAGAGCAAGACCAGCGGCGTGGTGAAAGGCAGCCCACAGAAATCGACGGCCAAGCGCGGGTCTGTCCGTCTGGGTGCCATCAGGGCCGACCTGGCTTTGAGGCTAGTTCACGTGTGATGATGAGAGCCATCTTTGACATCGTGCTGTTTGAGCCCGAGATTCCCGCGAATACGGGCAACATTATTCGGCTCTGCGCGAATACCGGAGCTGGGCTCCACCTGATCGAGCCATTAGGGTTCGAACTTGATGACACGCGCCTGCGCCGGGCTGGACTGGACTACCACGAATACGCGCAAATCCAAGTTCATACCAGCCTGACGGCCTATCTGACGACGCAACCGGCCTTGCGCCTCTTCGCCTGCACGACCCGGGGGACCACCAGCTACACTGAGAATAGCTTTCATCACGGCGATGCCCTTTTGTTCGGTCCCGAATCGCGCGGTCTACCATCGAGCCAGCTCGAGGCCATTCCTGCCTCGCAGCGCCTTTACATACCGATGCAGCCCCAAAGCCGCAGCCTCAACCTATCAAATGCCGTAGCCATTGTCCTCTACGAGGCATGGCGACAGATCGGCTTTGAGGGGATGGACCAGCGCAGCAGGCCTAGCGATTAGGTCGCGAGCAATGATGGCGCGCCGCGGCCTGCCAAATCCTGTCGGCCAAGGCGCCTCCCAGTCAATCCAGCTCGGCTTTGCTATCGCGCTCCAACAATGCCCGCGTCGCCTCTTCCGGGGTCGTGCCTTCGTACAACACCCGGTAGACCTGCTCACAGATAGGCATCTCGACACGCAATCGCTGAGCGATCGCGCGCACGCTCTTCGCGGTGAGCACACCCTCGATCTCTTGGGCAATCTCGCGCTTCACCTCGTCGACGGTGCGTCCCCTGGCCAGCGCGAGCCCCAAGCGGCGGTTGCGTGACTGATCGTCGGTACAGGTCAAGACCAGATCCCCGATACCGGCGAGTCCCGTAAAGGTCTCACGCCGCCCGCCAAGGGCGATACCGAGCCGGATCAACTCAGCCAGACCGCGAGTAATCAGTGCGGCTCGGGTATTGGCGCCGAAGCCGAGACCATCGGCGATGCCAGTCGCGATCGCCAGCACGTTCTTTGATGCGCCCCCGACCTCGACGCCGATCACATCGTCGGCCGTATAGGCCCGAAAGCGCGCGCTGTGCAGCAGATCGGCGATCGACTGGGCAAAACTGGACGAAGTCCCAGCGACAGTCACCGCCGTGGGAACGCCACGGGCGACCTCGGCAGCAAAGCTTGGCCCGGAGACGACCGCAAGGTCGCGCTGGCCCAAACCTGCAGCCACCTCGTGCAGCAGGCGACGGCCGTCGGGGGCGAGACCCTTCGTCGCCCAAGCCACACCGATACCCGTCGCGAGCCTTGGCCGCAGTGCCTCGATCACCTGTTCGAAGGCGTGGCTGGGCACGACGATGAGCAAGGCGTCGATACCGGAAAGCGCGGCATCGAGCTCAGCGACCGGTGTGAGTCGGGGAGGAAAACGAAAACCGGGCAGGTACTGGCGATTCTCTCGATCCTGCCGAAGCGCGACCATCTCCACTGCGTTGTGCCCCCAGAGACGGACCTGGTGGCCATTGCCGCAGATCAGCAACGACAGGGCGGTGCCCCAAGAGCCCGGACCAATGACAGCGACCTGCCTCGGGGTCATCACAGGATCAACACGATGAGCTCAATGCTGCCGTTGGGTCTCGCCCCCGTTGGCCTTTTGCTGGGCCACCGCTTGCTTTTGGTGCTCTGCAAACAAGGTGTCGAAATTCACGGGCTGGAGGAGCAGTTGGGGGAAGCTGCCCTTGGTGACGAGGTCCGAGACGACCTCGCGAGCGTAAGGGAACAGCAGGCCCGGGCAATAGGCACCGAGCAGCGGCCCCAATTCCTGATCAGAATAGCCCGTGGCCGAGAAGATGCCAGCCTGATGCACCTCGACCAAAAAGGCCGTCTTATCAGATATTTTAGTCGTGACAGTCGCGGTGAGAACAACCTCATAGGTGTCCTCGCTCAACTTGTTCACGCGCGTGTTCAAATTGAGCTCGTGGGCCGGCTGCCACTCCTGGCGGAAGATCTCCGGAGCATTAGGCGTCTCGAACGAGACGTCCTTGACGTATATCCGCTGCAGGACGAACTGCCGCGGCTTATCCTGTTGTGCGTTATCGGCCATCTTGTTCTGCGTAGCTCCATTCAGGTTCCAGGGTGCTCGCTCGGGATCAAACCGGCGTCAGCGCTTCTTCCGCGTGAGCGGCAGTCCGGCATGCTGCCAGGCCATGACACCGCCCTGCAAGTTGTACACCTCGGTAAATCCCTCTTTGCGGAGCTCTCGGCAGGCCAGCGATGATTGCGACCCGGAGCGGCAATTGACGACGATCGGCCGTCCTTTGTGCTTCTGCAAGGTGCCGATCTGGCTCTTGAGCCCGTTGAAGGGGATGTTGATCGCGTTGATCACGTGACCCTTCGAGAAATCAGCGGCGGGTCGAACATCGACGACGAGGGCGTCGCGGTGATTGATCAGCTCTGTCGCGCCCGCGGGATCGACCGAGCCCTTGCTGCCCACGATCAGATTGTGGGCCAAGAGGCCCAGTATCACCGCCAGAGCGACGAACAGATACCAGTGATTGCCTATGAACTCAATGACCATCTCGAATCGATCTGCTTCACATGCCGTTCCTCGGGCAACGGCGGTCGATGCTTTCAAGCGCCGCCCAGTATAAGGCCCGCTATCACAAGCGTCACCCCAGTTGATCCCTAACCCGAGTCCATCGAGCTTGCGTCCGGTCAGAGCCGAGAGGCTAGCGACGATCGACGGCCCGCGGAAGGAGCGTCAGCTCCGCACGGTTTCGGTCAGGCATGGGCGCAGAACACCTCGCGCATCATGCCGATCAGGCGTAGAGTGCGTGCGTCGCTGACACGGTAGTACACACGGTTCGCGTCCTTGCGCGCGGCCAATATCCCTTTGTCGCGGAGGATCGCCAGGTGCTGAGAGATATTGCTTTGCGACGTGCCCACCTGTTCGACGATGTCTTGCACGCTGACCTCCTGATCGCCCAGCGTGCAAAGGATTTTCAGTCGTAGCGGGTGCGACATGGCCTTCAGTGATCGCGAGGCGCGTTCAATATCAGCATCGTTGGCAAACAAGTCGGCCTCTGCAGGATCATTGAGCACCGGATGGTGGGAAGACTGACGGATCGTTCCAGCCATAGACACGCTCACTTGGGTTGTAGCTTGAAAAATAATATTCTTTTTTAGTGCCTGCGCGAAGCGCCGCGATGTTCCTGCGCGGGCACGACAACGGTTACGGGACGCCTGTCCGGAGCCCCGACGCCCTGCGTCGTCGCCGCTCCACCTCCGAAACCTTTACAATGAACTTCGCGAAGCACGTTCGCTCCCTCGCCCTCTGGGAGAGGGTTGGGGTGAGGGA
>CAZOWL010000069.1:0-24051 GCA_964583605.1 uncultured Chromatiaceae bacterium | reverse complement strand
TCAACAGGTCGAAGTCGAGACTATCGGGGTTGTCGTCATGGCCCTTGACTGGCATGAACAGGGCATGGACTTTGCCGATGCTTTGCACCTAACAAGCAGCGCAAAGGCGGCAGAGTTTGCGACCTTCGATGAGAAGCTAGTTAAGCTCGCGCAGCGATTCCAATCGAAAGGCGTCATAGCTCTTTGACAACAATCGAGGCTGGCTGAATTTAATTCAGCCAGCCGACAGCTATGTGCGCCGCGGCTCCTGGTTATGGCGATCCGCAAGACTTAACCACCCTCCTCCGGTGGGGTTGCCAGAATCGCTGGGGGGCGAGATGCTCCCGCGAGGCGCGGAGGAACCTTCGCCATGACCGCATTTCATCATGAAGACCGTGCGGAGGCGAACCTACGACGAGCACGAAGCGCACGAGCGAGTTTCTCGATCACGCTTCGTGCGCTGTGTGTCTTCATTGGTGCAAATCGACCGACTCGAATAGGCAATAGCCATGCAGCCTGCCTACAGACAGACGCTGTATCAGCAGCTCGAGGCCCTACCGGAAGGCTTGACCGGCGAGATACTCAACGGCCAGCTGTATACGCAGCCGCGCCCCGCTGGTCCGCATGCACTGACCGAGTCGAACCTTCAGATCGAGATCGGCGGGCCGTTCGGGAAAGGCCGAGGCGGTCCCGGCGGTTGGTGGATCCTCGTCGAGCCGGAGCTGCACTTCGATCGGGACCGAGAGGTTGCGGTGCCGGACCTCGCCGGCTGGCGCCGAGAGCGGATGCCGCGGATCCCGGAAGGCATCGCTACGAGGTCGTCCCCGACTGGGTCTGCGAGGTCCTGTCTCCCTCCACCGCCAGCAAAGATCGCGAGATCAAGATGCCGATCTACGCCCACTACGGCGTGGCCTATGCCTGGCTTGTCGACCCGAAGCAGCGCAGCCTGGAGGCCTACGCCCTCGACGATGGGGAATGGCGCCTGCTCTCCGAGGCATCCAGCAACGACACCATTGCGGTCGCGCCCTTCGATGCCTTGCAGCTCGATCTGATTAGCCTCTGGACCTGAAGAGTACAGGGGCGTCTCCTGCCCGCTCGCCGACCGCCGCACACTCGCAGTTCCTCGGTCACTCCCTCGCATCACGGCCGGGCTGCGTACCTTGCGTGCCCGCCTGAAGCGTTACTGATTCGGCTCAGTACGCCGGGCGGCATCGCCCGTCAGCAAGAAACCTGCTTGCCATTTTGGCTTTGTTAGCTTCCCCCCCCGGATATCCCGGATGAAGGCAGCCGTTGGACCACGGTCACGCACTCAGGAGTGCATGCGGACTGCGCACTAATCAGCGTGTCGCCCATGCGCGCGCGTAGCGAGGGGCTCACCTGCGGCGTAGCGGTGGCATCACTGCGTGTGTTTCACATGTCGTTGGTCGTACCTGGAACGTCGAACCGAATTATTTGGCGGTGCGGCAGCGCGTACCGAGTGCCTTAAGAAGAATCGGCGTGCTGTCGCGCAGTGACTGTCATTGCCATGTCTGAATATCGTGTACGGGTATATCCGCTTCTTTTGGGAGGGTTTGATGAGTGAGCAAGCTTTGGCGCACGTGCGCCACCGTAGAGGTCGTCGAACTGTTGGGAGGCCTGGAGCGGCGTCCGCCCTGGCTCTGCTCATCCTCGTTGTGTCTCCTTCTATGGCGGCAGAGCAAGGGGGTGAGATTCCCAACATCGATCCCGCAGTCAATTTCCAGTCGGCGAAAGAGCCTCTGACCGCCGAGCCATCCATTACCAGGATGGAGCCTCCAGCGAAAGAGAAGGCCGCTGCGGCCTCGGAGCGGGGCACGGCTGCGGGAGACCTAGAGGCGAAACGCGAGCAGAAGGAACTGGACCTGCTCCAACGCATGAAAGATGCCTCGCGTATCGTCGAAGGCGAAATAGACGAGCTGCCGGCACATGACCCGGAGGTCGACGCTTCCTTTGCTGAGGAAAAGGCGTTGCTCGAGCGGTCGCCCGGCATCGATTGAGAAGTACATCCGCTGCACGGGCTCCTTCTGATTCGGTCGCGCAACGCGCCCCAGACCGGATTCTGGCGTGAGTCCTTGGGCCTTCTCGTTTGTCTCGGGGCGATAGGGAGACAGTTCCATGAAAGACGCACAGTCCTGGTTACGCGGGCTCGTCCTTCTCCTCTTGGCGGTCTGTCAGGGCGGAGTATGGGCGGGGACCTTGGAGAACAAAAACACAACGGATATCCCTATCCCAGACTTCAACGCGCAGGGAGCGGTGTCGTTAGTTTCGCTTTCCGGGGCGCCTCCGGGATCGGAGATCACCTCGGTCGAATCTCCTTTGGTCCAAGGCTACATCGATTACGTTGAGCTGCGAGTCGAGTATCGGACTCCTGCTCCCCAGTACGCCGTTTACGGCAGGATCAACGACCTCGAGTACGGCGCCGATGTCGACCGGGACGGTTACTACGAGACCTACAGCTTCCGCATCGGCATCGACGCCGACGCGGTCCCGGGTCCGGCGACGGTTTACCTGAAGATCGTCAGCGAGTCGACGGGACAGGCCTGGTGGTCGTCGAGCCCCTACACCATCGAGGGCACGGCGGTGGATACCCGTTACTTCGGCTTCGACGAAACCTGGTTCGAGGGCCATTTCAGCGGCAACACCGCGCTCGACTTCACGGTCCAGGTGTGGGACGAGACGAAGAATGTGAAGCTGGCCGAGGACACCACAATCCCCGGTGAGCCGGTGCTGGTCGACGATGGCGTCCCTCCCCCAGAGCCCCTGGCGGTTAGCGGATCCTTGCAGGCCATCAACTACGGTCGCGATGCGGACAACGACGGCTACTACGAGACATTCAACTTCGTTTTAGGTGTCAACGCACTCTCCCGAGGCGGTTCGCACAGCGTCCACTTGCGGGCGGTCTGCGAGACGACAGGCCAGGATTGGTGGACCGGCGAGCCCGTGGGGGTGTCTGAGGGACAGGATGTCAACGTTGGGGTACAGCTCGATGAGTCGGACTTTGCCGGCCACGTCAGCGGCAACACCGAGCTTGATTTCAGTGTCGAGATCTGGGATGCAACCAAGTCGAACGTGCTCGTGCGGGCAACTGCTGTCGAGAATGAGCCGATCCTCGCCGATTCCCTCACGTCGGGCGCGCCTTCGATCGACATTTCGCCAACCAGTCTCACGGTTCGTCAGAGCGCCGCGACGGCGTCGCCGGCTCTGCGGGCTTCCGATACGGCGATCGCCGCCGCGCCGCAGCCATTGGATGCCGATGTGCCCGTGCAGCCTGATGTTGTCGTCGTGCGGCTCGCCGCCGAGCAGGCCATGGAGCTTCAGCTCGACCTGATGGCGCAGGCGGTGGCACTGCAGTCGGCGGGAGGTGCGTCTCCGCTTTGGAAGACGCCTTCCAGTGCACTCGAGCAGCAACTGTTGTTGCCAGCGGAGGTGGTCGGCGTGCGGGGCTTCACGTCGGGGGTTCGGATCGTCGAGCGGCGGCTCGACGCCAGCTTGGCAAGCAGTGGCATGCAATCCCTGGCGGAGGCCGAGTCGCCGGACGCCCGCTCCGCGCTCGCGGCCATGCTTGCCAACGAGGCGCATCCGAAGGGGCCAGAGGGGTTGTTCTACTTCAAGATCGCCCCCGGGACGTCGCCGTTCGAGATGGCGGAGCGCCTGAGCCGGCTACCGGGGGTGATCTACGCGCATCCGGCCGTGATCAAGCGGCTCAACGCGGTTCCCAACGATCCACTGTATCCCGACCAATGGCACTTGCCTGCGACGCGAACCGATGGCGCTTGGGATCTGATCGACAACGCCCTGACGGAGGTCAAGGTTGCGGTCATCGACAGCGGCGTACGAGTGACGCACCGGGATCTGGGTGGGCGCATCGCCGACCCCGTGGACATCTATCCGGATAACGGCGACGCCTATGCCGATACCGACTCGGAGAACGACGACGAGAGTGGTCATGGCACAGCGTGCGCGGGCATCATCGCTGGCGTGCGCGATAACAACACGCTGATTGCCGGCATGGCACCCGTTACGATCATTCCGATCAATGGCCATTGCTTCGACCGTAGTATCTGCAACCATCCGGAGGGCATCTACTACGCCGTCGACCACGGCGCCGATGTCGTCAGCATGAGCTTTGGAGGGCCTGGTATGTCGCAAGCGCAGTTGGACGCCGCGGCCTATGCTGAGGATCACGGCGTGGTCCTGGTGGCCGCCGCAGGCAATGACAATCAGAACGGCGAGCACTACGGTCCCTCGGGGATCGATACGGTCCTCAGCGTCGGTGCCGTCGATGCGGATCTCAACCGCGTCCAACAGCCGCCCTGGTGGTGGGGCAGCAACTACGGCGCGATGCTGGACGTCGTCGCGCCGGGCCAAGGCGATCCGGACCAAGGGAGTTCTGGTTCCTCGATCATTACCCTCAATCGCGGAGGCGACCTTGCAATCAACGAACGTTTTAACGGTACGAGCTCCGCGGCGCCGCAGGTCGCGGCGATGGCCAGCCTCCTGCTTGCCGTCAACCCCGGCCTGACACCAGCGGAGGTGCGCCAGATCATCCGCGAGACGGCACGCGATCAGGTCGGCGATCCTGGCGAGGATGCACCCGGGCGCGACGACTACTACGGCTGGGGTCTGATCGACGTGCAAGCTGGAGTGCAGATGGCGCAAGGTGTCGCCTCGGGCGAGGGCTTCACCTTCAGCAATACGGGTACGGCCGATCTGATCGTGCAGGCGCCTGAGCCCCTATCCCCGGCGCCGTGGCTGTCTTTCGGCGCGTCGTTCCCGCTGACGATCCCGCCGGGACGGCAGGTCTTCGTACCGGTCGCGGTTGACTTCTCGCAGGTGCCGTCCGGGTCCTCGACCGTCGAGCTCGAGGTGATCTCCAACGACCCGACGCGCAGTCCGTTTCCAGGTGGCTTGACCGTCACTGCCGCTCGGGACTCGGTCACGCTGGAAGAGGCCCTGGACGAGACCAGCATCGCGTGGACAACGGTCGGCGACGCCTTGTGGCGCGGGCAAACGGCGATGACCTTGGATGGTGAGGATGCGGCCGAGAGCGGCCGCATTGGCGACGACCAGTACTCGGCTTTGGTGGCCACCCTACAAGGGCCCGCGACCCTCTCGTTCTCCTGGGCGGTGTCCTCTGAACGCGACTACGATGGGCTTGTGCTGGCCATCGACGGCGAGGTCGTGGACGTGATTACCGGCGAGGTGGATTGGACACGAGTCGAGGTGGATCTGTCAGACGGTAACCACGACGCCCAGTTCATCTATTTGAAAGACCGGAGTCTGGCGGCGGGCGCAGACCGCGGCTGGATCGATCAGGTCTCGCTCGAGCCGCTCGACCCCGGTGTATCGATCGATCCGGAAAGCCGCAGCTTCGACGCCGACGGCGGCATCGGCACCATCGCCGTCACGGCGAATCAATCCTGGAGTGCGGTGTCGTCCAATAGCTGGATGCAGATTCTGTCGGGCGCTTCGGGTAACGGCGACGGTACGGTGACCTACGAGGTCGCCGCCAACGCCCGGCCCAGCCCGCGCAGCGGCAGCATCGCGGTGGGCGGCGTGCCGCATCGCGTCGAGCAGGGCGCGCCGAGCGCCTACTTGACGATTGACCCGCAGAGCTCGAGCTTCGGCGCCGACGGCGGCGTCGGGACCTTCGATCTGACAACCAATCAGTCTTGGTCCATCGCGGTTGATCAGGATTGGATCACCGTCACCTCCGGGATGGCAGGAGAAGGGTCCGCCCGTGTTAACTTCCGAGTCGCGCCGAACCCTGACTTGAGCGACCGCAGCGGCTCGATCTCGGTCAACGGGACGCCGCACAGGGTGACACAGGAGGCCGGCCACGAGAGCGTCAGCGTCTTCCCCGCAAGCTGGAGCTTCCCGCCCACCGGCGGCGAGACCACGCTCACGATCGAGGCCAACACCAGTTGGAGCGCGACGGTGTCCGACAACTGGCTTCGCATCATCGGTAATTCCAGCGGCGATGGTGACGGCACGTTGCGCTATCAGGTCGACCCCAACACCACGACGGGACGGCGCAGCGCGCTGGTCCGCGTCAACGACCGGCAGCATCAGGTTTGGCAAGACGCGGCCAATGCCGATGTGCGAATTGACCCCGATAGCGCGCGCTTCACGGCGTCCGGTGGCGAGGGGACCGTCTCGGTGATTGCGAGTCAGGCCTGGATCGCTACGGCATCGGTGCCATGGATCAGCCTCGAGCCTCCTGCGAGTGGCAGCGGCGACGGCACGCTCAGCTACACAGTGGCCGCGAACAATCGCAACGAGGCGCGGGTCGGCGCGATCTCCATCTCCGGTCAGACCCACACGGTACGACAGGATGGTTTGGCTTCAACCCGCGCGCAGGTCGTCAGCGGCCCAAGCGAGATCACAACCATCGCCGACGCGGAGCTTGCGGTGCCGCTTCGTTACTTCACCACGGACGGCGACGAGACGCTCTCCGGACTCGGAGTGCGCGTCCACTACAACTCCTCGAAGCTGCGCTGGCTGGACTTCGCCGACCTGTTGCAAACCGGGCTGTTCCTTTCGTCGACGGAGCCGGCTGCCGATCCCACGGACGACGGCGGTCACGACGGCGATCCGGCGACGGATGAGTACGTGATCCTTTCCTGGGTGGACTTCACCAGCAACTGGCCGGGATTGGCCCTGCCCCTCGACCTCGGCAAGGTGAGGTTCGCGCCGGACGGCCTGCAGCCGGGACAGGAGACGACAGTGCGCCTGTCGGCATCGACCACGGCGAGCGGCTACGACTTCTCGTTTTCGCCAACACGGATCATGTTGCGCGATCTGAGCCTAGATATCGACGATGACGGCAACGTTCGCACCGACCAGGACCTATTTCTGGTGATACGCTACATGTTCGGGTTCCGCGGCGCCGACCTGGTCCGCGGGGCAATCGCGGGCGACGCGGCGCGTACCGATCCGGCGGACATCGAGGCCTACCTCGAGTCGATGCTGGCCACGGACCTGGCCGATATTGACGCGAACGGCCGGGTGTTGGTCGACCAGGATATCTTCATCGTCTTGCGCTACCAGTTCGGGTTCACCGGCATCGATCTGGTGCGCGGACTCCTGGCCGACGATGCTACACGAACCGACCCGGACGAGATCCACGCCTATATCTCATCGCTGTTGCCGCCGCCCGACCCGGCTTCGGCGCTGCGCAGCTGGGTCCTCGGTGCTGGGCCGTACCAAACCGTAGCGGCGACGCAAGCCGCCGTGCAGGCGAATCCGGGCAGCAGCATCAGTCTCGCCTTCGAGTACGACACCAGCGACGGCGACAATACCTTGTCGTTGTTCGCTATCGCGGTGCACTACGACTCCAGCAAACTCAGCTGGTCCGGATTCAAGGACGTCGCTTCGGGCGTCTTCCACCGAGGCTCTTCGGCCCAGAACGATAACAATGACCTCGATGGAGACCCGGAAACCGACAAGTATCTCCTGCTCAGCTGGTCGGACTTCCAGTCCTCCTCTTGGCCGGGAACGGAGCTGCCGCTGGACCTGTTCTCGGTCGGCTTCGAGGTTGACCCAGACTTCGACGGCGAGACCAGTGTCAATGTCCGCGTCACCCAGACCTCGGCGGGCTACACTGGCCGGGGCGCGAGCGTTGCGATCAGCGCGGCATCTGGCGCCACAGCCGGCGTGGCGGTCACGCCGATCTCGGGCCTGACCACTGACGAAAGCGGCGGCTCGGCGCAGTTCAGCGTCAGGCTCGCGGCGGAGCCGACGGCCCCCGTGATGTTGACTCTGGCCAGCAGCGACCCTGGCGAGGGCACCGTGGCGCCCACAACGCTCAGCTTCGACGTCGGCAACTGGGACAGCCTGCAGCGCGCGACCATTACCGGTGTTGCCGACGCAGATGCGGACGGGGATATTGCCTACACCATTGACATCGAGTCCTCCAGCGACGACCCGCGCTATGACGGGATCGCGGTACCCAGAGTGTCGGTGGTTAATCTCGACCTCGGCGGCGCCGACCCCGACCGGGATGGTCACGTCGGGGCCCACGACAACTGCCCGAACGACTACAACCCAGGACAGGAGGACATGGACGGCAACGGCATCGGCGATGCCTGCGACTTCTGCATCCCCTGCTTGCCGTCGCGAGGCGGATGGAGGAGCACGATTCGCTGAAAGAATGGCGACTAGGCCATCCAAGTGACCCCGTGAGTCCAAGGCCGGTTTGAGGGTTAGGCCCTGAGGGCCGGCAAGCCGGTCGAGACTCAACGGGGTGCGCTTGGGGGCTGTCGAGCCGCGCGCGTCGGTGCACGCCGAAAGCGTTTGCTTCGTAAGATCCCAATCCCCCCGGTAGCCCAATCCGCGTTGGATTCAACCAGATCCCTGGATAGCAAAAACGCCGAGGAGTTTTCTGTGAGATCGCCGAGCAATTTGCGGCAAGCGACGAGGCGAGACCTCAACACGATCGTCCGCGCGTTTCCCCGGCTAGGATCGGCGTTATGGTTGGGCGCCTGCTGTCTTCGAACAGAATTACGCGGGAGTTTTCTCGTCCGCGTCCTGCCTTTGTTGTTCCTGCTGTGTCTTGGCGTTCCTGCAGCGAATTCGGCCGTCGACGACCCCGTTGATGCGTGGGCCGTGGTTGATATTGTTTCGTTGGCCGCTGAGGTTGCCGATGGTTTTCTCGTTATAAACGTGACAACACGCGATCCATTAGTTGATTACTCGGATCACGGCTGGCCAGTCATTGAGCTTTTCTTGAACAGCGACAAAGATCTTACGACCGGCGATTATCGCCAGGGGTCAGTCCGCGGTACCGATTACATCATCGAATGCGCAGGCGATTTCGTCTTGTGCACACTTCATGCGCTGCCGCAAGCTCCCGGGGAGGAACCGGTAAGTTACGGGCTCAATCAAATCCAGGGAGCGTCGGTTACAGCGCCCACAAGCAATTCTCTCGCCATTCGCCTGCCGAAAACCGCTGTAGGCGTCGAAAGCGCTCTTCATTTGTTCGGCATCGCATTTTTGCAAGGTAACAAGGCTATTCTCGACAACAGGATACTCCTGGGTAATGGCGATCGCGCTCCCAACGCCGGTGCACTTGACACGGCTTCCGGCGAAGCCATTGTCCCGAACCTGGGAGCGCCGGTAACCGCGTCGGTGAGCCTCGAGCCAGACGGCGGTCAATTGGCTCGAGCGCTTCTCGGGGTGGACTTTCGAACCTTCGGCGATCAGTTTGAAATCGCACTGACCTTTGGTGAGCCTATTGACCTAGCCAGCTTTACCGCGTTACGGGGCGGAATCATTGTTGATTCCGATCGCAAGCTGGAAACTGGGCAGCTGCGCATGATTCCGCCGCATGGAATGGGTTATGACATACCTTCTTGGGGGGGCGACATCGACCTGTCCTTCTGGTTCGATGACTGGCAGACCATACTGTTCTTCTGGCTCAGCTACGGCTCGCTTTATGCGCCCATTCCATTTGGTGAGCCCTGCGCGGAGGCCAGTGCGCCGGATACGGGCGTTCTCGCCTGCACTGACGGCAGTTGGCGGATACAGGGCAGTGCGCTCTTGATCAGCGGATCGCTGAGCATTCTCGATGCGGCACTCCAGTACGTAGACACATCTACTGAGTCCAAGGTGATCGAGCGCCGTCCGACAGACGGGCGTGTTGTGGCCAGGATATATACGGTTGATGAGGCGACCGGAGAAGAGGGGGTCTTTCCCGAGAGAGGCCGTGCTTGGGACACTGGAACAGGCCTTGTTTCGGAGCCTTTGGAATGGGCGACCCAGTCAATGGTCAGCGAGCAGGACCCGTTGGATTACGCTGGCGGGGGGGATGGGTTTGATCTGATCAGAATTGATGCCCAAATTGTGGACGATAATCTGGTTGTCAAAGGGGTGTTGTCATCATGGTCTGAGGTTGATCCCAATGCCTATTTCGAGGTGCTGCTCGATACCGATCGCGACATTACCACTGGAGAGCGTATTCGGAACGAGTGGGCGCCGGGGAAGCCGGCGATAGGCGCGGATTACCTGCTCAAGATCTATGCAGTCTATATGGGCTATTGGGTCGATTACTTTGCTGACTTAGTCAGACCTGACGAGATAGTGGAGGCTCACGACGCGTTCTTGTTCGCCCAGCCAAATCAATTGGATGCACCTGAGCAGGAGGACGCCTTCACGGTGACGATCCCTCTAGGCAGACTTGGGAATCCGGACGCGGTAGATCTTTTTGTAGCGACTCGGCGGTATGGCTGGATCCTGTCGGAACGCTACGATATTGCTCCCCCCGAGCCGGTTCGCCTGTCGGCGGCTTCGATACGACCTGAGATATTGGTTTTGGGCAATGGGGTGGCGATCCCGGATGGAGATGCAACATCTGGGGACGGGGATGGCACGGACTTCGGTGCGGTGGACGTCGCTACTGGATCGGCAGCGCGTAGCTTCGCAATCCACAATACGGGCACAGCAGACCTAAATCTCTCGGGAACAGCGAGCGTCAAGATTACCGGTCCCCATGCCGGCGACTTCACCGTGACCACACAGCCGAGCGCAACCGTGCCAGCCGGCGGTTCGATGACCTTCACGATTCGCTTCGACCCGAGCGCGGTTGGGTTGCGCCAGGCCACCGTCAGCATCGCCAACGACGATGCCGATGAGAACCCCTACGACTTCGCCATCCAGGGAACGGGGGCGCCCGAGTCGCATCTCTTGACCGTCGTCAGGAGCGGGCCGGGGACCGTGACCAGCAGCCCGGCAGGGATCAGCTGCGGGAGCGATTGCACGGAGTCGTATGAGCATGGGACAGGGGTTACGCTGACGCCAAAGGCGCAGGCAGGGTACTCCTTCGAGTCTTGGAGCGGAGACTGCACTGGGAGCGGCAGCTGCGTGATCCAGATGACGGCCGACCGGCAGGTCGCGGCGACTTTCTCCGGTGATCAGCTAACGCTCGAGGAGGCGCTGGACTTTCCCGATACGGAGTGGACCACTTTCGGGGACGCACGATGGGTCCCTCAGACCCAGCATAGCCACACCGACGGCGATGCGGCCCAAAGCGGCGCGCTCGATGATCTGCAATCGAGTCACTTACAGGTCTCGGTGCAAGGGCCAAGGACGCTCAGCTTCTACTGGCGCGTCTCCTCCGAGGCGGGCTTCGATTTCCTTCGCCTGTTCCTCGATGAGGAAGAGCAGCTTGCCATTTCCGGGCTCGTGGACTGGGAGGAGCGAACCGTTGCGATACCGGATGGGGAGCACACGCTGCGTTGGACGTACGTGAAGGACGGCTCTGTCTCGGAGCATGAGGATGCCGCCTGGGTCGACGCCGTCTCTCTCGACGGTCCGCCACCACCGCCTGATGAGCCCGAGATGTCTGTCGAGGGCAACGGGGTGCCAATTGCCGACGGCGATACGACCCCGTCGAGTAGCGACGACACGGATTTCGGCAGCACCGGCATCGCTTCCGGCGCCGTGAAACGCACCTTCTCCATCCGCAACACCGGGTCGGCAGCCCTCGCCCTCACCGGCACACCAAGAGTCGCCTTAGTCGGTCCCCATGCCGGCGACTTCAGCGTGTTGACCCAACCCGCCTCGCCCGTGGCGGTCGGTGGCTCGACCAGCTTCATGGTCCGCTTCGACCCGAGCGCAGCGGGTCTTCGCCGGGCCACCGTCCGCATCGCCAACGACGATGCCGATGAGAACCCCTACGACTTCGCCATCCACGGAACGGGGGAGCCCGAGTCCTATCTCTTGACCGTTGTCAGGAGCGGGCCGGGGACCGTGACCAGCAGCCCGGCGGGAATCGATTGCGGGACTGATTGCATGGAGTCCTACGCCAGCGGGGCCTCGGTGACGCTGACCGCTACTCCGCCTAAGGATTGTGATTTCGGCGGTTGGGGCGGTTCGTGCGCGGGGTTGGAAGCAATGTGTGCGCTCACCATGACAGAAGACAAGACGGCGAGCGCCGCCTTTGTCTGCCCCGCACCGGCAGAGGACTTGTGTTGGGAATGCCTCCCCAACCGCGGTGGGTGGCGGGCCATCCTGAAGTGACGAGAGGTGCGCGGATGCGCAGGCAAGCCGTCGTGGCGTACACACCGGTCTGCGGCGGTGCTGGGGGAGCTGTAGCTCCCAGCTTGCGGGAGGTGCACTCCCAGCCGGGAAGAGGGTGGGGTGGTTGGCCGCAGCGGCTCTGACCACACCACGCTGACACGCCTGGTCCAGGGGCTCTATCCGGTCCGGGAAGGCGTCATCCGTTTCGATGGGGTCGATGCTATGAAATCCGCGCAGCACGCTCGCCCCATCTCCCAGAGGGCGAGGGAGCCAACGTGCTGCGCGGATTTCATCGCAAGCTTCGCCTCACGAACGGTGTCCTTGGACCTCGCTGCAAATGGACCCAGATTCGAAGCGCGGATCGTCATACATTTGTGGATTCGGAGGTCGACCATGGAGTATCACAGCGTCGCTCAAGTAGAGGATGTTCCGGCCGGCACGATGAAGGCCTTCACGATTGGCCGCAAGAGCATCCTCGTGACGAACATCGATGGCCAGTTCTACGCCATCGGCAACATCTGCACCCATTTCGGCGGTGAGCTCGACAAGGGACATTTGGAAGGGAAAGTCGTGACCTGTCGTCGGCACGATGCCCAGTTCGATGTCACCACCGGCAGGTGTCTGGCCCGCCCGGCCAAGAAGGACGAGCCCGTATACGAGGTCAAGGTCGAGGACGGCAACATCCTGATCGGGGTGTAGATCTGCCGAGGCCGAAGCGGCGCTCCCCCGGCTTTCCGAATCTCTTCGAGACGATGCCGCAGAACCGCCGCCTGGAGGCGGATGAGCGCAGCTACCTCACGCTGCTCGCCGAGACCGTCTTCGCGAATCCCTTCGGTCAGGATCGCGATCGCTTGAGTCGCCTGATCGGCCGCGAGCCCCCTAAAGACGTCGTCTCCCAGGCCGAGCTGTATGGCGATGTCATCCCGGCATTGGATGCACAGCTCGCGCGTCTGCGCGGGCGGGGCTTGGCGCGGCTTCAGGACTTCCACGGCGAGGACCGCGAGCTGATGCGCCAGGTGCTGCTATTTCATTGCTGGCAGGTGCACATTCCGCTCCTCGAGGATCTCATAGCCAGGTCGCGCTCGGGGACGGCATCCGGGGGAGCCGCGACCCAGGTCGGCGAGCTGCTCGCGACATTGCACCGCCTCGGCTTCAGTGATCCCGAGGCGCGGCGCTTCGGGGCACTCTTCTTCCAGCTGCGCCGCGCCTACCATTACATCGAGCGCGCCCTGGTCGGCCGCAGCGAGCCGATGCGGGCCTTGCGTCAGTCGCTATGGAACAGCGTCTTCACGACCGATCTGCGCACCTACGCCCTATTGCTTTGGGAGCGCATGGAGGACTTCTCCACGCTCCTGCTCGGTGAGACGGGCACCGGCAAGGGGGCGGCCGCGGCCGCCATCGGCCGGTCCGGCCCCATCCCGCTGAACGAGGCGGGCACGGCCTTCGTCAGCGGTATCGACGCGACCTTCGTCGCCACGAATCTCTCCGAGCTCTCCGAGAATCTGATCGAGTCCGAGCTCTTCGGTCATCGCAAGGGGGCTTTCACCGGTGCGGTCGATCATCACGAGGGCCTGTTCGCGCGCGGTCAGGCGGGGGCGACGCTATTTCTCGACGAGATCGGGGACCTGTCGCTGCCGGTTCAGACGAAGCTCCTCCGCGTGCTGCAGGAGCGCACCTTCACCCCCGTCGGCAGCCATGAGCCGCGGCGCTTTTCGGGACGGATCGTTGCCGCGACGAACCGCACGCTGGAGGACCTGCTCGGCGGCGGCGGAGGCGGTTTCAGGCGCGACTTCTTCTACCGCCTCTCGGCCAATATCATCCGCGTGCCGACGTTGCGTGAGCGGTTGGAGGATCATCCAGCGGAGCTCGAGGACCTGGTCGACGCCCTGTTGGCACGGCTGGCCGGTGAGGCGGCCGAGGCCCTGCGCGTGCGCGTGCTGGATGGTCTGTGTCGGTTGCCGCGCAATTATCGCTGGCCCGGCAACGTCCGCGAGCTGGAGCAGGCGGTACGCCGAATCATCCTCAACGGCCACTATTTACCGGACGCGATTCCCGAAGATGAGGCGTCCGATGCTTGGCTCGCTGCCGTGGCGGTAGGTGACCTCGATGCCGCGGCGCTAATGGGCGGCTATTGTCGCCGCCTCTACGAGCGCTTGGGCACCTACGAAGCGGTTGCCAGGGTTACGGGTCTGGATCGGCGCACGGTGAAACGGTACGTGTTGGGGCACGGCGGGCCAGATCGGTCAGCCGTGCCCATCTCCTGACCGGCTGCATCACGCCTAACGATCAAGGGACGAGGCGAGGCACCGCAGATGACGAAATGTCGCCTTGCCCCTGATCGTTCCCTCACCCCAACCCTCTCCCGGAGGGCGAGGGAGCGAACGTGCTTCGCGAATTGCATTGCAACGAGCCCCTGCGTTGGACCAAGGGGCCACGACGGTCGAAACCGGGATTGCTATCGGGATCGAAATCGAGCTGCCTTGGGAGAAAATCGATGCCGATGCCGATGCCGATTTCGAAGGCGCGGATGCATGCTGGACCGCGAGAATTCGAGGCATTTGTAGCAATTCGGTGCCCGCAGGGTCCTCAGTCGCCATCGAACATTTGCGTGGGGTTGGGCATCATCCGCATCGGATTCATGCCGCCGCCATCATCATAACGATCACGATATCCTGGATCGCGATATCCGGGCCCGTACCCGGGCGCGCCGCCAGGCCCATAGCTCGGAGCACTGCCCTGGCCGTAGCCTGGGCCAACGCCAGGTCCATAGGCGGGTCCGGCGCCGAATGCGCCCGGGCCCTGGTAACCGGGCCCGTAGCTTGGTCCATAGCTCGGCCCATAGCCGGGGGCGCCGCCATAGGGCGACCCCGGTCCCGGCCCATAGCCTGGGCCGCTCGGACCGTAGCCCGGCGCGCCGCCATAGCCTGGTCCGCCCCCATACCCTGGTCCGCCGCCGTACCCGCCGGGGCCGCCAGGCGGGCCCCAGGGTGCGCCGCCGCTGCCGAGACCTGGGCCCTGCGCAGCTCGGCCGCCGCGCGCCGCGCCGGGAGGTAGCTCAGGGCCCTGTGGGCCATAGCCCGAGTCGGGTCCGTCATCACGCCTGGCTCCTGGCCCGCCGTTCGGCCCCTGCGGTGGCGGGGCGTAGCCGCCGGCGCCATAGCCGGGGCTGTCGTAGCCGCGGGGGCCGCCTCCCGGTCCGGGTGGGGGTGGCGGCGGATAATCCCGCCGGCCCCGGTCGTGCTCGCCATCGCCGCCCATCCAGCGCGACGGATCCATCATATTGCCCATATCGAAGGCCTGAGCGCTGCCGACGGACAGCAGCCCTACGACAGCGGCGGCGAGGGTCGTTCTAGGACGAGACATCGAGTTACTCCTGGGTTGAAGAATCCTGGTGGGAAGAGTCCGACCAGGGGGTAGCCCAGTGTAGGCCAGCTGGTCGATGGCCGAAAGCGCCGGTCTGTGCCAAGCGATTGGGTCGTTTTTGGCCCGGTCGTTGGCGGGCTCCGGGTGTAGACTGGTAGCCGTGAGGCCGCGAGTGTTGTGCGCTTCCCGTCTGCGGGGTCGTTGATGACAATTGCATCCCAAATGAGCGATATCAGCGACAGCGATGGCATGCCCCCCTTCAGCGTTCGGCGTGCGGATTGGGAGCAAGATCAGATCGCACTGAAGGCGGTCCGCCGCGTCGTCTTCATTATCGAGCAGTCGGTACCTGCCGAACTGGAATGGGATGGCCTCGATGCCGAGGCGGTGCATCTGCTCGCCGAGGATGCCGACAGACAACCGATCGGCACCTGTCGGCTTCTGCCGTCAGGTCAGATCGGGCGTATCGCGGTCCTGAAACCTTGGCGCGGCCGCGGTGCGGGTCGCGCGTTGCTCTCGCGGGTCCTGCGCGTTGCGGCGGAAGAGGGCTTTCCGACGCCGTATCTCGATGCGCAGCTGCCCGTCGTCGACCTGTATCGCGGCTTCGGTTTCCAACCCCATGGCGAGATCTTCGACGAGGCCGGCATGCCCCACCAGCGGATGCGCCTCGACGAGCCCGAGGTCACGCCCGCCTCCAATCTGGCCGCTCGGGTACTCGGCCGTGACGCTGGCGTGCTGCAGCTAGAGGGCCCTGGCCAGGCCGCAGAAGCCATCGCGGCGATGGCCGGCCAAGCACGCCGTACGCTCAGCCTGCTGGCCCCAAGCCTGGAGCCGGAGTTCTACGACCAACCCGCCTTCCTGCAAGCGCTTCGGCAATTGGCTGTCGAGCGCTCCGGTCATCTTCCGGTGCGGGTCCTCGTCGTCGATGCCGAGTCCGCGATCCGCCGCAGCCTGCGCCTGATCGAGCTGGCCCGCCGCTTGACGTCGTCGATGCGCATCGCGATGGTCCCCGAGGAGCTCGCTGAGGACTGCGACGCCTTTCTGCTCGTCGACGATCAGGCCTACTTCCAGCGCCGCCGTGCCGTCCCGACGCGGTCGCTCGTCGATTTCGCCGATCCGGCCCGGACCCGCATCCTGCAGCGCCAATTCGAGACGATCTGGGGGCAGGCGGGCGCTGCGCTGGAGCTGCAGCGGCTGTATCTTTGATGCCGATGCGCCGCGGTCCGGTGGATTCGTCGACGCCTTTGATCGAGTCGTTTCCCTCCATCCTCGGATACGGAGCCGAGATGCTCGCCCGTGGCACAGCTCGGGGCAGGATCCCAGCAACGGCCAGCCTTTCCTGAGGACGCCAAAGGATCCGCTTCGCACAGGGGTGTCACGGACAGGGCGCCGCGCGCTGGCTGTCATCGCCGGTGGCGGGCTCTCGCCCGAGATCGTCCGCGGCGTGTGAGGTTTTGGCACACTCGTCCAGGACGGCCAACTTTGCACTGCCACTTGCGTGGCCTCCGTGCCCCGTCAGCGGGGGCAGGGCCAGCTCCGAGCGGCGGGGGTCGGCGTCGCTGCGGACGGCGAACAGGCACAGGTCGTCCTGGATGAGCGACCAGCTTCGCGCATCGATGGCCTCGACTGGTCCCTTTAGCTCGACTGCCATCTGGATACCGCGCTCTTGGTAGGAGTAGGAGATGCGCACGCAGAGGGAGACGGGATCCGGCTCAGACGGCGGATCTTCAGTGTCCGTCGCGCCTTGCGGGAACCTAGCATAGATGCGTGCCTGGAGCTCCACCAGATTGGTGGCGATGCGCGGTCGGCCCGTCTCGACTCCGCCGAGCGTGCTGTCGGGGCGGCCGCAATGCTCACGGAGCGCGAAGGTCAGCTCGCGCTCGAAGAAGACACAGATGGCGTACTGGACCTCCTCCAGGTGCCGCTGCGCGCGGCGCAGGCGCTTGGCAAGCGGCGTTTGCGTTTGAATCTCCTCGCGGATGACCTTGCGCAGGCGGTCGAAGCCCTTCGGCAGTGTGCCGCTGTGAAAGCCGCGCATCATCAGGCCCTTCATCGTCTCGCCGTGGGCCCCGACCGCCGCGCGCCCGACGGCCATCTCGGTTTCCGCGTCGGTGTCGCTACCGACGAGGCCGCCCTCATGGTTGGCCTGATAGAGCCGCCAGTTCTCCTTCAGCTCCCAGACGAGGAAGCCGAACAGGCCCGGTAGCAGCGCGATCGTCAGCGTCACGAGCGGGTAGGCGATGATCTTCGGCAGGATCGATTCACTGATATCGAGGAAGGCGGCCGTGATCGCGGGCAGGAATGGCAACAGCAGCTTGTGTCCCACCGTGACGATCGGGAAATGCTTGACGGGGTTGACTTGTGGCTCGACCAGTACGGTCACGTAGAACTCGATCAGGGCCTCGGCGAGGCGCCAGATCGGGGCCAGCACCGCCTTGAGCACGAAGCTGACGCGGCGTTCGCCCACGTGATGGGTCAAGGCCTCATCGACGCGATGCAGGAGCTGTGCAAAGCGCCGCATCATCTCCTTGAACAGGTAAAGCAACTGCTGGATCAGGCCGATGAACAGGGCCTGATTGATCCGCCGCAGGTACAGGCCGATGCCAGTCGTGAGGTCGTCGAGGAAGCGCCGCCCGGCCGGCGTGTTGCGCGCCAGCGTGCCGAGCGCGAACGCGAGACCGGCGAGCCAGAGGCCAGGCTCGATCGGGACCTCGTCGATGAAGACCGCCAACGCGATGATCGGTATCAGCGGCAGCGTGCCGATCAGCATTGGTTCCGTGAGGTTCCGCCACAGGCCCCGCACGAGACCGGTCTTCATCAAGCGCGCGACAGGGGCCCAGCGGAGCAACTGCCGTATGCCGTCATAGAGCAGGAAGCGGGCCCCGCCCACCAGCGCCGCCCAGAGCGATCGGGCCAGGTGTCGCCCCAGACCCGTGTAGACGGCGAGGTTGACGAGCGTCCCGGCGAGCGCCACCGTGACAGGCGTGGTCAGGTGTACGCCGCCGCTGTGGGGTACGAGCTCAACGAGCAGATCGAGCGTCTTCAGCACCAGCACGGCACCGCCGAACGGCAGGAGCAGGTGGCGCAAGATGGCGCGCCCCGGGGCGGTGCCAAATAGTGGCGCACCGAGCTGCTGGAGACCCCTGATGTAGAGCTCGCCCGGCCGGTAGACCCCGGGCAGTGCGCGGCTCGCCGCGCGGTCGAAGCGTTTGAGGCGGTTGCCGCGCAGGATCTCGTCCAGCGTCGGGTCCGGCAGGCGCAGGATGTTTCGGGCGACGACATCGCGCACATCGGTGAACTTGAGGTGCCGGCGCCGCTTGATGACATCGAGCAGCTCGAGTCGCATCTTCTGCGCCGCAACCCGCTCCCGATGGTTGCGTGGCACGAAGTCGGCCTCGCGCATGGCATGATCGAGCCGGGGCGTGAGCTGGGCGTCGAGCCGGCTGGCCACGGGGTCGGTCAAACGGGCGAGGGTCTTGCCGAAGCGTTCGAGCTCGGCCATCGACCAGTCGAGCTCTTCGAGCCTCTGGCGCGCCGTCTCGAGGGCCCGCAACGCCTTCAGCAGCGATTGGAACGGCAACATCTCGCGGAGGCGGTGCCGGCCCGGGCGAGCCAGCCAGCGGGTCAGGCGCAAACGATAGTAATCGCCACGCTTCTCGGGCAGGACTTGCTCGAGGTGCCGGAGCACGGCTCGGGCCGGCGGCGAGCCAGGCGGGCTGCGATCGGCATTGGCCAACCGGGTGACCAGCTCTTCGAGCTCGTTCTCGATGGCGGGGCTCAGGTTCCAGGTCGCGGCGAGCTGGGCGGCAAGATGCTGCTCGAGCGCCGCCTCTCGCTCCGCGATGGCCGTCTCGACGCAGTCGATGGGCGAACCCGCGGATCGGGTCAGGCGTCGCGCCAGACGTCGAGCGGTCCCCAGTGCGCGCAAGGCCGCCGCGTAACGGCCGTCGAATTCGGCCCGTTGCGCCGACGCGATACGCTCTTCGAAAGCGGCGACCAGCGCGCGCTCGCGCCGGCCGGTCGCCGCCCAGCGATCCGTGCCCGGGCGATCCGTGCCCGGGGTTTGAGCCGCCGGGCGCAGCGCATGCCTGCTGGCGTTCGGACCGAGATTCAGCAAGGCTCGACCCAGCGACCGCCGATACCAGGAGCGGACAGTGGTGCGCAGGCGTCGCGTCCAGTCTGGATGTCGGCGCAGACGCGAGCCCCGCCGCAGCGCGGCGAGCAGGTGCTGCTCGATCGCCGTCCGGGGAATTGGGGTATCCTCACTCGCCTGGCCATGGTCGTCTCGCGCGCTGAGCCCGGGGCGCTGTGCCATTGCCTCGAGCGCCTGCGGCAGGTCCGGGTCCGAGTCACCGAACGGTAAGGCGGTCGGCAGCAATGGCGGCTCGGGCAGCCGATCCGCCGCACCAGGGCGACTCTTGACCATGAGCATCGGCAGCCTGTTGGTCGGCCGCGGCTCGGGCAGGTCCAGGCCGCTCGCGGCGAGCCAGTCGTCCACCTGGTCCCAGACCCGGATGGCCGGAAAGAAGAAGCCGCGGGCACCGGGCGCGAAATAGCGCAACCGCACGACCATGGCGACGAAGCTGCGGCAGATCAGGTCATCCTCCCAAATCGGCAGCGTGACGCCGTCGCGGGCGAGCACCTCGCACACCTCGTTGTAGGCGTGCTCCCCGATCAGCGCCCGCAGCGCTGTCGCACCGTATTGGTCGAAGTCCTGATCGTCTTCGCGCGTGTTCTGCCAGGCGCGGGCCACCTCGGCCTCGAACGCGCGTGCCCAGTAGTCGAGCCGCAGTCGCCGCAGGCTGGCCTCCCCGAGGCCCTGCTCAGGGGGCGTCGGCAGCAAGATCACGTAGTTCGGTAGGGTTAGCCCCTCGATCACCGACAAGGCCTCGGCGTTCTCGCTCTCCAGTCCCTGCAGGAAATCGGCTCTAGGCATCAAGTAATAGGGGAGATCCGGCACCGAAATGCCGAGCAGGCGCGTGCCGAGCTGCTCCTCGATGAGGCGCTCGATGGCGCGCGGGTGGAAGAGGAAGCGGCCTTCGGCAGGCTTCAGTACCTGCTGCCGGAAGGCCTTGGCCACGGCCGTAGACACGGCGCTTATGCCGTCTGCGCCGGCGTGGCGGAGCGGGAGGGTGACGGTGTCTCGATCAAGCTCAGTCGGTCTGCGTTGGCGGCGGGGCCGTTGCGCCTTTCTTTGCCGGCAGCAGCGCGTGGCGCGATCGGCGATTCGGGGCAAGAGATCCTGTATCGCCTGAGATGTTAAATCGCGCAGGCGGTCAGGGCAATTTCGAGGGTTGCCCGCTGTTGGCTAGAATGGGCCGATGAGCGGCGGCGATACTGCTGCTCGCGAGTCCCTGATCGTTTGCTCATCCATCCAACGCGCCTTGAAGCGGTTCGCACTGACCGCAGGCCCTGGGGTCGGCACGGCTCTTTACGATGAAATTCGCGCAGCACGTTCGCTCCCTCGCCCCCATGATCGTTACCATGAAATTCGCGGAGCACGTTTGCCCCCTCGCCCTCTGGGAGAGGGTTGGGGTGAGGGAACGATCAGGGGCGAGGCGACATGTCATGGTCCGGGGTGGCTCGGCTCGCCCCATGATCGTTAGGTGCATTGCATGAAGTCAGCCGAAGTCTCAGCCGATGCGCCCGCGCGAGAGCTTACATCGGTCGCCGCCGACGCTCGCGCGAGAGCGGTATCGTCCGCCGCGGCGCGGTCGGATGCGGCCGGCGTGCTGAGCCGCGTGTTCGGCTACTCCAGCTTCCGCGGTGCGCAGGAGCGGATCGTCGAG
This sequence comes from uncultured Chromatiaceae bacterium, assembly GCA_964583605.1. Lineage (GTDB taxonomy): Bacteria > Pseudomonadota > Gammaproteobacteria > Chromatiales > Chromatiaceae > CAZOWL01. The sequence continues at coordinate 2,887 of CAZOWL010000069.1, read as the reverse complement.
CACGTGACGGCGGGTGGCGATGCGCTCGTCCTGATGCCGACCGGCGGCGGCAAGTCGCTTTGCTATCAGATCCCCGCGTTGCTACGAGCGGGCACCGCGATCATCGTCTCCCCGCTGATCGCTCTGATGCAGGACCAGGTCGATGCCCTGCGTCAGCTCGGCGTGCGGGCCGCGTTCCTGAATTCGTCTCTGCTGCCCGATGACCAGGCGCGCGTGGAGCACGGGCTGCTGGCCGGCGAGCTTGATCTGCTCTATGTCGCGCCGGAGCGCCTGCTGACGGACCGCTTCTTGGCCCTATTGGATCGTGTCGCGATCGCGCTCTTTGCGATCGATGAGGCGCACTGCGTCTCGCAATGGGGCCATGACTTCCGGCCCGAGTACATTCAGCTCAATCGGCTGCACGAGCGCTGGCCACGTGTGCCGCGCGTCGCGCTGACGGCCACGGCCGATGCCCCAACCCGCGGCGAGATCATCTCCCGGCTTGGTCTCGAAGGGGCGGCGCAGTTCGTCTCGAGCTTCGACCGGCCAAACATTCGCTATCGCATCGTCGAGAAGCGCGAGCCGCGCCGGCAGCTGCTCAACTTCCTGCGCACCGAGCACCCCGGCGATGCCGGCATCGTCTATTGCCTGTCGCGGCGCAAGGTCGAGGAGACGGCCGATTTCCTGCGCGCTCAGGGCTTCAACGCACTCGCTTACCACGCCGGTATGCCCGCCGAGCAGCGCCGCGCCCACCAGGCCGAGTTCTTGCGCGGTGAGGGCGTGATCATCTGCGCGACGATCGCCTTCGGCATGGGCATCGACAAGCCGGACGTGCGCTTCGTGGCCCACGTCGATCTGCCCAAGAGCGTCGAGGCCTACTACCAGGAGACCGGCCGCGCCGGGCGCGATGGGCTGCCGGCCGACGCCTGGCTGACGTACGGTCTGTCCGATGTCGTTGCACTGCGCCAGTTCATCGAGCGCTCCGGGGCCGAGGAGCGCTTCAAGCGCGTCGAGCTGCACAAGCTCAATGCGCTGATCGGCCTGTGCGAGACGACCGAGTGCCGCCGCCGGGTGATGCTGCGCTACTTCGGCGAGGGCTTGGATCTGCCCTGTGGCAACTGCGATACCTGCCTGTCGCCGGTCGAGACCTGGGACGGCACGACGGCCGCGCAAAAGGCGATGTCCTGCATCTATCGGACCGGGCAGCGCTTCGGCGCTGGCTATCTCAGCGACGTGCTGCTCGGCAAGGAGCATGAGCGGATTCGCCGCTTCGGCCATGATCGGGTCAGTACCTTCGGGATCGGCAAGGAGCTGACCGTCGATCAGTGGAAGTCCGTCTACCGGCAGCTGGTCGCGCTGGGGCTGGTCGAGGTCGACATCGAGGGCCATGGCGGCCTGCGCCTGACCGAGCAGAGTCGGCCGGTGCTGCGCGGGGAGAAGAGGGTCCGCTTCCGGCGCGACCCCGACCGCCGGCAGGTCCAGCGGAGCGAGCGGGCGGCACCAGTTGCCGCGCCGACGGAGCCAGAGGCGAACGCGCTTTGGGAGCGGCTACGGCTGCGCCGTCGCGAGCTGGCCGCGGAGCAGGACATCGCCCCTTACATGGTCTTCAACGACGCCACGCTGCGCGAGATGGTGACGTACCGACCGCGCAACGCCGATGAGCTCGGCCGCATCAGCGGTGTAGGGGCCGTCAAGCTCGAGCGCTTCGGCGAGGCCTTTTTGCAGGTGCTCGCCGAGCACGAGGCAGAGCACGGCCGCCCGCAGGGCTTGCCGCTGTTGCCGGATGCGCGTCCCTATCAGACGGCGCCGAAGGCCCGCATGCGGGATCTCGGGCTGACGACCACGGTACGCGAGACGCTGCAGTTGTTTCGTTCGGGCTTGGGCGTCGAGGATCTCGCCGCGCGCCGCGATCTCAAGCCGACGACGATCTACAGCCACCTCGCACGCTGTATCGAGGAGGGCGAGCTGTCCGTGCGCGATGTCGTGCGGCTCGATGACACCGAGTTGCGGACGATTCAGAACGCATTCGATCAGCTCCTCCCGGACTCGCCCGAGGCGCTCAAGCCAGTCTATGATGCCTTGGACGGCGCCTACGATTACGGGATACTGCGCTGCATTCGCGCCGGGATGGCCGATCAGGGCTGACCCGCTTCCACTCGGCGAAGCCTGTGCGATCTTCCAGGACCGGGGACTGGCGGCATATCGTCGCATGCCCTCAATCAGTTATCGGGAGGCACGGCATGAAACACAAGATTCTTTTCACGGCCTTGGCCGCAGCGATGCCCTGGGCCACGGTTCTTGCCAGCGAGCCGATCACCCCGATCCGCCCGGCTCAGGAGATCAACCTGGCCCAGGCCGAGCTTGGAAAGAAGCTCTATTTCGACCCGAGGCTGTCGAAATCGGGCTTCATCTCCTGTAACTCCTGCCACAACCTGAGCATGGGCGGGACGGACAACCTGCAGACCTCGATCGGGCACAACTGGCAAGAGGGTCCGATCAACGCGCCGACGGTGCTCAATTCGAGCCTGAATGTCGCCCAGTTCTGGGATGGCCGTGCCGCCGACCTCAAGGAGCAGGCCGGCGGGCCGATCGCCAACCCGGGCGAGATGGCCTTCACGCACACCTTGGCGATCGGCGTGCTCGAGTCGATCCCCGGCTACGTGAGGGAGTTCCGGCTGGTCTTTGGTGAAGACGGCATCGACATCGACAAGGTGACCGAGGCCATCGCCGAGTTCGAGAAGACGCTGGTCACCCCCAACTCGCGCTTCGACCAATGGCTGCTCGGCGATGAGGACGCGCTGAGCGAGGCTGCGGTGGCCGGTTACGAGCTCTTCAAGGACAGCGGCTGCACCGCAGGGCGAGCGAATATAAATGTTCAGCCGAAGATGACCTTAGCACGATAGTCATC
>CAZOWL010000068.1:0-24708 GCA_964583605.1 uncultured Chromatiaceae bacterium | reverse complement strand
TCGCCCCTCTTGAGGTCTCTCGCTCTACCTTAAGGGGCTGTCTCAAATTTGGGTATCACTATATCCGGAGCCGATCAAGGCGGCCGAGACGAGATGAAGATGCCCTTGCCCCATCCGGGACCGGACAACCTGTATCTGGTCGATCACGTGACGCTCCTGAGGCGCAGCCTGCACCGGCTCACTGGCCGGGACCTATTGGAGCGGGACCTATCGGACGTAGAGGCGGCCGAGTGGCTGTTCGATGCGCCCTTCGTGCTCCTGTCCCACAATCGGGCGGCCGATCCGATCCTGACTTACGCCAATCGCACGGCGCTCGCGCTATTCGAGCTCTCGTGGGAAGAGATGACACAGATGCCCTCGCGCCTGACCGCCAAGGCGCCTGACCGGGCCGAGCGGGCACGCCTGCTGGAGCAGGTCGCCGCGCGGGGCTACATCGATGATTACTCGGGCGTCCGCGTGTCGCGCACGGGCAAACGCTTCGCGATCCGCCACGCCACAGTCTGGACCTTGAGCGATGCGGATGGCGAGCCCCGCGGCCAGGCCGCTACCTTCGCCGAGTGGGACCCACTTTATGGCGCTGGTTTCATGCCTGAGGCCAGCGTTCACACGGTGCCGTGCAGCACAGCACGCTGGTGGTGCAGAGCAGGTGCGGGGGCTGTTTCTGCTCGATACCGTGGAAGGAGCGCTGCAGGACCACGCCGTCCTCGACCTCTGGGCTATTCCTGCGAGCGGGCTCCACACCGAAGGAGAAGATGGCAGTCTCGAGCGCGCGGGCCGGACCGCTCCATTGACCGGCGGCAAACTGCCTCGTCCGGTGCCGTGCTCCTGGCTCCACCCTCAGGTGCGCCGGGACTTCTTGTACCGTCGCCGATCACCGGCGCGCTCAGTGCCGCGCGCCTTTGAGTGCGTTCACCATCCCCTCGATGGTGTCTTTCGCGTCACCGAATATGAGCGAGGTGTTCTCTTGGTAGAAGAGCAGATTGTCGACCCCCGAGTAGCCGGGCCTGAGCGAGCGCTTGAGGAAATAGACCTGCCGCGCGCGCCCCGCTTCGAGGATCGGCATCCCATAGATTGGGCTGCCCTTGTCCTCCTTGGCGGCGGGGTTGACGACGTCATTGGCGCCGACGACTAGGGCCACATCGGTGCTCGGAAATCCCGGGTTGATCTCATCCATCTCGAGGACCCGATCGTAGGGGATATCCGCCTCGGCCAACAGCACATTCATGTGCCCAGGCATGCGGCCGGCCACCGGATGGATCGCGAACAGAACCTCGACACCGCGCTGCTCGAGCAGCTCCATCAGCTCTTTGAGCGCATGCTGGGCCTGCGCCACGGCCATCCCGTACCCTGGGACGATGACGACCTTGCCAGCGTCCTCCATCCAGTAGACCGCATCCTCGATCGAGGCCGACCGGATCCCCTGCTCAGTCGCCTGGCCCGTCGCACTGGGCTCGCTGCCGTCCGTCCCGAAGCCGCCGAACACGACATTAAAGATCGAGCGGTTCATCGCACGGCACATGATGTAGGAGAGGATGGCGCCCGAGCAGCCGACCAAGGCCCCAACGATGATCAGGAGGTTGTTGCCGAGCGAGAAACCCGTCGCCGCCGCGGCCCACCCCGAATAGCTGTTCAGCATCGAGATGACCACCGGCATGTCCGCGCCACCGATCGGGATGATCAAGGTCGTACCGAGCGTCAGCGCGAGCAGGGTGATCAGAACCAGCGACAACAGATTACCCGTCATCGCGAAGTGCACAGCGAGCGCCACTGTGGCGAGGCCCATGGCCGCGTTGAGCAGGTGCTGGCCGGTGAAGCGCACCGGCTTGCCGGTCAGGAGCCCCTGCAGCTTGCCGAAGGCGACCACTGAGCCCGTGAAGGTGATGGCACCGATGACGATGCCGGCGGAGAGCTCGCCCATCAGCACCGCGTCCAGGGTCTCGGCCGCGCGGCGGTTGAGGAAGGTGCCGATTGCCACGAGCACAGCGGCGAGCCCGACGAAGCTGTGCAGCGCCGCGACCAGTTGTGGCATTGCCGTCATCTGGATGCGCATCGCCACGACGGCGCCGATCACGGCACCGATCACGACGGCCGGCAGGATGAGGCCATAGCTCTGGACCTCGCTGCCAGCCAGAGTCGCCCCGATTGCGATGGCCATGCCGAGGATGCCGTAGAGGTTGCCGCGGCGCGCCGAGGCGGGATGCGTCAGGCCCTTGAGGGCCAGAATGAACAGGACCGCCGAGACCAGATAGGCGATCGCCTGGCTATTCGCTGAGAGCTCCATGAGGTGTCCCAATGCAGAGCGAGCCGAAGTGCCCGAAGGTACTGAGGCCCGATGACGCGGCTACTTGGGCCGCTTCTTGAACATCGACAGCATGCGGTGCGTAACGAGGAAGCCACCGAAGACATTGATCGAGGCGAGCAGGACAGCGATGAAGCCAATACCGCCGGCCAATAACCCCGCCTCCTCGAGCCCAGCGACCAACAGGGCACCGACGACGACGATGCCGGAGATGGCATTCGTCAAGGCCACAAGCGGCGTATGCAGGGAAGGGGTAACCCCCCAGACGACCCAGTAGCCGACGAAACAGGCGAGGACGAAGACGTACAGGGCAACTAGAGATTCCGTCATGGTAGGAGGACTCCGAAACGGGGTGCGGCACTAAGGACTCACGAGCATGGCCTTCGTGATCTCGTCATCGGTCAAATCCTTGAGGACCAGGCCAGCATCAGAAGGCTCAACCATGATATCGAGGAGGTTCATGAGGTTGCGCGCGTAGAACGAGCTTGCGTCCGCCGCCACACGTGACGGCAGGTTGGTATGGCCGACGAGGATGACGCCGTGACGCTCGACCACCTTGTCGGGCTCGGTCAGGACGCAATTGCCGCCGTTCGCCGCGGCCAGGTCGACGATCACCGACCCCGGGCGAAGGCGTCGAACGACCTCCTCGGTGATCAGGATCGGCGCCGGCCGGCAAGGGATCAGGGCCGTCGTGATCAGAATGTGGGCCTTGGCCAGCGCGTCTGCCAGTGCCGCCTGCTGGCGCGCCTTGGCCTCGTCGGAGAGCTCCTTCGCGTAGCCGCCAGCTCCCGTCGCACTCTCGCCGATGTCGAGCTCGATCGGCTTGGCACCGAGGGAGCGGATCTGCTCCTTGGTCTCCGGACGGACATCGTAGGCGTAGACATCAGCACCGAGACGCCGCGCCGTAGCGATGGCCTGCAGCCCGGCCACCCCGGCACCGAGCACGACGACGCGGGCCGGTTTGGCCGAGCCAGCCGATGTCATCATCATCGGCAAGAAGCGGCCGTAATGGGCCGCCGCCTCGATCACGGCGCGATAGCCCGCGATGTTGCTCTGGGATGACAAGGCGTCCATCGCCTGCGCCCGCGAGATGCGCGGCATCCGCTCCATCACCAGCACCCGCATGGCCTTCGCTTGCATCGCGGCGAGGATCTCATCGTCGCCGCAGCTCTCCATCAGGCCGAGGTAGAGGCCACTGGGACGCATCGCCGCGACATCGTCGCGGTCAGGACGGCGCACCTTGAGCAGTATCTCGGCATCGAAGGCCGCCGCGCGGTCAGTGACCTCGGCACCGGCTTGGTGATAGGTGTCATCAGGATAGTGCGCGCCGGCACCAGCGCCCTGCTCGACCGCAACCTCAAACCCCTTGCCGACCAGCTTCTGCACCATGTCGGGGGTCATGGCGACGCGCGCCTCGCCCGTTCGCGTCTCTCGCGGCACTCCGATCTTCATCACTGGCGCTCTCGGTCCCGGCTTCGGCCCTGGCAAAAAACCGCGGCATTATGAGGCGACGCGACTGTGATCTCAACAACAGCGGCTCGCTTCAGTCCATCTGGCTTCGAGTGGCCTTGACGATGTGAGAGGAGATCTCCTCGATCGATTGACTGGTGGTGTTCAGGATCGGCACGTCGAGACGGCGGAAGATCGCCTGCGCCTGACGGGTATCATGCTGACAGCGCGCGAAGGACGCATATTCGCTGCCCGGGCGCCGCTCCTCGCGGATCAGCTGGAGCCTCTGGGCGTCGATCGTCAGCGCGAAGACCTTCTCGCGACAGGCCCAGATCTCCCGCGGCACATCGCCGCGCTCGAAGTCCTCCTCGGTGATCGGATAATTCGCGCTGCGCAGGCCGTAGTGCATGGCCAGATACAGACAGGTCGGTGTCTTGCCGGAGCGCGACACGCCGAGCAGCACGACATCGGCATGGGTAAAGTTGTCGGGGCGGACGCCGTCGTCATTCGACATCGCGAAGTTGATCGCCTCAATCCGCTTGGTGTAGGAGCTCGGCTTGGTGATCGCGTGACTGCGACCGGACTTGCGGCTCGGTATCACGCCCAGCTCGGCAGCCAGCGGTTCGATAAAGCCCTCGAAAAGCTCCATGTAGAAGCAGTTTGCATCGCGCAAGATGCGGCGGATCGCATCATCGAGCATCGTGGCGAAGACGATCGGCCGCGCCCCATCCCGATCGGCCGCCTCCTGGATGCGCTGGGTCAGGGCGCGGGCGCGCAGCTCGGTGTTGATGTAAGGCATGTAGATCTGATCGAAGTCCACGGCATCGAACTGCGACAACAGGCTGTGGCCCATCGTCTCGGCCGTGATACCTGTGCTCTCGGACACATAGAAGACGGTGCGTCTCATGATTGCCTTCTCATTGGTGGCGGGCCTGTCACGCTGGTCACCCGAGGGAGGCCCTGACGTATATCAATGCGCCGCAAGCGGGATTTCGTCCATAGTCCACTCGTTGGCGCCCAGCCAGAGCCTTGCTCGCAGGGAGGCGCCGTTTGTCAGCATTGTAAGCCAGCAGGACCCCCACAATGGCATCCATCCGCAACGATCGCGACCTGCGCCAGATGCTCAATGGATTGCCCGAGATCGAGCAGCGCATCCTCGGCGCCCGGTTCGCCCAGAGCGTCGAGCGGTGGAGCCGCGAGGAGCGCGTCAGGCGGGCGATCGAGACGGCACTGCGGGCCGACGCCAGCCCTAGCGAGCTCGACGACGCCTATCGCGCCGCCAAGTCTTATGCGACCAAGACCTACACGGATTGCGGCAAGGATACCGACTGGCTTAGTCAGGCCGACCACTTCGTCGCCGCCGCCGCGGCTGCGGCCCTGATACCGGAATCTCTGTCGACCGAGAAGCAGAGTCGCGCCTGGAGGGCAGCCGTCCAGGCGCGCATGGCCATCAACTGCGCGATGATGGAAGAGGAGCAGGGCGACTTCGACAATGAAGCCGAGCGTCAGCATCAGCTCGTCAACGAGCACCTCGCTGTCGGTTAGAGGTCGCCCGATGCTAGGGACGAGCGGACGGTTTCGTCGCGTCTATTGCGGTGCGTCCTTCACAGGCGCGGGTCGTGGCCCTGATGGGGCGACCTCCGCCCACCCATCGCCGCCGAAGCGTAGCCCTGGCACCATCCCGGCGGCGCCCTCGGCCTTCTCCAATAGGGTATCCAAGAGGTCGCGGGTGCCGGCGGAGTCCGCCGAATCGTCGCGCAGCCAATAGACGAAGGTCGCGACCAAGATGCTGGCCAGGGCCGCCTCCGCCAGCAGGCGCCGAATTCCGCTCTCGCGCAGGCCGGCCGCTTCGCGCATCCACTGCACGGTGCGGCCCAGGCGCAGGATGGCCGGGATCTGCACATCCAGGCGCCCTGGGGCGCAGCGACTCAGGACCATCTGTCGCGTCACGCGACGCTTCGGCTCGAGGGCCTCGAGCCAAGACAGGACGATCCGCTTGAGCCGCTCGCGCGGCGGCCATTGCGTGAAGTCCGGCTCGGCGGCGCGCTGCAGCATGGCCGCGTCGGCCCGGTCAAGCCAGGCCTCGACCAAATCCTCCTTATCGCGAACATGCTCCCGCATCTCGGCCAACGAGACGTCGGCCGCGGCCGCCACCTCGTGCAGCCGTACCGACTCCCACGAGCGCCGCTCGGCCAATGTGAGGGCCGCATCGACAATCTTCGTCGTCAAGGCTTCGCTCCGACTCATTCTGGTGCCCCTCGGTTCACAGCATTAAGGTACCGATACCACTTTAAGCATAGTATTCAGATCGGCGCGAACAAGCCCTTGCTGCATGGGCTCGGCCGCGATACCTGCGACCGGCTTCGGCGCTTGAGCCTCGGCTGCGACCTGACCGGGCCGTCTTGGGAGAAAACGGATGATTAGAGAGTTTTTGATTACGCTGGGTTTGTGCGCGTTGGTCATGCCAGCACTGGCCGATAATGGCTACACGCAGGAAGAGATCCTCGAGAGTGTCGAAGGTTTCTTCGGCCAGGGGGCCGAGAATCTGGCCAAGGTCGTCGAGAAGGTCTTCAAGGAACAGGGTGAGCCGAATGCCTACATCGCCGGCGAGGAGGCCGCCGCGGCACTCGGTGTCGGCCTGCGCTATGGCCGCGGCACGCTGAACACGCGACCCTACGCGCCGCAGCCGGTGTTCTGGCAAGGCCCCTCGATCGGCTTCGACATCGGCGCCAATCTCTCCAAGGTCTTCATCCTCGTTTACCGCCTGCCGGCACACGAAGCCATCTTCCAGCGCTTCCCCGGTGTTGAAGGGAGTCTCTACTTCGTCGGCGGTGTCGGCGTCAATTACCTCAAGTCGGACGACATCGTGATAGCCCCCATCCGCTTCGGTGCAGGCTGGCGGCAGGGCGTGAGCGCCGGCTACATCGATTTCACCAAGTATTCTTCGCTAAACCCCTTTTGAGTCGTGGACGACTGCGAGACGCCTCGTCATCCCTCAATCGGACCTTTAATGGGCGCGGCCGGCCGGAACGGCGCGCCCGCCGCGCTGGAGCACGGTGGGCGCCTGCGGGCGGCCGCCGCACGCTATCGGATCCCGCTCGGCGATTGGCTCGATCTCTCGACCGGCATCAACCCGAACAGCTGGCCGGCGCCCTCCCCGCCCCCATCGCTCTGGGGTCGTCTGCCGGAGGATGACGATGGGCTGGAGGCCGCGGCAGACGCTTACTATGGCTGCAGCGCCCTGCTGCCGGTCGCCGGCTCGCAAGCCGCGATCCAGGCCCTGCCGCGTCTGCGTCCACCGGGACGTGTCGCCGTGCTCCACCCTGGCTACGCCGAGCATGCCGCGGCCTGGCGCCGCGCCGGGCACACCGTCAGCCTGGTCTCCCGTGACTGCCTGCGCAACGAGGCAACCGCGGCTGACGTGCTGGTCCTGATCCATCCTGGAAACCCGAGCGGCGTGCGTTTCGCCCGCGACGAGCTCCTCGCGTGGCAGGCCGGGCTCGCCGCTCGGGGTGGCTGGCTCGTTGTCGACGAGGCCTTCATGGATCCCACGCCAGACGAGAGCCTCGCGCCGCTTTGCCCGCGGCCTGGCCTGATCGTCCTCCGCTCGCTCGGGAAGTTCTTCGGGCTCGCCGGCGCGCGTGTCGGCTTCGCCCTGGCGGAGCCGCATCTCCTCGCCGGGCTAGCGAGCATCCTTGGTCCCTGGACAATCGCCACGCCCGCCCGCTGGCTGGCCGAGCAGGCCCTCGCCGATCGCGATTGGCAATACTCGGCCCGCGCGCGTCTGCAGGCCAACTCCGAGCGCCTCGCCGAAGGGCTCACACGCAGCGGGCTCCCGCCGAGCGGCGGCTGTGCCCTGTTTCAATGGCTGGAAACCTCTGCGGCGGCAGAGATCCATGAGGCCCTCGCCCATCAGGGCGTGTTGATCCGTCGCTTCACCGACCCGCCGAGCCTCCGTTTCGGGCTCCCTGGCGATGAGGCTAGCTGGGCACGCCTGGAGATGGCCCTGACGCCGGCCTTGCACCGCTGAGCGCGCCGCTCCCGGGGGACTGCTGATGGCCGCCCACACCTTGATGGTGCAGGGCACGACGTCCGATGCCGACTGCAGCGCCATTATGACGCGATCATTGTCGAGGGCGCCGGCTCGCCGGCCGAGGTCAACCTGAGGGCGAACGACATCGCCAACATGGCCTTCGCCGAGGCCGTCGGCTGCCCGCTGCTGCTGATCGCCGATATCGACCGCGGGGGCGTCTTCGCCCATCTCGTCGGCACGCTCGCCCTCCTCGCACCATCCGAGCAGGCCCGCGTAAGAGGTTTCGTCACCAATCGCTTCCGCGGCGACTTGGCGCTGCTCGAGCCGGGTCTGCGCTGGCTCGAGGGGCACACCGACAAGCCGGTCCTCGGGGTCCTGCCCTACCTGAGCGGCCTCGACCTCGACGCCGAGGATTCCCTGTCCCGGCACCCCGAACAGCGCGATTCAGAGCCCCGTCTCCGAGTCCTGGTGCCGGCCTTGCCGCGGATCAGCAACCACACGGATCTCGACCCGCTCAGGCGGCACCCGCAGCTCGCCGTGCAGCTGATCGGTCCCGGAACGCCGCCGCCAGCCGGCGATCTGATCCTGCTGCCGGGCTCGAAGAACGTCCGCAGCGACCTCGCCTGGCTGCGCGCCCAGGGGCTGGGCGTCGGCGATCCACCGTCACCTCCGCTACCGCGGTCATCTCATTGGGATCTGCGGCGGATTCCAGATGCTGGGTCGTCAGATCCGCGACCCGCACGGCATCGAAGGCCCGCCCGGCAGCACGGATGGCCTCGGCCTGCTCGAGCTCGAAACGACCCTCGCCCCGAAGAAGCAGCTCGAGAACCGCTACGGCTACCTGGCCTTCGCCGACGCCCCGGTCGCGGGCTACGAGATCCACGCCGGCGTGACGCAAGGTGCCGCCCCTCGGCAGCCAGCTCTGCAGCTCGAGCGCGGGCCGGAGGGGGCCTTAAGCACCGACGGGCAGATCCTGGGGACCTATCTGCACGGCCTATTCGACCGCGGCAAGGCCTGCGACGCCCTACTCGCCTGGGCCAGCCTCACCATTTCCGCCACAGAGGACCAGGACGTCCGGCGCGAGGCCACCCTCGAGCGGCTCGCCGATGCGGTCGAGGCGCACCTCGATACCCGCGCCCTGCTCGATCTGCTGAGTCTGTCTTGATCAGTGCGCAGAGTGGTCGCTGGCGGTCACGCTCTGGATAGGCCGCTTCCGGCCATAGGCGCCAAAGCGGTCTGTCGATCTCCCGAAAGCGAAACGCGTCCGGTTCCAGTGCGCCCGAGGTTTGATAGAGTCTTCGCACGCATGGATTTCGCGGGCACATCCGCTTGAGAAGCGCACTCTTCGTCGATTTCGACAACGTCTACTCTGGGCTGCGCAAGCTCGATGCCTCGCTCGCCGACCGCTTTGCCAGGACGCCTCAGCGCTGGATGAGCTGGCTGGTCGAAGCGCTCGAGCTTCCCCAACCGGCGGCCGATGGCTCACGCCGGCGCCTGCTGGTTCGCCGCTGCTACCTCAACCCGCAGGTCTACCAGCGTTTTCGACCCGCGTTCAACCTCGCCGGATTCGAGATCGTCGACTGCCCCTCCCTGACCAGCGAGGGCAAGACGAGCACCGACATTCACATGGTGCTCGACATGGTCGATCTGCTGCTGCAGGAAACCCGTTACGACGAGTTCGTCGTCTTCTCGGCCGACGCGGATTTCACGCCGGTATTGCGCAAACTGCGGCGCTGGGATCGGCGCACCACGGTGCTGGCGATCGGGTTCCCCTCAGCGGCCTACCGCGCGTCTGCGGACCTCTTGATCGATCAGGACGAATTCGTTCGGGACGCACTCGGTTTCCACGATGAGGACGAGCCGACTGATGCCGAACCCGCTGCCGCGCTCGCCGCCAAGCCCACCGAGCGCGCCCTCGCCTCGGCCGCGCTGGCGCTCGCGAAGAAGACCGTCGCCGACGCGACCGCTCCGCTCGCTATGGCGAAGCTTGCCTCGACGATCCTAGGCACGGTCGAGGGGATGGACGCTTCGACCTGGGCCGGCTACGGCAGTTTTCGCGGTCTCGTCGACTCCTGGAACCTCGCCCCGTTGCAGGTGAGCTGGGAGGGAGGAGGCTCGATTCACGACCCGCGGCGTCACTCCGCACCCAGCACTCTGCCCGGGGGCTCGCCTAAGCTGATCGACGAGCTTTCGATTGTCGTGGATCTGATCCGGACAGAGATCGCCAAAGCGAGCCACCCTGTTCCTTGCAGTCGGATTGCCAGTCTGATCACCGCCCAGCACCCGACCCTCGCGAACGACTGGCATGGGATGGGGAGCTTCCGGAAGCTCGTCGAGTCCGTTGATCTCTCGCCGGTGCGAGTCGACTGGCGCAGCGGCGGCGGCCAAGTGTACGACCCGCGCCGACACGCCCTCGCGAGCGAAACCGCCTCCAAACCCAATGGCCATCAGGTCACAAGAGCGGATTGGGGAACCGACCGCGACCTCCTTCCGCTCGCCATGCAGATCCACGACGTGACCGGTGCTCCGCTGCTGAGCCCAGCCAATTACCGGACGCTGTTCCAGCTCGTTGCAACCGATCTCGCAGCCCACGCTTTCGATCTGAACGAGACGGGCAAACGGGTCCGCGACGCGACGCGGACCTGCGGTCAGCCCGCGAGTCGCAGCGACGTCAATTGGATCCTGCGTTCTCTGCTGCTGCAAGGTCACGAATTCGGATCGGGCGAAGACGATGCGCAGTCACTGAGCCGCAAGTGCATCGACAACATTCGGTCATTATGCCTGCGCGATCAAATGGTGATCGATCATGAAATCGACGACGCGCTCGAGCGCTGGATCGCCTACAGAAGCTGAGTTGCAAGGCCATCACATTGGGCGGCACTTCATCCGGAAACAGCCGACGCTGCTCCTGCTCGAACCGGTGACCCGAATGGACGCTATGCGGTCACTGGCCGTTGCGGAGCACACGGTGTCAGGTCTTGCCTTTCGGAGCACACGGAGCACACGGTGTCAGGTCTTGCCTTTTGCCTCTCATGAAGCTTACGCCTGGCAAGCCCGATAACATACTGCGGTTGACGTGATGTCCGCTGAGGCCGGGAAACGGGCGCCGCAGCGCGGCTCGACTGGTGCCGTCTATCGGCGTTGACCTGCCGTGAGCAGCGCACCGCCATATGTCCGCTCTTGGCCGCTATGTGAAGCTTCACATAGCGGCCGACTGCCGCCATGATCGCGGCCCAAGGCGATTGAGCATGGTCAAGGGTTACACGCCTGGGTACCTGATGTCGTGGCAGCAGCCGGCACGCCTGGCGCCAGGCTACTCTTTCGAAGATCGAGCGGGACAATATCAGTCACAACGCGTGCCGAAGCAGAGCTTGCCCCGAGGGAGGATCGCAGGCACGATCGAGCCCCCGCGCTTGGGGCGCCGCCTTCCGGAGAGGTCAAGTGACTCAGGATTTTGAATGGTTGGATGTCCCGGCTGCCGGCCTCGATGAGGGCGCCCGCGCCGAGGCCTTGGCCCGTCAGGCGATGCTGACGAAGCCGCGCGGCGCACTCGGACGGCTGGAAGAGCTTGCTGTGCGACTTGCCGCGATGCAGGGCCGCCCGCGACCACGCGCCGATCGAATCGCGATTACCGTGTTCGCCGGCGACCACGGTGTCGCCGCCGAGGGCGTCTCGGCGTTTCCGCAGTCGGTGACCGCCGAGATGGTCAAGAACTTCGCCCGGGGCGGGGCCGCGATCAGCGTTGCGGCGCATGCCCTGGGGGCCACGCTGGAGGTCGTCACGCTGGGCACGGTCGCCGATCCCGGAGCGCTCGAGGGCGTACGCCGCTATGATCTCGGGCCCGGCACGGCCAACTTCACCGAGACCGCGGCAATGGATGAGCACCAATGCGTGCGCGCACTCGCCGCCGGACGTCACGCCGCCGAGCGCGCCCGTCTCGCCGGGGCCGAGCTCTTCATCGGCGGCGAGATGGGCATCGGCAATACGACCTCCGCAGCAGCGCTTGCCTGCGCGCTGCTTGCCGCCTCCGCCGAAGGGCTTGCCGGGCCCGGCACCGGTCTCGATGCCGAGGGCGTGGCGCACAAGCGGTCTGTCATCGAGCGCGCTCTAGCGCGGCATCGAGCGCACCTCGCCGACCCGCGCGAGGCCCTGCGACGCCTCGGCGGCTTCGAGATCGCCGCGCTCGCTGGCGCCTACATCGCCTCGGCGCAGATGGGCCTGCCGGTGCTGGTCGACGGCTTCATCAGCTCAGCCGCCGCACTCGCGGCCGAGCAACTGCGGCCCGGAGTCACCGACTGGCTCATCCTGACCCACGCCTCCGCTGAGCCAGGTCATCGGCGGATCGTCGAGGCCATCGGCGGCCACCCGCTGCTCGACCTGGGCATGCGCCTCGGCGAAGGCAGCGGCGCCGCCGTCGCTGTCCCGCTGCTGCGCATGGCCTGCGCGCTGCACAACGAGATGGCCACCTTCGCCGAGGCCGAGGTCTCCGAGCAGCTCTGAGCGCCGCCCACCTCCTGCCCCCTGTCGTGCCCAAAAGGAACAGCACCAAGGCAATGTGAGCATATAGACTGGGCCGAGACATGAGGCTCGACACCGTGAGCCTCTACCAGGCCTCGATTGTTGGGCCCCGCAAGCTCGGCCCGGCCTCACTCCGGCGTTTCAGTTGTTTTCTATCGATCCTAGGTTATCCGTGATCCGCTCGCACTTCGCCGTCACGCGACTCCTGCTGTTGCCCTTCGGGCTTCTGCTGGCCCTCTATCTGGCGGTCGTCGGCGGAGGTGGGGCTTGGCTCTACCTGCAGATGCGGGCCGTCGAGACCCGCCTGCTCGTCGCTGAGATCGATGCGGCCGTCGGGCCCCTGGCCGAGAAGCTCGGTGGCGTTGACGCGCTGACCGCCCTGGAGGCGGCCGAGCCCTGGCTTGCCGGGGACCTCACGCGCCTGTTCATCGACCTGCCGTCGCTGAAGACCATCACCCTGCGTGATGGTCAGCGCGGCTTCGCGCTGCAGCCTGACGGCGCTTGGTCCGAGCAGCCACCCTTCACCGCTCCGCTAGCAACTCATGCCGAGCCGCCGTCGACCGATCCACCGGCCGCTCAGCGTCTCTTCTCGGAGTCCGAGGATGAGTTTCGGCTAGGCTATGACCTGACCTCGGAGGCCGCAGCTCCGACAAGGCTCGCCCTCACCTTCGATCGCGAGCGACTGCAAGCCCACATCGGAGCAGGCCTGGCCTCGATCGAGCGCGCGATCCGCCTACTTGCCGGGGTCGGTGCCCTCAGCATCGTCGCGGCCTTCGGTATCGCCTTCTTCGCGATGCACAGGACACGGCACATCGAGGCCCATTTCCAAGACATCTATCGGCGCGCCTCGATCACCGAGCTGGCAGCCGAGCTGGTCCATGAGCTGCGCAACCCTCTGATGGCGTTGCGCGCCAACGTCACGGCCCTGCAGGTCGCGCCGGAGCAGTCTCAGGACATCGTCGCCGACCTCGAGCGCGACATCGTCGCCCTGAGTACCAAGCTGAGCGCCTTTCTGAAGCTCACGCGCCGGCCGGAGGACACCTTCACGGCCATCGACGTCGAGCCCATGCTGCAGGAGGCCGTCCGACTCGCGGGGCCGATCCTCGCCGAGCGCGGACTAGACGTGATGATCGACATCCCAGCCGACATGCCTCAGGCCGTGCTGCAGAGGGAGGCAATGCGCGATGCCTTGGTCAATATCCTCATCAATGCCGCCCAGAGCGGTCAGACGGAAGGCGCGATCTCGGTCAGCACACGAGTCGCTGACGGGTGGCTGCAAATCGTTGTCGAGGACCGCGGCCAGGGCATCGCCGAGGAGCATGCGCCCCGTCTCTTCGACGCCTTCTATACCACCAAGCCAGATGGCAATGGTTTGGGTCTTGCCATCGTGCAGCGCGTCGTCGCCGACCACGGCGGCCAGGTGCGCGCCGAGAATCGAGCCGGCGGCGGTGCTAGGATCCTGCTCAGTGTACCGCTGCGGCGGAACGAGGTGCCACACTGGTGGAAGGCGCTGAGAAGACGTCCCCTGACCTGACAGGCTTGTCTCTTCTGGTGCTCGACGACGACCCAGGAGTCCTGCGCAGCCTGATGCGTGTGTTGACCGGATTGGGTGCCAAGGTCGCCGGCGTCGGGAGCCTCCGCGAAGCCCGTGCCGCCGTCGCCGAGACGACGCCGGATGCCGTGCTGGCCGACCTGCAGCTCAGGGACGGTACCGGACTTGACCTGCTCCCCGACTACCTCGCCCGCGTGCCAGACGGCGGCTTCTACATCATCACCGGCCACGGCAGCATCGGCAACGCGGTACACGCGCTGCGCCAGGGGGCTCGGCACTACTTCGAGAAGCCGGTCGATCCGCTCGAGGTTGCACGCCACATCGCGGCCGACCTCGCGAGCAAACGGGCCAGCCGCGGCATCGCCGAGCAGCTCGCCCCCTATCTGACCTACTGCGACCCGGCGATGACCGAGGCATTGCTCGAATTGCCGCGCTTCGCCGCAAGCGACCAGCCCGTCCTGATCCAGGGCGAGACTGGGACCGGCAAGGAGCTCGTCGTGCGCGCCTTGCACGGGCTGGGCCGGCGGGCGCAGGGGCCGTTTGTCGCGGTCAATTGCGGCGCTATCCCCGAGACGATGCTCGAGGCCGAGCTGTTCGGTCACGAGAAGGGCGCCTTCACCGGGGCGAGCCGCCGGCACCGCGGCCGGTTCGAGCAGGCCGATAAGGGTACGCTATTCCTCGACGAGATCGGCGAGATGCCGCCGGCCGCCCAGGTCAGCCTTTTGCGGGTCCTGGAAGAGGGGGCCGTACAGCCGATCGGCGCAGAGCGGGGCGTGGCAGTGGATGTTCGCGTCGTCGCGGCGACCCATCGGCCGCTCGAAGAGCGGGTCGAGGCGGGGCTGTTCCGAGAGGATTTGCTGTTCCGCCTCAATGTGCTCCCCATCCAGCTGCCGCCGCTGCGTGATCGTCCCCGCGACATCGCCTTGCTCGCGCAGCACTTTCTCGCCAACAGCGTGCGCGACATGGGATGGGATTGCGCCCCGCCGCGCCTGACGCCCGAGGCCTTGTCGCGGCTCGAGTCCTATCACTGGCCGGGCAATGTCCGCGAGCTGCGCAATGTCGTGGCGCGTTTGGCGGTTCGCTTGCCGCCGTGCCTCCGCGAGATCGGCCCCAGGCTGCTCGAGCCCCTACTGCCGAGCAAGGTAAGCCGCGGCCATCCCGCGCGCGATGGCGTCCTGATTCCGAAAGGCACCACGCTGGCCGACGCCGAATGGCTGCTGATCGACGCGGCGCTAAAGGAGAGCGGATTCAACCGCAGCAAGGCGGCAAAGCAGCTCGGCATCGGCGAGCGCACGCTGCGGCGCAAGCTCAACGAGTCTTGATGGGCGATCGGCCTCCCATCTCAGTCTCCCCCGGTGCGCCCGCTTCCGAGCCACTGACCGGCCAACATGGCCGGGCTGAGCCGCCGCCGGTCGGCCATACTGACCGCAACGGATCCCACACTCGCCGCGGATCCGGTCATGTAGCAGCGCCACATCTTCAGGCATGAACATTGCTTTATATCTTATTCGGGCACATCGAGGCAAACCGACTTCCAGGCCCGCGGCCTCCGGCCATCAGGGCGACCTGACTGCCGATGAGGAAGGCTGGTCGGGAAGGCCCAAGGGGCAGTGCCAGCGATCACAGCATTGAGCTGAACCAGGTACCAGGCCGCAAGACCTACGAACCGTCACTCAGAACAGGAGGTGAAACATGGTGGGGTATCTCCCAAATTTCGATGGCGATCTATTCGACCAGCTCGAGCGGATGCGCCGGCAGCTGGGCCAGCTGTTTGGCGATGTTGGCGGTGAGTCCGGCATCCGCGCGTCGGCTACGGGCACCTTTCCGGCGATCAATGTGGGCGCCTCGCCGGAGCAGGTCGATGTCTATGTCTTCGCCAGCGGTGTCGACAAGGACCGCCTCGACATCTCGCTGCAGCAGAACCTGCTGACCATCGCCGGCGAGCGCCGCACAGAGGCGCCGGAGCAGGCACAGTTCTACCGGCGCGAGCGCTTCAATGGCGGCTTCCGGCGTGTGGTCACACTGCCGGAAGACGTGGACCCGGACAAGGTCACCGCCAGCTACAGCGACGGCGTGCTCCATATCGCCGTGCGGCGCCGCGAGACCGTGCGTCCGCGTCAGATCCAGGTGAAGTAAGGCGCGGAGCGAGCCAGCGACCTAGCTGCAACCAACTCACGATCAGATTGCGACCAACTTGTAAATAGCGGAGGTATGTCATGGCTGAGCATCAAGAGATGCAAGGCACCAAAGAGGGCGGGATGCAGACCCGCAGCGAGGCCGATGTCGCCCTGCGGCCGCCGGTGGACATCTACGAGACCGAGAAGGAGATCACCCTGATCGCCGATATGCCCGGTGTCTCGAAAGACTGGCTCGAGGTCAAGGTCGACGGCAATAATCTCTCGATCGAGGGCCAGGCGGCGATCGAGATGCCCGAGAAGATGGAGGCGCTCTATGCCGATGTCAGCACGACCCGTTTCCGCCGCAACTTCACGCTGAGCAACGAGCTGCAAGCGGACCAGATCACCGCAGAGATGATGGACGGCGTCTTGACGCTGCATCTGCCCAAGCGGGCCGAGCTGCAGCCGCGCCGGATCCAGGTGAGCTGAGGTCGCGCTGAAAGCGCCGGATCGGACACGATCTGGGAACAACGAGCGCCCAATCTTGCGCCGTAATCCGACTTCCGCAGTCGGGGCTTCGGGTTACGCTGCGATGACCCGACGTTGGACACCTTCACCATCTCAACGAGCCTCCAGCCTGTCGTCAGCTTGGCGCTGGCGACTGTGCTGGTGGCGCTGTTTCTCCGCCTCAGACTCTCGCCGGTCCTCGGCTACCTGGCCACTGGGGTCCTGATCGGCCCGTCCGTACTGGGTTGGCTATCCGACGGCCCGGCCATGCAGCAGCTCGCCGAGCTGGGCGTGGTCCTATTGATGTTCACCGTCGGCTTGGAGCTCTCCCTGCCCCGCCTGCTGGCCGCGAAGCGCCTGGTGCTCGGTGTGGGCGGCGCCCAGGTCTTGTCCACGACACTCGTCTTCGGCCTTGTCGCCTGGTGGTGGTGGAATCTTCCCGCCATCGCCGCAGCGCTCGTCGGCGCTGCGCTCGCAATGTCTTCCACCGCCGTCGTCCTCAAGCAGCTCGGGGAGCAGATGGAGCTCCCCGCACCTCACGGACGGACCGCAACCGGTATCTTGCTGTTCCAGGATATCGCGGCCTTGGGCTTGTTGGCGGTCCTGCCCGCGCTGGCATCGGACACGGCGTCGCTCACCTGGCCGTTGTTGCTCGCTTTGGGCAAGGCGGCGCTGATCTTCATCGCTCTGGCTCTTCTCGGGCGGCGCGCGCTGCCACCGCTGCTCCATTGGGTTGCGTCGACAAGGTCTTTGGAGCTCTTCATGCTCACGGCGCTGGTCCTGGCGCTGGCGGCTGCTGCGGCCTCGGCTGCCGCCGGCTTGTCTGCGACCCTTGGCGCCTTCATGGCCGGCATGCTGCTCGGCGAGACGCCCTTCCGGCATCAGATCGAGGCCGACATTCGACCGTTTCGCGACCTGATGCTGGGGCTCTTTCTCGCCACAATCGGCATGCAGCTCGACCTCCAGACACTCGTTGCCATGCCCGATGCCGTGCTCCTAGTGCTCGTCGCGGCCGTAGTCGGCAAGGTCTTGATACTGGCTCCGCTACTGAGGTCCCTTGGCCAGCCGCGCCTAGAGGGAAGCCGGAGCGCCGTCTGTCTCGCCCAGGGCGGTGAGCTCGGACTCCTGCTCGTCGCCAGCGCCTACGCGCTCGGGCTGTTGGACGGTAAGGTGACACAGGCGCTGCTCGGCGGGCTGATACTCAGCATGGCCCTCGCACCCATCCTGCTGCGTTTCAATGCCGAGATCGCCGCTCTAATGGGGCCAGGCCGACAAAGAGAGGCCGTGCTCGATGCCGAGGCGCAGGTCGCCGAGGCGAGCAGCGGGCTGGATCGGCACGTGGTCGTATGCGGCTATGGGCGATTGGGCCAGAACCTCATGCGCCTCCTGTCTGAAGAGGGTATTCCTGCCTTGGCCTTGGACCTGGACCCCGAGCGGGTCCGCCAGGCTGCTGCCGCCGGAGAGCCCGTACTGTTCGGCAATGCCCTTCAACCTGGCATATTGCATGCGGCCGGCATCGAGCGGGCGCGGGCGCTCGCGATCACCATGCGCGACCCCGCCCTGGCAACACGGATACTTGGCCATCTGCGGAGCCTCGACGGCGATTTGCCGATTCTCGTGCGGAGCCGAGCGGGAGTGCACGGTGATCCGTTGCACAGCGGCAACACGACGGTCTTCCCGGAGGGCCTGGAGACCGCCCTCGCCTTCGCTGGCCAGCTTCTCATCCTGCTGGGTCTTCCACCATCACAGGTGGAAAGGCGTCTGAGTGCGATCCGGGCCGAGGACTATGCGCCGCTGCGGGCGTTCTTCCACGACTCGGCCGAGGCGGAAGCGGGTGCGGATGCCCACGACTACCCGGAGCAGGTGCGCGCGGTCACCCTCGGCGAGGGCCATCGCGCGGCCGGCTGCACAGCTCAGGAGCTCGATCTCAGCCGCTATGGCGCCGAGCTGATCGACGCGCGCCGCGGGGCGCTGCGCGTCCCCGGCCATCTACTCGATACCCGCCTGCGCCCCGGGGATGTGCTGTTGCTCCGCGGTCACCGAGAGGCGCTCGATCGCGCCACGGCAGCCCTCGTGGAAGGCTCATCCTGATGGGAGGCCACGGAGCACGCGCGGCCGTGAAACCGAGCCGGCCGAGCAGCGGGAACGGCCCCGGCGGGCCGCTCGGGCCAGAGCAGCTGGACCTTGGGCGAGCGTGGCACGGCCATTCTGGCCGGTCAACCGCCGCCCTCCCCGGCCAAAATGGCCGCGGGCGATCTTCACGGGCCGCGCGTGTCCGCAATCAACACTCATCGATCGCAACGGCGGAGAGCTGGCAAAGAATTGGCTCTGTAGATAGCGGAGCGGATCTCGATGCTGGGTTGGTGGCCCGGGTGGGTGTCGTGTCGCCGCCGATGGTGTGGCGCTTCCCCGGCATCGTTTACCATGAAATTCGCGAAGCACGTTCGCTCCCTCGCCCTCTGGGAGAGGGTTGGGGTGAGGGAACGATCAGGGGCGAGGCGACATTTCATCGTCCGGGGTGGGTCGGCTCGCCCCATGATAGTTAGTTAGGCAAGGTACCCCGCCCCGCTTCATCCCGTGATCAGTATGAGGAGGTAAGCGATGTCAACGATGAGTCAACTGCGTGAAGGCCTGAACGAGGCCTGGGATGCGCTGTCGGACGGATGGCAGCGCTTGTACAGGGGCGCTAGCGGCGCCATGACGCGATTCACGGTGGGCAAGGGCGGCAAGGAGGAGACCGGCAGCGAGCAACGCGAGATGACGCTGCGCAGCAGCGGCTGGGGCCTGCTCGCTGCGGAGGTCTTCGACGACGACAACCGTGTCGTTGTCCGCCTGGAGGCGCCGGGCATGGAGAGAGACGACTTCGACCTTCAGGTCCTCGACAATTACCTTGTCGTTCGCGGTGAGAAGCGCATCGAGCGCGAGCACAGCGAGGGCGACTATCACGTCAGCGAGTGCGCCTACGGGCAGTTTCGCCGCGCCATCCCGCTAGCCGATGCCGTGGATGCGAGCAGGGCCCGCGCGACCTACAGGAATGGCGTGCTGCGTGTGGAGCTACCGAAGACCTCGCCGGGACGTCGTAAACGGATCAAGGTGGATGTGAAGTGACTCGATGAGCAGGGCGCGCCTGAGCCCGGCCATGCAGCGGAACGGAGGAATTGGTGAAGCGATCTTTGAGCCTGCTAACCTTGGCGATCGTGGCGCTGGCCGCGGTGCCGCCAGCCCAAGCCCAGGACGAAACCCGGGCGCTGGCCCAGGACCAGGGCATCGAGAGCTTGCGCCAGACCGGTAAGGCCTTCGCCTCGGTCGCACGGGAGGTCTCGCCGTCGGTAGTCTTCATACAAGTCGAAGGCCGGTCGCCGCAACAGGCGATCGGGCCCTCGCAACTCCCTTTTGGCCAGCAATGGCCCTTCAGCGACGACTTCTTCAGGCGCTTCTTCGGCGATGAGCTGCCCAGTATGCCCCGGCCGCGATCCGAACTGCCGCACGGCCAGCGCCCCGTCATCGGCCAGGGCTCAGGCTTCGTCTTCGCGACCAAGGACAGTCTCCTGCGCGATAAGACCTACATCTTGACGAACAACCATGTCGTTGAGAACGCCGAGAAGATCCGGGTGCAGTTCCAGGACGGGCGCGAATACGACGCCGAGATCGCGGGGCGCGACCCGCAGTCCGACATCGCCGTGATCGAGATCGCTACCGGCGGACTCCCGGCGCTCGAGTTCGGCGATTCCTCCAAGCTCGAGGTGGGGGAATGGGTCGTAGCGATCGGCAACCCATTCGGTCTAAGCCATACGCTCACGGCGGGCGTCGTCAGCGCCACCGGCCGCACGAGCCTCGGCATCAACGACTATGAGGATTTCATCCAGACCGACGCGGCCATCAATCCGGGGAACTCGGGCGGGCCACTGGTCAACCTCGAGGGCGAGGTCGTTGGCATCAACACGGCCATCTTCAGCCGCAGTGGTGGCTACATGGGTGTCGGCTTCGCCATTCCGATCAATCTGGCCCGGACGATTGCCGATCAACTGATCGAGACAGGTGAGGTCACGCGCGGCTATCTGGGTATTCTGATCCAACAGCTGACCCCAGAACTGGCCGAATCCTTCGGTGTCGAGCCCGGCCAGGGGATCGTTGTGGCGCAGGTCACCAGCGACTCACCAGCGGCTGCGGCAGGGCTTCGGCAAGGAGATGTGATCATCGCCTATGACGGAGAGCCGGTGAAGAACATCGGCCGCTTCCGTAACCGCATTGCGCTCACAGCACCGGGCACCCGCACCGAGCTCACGGTGCTACGTGACGGCCAACAGAGGACCATAGCCGTCCAGATCGGCAAGCTGGCCGAGCAAAAGCTGGCCGCCGCGAACGGCAGTCCTCAGCAGGCCGGCGAGATCGGCCTGACAGTGCAGACGATCACCCCCGAGCTTGCCGAGCAGCTCGGCGCCGAGCCTGGCGAAGGCGTCGTCGTCACGCAGATCGAGCCCGGCTCGATCGCCGCGATGGCCGGTATCGAGACCGGGACTGTGATCTTGCAGGTCAACCGCCAGCCTATAACCAGCGCGAGCGATTTCCGCCAGGCGATCGAGCAGAGCGGCGGGGATCGCGTCCTCCTGCTCCTGCGCAAGGACGGCATGCAACGCTTCGTCGCCTTGAGCTGGTAGCGCCGGCACATGGGAGCGCCGAGCCCCAGCTCGGCGCGCGGCGGATCCCGAATCCCGTCGGTGGACCCAGCGCAGGTCCCGAACGAGGCCCACATCCTGGCCTCCCGGGCGGACGGCAAGCTGGTTAGCATATTCGCCTTCGAGGCCGTGAACCTTCCCCCGAGCATCACCATCCGCAAGAAGCGCCCGCCGATCTCGGCGATCAGGGCCCAGAACCCGTATCCGTCGTCCTCTTGCGGTTCGCAACGAACCGGATGCTCGACGACGTCGATGCACCACTCCTTGTCTCAGCTGCAGACGCTTGCCCGGGGCTTCCCGCGCGGGATCCGAATCGGGGGTAGGCCGATCTCCGCGTCTTCGCGTGAGCTTCATCCGACCGTCACCTCCGGCCCCAGGGCTCTTGGCTGTCAGCCGATACTTTTGGCTCGGCTCGCTCGACGAGCTTGCGTGGTCTCCTGTGGATCCGCCCGGCGTCGAGGGCCGGACGCAGATAGTTCTTGCGGATGCTGGGACGATGGCGCAGCCCCAGTCGCTCCTTCAGCTGGGGGGGTGCTCAATGCCTCGCCGGGACGCATCTCGGCGCGCAGCGCTCCGACCTGATCGCCGGCCTAGTCGGTCGCGGGCGACGCGGAGGGACTGTTACTGTAGGCGTGCCGGGTTCATGGCGTGTCCAGATCATCCTCGGCCGGGATCAGGGGGCCTAGCGCATCGATCAGTGCAGGGAGGTCGTGACAAACGACGCGCCAGACGATGTCCAGCTGGACCACGCGATAGGCATGAATCAGGCGGTTGCGCATGCCGATCATCGCGGACCAGGGGATCTCCGGATGGGCGGCCCGGAATTCGCCAGATACCTGGCCGGCGGCCTCGCCGATGATCTCCAATTTGCGCAGGATGGCGCTTTGGTGGAGGTCGCTGGCCTCGAAGCCTGCCTGGTCCAAGCCAGTGGCAAAACGCAGAGCATCCGCATCCGCAGCCGCGAGCTGCATGTCCAGCAGGTAAGCCGCGTCACGCCACATAGATCGGCTCGATCTGGCTCAGGATGGCGCGTCGCCGGAGATAGTTGCGGCTGCGCTCCACCGATCGGCGCTCCAATAGGTCCACTTGGCGCCGGAACAGATGTTCCAGCTCTTTTTGGATGGCGACGATCTCGGCGAAATCGGGTGCGGTGTCGGGGGCGAATTCGACCAGGACATCCACGTCGCTGTCAGCGCCGAAATCCTCGCGGACTGCGGAGCCGAAGAGGGCCAGGGTCTTGATTCGATGAGCCTGACGGACCTGGCCGATGGCGGCGAGGGGCAAGTGGACGGACGGATGGATCATGCTGGAACGGCTGGATGACGCAGTGGGAGGATTATCGCAACAGGGCCTCGGCCAGCATAGCCTTCAGTTGGTCGCGCAAGCTTGCGGCCTCGGCCTCGGCGGCTTCGAGCTTGGCCAGCAGCTCTTCGGGATCGCCGTGGTCGTCGGCGACGGTGTGGGGGTTCTTGAAGTCAAGGTTGTAGTCTCGTCGAGGCTGACCCGCCACGCCTGCTCGGTCTGCTCCCGCCCTTGCCGCTCGCGGCCGCCCCACCAGTCCACACAGCCCTGCAGGTGCTCGACACGGATGGGCTTGGTCATCGAGTACGCCTTCTGGCCCTCGGGGACGCGGTGCTCGTAGAACCAGACCTCCCGGGTGGGCTCGCCCTTCTCGAAGAAGAGCAGGTTGGTGACGCGGAGCATGTACGGAAGCTGCTTCTTCTCCACAGCGCGCAGCCCTGCCTGGAGGGCCTGCTCGTCCTCGGGACCCTTCACGTGGCGGTCGCGCATGTGGAGGATGGCGCAGGTGAGGAAGCCGCTGGTGCCACAGGCGGGGTCGAACAGGATTTCGCCGGGCCTGGGTGCCCCGCCGGGCACCAGGCAATGCAGATGGACGTGGCGCACCATGGTTTGGCCCCAGGTGTGGAACCGCCCTGTCCTCCCCAAACCGCCCGCAGCAGCCCGTCCGCCTCCAGAAACGCCCACACAGTCAAGTGTGCAACGTGAGACCTGACCCCAAAGCCTCGACCCGCAACGCGTGTTGTCGTCCCAGCCTCCCCAGGGCCAGCCGGTGGGCCGACATCGGCAAGATCCTCGACGAGAGGCTTGAGCAGCTCCCCGAACCGAAGATTCGTCCTATTGCGGCTCTAGTGGGTTCCCGCAGCCACCGCCGCATTACCCTTCGGTTCGCCGCCTTAACCCACGGCACCGCTCAGGACGGCAGGTCGCCCGGTGCCCGCGCGAGCACACGGTGGTCGTCGGTGACATACCAGAGCCCGGTACCGAAATCGGCCAGCGCGCGCTTGTGCACGGTCATGACGAGCGTGACCCCGAGCCGCTTCAGGTTCTTAAGGATGCGCTGCTCGGTTTCCTCGTCCAGATGCGCCGTACCCTCGTCGAGCAGCATCAGTGGCCGTTTCTGGTAAAGCGCGCGCGCGAGCAGTACCCGCTGCTGTTGACCTTGGCTGAGACTCGAGCCCATCTCGCCGATCAGGGTCTCGTAAGACATAGGCATCTTCTGGATGATGTCGTCGACACATGCGAGCTTGGCGCACTGTATGGCCAGGTCGGTATCCGGAAGCCGATCGAAGAAGGTGATGTTGTCGAGCACCGAGCCCTTGAACAGGTAGTCGCCCTGGAGCACGGTAGCGACCTGGTCACGGAGCACGCGCAGACCGGCACCCACGACATCGGTCTCGTTGAGCCAGATATTTCCCTGCACCGGTGTATAGACGCCTGCTAGCAGCTTTAGCAGCGTGGTCTTGCCGGAGCCGGACGGGCCCATCAGCACGATCCGGTCTCCCTGATTCAGGGTCAGGCTCACCTGGCGCAAGATCATCTCTCTGTCGTCACCGAAGCGATAGGACACCCCCTCGAGTCGGATGGTCAGCGGCCCTCGGGCGATACGGTGGAACTCCGTCGGCAGCGGCTCGCGCTCCTGGGCCAGGATCTCACCGAGACGCTCCAGGTGCACTCGCGACATCGAGAACTCCAAGAGCATGTCGAGGAACGAGCTGAGCCGCTGGAAGAACAGCTCACGGTAGGCGGCGAAGGCGACGAAGGCACCAAGGGTGAAGCTGCTCTCTGGATCGATGACCAGGTCGATGCCGAAGTAGATGAGCAGGACAATTGACAGGTTGATCGCCAGATCCTTGCCGGCGTTGAAGTTCACCTGCAGGGACTGCAGCGCCGAGGCGCTATTGAGATAGCCCGAGAAGCGATTGTTCCAGATCGCCTCACGCTCGGGCTCCTTCTGAAACAACTTGACCGATGAGATCCCGCGCAGGCTCTCGATCAGCTCCGCCTGCTCGAGACCCTTGCGGTGCAGCATCTCGTTGACTAGGCGGCGCAGCTCCGGCAGAAACGCCAGGCGCAGCCCGATAACCACGGCCATGGTGATGCTGACGATGATGCCGAGCTTGACCGAGTAGTAGAACATCATGAACAGGGTGACGCCGGCCAGCAGCACATCGACGACCACAGTGACGAAGCCCTGTGTGAGCAGGTGTTGTCTCTCACTTTCTTTCACCGGTCGTTTCTCACGTTGTTTCGCGCTG
>CAZOWL010000067.1:0-24812 GCA_964583605.1 uncultured Chromatiaceae bacterium | reverse complement strand
CTCCCAGAGGGCGAGGGAGCGAACGTGCTTCGCGAATTTCATGGTAACGATCATGGGGCGAGGCGAGCCACCCCAGACGATGAAAGGTCGCCCCGCCCCAGATCGTTCCCTCACCCCAACCCTCTCCCAGAGGGCGAGGGAGCGGACGTGCTTCGCGAGATTCATTGTACCGTTCAGGGTTCACGGCTTGGTATGATCCTCGCTCCCTTCTCAACGCCTGGCGTTGGGATGTTGACAACCGGCAATTGACCGACCGAGTGGGAATGCGCGTTCTAGTCGGGGACATCGGCGGTACCAAGACCGTCCTCGCCGTTGCCGAGTGCCGCGGCGATAGGATCCAGGTGACCAGCAGCAGGCGTTTTGCCAGCGGCGAGCATGCCTCGCTGGAGGCCATCGCGCGCGCCTATCTGGAGGAGGGGCACAGCGACCTGGATGGGGCAGCCCTTGCCGTGGCGGGGCCCGTCGTGGCTGGCCGCAGTGAGACGACGAACCTGCCCTGGGTGCTGGACAGCGGCGATTTGGCGCGCGGCCTCGGCCTGCCGACAGTACGACTGCTCAATGACCTCGAGGCGGTTGCGTGGGGGGTTCCGGCGCTCGCGCAGGATGATTTCGCGGTGCTGCATCCGGGCGAGGATAGTGCGACCGGCAATGCCTGCGTCGTCGCGGCCGGGACCGGCTTGGGGCAGGCCGGGATGTATTGGGATGGCGAGCGTCATCATCCCTTCGCCACTGAGGGAGGCCACAGCGATTTTGCGCCGAGCGATGCGCACGAGATGGCGCTGTTCGAGCATTTGCGGGCGCGTTTCGGTCACGTCAGCTGGGAGCGCCTCGTATCCGGACAGGGCATCGTCTTGATCCACGATTTCCTGACGAGCGCAGCGGGTGACCCAGTGCCGGATTGGCTTCAGCAGGCGATGCGCGACGGCGATCCCGCCGCGGCGATCGCGCAGGCGGCGGACAAAGGGCGTTGCGCCCATTGTGCTCAGACGATGGCGCTCTTCCTGCGGCTGTACGGTCGCGAGGCCGGCAATATGGCACTGAAGCAGATGGCCCTCGGTGGGGTCTATCTGGGCGGTGGGATTGCGCCGAAGCATCTCGCGGCTCTGCGCAGCGGTCCTTTCCTGGAGGCCTTTTTCGACAAGGGAAGGATGCGCCCCTTGATGCGCCGCATGCCCGTGAAGGTCATCCTGGCGCCCGAGGCCCCGCTCTATGGTGCCGCGCGCTATCTTGCCGCGGTGAGCGACTCCGCAAACGATCATGGGGCGAGGCGAGCCACCCAAGATGATGAAACGTCGCCTCGCCCCTGAGCGTTCCCTCTCCCCGACCCTCTCCCCGAGGGCGAGGGAGCGAAGGTGCTGCGCGGATTTTGTTGTAACCCGGGGCGCTGAGCGAGGTGGCCTCTCAGGCCCAAGCTGAGCTTGTGCCTCGGCGTGGCTTACCTATGTGTGATCGACCGGCTCCGTTAGCATAGACGCAGACCAGCCGATCACTCCGGTTCTGACGTTCTCGGTACACCAAGAGCAAATAGATACTGTATACCCCCGCGCCCGCGCCATGATCCGGGCTCAGATCTCCTCTCGTCCTGTCCCTGGAGCAAGCAATCGTGTCAGGAGCTGTCAGTGTTCTGGAGCGGCGCCAGCGCGTCGGCGGCTGGATCGAGTCGGATCCCGTTCAGCGGATCATCATCGGGCTCATTCTGGCCAATGCGCTGGTCCTAGGGCTCGAGACCGTGCCTTCAGTCATGACGCGCTGGGGCAACTGGCTAGCCTGGCTCGATCAGGTCATCCTTACCGTCTTTGTCGTCGAGATTGGGCTCAAGCTCTACGCCCAGCGCCTGGCCTTTTTTCGTTCCGGCTGGAACCTATTCGATTTCACCGTCGTCGCGATCGGCCTAATCCCCGCCAGCGGACCGCTCGCGGTGCTGCGCGTGTTACGGGTATTGCGAGTCTTGCGGCTACTCTCGACCGTGCCGCGGCTGCGTTTTGTCGTCGAGGCGCTGCTCCGGGCCATCCCCGGCATCTCCTCGATCGCTGTGCTGATGGTCATCCTCTTCTACGTCTTCGGCGTCATGGCCACCGGCTTCTTCGGCGCAGGGTTCCCAGAGTGGTTCGGCACCATCGGGGCATCGATGTATACGCTATTTCAGGTCATGACCCTCGAGAGCTGGTCGATGGGCATCGTTCGCCCGGTCATGGAGGTCTATCCCTTGGCCTGGGCCTTCTTCGTCCCCTTCATCCTGGTCGCGACCTTTACGATGCTGAACCTCTTCATCGCGATCATCGTGAATACGATGCAGGCGATGCATGCCAGTGAGCAGGAGCAGGAGGTCGCCGCGATCGAGGAGGTCGTGCACCGTGATCACGTGCAGGTCGCTGACGAGATCCGCGCGTTGCGCGGCGAGATCCAGTCGTTGCGCGCAGCACTGGGACTGCGCAGGATCGCGGACCACGAGTCGGACGCGGAGCTCGCACCAGAGCGATGAGGCGTCCGACGCCCGGTCCTCCTCGCCCACTCGGCGCCCGTTTCATCGGCGCGGTTCTGCTGCTCGTCGTTGCGGCCGAGGCCTCGGCCATGAGCTTGGAGGTCGAGGTCACCGGCCTCGAAGGAGAGCTCGAGGACAATGTCCTGGCACTGCTCGCGATCTACCAAGAGCGCGAGAGCGACACCCTGACCGCGGGGCGAATCCAGGCCCTGCACATCCAGGCCGAGGACCAGATCCGCACGGCGTTGGCCCCGTTCGGCCACTATCGCGTCGAGATCACAGCCAACCTGACGCTACCTGCCGGAGCGGACGGGCCATGGGTGGCCAGCTACGAGGTGACGCCTGGTGCTCCGATCCGCATTGCCGCGGTCGATTTTCGGGTGACGGGTCCCGGCGCCGACGATCCAGATCTGCCCAAAACGCTGCCTCTGGAGGCCGGGCAGATCCTGCGCCACAAGGCCTACGAGGACGCCAAGGCCGACCTGAGCTTCGCGGTGGCCCAGCAGGGCTATCTCGACTTTCGTCTGGTACGCCGGCGGGTCCTGATCGACCTGGCTGCCTACGAGGCCATCGTCGACATCGAGCTCGACACCGGTCCGCAGTACTATTTCGGCGAGATCAGCTTCACGCAGGACCTGCTCGATGAGCGCTTCCTTAAGCGCTATGTCACGATCGAGCCGGGCGAGGTCTACGACCCCGATCAGCTGCTGCGTCTCCAGGGCCGGCTGCTCGGCACCGAGTACTTCGAGCGCGTCGAGATCGTCCCGCACAAGGGCGAGGGGCCGGATCCTCAGACGGTCCCGATCGAGGTCGTGGCGGAGCGCAACAAGGCCAACAAGTACCGATTCGGCCTCGGCTACGCGACCGATTTCGGTCCGCGCGTGAGCCTCGAATATCGGCGCCGCTACATCGGCCGTCATGGCCATCGTCTGTTGCTGGAGACCAGCATTGCTCAGAACCTGCAGCGCTTCACCGCCGACTACCGCATCCCGATCGGCGACCCGGTGCGCGACTACATCTCGATCAAGCCGAACGCCGAGTCCTACGACACCGCGAGCCGTGAAGGCGATCTCTTTCAGATCCAGGCCGCCCATTCGGTGGTCACGCCTGGCGGCTGGCGGCGCACCGCTGGCCTCGACTTCCGTTACGAGGATTTCTTGCTCGACGAGACCGATCAGGACAATACGCTCGAGCTGATCCCCAACATCTCGTGGGCCAGGACGGTGACCGATGACCCGATCTACACCACGCGCGGCCATCGCCTTCGCTACACCGTGCTAGGCTCGCTAGAGCAGGTCGTCTCGCCGACGACCTACCTGAGCGCGACGGCGGAGATGAAATGGATCCGCGCCTTCGCCGAGGACTACCGCGTGATCGCCCGCACCGATCTCGGCATCACGCTCGCCGACCAGCTGCAGGACCTGCCGGCGAGCCGCCGTTTCTTCGCCGGCGGTGACAGCAGCGTGCGCGGCTGGGGGCTCGACGCCCTGGGTCCGATCGACCCGGACACCGGGCAGGTCGTCGGCGGACGCTATCTGGCCGTCGGCAGCCTGGAGCTGGAGCGGCGCATCCGCGGGCCATGGAGCGCGGCGCTGTTCACGGATTTCGGCAACGCCTTCGACCCCGACTATGATCAGAAGTGGAATCAGAGCGTCGGCATCGGCCTGCGCTGGAAATCCCCGATCGGACAGATCCGTGCCGACGTCGCCTTTGCCCTGACGAAGGATGATGATGAAGACGATGGCTTCCTGCCACCGGCCAGATTGCATGTCGTCATTGGCCCCGACCTATGACGGACGCGCCAGAGCAAACGCCCGCGGTCCCGGCGCCTGAGGACTCGCCCAGCCGGGCGCCGCGTCGCTGGGGCTGGTGGCGCGTCGTCCTCGGCCTGCTCGGCGCGCCGCTGATCGCGCTGGCGCTCGTCCTCGGCTTGATCGTCTCGACGCAGACCGGCCTGCGCCTCGCGCTGACCGCGATCGATGACCTCGCCCCTGAGCTCCTGCACGTCGAGAAGGCCGACGGGCGCCTTATCGGGCGCGTGCGATTGGCCGGTGTGGCACTACGGCTCGGAGACCTCGAGGTACGGCTAGGCTCCCTCTCACTGGACTGGAGCCCACTCGGAGCACTAGCCGGTAAGGTGCCGATTCGCGAGTTCGGGATGGCCGACCTGGAGGTCATCCTGGGGCCGCCACGAGAGGGTCCGGACCCAGAGGACCCACCGAGCGAGCCAATCAGCCTGCCGACCATCGGTCTGCCTCTGACCTTGGACATCAGCGAAGCCTGGATCGATGGGCTGACCCTGAGCCAGCGGGATGCGAGCGAAGACGGTAGATCCACCCTGTTTCAAGCCGAGCGCATCGGCCTGAGCGGGCGCTGGAAAGGCCATCGCATGGAGGTCCGCGAGCTGACACTACGCCTCGCGGAGCCCACCTTGCTGGTGCGCGCCGAGGGGTACGTCGCGCTGCAGGGGGCCTACCCACTCGAGATCGACCTGACGTGGGGGCTGGCGAAGGGGGCCTTGCCGTCACTGGCCGGTATCGGCCGTGTCTCAGGCGAGCTCGGTGGTACGCTAACGGCCAACCATGACCTGACGGGTGCCGTCGAGGCCAGCCTGGCGGCCGACCTCGAGCAGGTCCTGACCGAGCCGGGCTGGGACGCCACTCTGACGGTGCGCGCGGTCGATCTGCCGGCCTTCGATGCCGGGCTGCCGGCGCTCGAGCTGGCCGCCGAGCTGGCCACCGACGGCGACCTCGAGGCCGCCGGTCTCACGGGTCGTCTCGATGCCGCGGCCGCGGACCAACCGGAGCTAGGTCAGCTCGATGCCGAGCTGGACCTCGCTTGGCGCGACTCGATCCTGAGGATCGAGACGGTCGCGCTCACCGAGGCGACGAGCGAGGCGCGCCTGGTCATCGAGGGTCAGCTGGATCTGGATGCGACACCACCCACACTATCCCTGTCCGGCACCTGGCAGGGGCTCCGCTGGCCGCTCGCTGGCGAGACCTTCGCGGCCTCGCCGCAAGGCGAGGTCCAGGTCACGGGCTCCCTGGAGTCCTTGGCCTATCGGCTCTCGGCGACAGCTGCGGGACAGGCCCTTCCGGAGGCCGAGATCCTGCTGCAGGGTGAGGCCAACCCCCAGGGGACGGCGATCGACGGACTCGAGATCGCCCTCCTCGATGGCGAGCTGTCAGGCCAAGGGGAGATCGGCTGGAGCCCCAGCGTGACCTGGGAGGCGGAGCTCACGGCGACCGATCTGGATCCCGGCGTGCAGTGGCCCCCCTGGTCCGGCCAGCTTGGCGGTGAGATCGTGACGACGGGCTCGCTCGCGGGCGAAGAGCCCGAGCTCAGCGTCAAGATCCAAGACCTGCAGGGCCAGCTGCGGGACTACCCGGTCGCCGCGTCTGGCGAGGTCCGCGCCACTGAGGGCGAGGTCACCGTCGAGGAGCTTATCCTCGAGTCAGGCCCGAGTCGGCTGCGTGTCGCAGGGCGCATCGGCGAGCAGCTCGGGCTGGATGTCTTGCTGAGCTCGCCCGATCTCTCGAGTCTCCTCCCAGGGGCGAGCGGCGCCTTGGAGCTTGCCGGTGACCTGAGCGGCACGCCCGACGCGCCAGCGCTTGCCTTGCGGGTCGAGGCGACTGAGGCCAAGCTGCCCGGCGTGGCCCTGGGCCGTCTGGCCGGCACCGTCGAGCTCGGCCTCGCGGGCGGCGCGCCGCTGGTGCTCGATCTAGTCGGCGACGGCCTCGGTCTCGGTGGCCGGGACTGGGGCCGGCTCGCGCTGCGCGGAACCGGCACGACGGCCGAGCACCGCCTCGGGCTCGAGCTGCGCGGGCCGATGCTGGATGTGACCGTATCGCTGTCAGGCGGCCTCGCCCTCGAGCCCTTGGCCTATTCCGGGCGTCTTGCGGATCTGGAGCTTACGAGCAGTGACTATGGCGACTGGCGGCTGACGCGGCCGAGCCCGCTGGAGGTCGCACCGCCCATTGTCCAGATCGGCCCGCTCTGCCTGCGCGACCCGAACGGCGATGGCGGCTGCATTGAGGTCGCCCAGCCGAGCGAGGGCCGCTGGAGTGCCTCGCTCGACGTCGACCGGCTCGATCTCGCTCGGCTCAAGCCCGTGCTGCCAGAGGCGATGGCGCTCGCAGGCTCGGCCCAGGCCAAAGGCGCGTTCGAGGGCACGGTTGAGCGATTGCAGGGCAGCCTTCGCCTGAGTCTCCCGGAGGGACGCCTGGGTTGGGTCGGGGGGGCCGCCGATGGCGAGGCGCTCGACTTCTCCGGAGCCCGGCTAGAGGTGGAAGCCACGGCAGGCGGGCTCGCATCGGACCTGACCATCCCGCTGGCCGGTCTCGGCGCCATCGAGGCCGATCTCAACCTGCCCGGTTGGCAGTCGAGCGCGCCGGCTCGCGCCGGCCAACCGCTCCGTGGCCGGCTGCGCGCCGAGGTCCAGGACCTCTCGCGGATCGGTGAGCTGGTGCCGCAATTGCACCAGGTGAGCGGTCGTGTGAGCGCCGATGTGCAGCTTGCGGGGACCATCGCGAACCCCGGCGTGCGTGGCGTGGCCGAGCTGGTGTCAGCGGGCTTCGATGTGCCCCTCATCGGACTCAAGGTCCGCGATCTCGGGCTGGAGGCCCGCGCCGCGGCCGGTGATCGGCTGGAGCTTCAAGGCGAGGCGATGCTCGGCGACGGCCGGTTGGATCTGAGCGGCGCGAGTCGCCAGCTGTCCGCGGGCTGGGCAACCGAGGTCCGCCTCGCTGGCACCGACCTCCTGGTCGCCAACACGCCCGAGTATCGTGTGCGGCTCACGCCGGACATCGTCGCCGAGCAGGGGCCGGATGGCATCCGCGTCCGCGGCGAGGTCAAGCTCCCCGAAGCGGCGATTCGACCCCGCTCGCTCCCGGCCGGGACCGTCACGCCATCGGACGACGTCGTGCTGGCGGGTGCGACCAGGCCTACCCCACTGCCCGTCGACATCGACCTGGCAGTCGTGCTGGGTGATGAGGTGAGCATCGATGCCTTCGGTGTGCGCGGCGACTTGCGCGGCAAGCTCCGTGTGTTGAAGACCCCGGAGCGCGACACACCGCTCGGCGATGGCCAGCTGCGGATCGTCGACGGGACCTACCGCGTGGCGGCGGGATTTGGCCTGCTCGCGACCATAGGAAAACCGCTCACGATCAGGCAGGGGCGCCTCATCTTTGCGCGCACACCGCTGTCCAACCCCGGCCTGCTGCTGCGCGCCGAGCGGGAGGGCGGCGACCTCACCGCCGGCGTGCAGGTGCTTGGCACGTTGCGTGATCCCAAGCTGACCTTCTTTTCGGACACCGATCCGGGGATGACGCAATCGGAGCTTTCGAGCTATCTCATCACTGGCATACCGCCGCGCCGTGGGGCCGAGGAGGAGAACAGGGCGCTCGCGGTCGGCACCTACATCGCACCCAAGCTCTACATGGAATATGTCAACAGCATCGGCGATGAGGCCGACAAGGTCCGGCTACGCTATGAGCTGATGAACAACATCGAGCTGCAGACCGAGACCGGCGACTCGCAGGGCGCTGATATCTTCTTCAAGTTCGAGAATTGACCTGGGCGGGCATGGACGGGCTAACGCATCCGCGGTATTGGCCGAGCTGGGCCGTCGTCGGGCTCGTCTACGCACTGGGCCGATTGCCGTTCCCGCTGATCTGGGCGTTAGGCCAAGCGCTGGGGCGATTCGGTTATCTCCTCGCGGCATCGCGACGCGCCGTGGCCGAGCGCAACCTGGCCCTCTGTTTTCCCGAGCTGTCCGCGGCCGCACGACGGCGTATCGCGCGCCGACACTTCGGCTGGCTGGGGGTAGCCGCTCTGGCCCAGGGTGTCGGCTGGGGCGCCTCGCGCGCCCGACTGCGACGGCTTGTCCGGATCCGTCATCAGGACCGCATCGACGCGCACCTCGCAGCCGGGCGGGCGGTCATCGTGCTGGTGCCCCATTTCGTTGGCCTCGAGCTCGGTGGCGCCGCCTTCACCGCCCTGGTACATCCCGGCGTCTACATGTACCAGAGGGTCCGCAACCCAGTCGTGGATTGGCAGATCAAGCGCGCGCGCACAAGGTTTGGCGGTATTTCGATCGAGCGCCAAGATGACCTTCGTGGGCTGGTTCGAGCCATCCGGCAAGGCATTCCCTTCTACTACCTCCCAGATCAGGATGGCGGCCGGCGCGGCGTCTTCGCTCCCTTCTGCGGCGTCGCCGCGTCGACCGTGCCGATGCTCGGACGCTTCGCCACGCTAGGCCGCGCGGTCGTGATCCCGACGATAGCGAGATTCCTGCCCTGGGGCCGTGGCTTGGAGCTGCTCTTCGATCCGCCGCTCGAGCCCTTCCCCACCGCTGACCCGGTGAGCGACGCCGCCGCAATGAACCGGAGCATCGAGGCGCGGATCAGGACGATGCCCGACCAATACTTCTGGGTGCATCGCCGATTCAAGACGCGACCGGTCGGCGAGCCGGGCATCTATCCGCCAAAGCGACGCCGATGATCGCTCAGACCGACGGCCGGCCGGCGGCAGCGACCCACGCCGCCGAGACGCAGCCGGGTGTCACCCTGCAACCGCCCGCTCGGGGCTTGTGCTTCGGTCGCCGACGCGATTGGCTCGTCGGCGGCGCGCTGCTCTTCGCGCTGGTCCTGATCGTACACATCGCGGTCGGATGGGGTCCGCTGCTCGCGCCCTGGTCCGAGCTGCCGTGGTCGGTGCTCAGCTCCGTCTTCGGCCTGGCGGCGATGAGCCTGCTCTTACGCGCGTGGCGCTTCTATGACTATTTCCGACCCGCGCTGAAGGGGTGCTTCCCGACGGTGCTGCGGCTCACCGTGCTCCATAACACCGCAAACAACTTGTTGCCGATGCGCTCGGGAGAGCTGGTCTTCCCGTGGCTCATGCAGCGCTATTTCGGCCATGGGCTCCTCAAGGCCGCGGCCGGGCTCGTGTGGATCCGACTCCTCGACCTGCACACGCTCGGCCTCTGCGGTATCGGGATCCTGTACCTGCGCGAGCCCTCCCCGGTCTGGCCGTTCGTGGGCGCGCTGTGGCTGGCCGGTCTAGTCCCCTTGAGCCGCGTCGGCCGGCTCGGCCGGACGACTGTCGAGGCGTGCTCCGGCGGGTGGCTCCGGCGATTCCTGATCGGCGTCGCAGCCGCGGCCCCCACCGGCCACACGCTGGTCGCACGGCTGTACCTCTGGACCGCGCTGATCTGGCTCCTCAAGATCACCGCGTTTGCGATCGTGCTGCGCCATTTCGTGTCGGTCGACTTCTGGCGCGTACTGGTCGGTGTCCTGACCGCCGAGCTCTCGAGCATCCTGCCGGTTCACGGCATCGCTGGCAGCGGGACCTACGAGCTCGCGGCCGTCGCGGCCCTCGTCCCGCTAGGCGTGGAGCCAACCGTAGCGCTGACCGGCGCCGTGAACCTGCACCTCTTTCTGCTCGGCGTCACGCTCGTGCTCGCCGCGCTGGCGCCGTTCCTGCCAATCCGCAGACCGCGGCTAGATTCGCTCGCGTAGGATGCCGCCGAAACCGGGGAGGTCCGAGCCAACCAAGCCCCCCGTCCGCTGCCTGACCGGCGGCCATGCAAGGATGGAATATTTCGCTGTTGGAAGGTCACAGGGGCATAATCACCCCTCGCCAGCGCCGTCGCCGGCAACCAGCTGCAGCGCGGCGACAACTTAGGAACCGCTCGATGAGTCAGCGATTTCTGTCCTTGTTTCTGCTGGCCGCGCTCTGTGCAACTCAGTTGAGCCATTGGTCGCAGGCCGAGCCGCGAGCTCGCAGCGTCTCGACGGGCGTTGTGCGGGCCGAGCGCGTAGTCGACATCGCGACGAAGCGGCAGGAGCGCATCACCGCGATCCATGTCGAGCGGGGCGACCGCGTCGACGCGGGCGCATTGCTGATCGAGACCGACGCCACCGAGCTATTGGCCGATCAGGCAGCCGCGGAGGCGGAGTTCGGCGCGGCGCGGGTCGAGCGGGACTACCGCGCGCGCTCCACCGATCGCCTCGAGCGCCTGGCACGCTCCGAATCCCTTTCCGAGGACCGCCTCGATGAGGCGCGTTATGGACTTGCCGCCGCTGAGCAGCGGCTCAAGCTCGCCGAGGCACGCCTACAGAAGGTCGAGGCCTTGCTCAGGGACGCGCGCCTGACGGCCCCGTTCGCCGGGGTGGTCGTCGAGCGTGCGGCCGAGCTCGGCCAGCTCACGCAGCCTGGTGCCACCTTGCTGCGCCTCGAGGATCAGTCCCAGCTAAAGCTCCACACCCGCATCAATGAGCTCGATATCCCGCACGTCAACCCGGGCGACCCGGTACAGGTGACCATCGACGCCCTCGGCGGGACCCCCCTTCAGGGCACGGTGGCAACCGTCATTCCCTCGGGCGACGCGGACCACACGTTCTTGGTCGAGATCGGATTGCCTACCCGGGCGGGCCTCTATCCGGGCATGTTCGGCAAGGCCGTGTTCGGCGACTGACGCGCGACCTCCCCAAGCATGCGCGACCTGATCCGCTTCTTTGCCGCCCGACCCACGGTCGCCAACGTCTTCACCGTGCTGATGATCTTTCTCGGCCTGGCGGCACTGACCACGATCCAGCGCGACAACTTCCCGAGCGTCGACTTCGAGGAGATGAAGGTCACCACCAGGTACCCTGGTGCCTCGCCAGAGGATGTCGAGCTGAACGTGACCAATGAGATCGAGGAGGAGCTCAAGGAGGTCGACGGTCTCAAGTGGGTGCACTCGTTCTCGATGGAGAACGTTTCCATCGTCCATATCCGCATCGACCCCGACGCCACCGACAAGAACAAGGTCAAGACCGACGTGCACGATGCGGTCTCGCGCGTCACCAAGCTGCCGCCGGAAGTCGATGAGCAACCTCTGGTCGACGAGATCACGACAACGAGCGCGATCCCAATCATCGAGGTTGGGCTGACCGGCGACATCCCTTACCGCGAGCTGCGCGAGCTCGCCCGCCGTGCAGAGAAGGCGCTGACCGCCCTGCCTGGCGTCGCCAGGGTCGACAAATACGGATATCTCGATCGTGAGGTCAAGATCGAGATATCCCAGGATGCCGTCGAGCGCTGGCGCGTGCCGGCGCACGAAATCGCCGAGGCGGTACGTGACCGTAACATCCGCGCCACTGGCGGCAGCTTCGAGTCCTACACGAACGAGCGCAATATCGTCACGTTGGCGCAGTTCGAAGATCCGCTGGCAGTCGCCGAGGTCATCGTTCGCGTCACCGAGGCTGGGACCCAGCTTCGGGTCAAGGACCTCGCCGTGATCCGCGACGACTTCGAGCCGGAGAAGGTCGTGTCGCGAATGAACGGCCAGCCGGCGATCTCTTTCTTGGTCTACAAGAAGGAGTCGGCAGACATGATCCGCACCGTCAACGCGATCAAGGCGCTGGTCGCCGAGAATCGGCACCGGCTGCCCGAGGGCGTCAGCATCGAGTATTCCAACGACACGTCGCGGCAGGTCCGCACGCGGCTGGCCGTTGTTGCGTCCAATGGCATTGCCGGCTTGACCCTAGTGCTGATCGTGCTCGCCCTCTTCCTCGATCTGCGCTCCGCCTTCTGGGTCGCAATGAGCATTCCGGTGGTGCTTCTGGGAACCCTGTTCCTGTTGCCGGTCTTCGGTGCCTACCTTGATTCGATTGCGCTTGCGGCGATGATCCTGGTCATTGGCATCATTGTCGATGATGGAATTGTCGTCGCCGAGAGCATCTGGCGGCATCGGGAGCTCGGACTGGCACCGCTGGATGCCGCGGTAGAAGGTACGGCAAGCGTCTACCAGCCAGTGGTCACCACGCTGCTGACCACAGCGCTGGCGTTCGCGCCGATGTTCTTCATGACCGGCACCATGGGCGATTTCGTCTTCGTCATCCCGCTCGTCGTCTGCCTGGCGCTGGCGATCTCGTTGGCGGAGGTGACCATCGCGCTGCCCGCGCACCTGATCGGTCGTGCCGCCGGAGCCTCGGCACAGGCGACAAGGTCCGAGGGCCACTGGCTCGTGACCCTTCGTGAGCGCTTTGGGGCCTGGTTGACCAAGGCCCTGCACTGGCGTTATCCGATCATCGGTGGCTTTGCGCTACTGCTGGTGGCCGCCTTCTGGTACGCCGGCCGTTACATGGACTTCGTGCTCTTCCCGACGCAGTCTTCAGACACCTTCTACGTCCTGATCGAGCTGCCGAGCGGCAGCTCGCTCGCGGCGACCGGCGACCGCGTCGCTCAGCTCGAGCGCGTGCTCGAAGCCCTCCCGAAAGGGGAGATCGACTCGTATGTCAGCCGCATCGGCAGCCACGGAGACTGGAATCTCGGCGAGAACGAGAACTGGGCCTTCATGGGCGTCTATCTGACGCCGTTCGCGACTCGGGACCGGGACGCCGACCAGATCGTCGAGGACCTGCGTGAACGAATGGGCCAGGTCGAGGGAATCGAGACTCTACGTTTCGTGGTCGACAGCGGCGGTCCACCGGTGGGGCGCCCGATCACCGTGCGGGTGATCGGCTCTGACGATGCAATGCGCGACCGGCTCGCCCGGACGATCATGGAGCGGCTGGAGGGGATCGACGGTGTCAAGGACCTCGACCGCGACGACAAAGCCGGCAAGGAGCAGATTAAGATCGACCTCGATTACGTGCGCCTCGCCAATGCCGAGCTCACCGTCGCCGATGTCGCCCGCAATGTCCGCCTCGCCTTCGATGGTGAGGTCGTCACCTCGGTCCGTTACGGTGAAGAGGACGTCGACTTCCGCGTCATCCTCGAGGAGCGCGCGCGTCGCACCCAGGACACATTACGCGACCTGGTGATCCCGAACCGCGAGGGCCGCTTCGTTCGCCTCAGTGAGGTGGCCGACTTCAGCGCGGCGCCCGGTCCCTCGAACCTCTACCACTTCGACAACGAGCGGGCCGTCACCGTGACCGGAGATGTCGACCTGACGCGCACAACCTCATTGGCCGCGACCACGGCCGCGCTCGCGGGGATCGATCTCGACGCCGACTGGCCCGGTATGCGGCTGCTTGTCGGTGGCGAGGCCGAGGAGAC
Organism: uncultured Chromatiaceae bacterium; assembly: GCA_964583605.1. Classification (GTDB taxonomy): domain Bacteria; phylum Pseudomonadota; class Gammaproteobacteria; order Chromatiales; family Chromatiaceae; genus CAZOWL01. Next base: position 11,287 of record CAZOWL010000067.1, on the reverse strand, counting down.
GAACGCCTCGATGGCAAGCCTGATCACTGCCTTCCTGGCCGCTGCTGTCGGCATCTACCTGCTGCTGCTCCTGCTCTTCAATTCCATGAGCCAGCCGATCCTGGTCATGCTAAGCATCCCGTTCGGGCTGATCGGTGTCATCGCCGCCTTCGCGCTGCATCAGCAGGCCCTCGGCTTCCTCGCCATGCTCGGTGTCGTCGGCTTGACCGGCATTCTCGTCAACGACTCGCTGATCCTGGTCAACCGCGTCAACCGATTGCACGCAGAGCACCCCGACCGCCCCTTCGACTGGAGCCTCACCGAGGCCGCCAAGGTACGTCTCCGCCCGATCCTACTGACCTCGATCACCACCATCGTCGGCCTACTGCCGATGGCCTATGGCCTCGGCGGCTCTGACCCCTTCGCCGCCCCAATGGCGTTGGCGATGGGGTACGGCATCCTGTTCGCGACCCCGCTCACGCTCATCCTGCTCCCCTGCCTGCTGCGCGCTCAACAGGACCTAGTTGGTATCGCCTCGCGGCTGCGCCGCTAACGATCATGGGGCGAGGCGAGCCACCCTCGACCATGAAACGTCGCCTCGCCCCTGATCGTTCCCTCACCCCAACCCTCTCCCAGAAGGCGAGGGAGCGAACGTGCTGCGCGAATTTCATGGTAACGATCATGGGGCGAGGCGAGCCACCCCGGACCATGACATGTCGGCTCGCCCCTGATCGTTCCCCCACCCCAACACTCTCCCACAGGGCGCGGGAGCGAACATGCTGCGCGGATTTCGTCGTCATGCATGCATGCGTTGACGACAATCCGGCTGCGTGGGATCACGTCCTCCTCCACTGGCAACCGCTCGAACGGCAGAAGAGCTAGGCCGCGGCCACAGGTCGAAGCCCCTCTCAATGTGCCGCCCCCCTGCCGGGTATCCGGTTCAGGTGTCGGTCTTTGCCTCATGGCTCGCGGCATCACCCAACGCGAAGGTCGGCTCCACGATCAACCGCTTCCCGTTCAGCAGCGCGTCCGTGACCTTGCGACGTGCCTCCCCCAACGTCCGGGAGAGCGTGGTCCGTGAAATGCCCATCCGTTGTGCACAGTCTTCCTGATACAGGCCCTCGAGATCGGCAAGCCGTAGGGCCTCAAACTCGTCGGCACGCAAGGTTACGGTTTCCATCCCGCGTCCGCTCCGGCCGCAGGGCTTGAAACACCGAAATGTCGGCTCGAGTCCGATGCAGCGGGTGCGGCGTCTGCGGTCTGGCACCTTCTCTCCGAGGGACATGAGTCAGTGTCTGAAGGATACCCAACCCTTGCACATATGTGCGTATTGGATTGACAAATGTTAGCGCAAGTCAGCCGGGAAAGGCGCGAGACTGTTGGGCAACCCACGAACCTTCCCAGAGCCTTGCACAGGGCGCTCCCCCTGGAGTGCTCGTGCTGCGGGCATCCGGCAGGAGACATCTATGAACAAGCAAGCTGTGAACCGAGGGCGGCGCCGTGTCCTCGTCGCCGCCACGAGTGCGGTCGGTGTCACAGGCATCGGCTATGCGTTGGTCCCCTTTGTTGGGGCATTGAATCCGAGCGCCCGCGCCCGTGCTGCCGGGGCACCTGTGATGGCCGATATCAGCAAGCTCGAGCCCGGGGCCCTGCTGCGCGTCGAATGGCGCGGCAAGCCAGTGTGGGTCGTGCATCGCACGCCCGAAATGCTCGCCGCCTTGTCAAGCAATGATCCGAAGCTTGTCGATCCCAACTCGGAGGTGCCGCAGCAACCGCCGTACTGCCAGAACCCAGCCCGCTCGATCAAGCCCGAGTACCTCGTGGCTATCGGCATCTGCACCCACCTGGGCTGCTCGCCGACCTATCGGCCTGAGGTGGCGCCCGATGATATGGGGCCCGATTGGAAAGGTGGCTTCTTCTGCCCCTGCCACGGCTCGCGCTTCGACCTGGCGGGCCGGGTGTTTAGGAACGTCCCGGCGCCCACCAATCTGGTGATCCCCGAGCACACCTATGTGAGCGACGAGACGCTCCTGATCGGCGAGGGCGGCACAGCCTGATGCCCGCCGCGAAGGAGGGGGCTGCTCGCTGGACCACCACGGAAGGTCTCAATCTCGCCGACTTTTCGTATCACTAGTCAGAAGGAGAAAGCAATGCCATACAACAACGGGACTGGTCCCAGCCGGCGGGGTCAAGGCCCCGGTCGCCAGTGTCGCGCAGGCGCGCGCCATCGGGCGAGGCGCGGCCACGCGGGTAAGCCTAGCGACCGTGGAACGGATCTAGGCAATTGCAGTGAGACGTCCCGAAGACAGCAGCCGTTTGACGCGCTGCGGGGCGCCATCGAGGCCCTGACAGAACGCCTGGGCGCGATCAAGTCTGACACCCCGAAGCAGTGAGGAGACTGGAGCGCACCCGTCATGAAGCTTGCAATCTCTGTGACCGAGCCAACCCTCGACGCGGCGTTCGATCCGCGCTTCGGGCGCGCGGCGTTTTTCTGCCTGGTCGACAGCGACTCTGGCACATGGACCGCTTACGCCAATCCGTCTCTATCAGCCGCGAGCGGGGCCGGCGTGCAGGCCGCACAGTTTGTCGCCACGCTGGGGGCGAAGGTCGTCGTCAGCGGCGCCTTCGGTCCCAAAGCCGATGCGACGCTCGGCGGGGCCGGCATCCGGCGCCTCCTCGCGCCGGCCCATGAGGGGCGCCGCGCTGCCGATATCCTGGCTGCCTTTAGGGCTGGCGAGCTCGCCGAGGCCGCCACCGATGGCCCCACCGGTCGCAGTGGCGGCTGACCGCAGTGCGGATCGCCGTTGCTAGCGGTAAAGGCGGCACCGGTAAGACGACCGTCGCCACAAGCCTCGCGCAGGTAGCTGCAGAGCGGTACGCGGTCCGTTTCCTCGATTGCGATGTCGAAGCGCCGAATGCCGCCCTATTCCTCCGTCCAACGCTGGATGGCCATCGAGAGGTCGGCATTCGCGTCCCGCGAATCAATGCGAAGCGCTGCACCCACTGCGGCAAATGTGCTGAGGTCTGCCAATTCAATGCGATCGCAGTGGTCGACCAGACGACCCTTGTATTCGATGATCTCTGCCATGGCTGCGGCAGCTGCACTTGGATATGTCCAGAGCGGGCGATCAGCGAGCATCTCTTAGTCACCGGAGTGATCGACACGGGCGAGACGTCTTCCGGCATCGCGTTCGCACAAGGCGTGATGCGGATCGGCCAGGCGATGGGCACGCCGATCCTGCGGGAGCTGAAGAAATCGTTCCTCGGTTTGTCACACGCCGGCAATGGTCTGCATCGGCGCGCCATCGAGATACGCGATGCCCCGCCCGGAGCCGCGTGCCCCGTCGTCGAGACGCTGCGCGGGGTCGACGTCGTGCTACTCGTCACGGAGCCGACACCCTTCGGCCTGCACGATTTGAGACAGGTCGCCGCCATTGTCAGCGAGCTCGGACTGCCCGCCGCCGTGGTGGTCAACCGCGAAGGGATCGGTGACGAGGCCGTCGGTGCCTTCTGTGCTAACAGCCACCTTCCGATCCTGCTACGTATCCCGATGGAGCGGCGTATCGCCGAGGCCTATGCCCGCGGGGAGCCCCTGATCGAGGCCATGCCGGACATACGCCATGATCTTCAGGTCTTGTTGGAGCAGCTCGAGGCCAGGGTGCGGGCATGAAGCAATTGGTGATCCTGAGCGGAAAAGGCGGCACCGGCAAGACCAGCGTCACAGCTGCATTCGCCCATCTGACGTCTCAGGGGCCTTTCGCCGGGCGGACGTTACTCGTCGATGCCGACGTTGATGCGGCCAACCTGGGGCTCATCCTCCAGCCGCAGCGGACGGCGAGGGATACCTTTTGTGGCGCAAAGGTGGCCGTCATCGATCCGGATACGTGTCTCATGTGCTGCGATTGCGAGGCCGCCTGCCGCTTCGACGCGATCGCCGAGACTGAGACCTATCCGCAGATCGACCGAAGCGCCTGCGAAGGTTGCGCAGCCTGCGTCTACCAATGCCCCACCGAGAGTATCCACATGGAAGAGCAGACGACCGGAGAACTGCTCGTGTCGGACACGCGTTACGGCCCCTTGCATCATGCCCATCTGTATCCAGGCCAAGAGAGCTCAGGCAAGCTGGTGACCGAGGTTCGGCTGCGCGCCCGCCAGCAGGCGTTGAACCAGCGGCGCGAGCTGCTCATCATCGACGGTCCGCCTGGTATCGGCTGTCCGGTCATCGCCGCCGTCTCCGGAGCGGACCTCGCCTTGATCGTGTCCGAGCCGACAATCGCCGGCCTCCACGATTTGCGTCGCGCCTTGCAGACCGTGACGCACTTTGGCGTCCCGGCACTGATCTGCATTAATAAGGCGGATATCTATCCCGCCGCCGCCCGCGACATCGCAGTCGAATGCGATAGCAACGGCGTGGCTGTTGTCGGTGAGATTCCATTTGACCCCTCCGTCGTCAACGCCATGTTGGCCGGCGAAGCGGTGACCGCCTATCACCCTGAAGCCCCGGCGAGCCGGGCGCTCTCGGCGCTTTGGGAGACAGTCGCTGCGTGTCTTGCCGGTGCGCCGACACCGCTCCTTCACGCGCGCCACGACACTCTAACGACAACCATCGATCAGGAGATTCCAAATGAAGATTGCCGTCACTGCCGAAACCGATGAGGGGCTGGACAGTCGGGTTGCCCAACACTTCGGCCGCGCCCCCTATTTCATATTGGCAGAGATCGAGAACGGGGCAATAGTATCGACCGAGGCCATTGCCAATCCGTTTGCCGGTGCCCACGAGCCCGGTCAAGTCCCGGAGCTAATCAGCCAGCAGGGCGCCAGCGTGATCTTGAGCGGCGGCATGGGCGGGCGAGCCATCGAGCTCTTCAGTCAGCTCGGAATCGAGACCGCTACTGGCGCGAGCGGCATGGTGCGCGGCGCGATCGAGAGATATCTCGGCGGAACCCTGACTTCGGCGGCACCCTGTGCCGAGAGCGTGGCCCACGGTCACGGTTAAGGCATGGCGCCGCCAGCCCGTGATCGCTGCCGGCGCAATTGCCAGACCCTGGCCTTCTTGCTGGCAGGTCGATCGAGTCTCCTGGTTAACACCCTGGCGGTCATCCTCGTGCAGGCGGTGGCGAGGCGTCGGGCGTCGATGTCTCCGGGCCCGCGACACGCGCCGCCCCGAGCAGGCACGGATCGACGCCGGCCGGAGTGCAAATCCAACCCAGCCTCTTGGCGTTCAGGTCAGCGCCTGGCGTACCCGCGCCGAGACCCACTCGCTGATGAGCACGGTGACCAGGATCAGCAGGAAGATCAGCGTCACCTGCGGCCAGGCAAGGGTATCGACCGAGGCCTTGAGCTGCAGACCAATACCGCCGGCACCGACCAGGCCGAGCACGGTGGATTCGCGGATATTGATGTCCCAGCGGAAGACGGTGATGCCGACAAAGGCTGGCAGGATCTGTGGGACGATGCCGTAGTCGAGGACCTGCGCGCCGCCGGCCCCGGCGGCGCGCACGGCCTCGACCGGCCGGGGGTCGATCTCCTCGATCGCCTCATAGAGGAGCTTGGCGATGAAGCCGATTGAGCGCAGGGCGATCGCGATGACGCCGGCGAGGAGTCCGGGCCCGAGGATGGTCACGAGCAGCAGCGCCCAGATCAGGGAGTTGACCGAGCGTGAGGAAACGATGACCAGGAGTGCGATCGGCCGCACCAGTAGGCGGCTCGGCGTGGTGTTGCTAGCCGCCAGGAAGGCGACCGGGGTGGCGATCAGCATGGCGAGCAGGGTCCCGAGCGTCGCGATGTTGATCGTGTCCCAGAGCGGCCGCCAGAGCTGGTCGATGTAGGACCAGCGCGGCGGCACCATCCGGGAGAGCAGATCCGCGGCCTGGCGCGGCGCATCCCAGACGAAGGCCCAGATCTGGTTCTGGGTCATCGCCTCCCAGCTCAGCACAAAGAGCAGCACGAGCAGGAGCCAACCGACCCAGAGCGCCAAGCCCTGGGCACGGCTGCGCCGCCGCCAGGCACGCCCAGTTGGACCCGCGCCGATCACCATCACTGCACCTGGCGGCGGATCCAGCTCGATGAGTACTCGACGACCATCACGATGGCGATGATCAGGAGCAGGATCGCCGCTGCCGAGTCGTACTCGTAGCGATCGAGCGCCGTGTTCAATGTCGCGCCGACGCCGCCTGCGCCGACGATGCCGATGACGGCGGACTCGCGAAAATTGATGTCCAGGCGATAGAGCGAGAGCCCGATCAGCCGCGGCATCACCTGTGGGATGACGGCGTAGTCCAGCACCTGCCACCAAGAGGCCCCGGTAGCACGCACCGCCTCGGCCTGGGCCTCGTTCAGATCCTCGATGTCCTCGGCCAGGAGCTTGCCGAGGAAGCCGATGGTCGCGAAGGCGAGCGTCAGGAAGCCGGCAAGCGGACCGAAGCCGACCATCGCGACGAACAGGATCGCGATGATGATCTCCTGCAGCGCCCGCGACATCGCGATCAGGCCGCGGCAGACCAGGTAGACGGGCAGGGCGACCAGATTACGGGCCGCGCCGATACCGATCGGCACCGAGATCAGGATGCCCACGACCGTCGCGGTCCAGGTCATCGTCAGGCTCTCGAGGAGGCCCGCGGCGATCTCTTCCCAGCGCCGCACGAAATCGGGCTGAGCGAAGGCGGCCAGCAGGCGCCAGGCCCGCTCCCAGCCCGCCGCGACCCGCGCCCAGTCGACCTCTAGAGCCCCGAGCCCGACAACCAGATAGGCGATGAGGCCGAGATAGATAAGCCAGCGCAGCCGCGGGTCGCGGATCAGCGGGGCCGGCCGCCAATCCCGCGCCGAGGAGGCGGCCTTGGCAGAGGCCATCACAGGGCACGCACCAGGTCGTCGCGTGCCTCGCCGACTGGGGCGGGCTCAGCGGATTCCGGCTGAGTGGCCGGCGCCTCGTTGGTCCAGTCCTCCTCGCCATAGATCCGCGTCAGGATCGCCGGATCCAGACCATCCGGAGCACCGTCGTAGACGATGCGACCGGCCTGCAGCCCGATGATCCGCGCCATGAACTGCCGGGCCAGCGGCACATCGTGGATGTTGACGATCGCCGCGAGCCTCCGCTCGGCACAGACCTCGCGCAGCAGCCGCATGATCTGCCGTGAGGTCTTCGGGTCCAGGCTGGCGGTCGGCTCGTCGACCAGCAGCAGGTCCGGGTCCTGGGCCAGGGCCCGGGCGATGCCGACGCGCTGGCGCTGCCCGCCCGAGAGGGCATCGGCGCGCTTGTCGACCTGCTCGCCGAGCCCAACGCGATCAAGGAGCACGAAGGCCTTCTCGACGTCGGTTTGTGGGAAGCGGCGCAGGAGACTACGCCAGAAGGGCACATAGCCGAGCCGCCCAGTCAGCACGTTCTCCATCACCGAGAGCCGCTCGACGAGGGCGAATTCCTGAAAGATCATGCCCATCCGGCGGCGGGCCCGGCGCAGCTGCCGATGCCCCATCGCGGTGATCTCCTGCTCACCGAGGAAGACACGCCCGGCAGTCGGCTCGACGAGGCGGTTGACGCACCGGATCAGCGTGGACTTGCCGGCACCCGAGGGACCGATCAGGCCGACCACCTGTCCCGCCGGGATCTCCAGCGAGACCTCGCAGAGGGCCCGGTCGCCGGTACGGTAGCGCTTAGTCAGGCCCTCGAGGCGAAGCATCGATCTGGGGCGAGCAGGAGCCGGCGGCTGCAGCGCATCAACAGTCGGTGAGGGACATGTGAGCGCCAGGCAGACTTCGTCTTGCCCGACCTCGCGCGTCACTTGCAGGCGTAGGACACGTCCTGCGCGGCGTCGATCTCGCGGACCACGGCCCAGTGCTCCTGATAGCTAATCGGGATGAACTGGGCCTCACCGGACTCGGCGAACTCCCGGTCCAGCTCCGAGCCCTCCCAGGGGAAGCTGAAGAAGGCCTCCTTGACCTTCTCGGCGAGCTCGGGATTGAGATTGTAGACATGGCCATAGCCCGTGGTCGGGAAGGTCTGCGAGCGATAGAGGCTGACGATCTGCTCGGGCTCGATGACATCACGGGCGATCATGCGACGCAGCACGGAGTTGGCGATCGCCGCCGCTGGGTAATCGCCGTTTGCGACCCCGATGATCGAGTTGTCGTGCTTGCCGGAGAAGACCGGCTCATAGTCGCGATCGGCCTCCATGCCGTACTCGGCGCGCAGGATGGTCGAAGGGGCCTTGAAGCCGCTGTTCGAGGTCGGCGAGGTGAAGGCGAGCTCGTGCCCCTTGATGTCGGTGACCTCCTCGATGCCGCTGCCCGGATGGGTAATCAGCTCCATCTCGTAGCCGTAGCTGCCATCGGCGGCGGCCATCATCGCGAACGGGACGAAGCCCGCGCAATTCACGGCCAGCGGGTTCGAGCCCGTGTTGAAGCCCGCCACATGCAGGCGCCCGGCGCGCATCGCCTCGATCTGCGCGGCATTGGACTGGACCGGAAAAAACTGCACCCGCTTGCCGGTCGTCTTTTCCATATGCGCCAGAAAGCCCTCCCAGACCTTCGCATAGACCGACGGATCCTCGACCGGAGTATAGGAAAAGACCAGTACAGACGGGTCGATCCAATCCTTCGGATCGCTCGGCGGATCGGCGACCAGATCGCCGTCGGCATCGCTGAAACGCGGGTCCATGGCCAGAGCCGGTGCCGCGAGGAGCACGGCGACCAAGGACAAAAGGGCTAGCCATCGGTGCAGGGCGCGAACGGGATCCATCGGTCTCTCCTTATCGAGCAGGTCTCGGAGAGACGATGGTAAGCACCAAAGGTGACAATTTCTTTACGGCCGACATCGGAGGCCTGGATCCGTGCGACGCATGGTCTCGCACAGCAGCCGCATCGCCTGGGTCTGGGTCTGGGTCGGGGCGCGCATGCACCTCTGGACCAGGGCGAGGTCCATCTCGGGCAGGAAACGGCTGCGCTTGACGTCCCCGGTGAGGTACGCACCAAGCCTGGACCGGCCGGCGAGCCAGCGGCCCAAATAGATACAGGCCGCATTCTGGCGGCCTGTATCTAACGATCATGGGACGACGCGAGCCACCCCAGATGATGAAAGGTCGCCTCGCCTCTGATCGTTCCCTCACCCCAACCCTCTCCCAGAGGGCGAGGGAGCGAAGGTGCTACGCGATTTTCATGGTAAAGAGTAGTGGTAGCGGGGGCAGGATTTGAACCTACGACCTTCGGGTTATGAGCCCGACGAGCTGCCTGACTGCTCCACCCCGCAATCGAGTCGTTCAAGATAGCAAACTTGCCTTCGCTCAGCAACCCCGCTAACGATCATGAGGCGAGCCGAGCCACCCGGGACCATGAAATGTCGCCTCGCCCCTGATCGCTCCCTCACCCCACCCCTCTCCGCGGATTCCATTGTAAAGGCTCGTTTCTAGATCGCGAAGCACTCTCAGGATCCGGCGGCTTGGCGCACCGACTGGCTGCCACGCAACGGTCGTGGATGCCCCCTTGCAGCGGACACGTCCGAACGCTCTCGTCTGAGCGGCCAACGCGGTCTAGCCGGCCCAGATCCTCTCCGCCCGGCGCGTAGCCGAACTCTCCTCACACGATCTCTTACGAGGCCTGCGCGCGGTAGTAATCGATCAGGATCTGAGCCACTTCCGGACGGGAGAACTCCGGCGGTGGGGCAATCCCGTTGCTCAGCATCTCCCGAACCTTCGTCCCTGACAGCAAGACGAAGTCGTCCTTCGTGTGGTCCGGCGCTTCACGCATCATGACCACTCGCTTGAGCTTCTTCGAGTACGCGGTGTGATCGGCATTGAAGATCTCGATCGCGAGCGCCCCCTTGGGCACCTCACTGACGAAGATCTCCTGCGCATCGAAGGCGCCATAATAATCGCCCACACCGGCATGATCGCGGCCGATGATGAAATGCGTCGCGCCCATGTTCTGGCGGAAGTAGGCATGGAGTACGGCCTCCCGCGGTCCGGCATAGAGCATATCGAAGCCGTAACCCGTGACCATGGCGCTGTTCGGCGGGAAGTAGAGTTCGACCATCTTGCGGATCGCGGCATCGCGGACCGGCGCTGGGATATCGCCCGGCTTGAGCTTGCCGAGCAGCATGTGAATGACGAGACCGTCACATTCCAGCCGCTCCATCGCCATGTGGCACAGCTCTTCATGCGCGAGGTGCATCGGATTGCGGGTCTGGAAGGCGACGACGCGCTGCCAACCCCGCTCGGCGATCTCGTTGCGAATCTCCACGGCCGTGCGGAACGTATCTGGGAAATCCTGCTGAAAATACGAAAAGTGCAGGACATCGATCGGTCCTGAGACCGCATAGCGTCCATGGGCATTGAACGTGGCCACACCGGGGTGGCTTGGGTCCTCCGTGCGGTAGACCTGACGAGTCATGATCGCCATCTGCTCATCACTGACATCCTCGATCGCAGCGATATCGAGGATGGCCAGCACCGGGTGACCCTCCAGGTTCGGGTCGCGCAGAGCAATCCGCTTGGCCCCGGCGATGGGTGCGACATCATCGAGCAGGCATAGGATCGGCACAGGAAAAAACTGCCCGTCTACCATGGTCATCGACTCTGCCACGCCCAATGCGTCATCGAGCCCCATGAACCCTCTCAGCGGCGAAAAGTAGCCGCCACCCAGCATGACCACATTGCCTGCCGTCTGAGAGCTGACCAGTACCGAGGGGAGTGTCTCGGCCTCGCGGACGAGCTCGTGGTGACGGTCGACGTCGTAAACGAAGCGGGGTTGCAGCTCATCAGAGCCCACTGGCTTGATCATTGGCGTCCTCATCGTGTACTCCAAGAACAGGCGATGCGTCGGATAGGCGAGAACCAACCGGCCAAGCCGGGGATTCCGCCGCGACTGCGGCGCTATTATGCACAGCGCTGGTAGTCACCCACCACAATGTTTGTCGAAACGCCGCACCCCCCGGTACCGGGTCACATGCTTAGAATCCTGCGGTCTGATATCCGATGCCGCTGACCTGTCGATGAAATCCGCGCGGCACGTTCGCTCCCTCGCCATCTGGGAGAGGGTCGGGGTAAGGGCACGATCAGCGGCGAGGCGACATTTCACGGCCCCGGGTGGCTCGGCTCGCCCCGTGATCGTTAGCCGAACGGGATCAGGCGTCGCGCAATCCCGGCAGATCCGGTAGCGTGAGCTGACGCTCAGATCTGTTGCAGCGGGCGCCTTACAGTGCGCCTCAGCCTTGTCGGCCTGGCGGTTTCGGTTTTGAAGCGATGGTATTTCAGATACACTCGAGGTTCATCCGCCGCTGCGCGAGAGATTGGGATCTTCTTGCCCCGCCAGGCGGGCC
>CAZOWL010000066.1:0-24965 GCA_964583605.1 uncultured Chromatiaceae bacterium | reverse complement strand
GGACGAGGCGGCATTTCATCATCTGGGGTGGCTCGCCTCGTCCCATGATCGTTAGACGGCCAAGCTCGATTGTACCCCCGTAGCGCCCTGAGCCAGCCCCAACTCACCTCCATCCACCAGGGCGCCGCCCCCGTAAGCGACAACGTCTCCTCCCATGGCGACCGGCTGGCTAGTCGCCAACGGCCTGATGGCCCAGCGAGATCAGGTCCGTAGGCTCACGCCGAGCGCCCGAGGCGGCGACGAGGTCCTGGACGTCGGCGGAAATGATCTCGAGCCCCAAACGCCGACAGAACCGGCGCTCCTTTTCTGTCGGCTCGGGGAGGAGGGCCCAACCGGCCGGATGGCCTGCCCCTTCGATTAGGTGCGTAACGAGCATGCGCTCGGTATCCCTGCTCAACCGCAGACCCAACAAGGCATACTGCCTCCCGACACGATCCGATTTCACGAAATCGGGCACCGCGAAACCGCCCATCAGCTCGGTGAGGTAATCGACATAATCGGCATCGGAGGCGATGAAGGCAGGATCTGGCGTCGGGCTCCCCATCGGTTTGAACAGGACCGGGAGCGCCCAGTCCACGCTTTCCTGATGTTGCTCGCTGTAGCTATCGCCGCCCCAACGATGGATCCGGAAGCGGTACGCCGTGCCACCGAGGCGAGCGACACCCCGCACCAGCAAGTGCGGCCGATCGGCATAGCACTCCTGCAGCTGTGCGTCGCGGTTCAGGTCGATGACGAAGGGTAGACGCCGCGAGGCCAGCCAGCCATGCAACGGGGCCCGGGTCCAGACGCGCTCGGAATAGGTGTGTACGAGGAAGCGCTGGACGGCACCTCGCCCCCGCTTCTGCTCGACATGCATCGCCGCCCGGGAGAACTCCCACATCAGGCGGGGGGACATCGGCCGCCCATTGTTGAGGCCGAGGATAAGGCTCTCGTTGTGCGCCGGGATGGGCTCATTGGTTGCCCGGTCTAGGGCCCCAGCCAAGGCACCGGGACCGAGAAACGGGACCAGCTCGCCAGCTGCCAGGCCGTCCACGACATGGCCTAGGGCCGCTTCAGTCATGCCGCTTACTCCTGGAGCCGCCCATAGCGGAGATTGGGTGGGGCGCCCGCGCCTCAGATAGACCACGCTCGCGGACGACGGACGGACTTGTGCGTCGGTACCACTTATCGCGCACCGTCGGCACAAGGGTCATCAGTTTGTCAAAGTTTGTGTCTAACATGGTGGGCTTCAAGGAGAAAGAACCCGGGAGATCTCATCGTGTCCGCCGAGCATCGCTACAGCACGCGTCATCCGATCGATCTTCAAGTCTATATAAGGTATCGCCGTCGTCGATTTTCTCACGCCCAGGCGCGCAACCTATCTCTATACGGCATGTGTCTCGACGTCCGGGCGGTGACTATCCCCGCCGGCACGCTCATTGAGCTCGAATTCGAGTACTTGGGCAAGGAGTGGCTAATTCCGGCCGTAGTCGTTCACCATGACGCGAGCGAGGTTCGCGTGATGTTCCGCGATCCGCAGCCGGAGCTCGACCAGGCGTTGCGCGAGACCGTGAATCGGCAGAGGCCACCCTACCGCGACTTGACAGCCCAAGGGCAATCGTCGCTCTTCTGACAAGGCCGCAGAGCAGCCAAGTTCTGGCATGGCCCCGAGAAGACGGCAGGCATCACGTCGCACGCCGGGGATCGCTCGCCCACCGAGCACTGCTCGCTGACTCACCAGCTGAACAAGGTCCACTGAGGCACCGCCATGTTCCACGGGCGGTTGTCCTGCACATCCATGATCCCGTCACCGTTCGTATCGAGCAGGAAATACGCTGGACCCGCCAAGGGCTCGATCCGCACCATATAAAGTCGTCCGCGGACGCGATATTCGTAAATCACTTCCTGCCCCGTCTCGATGATCGTGACTTCGGGCTCGACCGCCTCACCAGCAACGGTCGCCGGCGGAAGAGTCGGCGCGGACAGGTACTCCTCGAGCAGAGGATCTGCATGAGCACCGCCGACGAGACCAATGGCGGCCACAAAATTGAGCAGCTTCTTCATAGGCAAGGGCCACAAATGGTTGCGATTGTGAGTTACCGACGCTGGCCAGCGCCGACCTCCGTCATTTGGCTCCTACCTATAGTACACCGGCAGACAATCAAGTGCCGTCCCGACACAGTCCGAAGCCGACGGCCATCTGGCGCACATCCCGGCCTCCTTCTCGTCCAACCCGCGGCCTCCCCGCAGCACGGCCAAACCGAGAGCCGCAATCGAATCCTGTCGCGGAGCGACAACAGACTTGATTTCACTGCGGGGAACGGCTAGATTGCTGCGCTCGTTTTTGAGGAGTAAGCGATGCGTCAACCATTGGTCGCCGGCAACTGGAAGATGAACGGGACTCGCGCCAGCGTCCCTGCGCTGCTGGATGGCATCAAGGCGGGGATCGGTGGCATCACCCGGGTGGAGGTGGCCGTCTGCCCTCCCTTCCCGTTTCTGCCGATCGCCGAGGAGGCGCTGAGCGGGACCTCGATCGCCTGGGGAGCGCAGAATGTCTCCACCGAGGCCTCGGGCGCCTTCACCGGCGAGGTCGCCGCAGCAATGATCCGGGATTTCGGCTGCCGGTACGTCATCGTCGGACACTCGGAACGGCGGCAATATTACGGTGAGGACAACCGATTGGTTGCACGCAAAGAGGCCATCGCCCGCGAGCACGGTTTGATCCCGATCTTGTGCGTCGGCGAGACGCTCGCGCAACGGGAGGCAGGGATCACCGAAGAGGTCGTTGCCGACCAGCTCGACGCCGTCCTCGAGCTGAGCGGCGTCGAGGCCTTTGCCTCGACGGTCATCGCCTACGAGCCTGTCTGGGCCATCGGCACAGGCCTGACGGCCACCCCCGAGCAGGCCCAAGAGGTCCACGCCTTCATCCGCGGACGGATTGCCGCTAAGGACCCCGCGATCGCGGCAGGAGTAAGGATCCTCTACGGGGGCAGCATGAAGCCGGAGAATGCAGCGGAGCTCGTTGCCCAGCCAGATATCGACGGCGGACTGATTGGCGGCGCCTCACTAAAGGCCACCGATTTCCTCGCTATTTGCGCCGCTGCGGATACCCGCCGCTAACATCATGCAGACCATTTTGACGGTTCTTCACGTCCTCTTGTCCATCGGCGTCATCGCCCTGGTCCTCCTCCAGCATGGGAAGGGCGCCGATGCCGGCGCGGCATTCGGCGGCGGCGCCTCGGCCACGGTGTTCGGATCGCGGGGCGCCGGCAATTTCCTCTCCCGCACGACAGCCATCTTGGCAACGCTGTTTTTCCTGACCAGTATCGCGTTGGCTTATTACGCGACACAGGCCGGGAAGCCAGAGAGCCTTATGGACCGCACACGGGTTGACGAGGCGCGCCCCGAGACGCGCATGGACGAGGAGGAGCCACCTACGGAAGCCGAGCCGGATGTGCCAACACCTGGTGATCTGCCGAGACCTCCCGAGGTGCCGACCCCGATGGGTATCGAAGACTCAACGAATGATGTGCCCGCATTGAATGATGTATTCTCGCCGAATGTGAACGACGTGCCGGTGCCCAGCGGCAATTGACGGTTTTTCAGCCGCCGACGTGGTGGAATTGGTAGACACGCTATCTTGAGGGGGTAGTGGCGCAAGCCGTGACGGTTCGAGTCCGTCCGTCGGCACCATTTTGCAACGGCACTTCGGGTGAACCGACGTGCCGTTTTTTTTGTCCACACGATACGAACTAACTGTCTGAATCAGAAAACAAACAGGGTGGTTTATTGGGTTGACACTCGCCTGCTCGCTGCACTAGACTCGATCGACTATACCCCACATCGATACAATCTATTATTTGGGGAGGACGCGTGCTAGAGAACTATCTGCCGATCCTGATCTTCATCCTCATCGGGATCTTGGTCGGTGTCGGGCCATTGGCGCTGGGATATCTTCTCGGCCCGCGCCGCCCCGATCAGGAGAAGGACTCACCATACGAATGCGGTTTCGACGCCTTCGAGAACGCGCGTATGAAATTTGACGTCCGCTATTATCTGGTCGCCATCCTTTTCATCATCTTCGATCTGGAAATCGCCTTTCTGTTTCCCTGGGCGGTCGCCCTGGATCAGTTGGGAATGGTCGCCCTCGTCGCCATGTCTGTTTTCCTCGGTATCCTCGTCGTCGGGTTCATCTACGAATGGCGCAAGGGGGCCTTGGAATGGGAATAGAAGGGCTGCTTGAAGAAGGCTTTGTCACCACTACGGCCGATAAGCTAATTAATTGGGCCCGCACCGGCTCCATGTGGCCGATGACTTTTGGCCTGGCCTGCTGCGCGGTCGAGATGATGCATGCCGGTGCCGCGCGCTACGATCTCGATCGCTTCGGTATGATCTTTCGCCCGAGCCCGCGACAATCCGACGTGATGATCGTCGCCGGGACCCTGGTGAACAAGATGGCCCCGGCGCTGCGCAAGGTCTACGACCAGATGGCCGAGCCGCGCTGGGTCATATCCATGGGCTCGTGCGCCAACGGCGGCGGTTATTATCACTATTCGTATTCGGTCGTCCGCGGCTGCGATCGGATCGTCCCCGTCGATGTTTACGTCCCCGGCTGTCCGCCGACCGCGGAGGCCTTGCTGTACGGGATCCTGCAGCTCCACAACAAGATCCGCCGCACGAATACCATCGCCCGCTGAGCAGTATATCCATGGCAAATGAGGTCTTGAACACCGGCGCGCCTTGGCTCGAGGTCCTTCTGCCGGCGCTGCAGTCCAGGCTTGACGGCTCGGGATGCGAGATCCTAACCGAGCTCGGCGAGGCAACCGTCGTCGTGCCGTCCGACTCGCTTCTGAAGGTTGCGCAGATGCTGCGCGACCAGCCGGAGCTGCGATTCGAGCAGTTGATCGACCTCTGCGGCGTCGATTATTCGGCCTATGGTCGGGCGGAATGGGAGACCACCGATGCCTCGACGACTGGCTTCGGGCGCGGCGTCGATGCGATGGACGATCTGGCCCTCAACGACCCCAAGCGCTTCGCCGCCGTCTTTCACCTCCTCTCGCTCCGCCACAACTGGCGACTCCGCTTGAGGGTCTATGCCGGCGGCGACCCACCGATAGTCGACTCCGTGCGCAGCATATGGAGCTCCGCCGATTGGTTCGAGCGCGAGGCCTTCGACCTATTCGGCATCCTGTTCCGCGGTCATCCCGATCTGCGCCGTATCTTGACTGACTACGGCTTCGTCGGTCACCCGTTCCGCAAAGACTTCCCGTTGAGCGGCCATGTCGAGATGCGCTACGACCCCGAGCAACAACGCGTCGTCTATCAGCCCGTCACGATCGAGCCGCGCGTCTTGGTGCCGAAGGTGATCCGCGCCGATAGCCGTTATCTCAAAGGGGATGCGCCAGCAGCACCTGCGCAGGGCGCCGCCGATGCCTGAGATCCGCAACTACACGCTCAACTTCGGGCCGCAACACCCATCAGCACATGGGGTCCTACGCCTAGTGCTGGAGATGGACGGCGAAGTCGTCGTGCGGGCCGATCCGCACATCGGCCTGCTGCACCGCGGCACCGAGAAGCTGGCCGAGTCCAAGCCGTTCAATCAGACGATCGGCTACATGGACCGCCTGGACTATGTGTCCATGATGTGCAACGAGCATGGCTATGTCCGCGCCATCGAAAAGCTCTTGGGCGTCGAGCCGCCAATCCGCGCGCAATACATCCGCACCATGTTCGATGAGATCACGCGCATCCTGAACCATCTGATGTGGCTCGGCGCTCACGGCCTCGACATCGGCGCGATGTCCATCTTTATCTACTGCTTCCGCGAGCGCGAGGACCTGCTGGACTGCTACGAGGCCGTCTCGGGCGCCCGCCTGCACGCCACCTACTATCGGCCGGGCGGCGTCTACCGGGACCTGCCCGAGACCATGCCGAGATACGCCGGCGGCTCGAAATGGCATTCCGACAAGGAGATCGCCGAGCGCAATGCCGTCCGTGAGGGATCGCTGCTCGATTTCATCGAGCATTTCACGGAGCGATTTCCAGGCTGCGTTGACGAATACGAAACCTTGCTGACCGACAACCGAATCTGGAAGCAGCGCACCGTCGGGATCGGCGTCGTCTCCCCCGAGCGCGCGCTGCAGCTCGGCTTCACCGGGCCTATGCTGCGCGGCTCCGGCATCGAGTGGGATCTGCGCAAGAAGCAGCCGTACGCCGCCTACGATCAAGTCGATTTCGACATCCCCGTCGGCGTCAACGGCGACTCCTACGATCGCTATCTCGTGCGCATCGAGGAGATGCGCCAATCCAATCGCATCATCAAGCAGTGCGTGGATTGGCTGCGGGCCAATCCCGGCCCCGTAGCCATCGACGATCACAAGATCGTGCCGCCCAACCGGGAGGCCATGAAGGACGACATGGAGGCCTTGATCCACCACTTTAAGCTGTTCACAGAGGGCTACTGCCCGCCGCCCGGCGAAGTCTATGCGGCTGTGGAGGCGCCCAAGGGCGAGCTCGGTTGCTACATCATCAGCGACGGCGCCAATAAGCCCTATCGGCTCAAGGTCCGGGCACCCGGCTTCCCCCATCTCGCGGCCATGGACGAGATGGCCCGCGGCCACATGCTGGCCGACGTCGTCGCGCTGGTGGGCACCTTGGATGTCGTCTTTGGGGAGATCGACCGCTAATGGGCTCTAGAGACACACCTGTCGCCACGACGCCGCGCCCAGAGGGGCCCCGGGGCGTCGGTAAGGATCAGCTATTCACGGCGAAGATCCGCGCCGAGATCGACCGCTGGGTCGCGCAATACCCCCCAGAGTGGAAGCAATCCGCCGTGATGCCTGCCTTGACGCTCGTGCAAGAGCACAACGGTGGTTGGCTCTCACGCGAGCTGATGGACGACGTCGCCGCCTACCTCGACATGCCGCCGATCGCCGTCTACGAGGTCGCGACCTTCTACGCCATGTACGATCTCGAGCCGGTCGGGCGGCACAAGGTTTGTGTCTGCAACAGCATCTCCTGCCTACTCGGCGGCTCCGAGGAGCTCATCGAGCACGTCGGTGAGAAGTACGGCCTGCGCCCGGGCGAGACGAGCGCCGACGGCCGCATCACCTTTAAGGAGGTCGAGTGCCTTGGCGCCTGTCGACATGCCCCGGCGGTGATGATCGACAAGACCTACCACGAATGCTTGACCCCAGCGGCGCTGGACAAGCTGATCGACGACCTGGAGTAGGCCATGGTCGAGAACCAGAACAGCGTCTGCTTCCGCACCCTACACCTCGACCGCCCGTGGTCCTTGGACACCTACCGCCAGATCGGCGGCTATGCCCAGTGGGAGCGGATCCTCAAGGATAAGGCCGATCCGGGCGCTTTGATCGAGGAGATCAAGCTCTCGGCGCTGCGCGGACGCGGCGGGGCCGGCTTCCCGACGGGGCTCAAATGGAGCTTCATGCCGCGCCAGGCCCCCGGGCAGAAGTACATCGTCTGCAATTCCGACGAGGGCGAGCCGGGCACCTGCAAGGACCGCGATGTCCTGCGCTACAACCCCCACCAGCTGATCGAGGGGATGGCCATCGCCGGCTACTGCATCGGCGCCACCGTCGGCTATAACTACATCCGCGGCGAGTTCTACGAACCGACCGAGCGCTTCGCCGCCGCCCTCAAGGAGGCCTATGCGGCCGGGCTGCTCGGCAAGAACGTCCTTGGCTCGGGCTTCGATTTCGACCTCTATATCCATCTCGGCGCTGGCGCCTACATCTGCGGCGAGGAAATGGCCTTGCTCGAATCGATCGAGGGCAAGAAGGGCCAGCCGCGCTTCAAACCCCCGTTCCCGGCGCAGGCCGGACTCTTCGGCCGACCGACAACGATCAACAACACCGAATCCCTGGCCTCAGTGCCCGTGATCCTGGAGAAGGGCGGACAATGGTTCCTGGAGCAGGGGCGGCCGAACAACGGCGGCCCCAAGCTCTTCTCCGTCACCGGCCACGTCAATCGGCCCGGCAACTTCGAGGTACCACTCGGGACGCCGTTCAAGGCTCTCCTCGAGCTGGCCGGTGGGGTCAAGGACGGCAAGCGTCTCAAGGCCGTGATCCCAGGCGGTTCCTCGGTCCCGGTCGTCCCGGGCGACGTGATGCTCGAGACGGACATGGACTACGACTCCCTCGCCAAGGCCGGCTCGATGCTCGGCTCCGGCGCGGTGATCGTCATGGCCGAGGGGACCTGCATGGTCACTGCGCTGAGCAACCTGGCCGACTTCTATGCGCATGAGTCCTGCGGTCAGTGTACACCCTGCCGCGAGGGCACCGGCTGGCTCGCGCGGGTGCTGCACCGCATCCTCGCTGGCCAGGGCCGCCCCGAGGATCTCACGCTGCTCGACAGCGTGGCCGGGCGCATCGGTGGGCGCACCATCTGCGCCCTCGGCGACGCGGCGGCCATGCCGGTGCAGAGCTTCCTGAAACACTACCGGCACGAGTTCGAGCATCTCATCGTGCACGGCACCCCGATGGCGGCCTGATGCCGGCGCACGCCCGCACTACAACGGGCGACCGCCCGTCTCGCGCCCCGAGCTATCGGGCGCCCGCCGCCGTCGCTTATCGCCGGGGCGGCCCGCTACCGAGGGTCGCGCCTGGGATCTTTCCAGCGAGATATCCATGACGGACACGGTCACCATCGAAATCGACGGGCGCACCGCCGAGGCCCAACCTGGTGAGATGATCATCGCGGTCGCCGACCGCTTGGGCATCGTCATCCCACGTTTCTGTTATCACAAGAAACTGTCGATTGCGGCCAACTGCCGCATGTGTCTGGTCGAGGTCGAGCAGGGTGGCCGGGCCTTCCCGAAGCCGCTGCCGGCCTGTGCGACACCGGTCGCCACGAACATGACGGTCCAGACCCGCTCGGCCAAGGCGCTTGAGGCCCAGCGCGGCACGATGGAATTCCTGCTGATCAATCACCCGCTCGACTGCCCGATCTGCGATCAAGGCGGTGAGTGCGAGCTGCAGGACGTCGCGATGGGTTACGGCGGCGATGTCTCCCGCTACACCGAACGCAAACGGGTCGTCAAAGACGAGGATCTCGGGCCGCTGATCGCAACCGACATGACCCGCTGCATCCACTGCACGCGCTGCGTGCGCTTCGAGGAGGAGATCGCCGGCTTCCGGGAGCTCGGCGCGACGGGACGCGGCGAGCACATGCGCATCGGCACATTCGTCGGACAAGTGGTCGCCCACGAGCTTTCAGGCAATGTCATCGACCTCTGTCCGGTAGGCGCCTTGACCGCCAAGCCGTCACGCTTCCAGGCCCGCGCCTGGGAGATGAACGCGGCCGACAGCATCGCCCCGCATGACGGCATCGGCTCGAACATCCAGGTGCACTTCCGACGCAACCGCGTCGTTCGTGTCCATCCACGCGACAACGAGGCCGTCAACGAGACCTGGATCTCGGACCGGGATCGCTACAGCTACCAGGGCCTGCAGAGCTCCGACCGACTGCTTGAGCCGCTGGTCAAGCGCGATGGCGAGTGGGAGGCGCTGCCATGGGCGGACGCCTTGAACCTGGCCGCCGCCGGCCTAAAAGCCCGCGTCGAGGCAGATCCGAACGGGGTCGGGGTGCTGGTCTCCCCGAGCGCGACACTCGAGGAGATGTACCTCGCGCAGAAGCTGGCGCGGGGTCTCGGCATCGCCAATATCGACCACCGGCTCCGTCAGCGGGACTTTCGCGGCGATGCCGCCGACCCGCCCCGTCCATGGCTCGGCGTCTCGATTGCCGACCTGGAGGAGCAGGCGGCCGTGTTGCTGATCGGCAGCGATATCCGCCAGGAGCAGCCGTTGCTGGCCCACCGCATCCGCAAGGCAGCCCTCAACGCCCTCGGCGGTGCTCGAGTCACGTTGATCAACCCCTACCGCGTCGGCTTGACCTTCGCGAACGAGCAGCTCGTGGCGGATCCCGCCGGCATGCTGCTGGAACTCGCCGCGATCGCCAAGGCGCTCGGCATCTCGACCAATGGCGCAATCGCCGATCTGATCGGCATGACCGAGGTGATGCCCCCGCACGAGGCGGTGGCGGACGGGCTGCGTGGCGCCGCGGCGCAAGGCAAGGGCGTGGTCTTGCTCGGGGCACTGGCGATCGCGCACCCGGACTACAGCACGCTCAAGGCCCTCGCCTATCGGATCGCCGATGCCAGCGGCACGCGTGTCGGCTATCTCCTGGGCGGGGCCAATGGCGTCGGCGCCCACCTCGCCGGCCTGCTCCCGGGGTGTGGTCCGGCGGGCGAGCCACTGCGTCGACCCGGCCTCGCGGCGAGCGCGATGCTCGAGAAGCCACGGGACGCCTACCTCCTCTGGGGGGTGGAGCCCGACCGCGACCTGAGCCACCCCAGCCGGGCCGCTCGGGCCCTGTCCGGTGCCGGCCTGGTCGTGGCCGCGACCAGCTTCCGCAGCCCAGCCCTCGAACAGACAGCAGACATCCTGCTCCCAATCGCCGCCTTCGCTGAGACCGCCGGCACCTTCGTCAATCTCGCAGGCACCTGGCAGAGCTTCCGCGGCGTCGTCGCACCGCCCGGCGAGGCCCGCCCTGGCTGGAAGGTCCTGCGCGTCCTCGGCAATCATCTGGAGCTCGACGGCTTCGGGCAGAACAGCCCTGCGGAGGTCCTCGACGAGGCCACCGCCCGCTGCCACAGACCTTTGGACAATGCGCCGAGCGGCGACCTTGCGGCGGTGCCACCACGCACGCCCGAGGAGGGACTGTGGCGTATCGGCAACGTGCCGATCTACGCCGTCGACGCACTCGTGCGCCGAGCCACGGCGTTGCAGCAGACACCGCTGGCGGAAGGGCTCGCGGTGTCGCTGCACCCGGACGA
Source organism: uncultured Chromatiaceae bacterium (assembly GCA_964583605.1). GTDB lineage: Bacteria > Pseudomonadota > Gammaproteobacteria > Chromatiales > Chromatiaceae > CAZOWL01. The sequence continues at coordinate 14,131 of CAZOWL010000066.1, read as the reverse complement.
GGCAGCCTCACGCGGCCTCAAGCAGGGGCAGCGCGTGCGCATCAGGCAAGGCGACGGCGAGGTCGAGGCCCCCATCATCCTCGATGAGGCCCTCGCCCGCGGCTGCGCACGGATCCCGACGGCCGTGGCGGGCAGCGAGGGGCTCGGCGAGGCCATCGGGATGGTCAAGCTGGAGAAGGAGTGAGGCATGTTGGAGCTCTGGACATCCTTGCCGGTGGTCATGCAGATCCTGATCAAGATCACGGCGATCCTGCTGCCGCTGCTCGCCCTGGTCGCCTACTACACGTACGCCGAGCGTAAGATCATCGGCTATATCCAGGTCCGTATTGGCCCGAATCGGGTCGGCTTCCGCGGCCTGCTGCAGCCGATCGCCGACAGCCTGAAACTGATGGTCAAGGAGATCGTGATCCCGCGGCGGGCCGACAAAGGACTCTTCCTCCTCGCCCCGATGATCGCGATCGCCCCGGCGCTGGCCGCTTGGGCGGTGATCCCCTTCGACGCCGGACTGGTGCTCGCCGACATCAATGCGGGGTTGCTCTATATCCTGGCCCTTACCTCCCTCGGCGTTTACGGCATCATCATCGCCGGTTGGGCCTCGAACTCCAAGTACGCCTTCCTCGGGGCCATGCGCTCGGCCGCCCAGATCGTCTCCTACGAGATCGCGATGGGCTTCGCGTTGGTAGGGGTCGTGGTCGCCGCCGGCAGCCTGAACCTCGGGGAGATCGTGATGGCCCAAAGTGGCAGCGTCCTCACCTGGTACTGGCTGCCTCTGCTGCCGCTGTTTGGCGTCTATTTCATCTCCGGCGTCGCCGAGACCAATCGCGCGCCGTTCGATGTTGCCGAAGGCGAATCCGAGATCGTCGCCGGCTTCCATGTCGAGTATTCGGGGATGGCCTTTGCCGTCTTCTTCCTCGCCGAGTACGCGAACATGATCCTGATCGCGACGCTGGCGGCCGTTCTTTTCTTCGGTGGTTGGCTGTCACCGCTGCCTCAGGCCTGGGTCGATGGCGTCTTCCTGCTCGACGACGGCTTCCATTGGATGCTCCTGAAGGTATTTTTCTTCATGTTCGTCTTTCTCTGGCTGCGGGCCACCTTCCCCCGTTACCGGTACGATCAGATCATGCGCCTCGGCTGGAAGGTCTTTATCCCGATCACCATCGCCTGGATCCTGGTCGTGGCCGTGGCGGTGGTCTATGAGCTGCCCCCCTGGTGGGCGGCCTAAGCGGAGGGTCAGCGATGCTGAAAGCCGCGCGCGAATACCTTAACAGCCTGCTGCTCATCGAGTTGCTGCAGGGTCTGCGTCTCACCGGTGGATACCTGTTCAAGCGCAAGTTCACTGTCCAGTATCCCGAGGAGAAGGCGCCCATCTCCCCGCGCTTCCGTGGCCTGCATGCGCTGCGCCGCTACCCGAATGGCGAGGAGCGGTGCATCGCCTGCAAGCTCTGCGAGGCGACCTGTCCGGCGCTCGCCATCACTATCGAGGCCGAGCCGCGTGCCGACGGATCGCGTCGCACGACGCGCTACGACATCGACCTGTTCAAGTGCATCTACTGCGGCTTCTGCGAGGAATCCTGCCCGGTCGACTCGATCGTGGAGACGGGCATCTACGAATACCATTTTGAGCGGCGCGGCGAGAACATCATGACCAAGGACAAGCTCCTGGCCATTGGCGACAAGTTCGAGAAGGAGATTGCCGCGGCGCGCGCGGCTGACGCGCCATATCGCTAGAGCGCGCCGCTGCCGACGCGGCAAGCCGCGGGGCGAGGCGAGCACAGCGAAACCGCCAGCCTCGGGCAACCAAAGGCCGGGGTAAGCGCAGCGGACCTACCGAACAACGATGATGGAACAAGACGGCGAAACCGCGCTGGACAGTCCGCCAACCACTGGGGCCACCTGGCCCAGCGCCATCAGGCGCCGCGAGCGAGGAGACAACAAGATGACCGGTAGTGATCATGGGCGTTGAGAAGTTCCTCTTTTATTCCTTCGCGGCCGTAACGGTATTCGCCGCCGGCATGGTTGTGACCCGGCGCAATCCTGTGCATGCGGTCCTCTATCTGGTACTGGCCTTCGTCAGCAGTGCCGGGCTATGGATTTTGCTCGAGGCCGAGTTCCTCGGCATCGTGCTGGTGCTCGTCTACGTCGGCGCCGTCATGGTGCTCTTCCTCTTCGTCGTCATGATGCTCGACGTCGATGTCGCCGCACTGAGTGCCCAGTATGTGCACTACCTGCCGGTCGGGTTGGTCATTGCCGTCGCGATGGCGATCCAGATCTTCCTGATCGTGGGACCCGGGAACTTCGGCCTGGAGCAGTTCGCCAAGCCCGCGGGTGCGGCGGCCGATTTCAGCAACACCGAAGCCCTGGGGCTCGCCCTCTACACCGACTACCTCTACCCCTTCGAGATCGCGGCCGCCATCCTGCTCGTCGCGATCCTTGCGGCGATCCGCCTGACATTGCGCCGCCGACCCGACACCAAGTATCTCGACCCCGCCACTCAAGTACGGGTGAAGAAAGGTCCTGATCGCGTCCGCCTGGTCAAGATGCCCGCCGAGCGCAGGGGGAAGGCGTCATGATCACGCTGGCCGATTATCTGATTCTGGGCGGCATCCTGTTCGCGATCGCCGTGGCCGGCATCTTTCTGAATCGCAAGAATGTCATTCTGCTCCTGATGTGCATTGAGCTGATGCTCCTGGCGGTGAACATGAACTTCATCGCCTTCTCGCACTTTCTGCAGGACATGGCCGGACAGGTGTTCGTCTTCTTCATCCTCACGGTCGCAGCCGCGGAGGCCGCCATCGGCTTGGCGATCTTGGTCGTGCTCTTCCGCAATCGCCAGACGATCAATGTGCAGGACATGGATCTGCTGAAGGGGTGAGGCGGCGGCTCCGGCCTAGCGCGTCGCGCAGAGCGGCGGGCACTCGGGACGGACAACTCGACATAACACGACACGACGGCCAGCCCGGCTCCCGTCGCGGCAGGCCTTGGCTCAAACAAGCACAGGCATGTCATGGAAACTCTCTACCTGACCATCGTGCTCGCGCCGCTCGTCGGCTCTGTTATTGCCGGCTTTTTCGGCGCCCGCATTGGGCGTGCCGGTGCCCATTGGGTGACCATCATCGGCGTGGGCATCTCGACGCTCCTGTCGCTGGTCGTCCTCAAACGTTTTCTCTTCGACGACGAGCCAGTGTTCAACGAGGCGGTCTACACCTGGCTCGTCAGCGATGGCATCCGTTTCGAGATCGGCTTCCTCGTCGACCGGCTGACGGCCGTGATGATCGCCGTCGTGTCCTTCGTCTCGTTGATGGTGCACATCTACACGATCGGCTACATGGCCGACGACGAGCAAAATTGGCCCAAGGGATCGCTAGCGGGGCGCAACAGCTATCAGCGGTTCTTCAGCTACATCTCCCTGTTCACCTTCTCGATGTTGATGTTGGTGATGTCGAACAACTTCCTGCAGCTGTTCTTCGGCTGGGAGGCGGTAGGCCTGGTCTCGTATCTTCTGATCGGCTTCTGGTCGACGCGGGAGTCCGCGATCTTCGCCAATCTGAAGGCCTTTCTCGTTAACCGGGTCGGGGATTTCGGCTTCATCCTCGGCATCGCCGCGATCGCGGCCTACTTCAGCTCGCTCGATTATGCCGAGGTCTTCGCCCGTGCGCCGGCGCTGGCCGACGTCGAGGTCGCCCTGTTCGGCGGTGTCTCGCTGATGACGCTGATCTGCATCCTGCTGTTCATCGGCGCGATGGGGAAATCCGCTCAGATGCCGCTCCACGTCTGGCTGCCCGACTCGATGGAAGGCCCGACGCCGATATCCGCGCTGATCCATGCCGCGACGATGGTCACGGCAGGCATCTTCATGGTCGCGCGGATGTCGCCGCTGTATGAGCTCTCGGAGACAGCGCTCTCGTTCGTTCTCATCATCGGCGCCACGACGGCCTTCCTGATGGGCCTGATCGGACTGGTCCAGAACGACATCAAGCGCGTCGTCGCCTACTCGACCCTCTCGCAGCTGGGCTACATGGTCACCGCGCTCGGGGCCTCGGCCTACGCGGCCGGCATCTTCCACCTGATGACCCATGCCTTCTTCAAGGCGCTCCTGTTCCTCGCTGCCGGCTCGGTCATCATCGCGATGCACCACAATCAGGACATCCGCGCCATGGGCGGCATACGCCGCTATATGCCGATCACCTGGCTGACGGCCCTGATCGGGTCATTGGCCCTAATCGGCTTCCCTGGGACCTCCGGCTTCTTCTCGAAGGACGCGATCATCGAGGCGGTCGGCGCCTCACACGCGTTCGGCTCGACCTATGCCTGGGTGCTGCTGACGGCAGGGGTCTTCGTGACCGCGCTCTACAGCTTCCGCATGTACTTCCTGGTCTTCCACGGCAAGGAACGAATGGCTGACCACACCCGCCATCACCTGCACGAGTCGCCGGCGGTAGTGACCGTGCCCCTGATCTTGCTTGCGATCCCGTCGGTCTTCATCGGCTGGTATGCCATCGAGCCGATGCTCTTCAGCGACTGGCTAAAGGACTCGATTCACGTCGCCCACGGGCACGACTCGCTCGCCCACATGGCCGAGCACTACCATGGCCAGTGGGCCTTCATCCTGCATGGGATGGCCGCCCCGCCCTTCTTCCTGGCGATGGGCGGCGTCGGCGTCGCCGCCTATGTCTATTGGCTGCTCCAGCGGCACAATCCGGACATCGACGCCGAGCTGCAGCGACGCGCCGGCCCCGTTGCGACCATCCTCAACAACAAGTACGGGTTCGACGATTTCAACCAGCGCATATTTGCCGGCGGGAGCCGCGGCATCGGACAGATGCTCTGGCAGGCCGGCGACCGTCGAGTGATCGACGACGGGATGGTCAACGGCTCGGCCAGGACAATTGGTCGGCTGGCGGTGTGGGCCCGCAGCATCCAGACCGGCTTCCTCTACGATTACGCAATCGCCATGATCGTCGGCCTCGTTGCCCTGCTGACGATCTTCGTGACGTTCTGACGCCTAGGGGAGACGGACGCGCATGGACAACTTTCCTCTCTTGACCCTTGTCATCTGGCTGCCGATCCTCGGCGGCATCGCGGTGCTCGCCAGCGGCGACCAGGCGGCGAGCCTCTCTAAGCGTCTGGCCTTGGGCGTCGCCATTGCGACCTTTGCCCTCAGCCTGCCGCTGTGGCTCGCCTTCGACAGCACGACGGCTGAGATGCAGTTCCTCGAGCGGATGCCCTGGATCCCCCTCTTCGGTATCGAGTACTTCCTCGGCGTCGACGGCATCTCAATGCCACTGATCCTCTTGACGACCTTCACGACGATCTTCGTCATCGTCGCCGGCTGGGAGGTCATCACCTATCGCCCATCCCACTATATGGCCGCCTTCTTGATCATGGAGGGCCTGATGATCGGCGTCTTCTCGGCGCTCGATGCAATCCTCTTCTACGTCTTCTGGGAGGCGATGTTGATCCCGATGTTCATCATCATCGGGGTCTGGGGCGGACCGAACCGGATCTACGCGACGATCAAGTTCTTTCTCTACACCTTCTTCGGCTCGGTCTTCATGCTGATCGCGCTGATCTACATGGCGATCCAGGCCGAGTCCTTCAGCATCCTGGCCTTCCATACGCTGCCGCTGGGGCTGACCGAGCAGATCCTGATCTTCCTCGCCTTCCTGATCGCGTTCGCCGTCAAGGTGCCGATGTGGCCGGTTCACACCTGGCTGCCCGACGCCCATGTCGAGGCCCCGACCGGCGGCTCGGTGATCCTTGCCGCCATCATGCTAAAGATCGGTGGCTATGGCTTCCTGCGTTTCTCGCTGCCGATCACGCCCGATGCCAGCAGCTCGCTCGATTGGCTGATCATTGCCCTGTCGCTGATCGCCGTGGTGTATATCGCCTTCGTCGCCCTCGTACAGCAGGACATGAAGAAGCTGATCGCCTATTCGTCGATCGCGCATATGGGCTTCGTGACGCTCGGATTCTTCATCGCCTTCACGATCTTCCAGCGCGCCGACACCGAGACCGGCGCCGTGATGGGCATCCAGGGCGGGATGGTCCAGATGATCTCGCACGGCTTCATCTCGGGCGCCCTCTTCCTCTGCGTCGGCGTCCTCTACGATCGTCTGCACTCGCGCCAGATCTCCGACTACGGCGGCGTCGTCAACACCATGCCCGTCTTTGGCGCCCTGATGGTCTTCTTCGCGATGGCCAACGCCGGGCTACCCGGCACGTCGGGCTTCGTCGGCGAGTTTCTCGTAATCCTGGCGAGCTTCAAGGCCGACTTCTGGTTCGCCTTCCTGGCCGCGACGACGCTGATCCTCGGCGCCGCCTATACCCTCTGGCTGGTGAAGCGCGTGGTCTTCGGCCCGATCGGCAATGACAAGGTGGCAGCCTTGGCCGATGTCAATCTTCGCGAGCGCTTCGTCCTTGGCGGGCTGGCTGCGGCCGTGCTGCTCGTCGGCGTCTGGCCGGCACCGCTCCTGGAGGTGATGGACAGCACGGTGCAGAGTCTGGTCGAGCACATCGCCATCTCGAAGCTGTAGGCAAGAACGGACACCGAACGGAAAACGACCATGACATTCGATACCGCGAGCCTGATCCCCGTCTTGCCCGAGATCGTCATCCTGGCGCTGGCGAGCACTGTGCTGATCGTCGGCCTCTATGAGAAAGTGCCAGAGGGAACGGTGACCCATTTTTTGACGCTGCTGGGCCTGCTCCTCGCGATCGGGATCACGGTCCTAGTCGGTGGCGGCGAGCCGCGATCCGTACTGAACGGCCACTATGTCCGCGATATCTTGAGCGACACGCTCAAGGTGATGATCCTGATCGTCGGCGTCCTCGTCTTCGTCTACTCGCGGGACTACCTGCGAGACAGGAACATGGCGACCGGCGAGTACTATGTGCTCGGCCTCTTTGCGCTGCTGGGCATGATGATCATGGTCTCCGCGGGCAGCTTCCTGAGCATCTACCTGGGCCTGGAGCTGCTCGCACTGTGCCTCTATGCCTTGGTCGCCTTCGATCGTGATTCGAAGAGAGGCGCCGAGGCGGCGATGAAGTACTTCGTGCTCGGCGCCCTCGGCTCTGGGATGCTGCTCTACGGCGTCTCGATGCTCTACGGCGCCACCGGCTCGCTGGAGCTCACTCGCGTCGCGCAGGTCGTCGCCGATCAGGGCTTCGAGAACCTGGTCCTGGTGTTTGGGCTCGCGTTCCTCGTCGTCGGCATCGGTTTCAAGTTCGGCGCCGTGCCCTTCCACATGTGGGTACCCGACATCTACGAAGGCGCCCCGACCCCCGTCGTGCTGCTGCTGTCCAGCGCGCCCAAGATCGCCGCACTGGCGCTGGCGGTGCGCCTGCTGATCGACGGCCTGGGCGGGCTCCACGCCGATTGGCAGGGGATGCTGATCATCCTATCCGTCTCGTCGATGGCCCTCGGAAATCTGCTCGCGGTCGCGCAGAGCAATATCAAGCGCATGCTGGCCTACTCGACGATCAGCCATGTCGGCTTCATATTCCTCGGCCTGCTCGCCGGCACCGACGCCGGTTTTGCGGCCGCCATGTTCTACGCCATCGTCTACGCCCTGATGGCGGCTGGGGCCTTCGGGATCCTGCTCGTCCTGAGTCGTCGCGGCTTCGATGCCGAGAACCTCGAGGACCTCAAGGGCCTCAATGACCGCGACACCTGGTACGCGGCGCTGATGGCCCTGATCATGTTCTCGATGGCCGGCGTGCCGCCCTTCGTCGGCTTCATGGCCAAGCTCTTCGTGCTCAAGGCCGTCATCGACATCGGTCTTGTCTGGATCGCGATCGTCGCCGTCTTCTTCTCGATCATCGGCGCCTTTTACTACCTGCGCGTCATCTGGCACATCTACTTCGACAAACCGCTGACGCAGGCACCACTGACGACCTCGGGTCCGGTCCGTTTCGCCCTATCCGTGAACGGTCTTGCGGTCCTAGGCCTGGGCATCTTCCCGGCTGGGCTCCTATCACTCTGCCAAACAGCGTTCCGTTAGCCTCGCAATGGAGCAGCTCTCGGGTCATGCCCGGTGAGCAAAGCCCGCCCGGTTGGCTGCAACCCCGCTCGGTGCCCTCGGCCATGCATCCATGTCAGAAATCAGCGACCCCTATCCGCATCTAGAGCTACCCGAGCTGAGCGAGTGTCGCCCGCGTCGCGGCCGCGCGCTGATGATCCAGGGCACGGCCTCCGATGTGGGCAAGAGCCTCTTCGTCGCCGGGCTCTGTCGCGCCTACACACGCCGCGGCCTGGTCGTGCGCCCCTTCAAGGCGCAGAACATGAGCAACAACGCGGCAGTGGCCGCCGATTGCGATCCGGACCTGCCGCAGAGCGCGGATGGCACCCCGGTACGCGGTGAGATCGGTCGCGCCCAGGCACTGCAGGCCCGCGCCTGTAAGACCCCGCCATCGATCCACATGAATCCGGTCCTGCTCAAGCCGCAGACGCTGATCGGCTCTCAAGTCGTGCTGCGTGGGCGGGTGCTCGGCAACTGCCGGGCGCGGGAGTACCACAAGCTGAAGCCGCGCCTGATGCCGGCGATTCTCGACAGCTTCCACCGCATCGCCGCCGACGCCGATCTCGTGCTCGTCGAGGGCGCCGGCAGTGGTGCCGAGGTCTACCTGCGCGCCTCCGACATCACCAACATGCGCCTCGCCAAGGCCGCGGATCTGCCAGTCATCCTCCTTGGCGATATCGACCGCGGCGGTGCCCTTGCTGCCGTCGTCGGCACGCACGCCCTGCTCGAAGACGATGAGCGATCACGTGTCGTCGGTTATATCATCAACAAGTTCCGCGGGGACCTCTCCCTGTTCGAGCCGGCCTGTGCCCTGATGACGGAGCGCACCGGGTGGCCGTGGCTCGGTGTGCTGCGCTGGTTCGACGGGGCCGATCGGCTGCCGGCCGAGGACTCCCTGGCGCTCGAGCGCCCGGCACAAGGCGGCGGCGACGGCCTCAACATCGCCGTCCCGCAGCTCTCGCGCGTCGCCAACTTCGACGACCTCGACCCGCTCGCCGCCGAGCCCGGCGTCAGTGTGCGTTGGGTCCGTCCAGGGCGCCCGATACCGCGGGACACCGATGTGGTCATCCTGCCCGGATCGAAGGTCACGCGGACCGATCTCGAAGTCCTGCGCCGGGAGGGCTGGGACATCGACATTCTCGCTCATGTGCGCCAGGGCGGCCGTGTCGTGGGCCTGTGCGCCGGCTTCCAGATGCTCGGTCGGGTCGTGCGCGACCCGCTCGGTATCGAGGGGACACCTGGCGAGACGCCGGGCCTCAGCCTCCTCGATGTCGAGACCGAGATCGGCGGCGAGAAGCGGCTCATCGAGATCGACGTCACCGATCGTTACAGCGGCTGCCGGATCACCGGCTACGAGATGCACATGGGCCGCACATCCGGACCGGGCCTTGAGCGGCCGTGGCTCCAGCTCGACGACGGGCCGGGTCGGGCCATGCGCCCGGAGGGTGCCATCTCGGCGGACGGCCGCGTCACCGGCGCCTACCTCCATGGCCTGTTCGCCTCCGACACCTTCCGCGCCCACTGGCTGGGAAAAGTTGGGGCGCGAGCCTCGGCGCTCAATTTCGAGGCGCGGGTCGAGACCGCGCTCGAAGACCTGGCCGACCACTGCGAGGCCAACCTCGATCTCGACGCCCTGCTCGCATTGGCCTATTAGCCGCTGAAGCCAGAAGTCCTGACTGGGCAGGGTAGCGAGTTTTGGTCAATACTCTCTCAGAGAGGCTGCCCCAACCTGTTATGACCCGGCGCCCGAACCGGCGTGAGCCGCCGGGCAGAGGAGGCTCATTGTGCTCGGCAACCCCATGCTCGACGTCGCCCTTGGGCTCGTATTCTTGTACACGGTCCTGAGCATCATCGTGACCGTATTGCAGGAGTTCCTCGCCGCCACCTTCAACTGGCGGGCCAGCAACCTCGAGAAGGCCATCATCGAGCTGATCGGAGAGCCGCGCAGGCGAGACTTCTACACGCATCCACTGATCTTTCCCCTCTTTCGCGGCAACGTCGACGAGGAAGGCAAGCCGCTCGACGGGGGGCCCTCGTACATCCCACCGCGCAGCTTCGCGCTGGCGGTGATGGACCTCCAGAAGAAAGCGGCTGCTGACGCGAGACAGCCCTCGGGGCGAAACGACACGGACGCCCCAGCCGTCCAGTTGGCGCGTTTCATCGCGGAGGCGAGCACCAGCGGCCAGCTCGCAGAACGTGTCGGGCAGCTTGACAGGACGGCCACGGAGCTGCTCGAGAAGGTGCAAAACGAATCCGTACGGCAGGCGCTCGGGGAGACTGTCGCCGCGGCCGTCGATCGACTCCAGGACACCGCCGACGTCGTCGATGTGACGGTACGTGAGCTCGAGGGGCTCTTCGACAACACAATGAACCGTGCCGCCGGTTGGTACAAGAAGCAGAGTCAGCGCATCGCCCTCGGCCTCTCTCTCGCGTTAGCTGTGCTGCTGAACGCCGATTCTCTCTATATCGCCCAGCGCCTGTGGGAAGATGACGCGCTCCGCGCACGCGCGGTCGCGGCAGCGCAGGCCTTCTATCAGAGCTCGATTGCTCAGGAACAGCTGGCCGTGCGCTGTGGCGCGCCGAGCGGCGACCCCGGCAGCCAGATGACCGCCAAGCAGTGGCAGGCGGTTCGAGAATGCACGCACGCCGAGATCGCCAGTGCGGTGAATCAGATCGTCGAGGCAGGGTATCCGATGGGGTGGCCGATGCCGCCCGACCAGAGCGGCCGGCTCGCGATCCTCGGATTTCTGATCACTGCTCTAGCACTGAGTCTCGGGAGCAGCTTCTGGTTCGACCTGCTCGGGAAGTTCATGAATGTCCGCATGTCCGGGAAGCGGGAGGAACCGGCCACGCCGCGTACAAGTAATCGTGCAAAGGCAGATTGACCACGACGGCCTCGTCGGACCCGGCTGTTGGCGTCTGATGTCGGGTGTTCCTGATGCGGCGTCTCTGGCGTCTCGTTATCTTTCGCCGAACAGCCCGCGACGCTGCTTGAATCCAAACGATCTCTAACACCTGTTTCTCGGTCTCGAGAATAGACGCGGCGCCGCTCCTTTGGAAGCCATCGCCGCCGTGTGCCCGTGTCAATGGCGGCAGCGGCAGCAGCCATTTTCTACGCTATCCCTGACCTTGCGTACACGCTAACAGCGCCGAGGACCTTCGGCAGTACAGGACCTGGCAGCCAGCTACGGGGCATCCTGTGTCACTCGGGCCGCACCCGGATGGCCGGTGCCTGACGACCTCCCCTCAGGCGGCGTAATCTCTTAGCCGCACCGGCATCCGGCGACTGCCCCAAGTCCCTGGCCGCGCCTCGAAGATACCGGCGCACGGCGTGCCGCAGCTGGCACAGCGGCCATCCTCCGTCAAGGCCCAGTCGGAAAGCTCGTACCAATCGCGGCCTATCAGCTTGTTGCCGCAATGATGGCAGTAGGTGCTACCGCCGTTCTCATCATGGACGTTGCCGGTGTAGGCGTAGCGTACCCCGTTCTTGCGGGCAATCGCGCGAGCCCGACTCAAGGTGGCCGGCGGAGTCGGCGGGATATCGCGCATCTTGTAGTCCGGATGAAAGGCCGTGAAATGCATCGGCACGTGCGGCCCCAGATGCTCGACGACCCATTGGGTCATCGCCTCGAGCTCGGCCTCGGAATCGTTCTCGCCCGGGATCAGCAGCGTCGTAAGCTCGAACCAGACCTGAGTCTCGTGGGCGAGGTACTCGAGCGTCTCAAGCACCGGCTGCAGGTGGCCGCTGCACAGACGTTGATAGAAGGCCTCGCTGAACCCCTTCAAGTCAATATTGGCCGCGTCCATACGGGCAAAGAGCTCTGCACGCGGCTCGGGACAGATGTACCCGGCGGTCACCGCGACCGACTTGATGTCGCGCGCCCGGCAGGCCTCGGCAACGGCAATCGCGTACTCGTGAAAGGTCACTGGATCGTTATAGGTGTAGGCGACGCTTCGACAACCGAGCGCAGCGGCGGCATGCGCGACGATCTCCGGTGAGGCCGCATCGGCCAAGGTGTCCATCTCGCGCGATTTGCTCATGTCCCAGTTCTGACAGAAGCGGCAGTTCAGATTGCAGCCGGCCGTGCCAAACGACAGCACCGGTGTTCCGGGGAGGAAGTGGTTCAACGGCTTCTTCTCGATCGGGTCGACACAGAAGCCAGAGGAGCGCCCAAAGGTCGTCAGCACGATCTCCCCGCCCTGGCAGGCTCGCACGAAGCAAAGACCACGCTGGCCTTCCTTGACGCGGCAGAGACGCGGGCAGAGGTCACACTGGACCCGGCCATCGTCAAGCCGGTGCCAATAGCGTGTCGGGACACTATCTCCCAGTCGCTCAGCATTCATGATTGCCCTCCTGTCCACGCTCGGATTGCGCCCTGCAAGACTGCGACTGAGCCAACAGGACGTTGGACGATTGCAGCGGCAGCCAGTTACGGCCCGCGTCGCGGCCTCCGGGCACTCGTCGCCACTTCAGCCCGATCTCAGTGATTCAGACCCGCGTCCCGCGCCAGAATTGCGTGGTGAACGAAATCTCTCGGCGACGGCTCTATACTTGGGCAACAACGGCGAACGAAAGGCGCGGGAGGTCTCCTCATGTTGCAGGCTCGTCGGCCCGCCGTAGCGGGTCTCTTCTACCCAGCCGACCCTGTTGAGCTGAAACGACTCGTCGATGGCTATCTGGATGAGGCGCGCGTCGACTCACCGCCGCCGAAAGCATTGATCGCACCACATGCGGGTTTTGTCTACTCCGGACCCATCGCGGCGCAGGCCTATGCGACGTTGGCCGCGGCGCGCGCCAGGATCAGCCGCATCGTCCTACTGGGACCCGCCCACCGCATCCACGTTCCAGGACTCGCGGTGAGCAGCGCCGAGCGCTTCGACACCCCGCTCGGGCCCGTCTATCTCGACCGCGCGGCCATCGACAGCGCGCTGACGCTGCCACAGGTGCGCGTGATGGATGAGGCCCACGCGCCAGAGCATAGTCTGGAGGTTCAGCTGCCGTTTCTGCTGCAGGCGCTCGATGATTTTCGCATCGCACCGTTCGTCGTCGGCACGGCCACCCCAAGCGAGGTGGCCGAGGTCCTCGAGCTCCTCTGGGGTGGACCCGAGACGCTGATCGTGATCAGCTCAGACTTGAGCCACTATCACGACTACCGCACTGCGCAGCGCCTCGATGCCGCAACGACGGCCGCCATCGAGGCCCTCAGACCCGAGGACATCGGTTACGAGCAGGCCTGCGGGCGGCATCCGATCAACGGCCTGCTCGAGCTGGCGCGGCGCCGGGGTCTCAAGGCCCGGACCTTGGACTTGCGAAATTCTGGCGACACCGCGGGTCCCCGCGATCAGGTCGTAGGCTACGGCGCCTATGTCTTCCATTGACGCCTCGGCGGTCTATTCCGCTGCGGATCGCCGAGCGCTGCTCGCGCTCGCCGTGCGCTCAATCGAGCACGGGCTGGCCAATGGCGCGCCCCTGCGACCGTCGCCCGGCGACTATCCCGTCCCCTTGTCGGCAGAGCGCGCGACCTTCGTGACCTTGAAGCACAGCCAGGGATTGCGCGGCTGCATCGGCGTCCTGGAAGCGGTGCGACCATTGATCGAGGACGTTGCCCAGAACGCCTTCGCCGCCGCCTTCGAGGACCCCCGTTTCCCGAGGCTCGCGGCGGCCGAGCTCACAGGACTCGAGGTGCATCTTTCGGTGCTCAGCCCCGCTGAGCCTCTGCCATGTGGTTCCGAGGTCGAGCTGCTCGCAGCCGTCCGACCGGGGATTGACGGCCTCATCCTCGAGGACGGCCGCCGCCGCGGCACCTTTCTGCCAGCCGTTTGGGAGCAACTGCCCGATCCGGCTCGGTTTCTCGAGCATCTGCGGTTGAAGGCCGGACTGCCTTCCGGCCACTGGTCAGACACCCTTCGAGTATTCCGCTACACGACCGAGTCGTTCGGTGCGGTCGTGGCTAGCCTGATCGACGACAACTCGGACAAAAGCGGCTAGTCTTACTATGAGACTCGCGCAGCACGTTTGCTCCCTCGCCCTCTGGGCTGATCTTTACCCACAAGTCTGAGGAGCACAAGGGCGCGTGGAAGATTCGAGATGAACACATAATGAGGAATTGTGC